>JBCNNW010000058.1:0-25569 GCA_039594205.1 Pseudescherichia sp. | reverse complement strand
CATACAGACGTTCCATTGGTGCGTTAAACGGCTTCGGCGCAAAGCGCAGAGTCGCAATCGCCTCATCCGTCACCTGAGCGGATAACCGCAGCGGGCGTTCAATGGTCAGGCGGCGATAGCCAAAGTCAGTGCTGTTAAAGATTTTGCTGGCGAAGGTTTTCGGCGCTTCGGTTTTGGCAGTGGCAGGCTGACGGCCACGGCTGGATTTTTGCTCGGCGGCTTTTTCCAGACCCAGTTCTTCCAGGGTTGTGGCATCCACCACCTCAAAATCACCGAAGGTTTGCGTGATCAGCTTGATATCGTCTTCGCCCATCAGGTTACGCTTGGAACCCAGCGATTTCCGCATTTTGCCGCACAGGTTGGTGCCATCAATCAACTGTACTTTGCCTTTACGCTCAGGCGCTTTCTTGTTTGACAGGATCCAGATGTAGGTTGCAATGCCTGTGTTGTAGAACATATCGGTCGGCAGCGCGACAATGCCTTCCAGCAGATCGGCCTCAAGAATGTAGCGACGAATTTCACTCTCACCGCTGCCCGCTCCACCTGTAAACAACGGCGAGCCGTTGAGGATAATGCCGATACGTCCACCGCTATTCACGCTGCCATCCACATTGTGGCTGTCGCGCATTTTACTGATGAGATGCATCAGGAATAGCAGCGAGCCGTCGGAGACGCGCGGCAGACCCGGACCAAAACGACCGTTAAACCCTTTCTGGGAATGCTCGTCGTTGATCTCACCCTCAATCTTTTTCCAGTCCACGCCAAACGGCGGGTTAGAGAGCATGTAGTCGAATTGATCCTGCGGCAGTTGGTCATTAGAAAGGGTGTTCCCCAGCTTAATACGGCTGACGTCCTGACCTTTAATCAGCATATCGGCTTTACAGATAGCGTAAGATTCCGGGTTCAGTTCCTGACCGAAGGCACGCATCACCGCTTTGGGGTTTAGCTCGTGCACATATTCCATACCGGAAGAGAGGAAACCGCCCGTACCGGCCGTCGGGTCGTAAATGGTGCGGATAATGCCATCTTTTGTCAGCGCGTCATCATCTTCCATAAATACCAACGAGGTGGTTAAGCGTACGATATCGCGTGGGGTGAAGTGCTCCCCCGCCGTCTCATTGGAGCTTTCCGCAAAACGACGAATTAGCTCTTCGAACACCAGGCCCATGTCATGATTGGAAATGGCTTCAGGACTCAGATCGGTAGTAGCAAACTTCTTCACCACTTTATAGAGCAGGTTGGCATCTTCCAGCAGGCCAACAAACTCGCTGAATTTGAAGTGTTCAAAGATTTCACGCGCATCCTTTGAGAAAGACTGCACGTAGCTCTCAAGGTTGGCTTTAATGTCGTTCTGCCCCATCTTGCCAAGGTCCATCGCGGAGGCATTGAAGAACGTCAGACCACTCGCACGTAGCAGGAATTTTTCTTTGGCTTCTTCAGAATACGGACTGCTTTTCAGCTCTTCAGCTTTTGCCACCACGGCATCTTTGGTATCGGCCAACACGCATTCAAGACGGCGTAACAGCGTAAAGGGGAGGATCACGCGCCCATACTGGGATTGCTTAAAATCACCACGAAGCAGATCGGCAACTGCCCAGATAAATGCTGCGGTTTGAGAGAAATTGTTGTTAGACATATAAGTTCCGGAAAACATTGAACATATCATCCACCCTATCCAGCCGATACCTTGTCGGAACAGCAAATGGCAGATGCAGCAAGTGAGTTGAGCAAAATCATACAGCGTGTGTAAGTGAGCACAAGTAACAAATGACTATGAAAGTTTCAGTTTGGGCACTGCTAAGATCTAGCGATGACTAATTTGCATCGTCCTAATGATGACCCCACATTACACAGTGCAATTAATTTATTGATTTTTATAATGATTATTCCTGGTCGCTTTAGCTGCTCAACTAAGACCCAAGTATAGATAAAATCTATAAAATCCATTAGAGTCATCTTAAATGTATGCCTGCTTCTCATGATTACAACGCAAAATGGGTTCTGGCAAAATCGTTGGCTCCATAATTTGCTCAATCTATAAAAGAGGACAACAAGGATGAGCCGCTATACCGGTAAGGAACAAGCAGAGCAGATCTTAAATGCTGCCAGTGAATGGCGGCAACGTTGCCTGATGGACGGCCTCTCGCTTTTTAGCAACAAAAATCTGTGGAACAGCCAGTACCTGGCAGAGATTGAGCGTGATGTAGTTCAAAGCCAGTTAGAGCTGGAAGGCAACTTTATGTCGCGCCTTAAAGAACAGCTCGCGAGCGTCTCGCCCGAAGCCAAACAGCTCGCCGCTGAAATGCTTTGGCTACTATTTCTTTGCCCCAGCAATATCACCGCCAGAACCAAACGTGAGCAGATAACAAACATCTGGGAGCTGTCTAATGAACAGCTCAATACAGATAACAAAATGCTTCAAGATAATGTGCTTTCAGGCGTAGGCAGCGCTGGAACAGGATTTAATACCTTCCGTGCGCGCGAATTTGCTTATCTTACGAATGTCCTAAAAGCGCTATTAGTGCAACCATCAGCTGAACGGGCGGCACGTCTGAGCGATGGCTTCGCCTTTGCAGAGTGGCTAAACGTAATCCCTGAAAATGCCAGTCGTCAGTTCCGTCATATGTTGATGTTTATGCTGTTTCCGGATGATTTTGAACGCATCTTTAGCAGCAACGATCGCCGCATCATCATCCGCGCCTTCAAGCCGCAGCATAAGGAAGATCTATCCACTGTGGCAATAGACAGAGCGCTGCTGGAAATCCGTCGGGAGCAGGAAGACAAACAGAACAATAAGCAGCTCGACTTCTACGTGCCACCGCTAGCGGAAATCTGGCAAAAGAGCGAAGAACCTGCTGAGAAGCCCATAGCCATCGCGCCCATTGATGAAATATTGACGCAGCCAAAAGCTATCGAGCCTTTGAACTTGATTTTATTCGGTCCACCGGGAACGGGTAAAACCTATGAGTTAAACCAGCTCAAAGCGAAGTATGTCAGCGAAGCCCAGACTCTGACACGTGAGCAATGGATAACAGAGCTTATAGCAGGAAAATCATGGTGTGATGTTGTATTTATGGCTCTTTGGGATCTAGGCGAGTCCGAAGTGACCCCTATCAAAGAGCACGAGTTTATTCGTGCAAAAGCAAAGATCATGGGGCGTACTGCCAATCTCAAAAGTACTATTTGGGCCTCTTTACAATCCCATACTACGGAGAAGTCAACTACGGTTAATTATTCCAAACGCATTCCCCCTTTTCTATTTGATAAAAAGGAAAGAGGATTATGGTATGTGCTACCTGAATGCGAAGAAGAGTGTGCCGATCTTATTGAGCTTGCTAAGCAGCTCAAACAGTCACCCGCGGCATCTGAAACCGTTAATCGCTACGAATTTGTCACCTTCCATCAGGCATACAGCTATGAAGACTTTGTAGAGGGTATCCGCCCTGAGTTGGACAAAGAGAGCGGTGAATTAAGCTACTCACCGCAGGATGGCGTATTCCGTCGTATTTGTCAGCGCGCCGAAGCCGATCCAGAGCATCGCTACGCGATCTTTATCGATGAAATCAACCGCGGCAACGTGGCGAAGATTTTTGGCGAACTGATCACGTTGATTGAAACTGACAAACGTACCAGCGGCGACAATGGTATGCGTATTACACTACCCTATTCTCGCGAGCCATTTGGTGTCCCTGCAAATTTAGATATTTACGGCACGATGAATACCGCCGACCGTTCAATCGCACTGCTGGATACCGCTTTACGCCGCCGCTTTCGCTTTAAAGAGCTTATGCCTAACAGCAGCAAAATCGCGGGTTCTGACGGTGCGGGTAATATCCTTGATGAAGATGGCAAGCAGATCAACCTGCGCAAACTATTGGATGCGATGAACCACCGTATCCGTTTTCTTCTCAGCCGCGATCTTATGCTCGGCCATGCTTATCTTTGCCCGGTTACTGACCTTACACAGCTAAAAACGGTTTTCCTGAATCAGTTTATCCCGCTACTGCAGGAGTACTTCTATGAGGACTGGCACAAAATCCAACTGGTATTCCGCGATATCGACGCCACCGGCAAGCTGGTTGAAGCTCCATTGATTGGACATGTCAGGTTCACCAGTAAAGATGTTTTCGGCTTTACCCATGATGACTTTGAAGAGGTGATTGAATACCGGGTTTCAGCTGCCCAGGAAATTACGTCCGACTCGATTCGTAAAATCTACGAGGATTAAACCGTGGCGGAAATTTTGTCGGTTATTGAACATACTTCGCTACCGGTTATTGCAGAAAGAACCCCTGCTCAGCAGGCTCTGAGCAGTCATCATGCCCATTTGCTGGAAAAGCTGGCACCGAATCTTCCATCCGGCACCTTTAGCTGGGGGCATCATTCGGTTCGCTTTGCACAATTCTGTGGCGTAATTCAGCTGGATGATTTAACCCTCGAAATCCTCCCTAAAATACATGGTAAAGAGGAGCAGCCTGAATCGTGCCGCACAGCATTAGTGCAAATGCTATACGCTGCCCGATTTATGCGTACCCATAAAGGCGCACAGGCAGGTATCAATACTCAGCAACACAGCTTACTGGACATTTTCATCCAGCACTTTTGCCATGATCTGCATGCGCAGATCCTCCAGGGCAAGTTACGTAATTACATAGAGCAGGAAGAAAACCTGTCGGTAATGCGCGGCCGTCTGATCATCCCACAACATGTACGGCACAACCTGGTACACAAAGAGCGGCTTTTCTGCCGCTTCGATGAGTTCAGTGAGGATATGCTGCTGAATCAGATACTTCGATTTACCCTACGCCTTTTACTTCCCTGGACACGCTCGAGCAAAACTAAAAAGCAGTTAACCGCACTGCTAATGCATTTTGACGGTATTAGCGATGCACCTATCACCTTGCAGTCATTCAGCTTCCTAAAAAGCGATCGCATTACCCAACGGTTTCAGCCTGTCCTTGAACAATGTAAATTATTTATCGCCGCAATTAAACCGGATGTATTAGCGGGAAGCACCCCGCTGTTCTCACTGTTATTTGATATGAATCGCCTGTTTGAAACGTGGGTAGCAGAAAAGCTGAAGCCTTGGGCCCACCAGCAAGGCTGGCAGCTTCGCACACAGGGACCACGAAAATATCTGGCAATGCGCGACGATGAGTCCCAGCAGTTTCAATTGCGGCCCGATATTACATTTATTGATGACTATGGTGTCCCGCAAATGATAGCAGATGCAAAGTGGAAACTACTGAATGAAGCAGATCGAAAACTAGGCATTTCCAGTAGCGACATGTATCAGCTTTATGCCTATGCAGGTCGTTATAAAGTTGATAATTTGCAGTTGATCTACCCAGCCCAGGCTGGATCGCTCCATCAATATAATTATACGCTACAGGGTAGCAATGCCCCTAAGCTTACAGTAAAAACGGTTGCGGTAGATAATACTCAGATGTTAAATTGGTCTTTGCCTTAGCATAGGTGCACTTTGAAAGAATTCGTATATTGAGGTACTAACATGGTAAAAAAAACCATTTTATGGTTATTACAATCGTATTTTTACTTAGTTCCTATCGCACTTATCGTGGCGGGAGCATACTTATTTGCACGCTATATACCTGACCATTTTGGAATGCTTAGCCTTTCATGGATTATTATCGTTTCGTTTTTCTACTTGAAGTATAACAGATGGTATTAATATCTTGCTAATCTATCCTTATAGCTATTATTAGCTTCAAATAAGCTGTATATCATCAATTTAAATCCCATACCAAAATAGTCTTACCTAGAGATGATCAGTGCTCTCCTGATTCACATTGCCATAAATCCACTGCGCAAAAGCTGATGTAGCGTCAAGGCTGATAAACGTTGCGGGATCGATCAACCTGGCACCTAAGCAAAAAAGCACGATGAAAAGCCCTATTTTTGCAATGCTACGGACAAGGCTTATCATTTGTTATAACCTAAACTGAGCCAAATGAGAATTTTCTCTCAAAATTGTGATAGCTCGGTAGAATAGCCTTTCTCATGCATGTACTTGATAAGACGACTGTTGACAATATCAAGCCAATCCTGAGCAGACATATCCCAGCGTTCTGGTGCAAATTCACCATTATAGCGAGCCAGTAGCACTTCACACCTATCATCTTGGGCATTCAATTCGATTAAATTTGCCAATAGCATTCTTAGAGAGAAAGCTGATGATGTACTAAGATATTCATTAAGAAGATTATCGAAGTCACAATTTTCATCAAAAATATCACAATCCTGACCAAAATAAATAGTAACTAAATTATCTAACTCACAGGTTTTTTCGATATTTGTATCCATCAATCTTCCTTAGGGTACTGGAAACGCTGTAACAACATAATAAACTTTATCACCAAACTGCTTGGATTCTATAATTAATCGTAAACCATACGCCTTTTTAATATTAGTACTTCCTTTATCAATATATTTTCCGGTCGAAAAATAAAAGCGATGATCAAGCCGGAGTCTGGCTCCCGGATGCATATATTTTAACGCATTTTCATTCTGAAAACGCTTAACTGACAACGTTTCGGAAATTAATAGCTCAGCATGCTGCTTATTGAGAAAAGTACTAGCGCGAGCAGGTGCTCTTGGAGCTGCTAGTCGCGCTATCATCTGTTCTGTAGTCTGACCAACATGACACGCGATTGTATGCCCTGGCGCCCCGCCTTCATGCTCCGCTAGCCTGAGCCAACCTGAGTACACTGATACAACTCTTGCCTCACCTGCAGCGCTGGCAAAAGCAAGCGGAACCAGCAGATCAACGTAACGTTGACGATACCCAGCCCTCCCCAAAGACGATAACTCCAAGTCTCACCCTCAATCAAAGTTTCTTGTGCAGAATTGCTGCCATCTGAACAGGAGAAATAGTGATTGATACGCCTTCTTCACTAGCCATAGTAAATCCCTTTAATTGAAAGGACCCATACAGGGGATCCACGTATGCTAAATCATGCACCAGTTGCATGCATGGCTTGCTAAGAGGCTAAAGCACTCTAAAAATGGGACAACTCAGAGGAATGACCGTTAGTATGCAGGTTATTAATCACCCTTTCTTTTACTATACCTATCCACTGTTCGGCGGTCATATCCCAGCGGTCGGGCCAAAAATCGTGTTTATACCTTTCTGAAAAAATCGCCAGCCCGTCAGGCTTCTGCTCGAACTCCTGAATGTTAGCCAGCAGCATTCGCAGGTTGAAAGGATGAGATGTTGCCAGATACTCATTTAGTAGATTATCAAAATCCATATCCGGGTCGAAAATGTCGCAATCTTGTCCAAAATAAGCCACGACGAGATTATCCATCTCGCACGACTTGCTCATATCGGCATCCATAATCTTTCCTTAAGGTGTTGGGAATGCAGTGACAATGTAATACAGCTTACCACCGTAAGTCGTTGGACGTATTACCAGGCGAACCCCATAAGCTTTTTTGACCACAGTACTGCCTTTTTCAACATAGGTGCCAATTGGAAACCAGAATCGATGAGCATACACAAGTGTTGTACGGGCATGAGAATACTTCAGCGCAAAAGCGAGCTGTGATTTTTTTATGGAAAGCACTTCTGAAGTGACTAACTCGGCTGTCTTGAGATTTTGAACGTGCTGGAGATTTTGGGTGAGCGAGGATCAGAAAAGCGGGCGATTAACTGCGCTGGAGACAAACTGACGTGGCGTGCAATTGTATGGCCCAGCGCCCCGCCTTCATGCTCCGCTAGCCTGATCCGACCTGAAACCCATGCATGGTGGAGAGTCCTTTCCTTTGCCACCTAAAATCACGAGGCCAGAGTAGGAACGTGAAAGCGCGCGGGCGAGTGCACTGAAATTAGATAAAGTGTTCATAGAGGGAATTATGCGTTCAGACACTTGTTACAACAACAAAACCCAGTTTGTTGACAGGCCAGACAATAGAGAGTAGAAAAAATGGCATTGCTTAGCGTATTCATAGACATTTAAAAGGAGGTTTAAATGGCAACAGCAAAAGACGATTTTCGTTCGCTCACTGCAGGCGAGGTTAGGATGGTACGCACTATCTTTGGTGATACCGTCAATTACTCTCATGTCAGAGTGTATAAAGGCAGCTACTTTCCTTTCAACCTGCAAGATAATGGTACGGCAGTCACGCCAAACGGTAATATGTACTGGCCTGAACCTATCTTTAAAGAAGACTTTTCCTCTGAGAGTTCATTAAATAAAAACTGGTTTATGCATGAGTTTGTGCATATCTGGCAACACAACATGGGCATGAGTGTGAGAACCCGGGGACTGATTAGTAAATATGTGAACTATCGTTATTCGCTACCCAGAGAAAAAAATCTCGCTGATTATCGAATGGAGCAGCAGGCTAACATTGTTGCCGATTACTATACGCTCGCAACAGAAGGTTATAACTCATGGAAAGAAATAAACAGTTTTGACGGCATACATGGCCCTGACTTATTAGCGAAGTATAAACATACGTTGCAATATCTTCTTGCCTCTCCACGTGACAAAAGGAGCTTATTTAAATGAAGATGAAATTTCTTTTGCTCACCCCACTGTTTCTCACTGGCTGTAGCATGGAACATAACGCCTACAGGGTCGCTGACATAAAACTTAAAGACAATCAACCCTGTATTTCAGTCAATAATGACCCCACTGTTAAAAGTGGTCATGCGAAATTACTTACGTTGTCATTGTCAGCCCGTGATGCGAAGGGACAGATGCAGGAAGTATGGAAACAAGATAATTTTGACAGCCCTTCATATACTATACAAGCGGGGCAGTGTATTCCTGTTAAATATCAGTTTAGCCGAGACAAGGAATACAACGTGACTGTTATTACTGCGCAACCAGAGGACAAGGTTGCAACCAAACGTCTCTGGTCTGGAAGTTTCAGAATCAATGAACTTGCGCCGGAATAGCTTCGGCGCTTCACAACATTTACAGTCATTCATACAGAGAGTTTGCTCGTCACTTAGCGCATTAATTATCATTGCTTCGGTGCTTGTTAAACTCTCCTTTGCCAAAACCCAGTATCTTGGATCATGCTCTAGGGTTTACAGGTATATTTATTTATAAGAAGCATGATTACCTTGTATAATACTATGGCAAAAATAATAGAAAATACTACCCAAGAGAGAACCCATAGATCATCAAAGTTCTCCTGATTCACATTGCCATAAATCCACTGCGCAAAAGCTGATGTAGCGTCAAGGCTGATGAATGTTGCGGGATCGATCAACCTGGCACCTAAGCAAAAAAGCACGATGAAAAGCCCTATTTTTGCAATGCTACGGACAAGTATTATCATTTGCTATAACCTCAACTGCACCAAAGGCCATCAAGTTTTTCATGCACGGAACGCGAATCAAAGGGGTTCTTAATAATACATTACGTAGCATGGCAAAGTCTGAGTTATGCTTCATTGTTATACAGCCTTCCGATCGTGTGCCGGGGTGCAGACGAAAATGCTCACGTTTGACTCCTTCTATCCACATATAATCACTAATACCCCAACCGTCAGGGTACAATGCAAACCATTCTGAGTGTTTAAACACCGCTCCGTTATGGTATTTATTATACATATCTTTTACCCAAGCTAGTTCTTTGGAGAAAAAACCGCCTTCTCCTCTGGCCACAATCCAGTATCGTCCAGGTGGAAGCGGGCCGCTCTTAGCTATATTCCCGCATCCTCCTCGGTTACGATAAACGCCTTCGCCCGAAAAAGCCATAAAATCCCCCACTCCTGGAAATATTAATGGGGAGTACTCCGCATCATTGAGGATGAATTTACCATTTAGAGCCATTATACCTTCCTGTAATAAACATGAGATTTATGTAAGTTATACTAATCTTGCTAAAAAACAGGATTGATTATGATTAGACAGACATGTGAATTCTTTACATTAAGTGCTTATTCTAAATGCAGATTACTTGTAATTATTTGTTTTTAAAAGAACGATTAATAGTGATAAGTATTATTTAACCCCCTGAAAATAAACTAATTTCAATTTGGTAAGCATTATTACATTCATTGAGAAATGTTTATACAGACTAACTGTCTGTTATTGTAATGGTGAAATTAAATGGATAATACTTCGTATCATTAGTTAAGTATCCGCTCTACCCAACCCATTGCTTCATAATCAGCGTTACGCAATCCTATACGGTCTAATCAGTCTCATTCTCCGCCCCTCTATACCTCTGCTCCATCTCATCCAGCGCCGCCTGGTTCTCCAGCCCCCACTGGTACATCTGCTCTATCGGCTCGGCAAAGGTCCTGCCCAACGCCGTCAGGCAGTAATCCACCTTCGGCGGAATAACGTCATAGACATGCCGGGTGATAAGGCCGCGTTGCTCCAGCTCCTTCAGGGTTTGAAACAGCATCTTCTTGGAGATGCCTTCGAGGCTACGCTGTAGCTCTCCGGTGCGGGCGCGCTCGCCGGGCCAGTGGTAGAGCGCATGCAGCACCATTGTGCTCCATTTAACGGAGAAGAGATCCATCAGGCGTCGCGGAGGCGAGTCCGCAAAGAACATTAGCTTACCGTCTACCCATGCAGGCACTATTCACTCTCCGGTTTATGGTCACCATTTGGTGACTACTATCAATATCGAACCAACTTAATTAAAGTCTGCCGCCTTCCTTGAATAAAAGCACCCTATTTCCGAGGCACGATGAAAATTAATGCATTAGTCGCGACGGACGCGGCACAACCACTCTCCAGCGGCCAGATTGTGCTGCGCCCGCTGCAACAGCAGGACGTGAAGATTGAAATCCTCTACTGTGGCGTCTGCCACTCCGATCTGCATATGGCGCGTAACGAGTGGGCAGTAAGCCGCTATCCGTTGGTGCCGGGTCATGAGATCGTTGGCCGCATCGTCGAGACCGGGGCGGCGGTCGATAAGTTTAAAGTGGGTGATATCGTCGGCGTTGGTGTGATGGTTGACTCCTGCCGGGAGTGCCACTTCTGCAAGCAGCAGGAGGAGCAGTATTGCGAGGCGGGCTTCACGGCAACCTATAACGGCATCGATAAATATACCGGAGAGAGTACCTGGGGCGGCTACGCGCAGAACGTTGTAGTCGATCAGGATTTTGTGGTGTTTGTACCGCAGCACCTGCCGCTGTCGGGCGTGGCACCGATGCTCTGCGCGGGCGTGACGGTCTGGTCTCCGCTGCGTCACTACAACGTCCAGGCTGGCATGCGCGTTGGCGTGGTCGGACTTGGCGGTCTGGGTCACATGGCCGTTAAGCTGGCGAGTGCCCTGGGTGCAGAAGTGACCCTGTTTACCACCTCCCCGCAAAAAGGCGAGGATGCACGCCGGCTGGGGGCGCATCATGTGGTGGTGTCCCGCGATGCCGGGCAGATGGCAGCGGCCCAGACCTCGCTGGATCTGATCATCAACTGCGTGGCGGCACCGCACGATCTCGATCCCTACCTGGCAACGTTGAAAACGAACGGTCGTCTGGTACTGGTGGGCATTCCCGATCGTCCACATTTGGCCCCTGACGTTACGCCAATGGTGTTCCGCCGTTTAAGCATCAGCGGCTCGTCGATCGGTAGCATCAAAGAGACCCAGGAGATGCTGGATTTTTGCGGGAAGCACAACATTACCGCCGACGTTGAGATGATTGCCGGTGAGGATATCGAACAGGCCTTTGCCCGCATGTTGAAAGGCGACGTGAAGTACCGGTTTGTGATCGATATGCAGCGAACCCGCTGGTAAATATCATCCAGGCATGGGGTAAAACAGGATGCGCTGATGAGAGTCTGTTGTAATTATTGACAACAGACCTGCGTGTTGTAATAATTTACAACATGCAGGGAGAGCGATTAAATGTCAGCAACACTGTATAAGAAATTTACACGTTACCTGGATGAAAACTCGTATATACAAATACTTATATGGGAAGTCGACCCAGCCATTTTAGGAAGCAAGCATGGTTTTAAGTACAGCATGGCCTATGTGGTCTCTGGAACATGTGTAATGCGTTACGATAACGAGCGAGGCAAAGGCGATCATAAACACATTGGCGTTCATGAGTTCAGTACGACCTTTGTAAGTATCGACAGGCTGTTTGCTGACTTCCTTTCAGACGTAGAAACTATCCGTAAAGAGAAGGCATAACATGAAAACCGTAACGATTAAAATCGAAGCTATGAAAGATTTTTCGGCGGACGTCATGTCTGCTCTGAACGCAGCCGCCGCGGGGGAACGAAATACCGGTGATGATGTGATTTCGTTTCCTTCATGGGAGGTAATGCATAAGACGTTATCCCCCAACAGAATGGAGATCTTACTCTCTATGGCTGGCTTCGGTGAAATGACGATCCGCGACATTGCTGCTCGGGTAGGTCGCGATATCAAAGGCGTCCATACGGATGTTACCGCCCTGCTGAATAATGGATTATTGGAAAAAGGCACTCGCGGCACGCTGTTTCCCTACGATGCAATCCATTTTGATTTTACTATCCGCGCCGCGGCTTAAACAGATAGCGAACAGTCACCCTCCCCTACGTCAGAAAGCGACAATCGAGCGGCGTTTCATCATCAGGCTAAAGACTTCCGGCGACGGATGCGGGGTAGCCACGGTGTTGAGGATAAAATCAACGCTCCTGTTGTGGGCCTGCATCTCTTCCGGGTTGCGGGAGACCACAACCTCATCCGCACCCAGCGTTTTTGCCGCTTCGCGCCTGGATTCGGAATACCGCTGGCATAATCTAGCCAGTCAGTCACGCTTAATACACTTATGAGTCAGATTCATGAATAGCGGCCTGGGCAGCTTTTACGATTTTTCGACATAGCGTACTTTCTGACGCTGGGCACTGAGAGGTAGCAAGGTCTACAGTCGTTTGCAGATCGCCCGAATCCAATGTTGAATCAATATGGTTTAGTACCCAGGTTTCAAAAGCTGCATTCTGTTTTGCTAACACATTCAGCTCATGCAACGTTTTCCATTTATCTACCAACAGACGAATTACTGCCTCAGAATTCCCCTCCGCAATAGTGCCCTCATCACACTGGTGGTAACGTGTAAAGTTGTCATGCATTGCCTGCCAGCTGGTAAGGTGATCGACAGCCTTCTCTGCGCCCTCGGCATCCTTTGGAATACATACCCCTGCTAATGCGTTACTACTTAGCAGTAGCGTTCCCATTAAAAATGGTATGATTTTGTTCATTAAAAGATATCCCTGCTCCTGACAAAATTGCTTTACGTTACCGCAGCATGGCCTGAAAATGACCGCCATTTAGTGCGCTGCAAAGTAATTCAGAGGATCATTGCTTATGGAACAAAGCCCCTCCTCCCTCGCCGCCTGGCTTCCGCATTTTTTTGCCGAGTGGCCACGTCGGGCGCTGGATACCCACCTAACGGAACC
Source organism: Pseudescherichia sp. (assembly GCA_039594205.1). Lineage (GTDB taxonomy): Bacteria > Pseudomonadota > Gammaproteobacteria > Enterobacterales > Enterobacteriaceae > Pseudescherichia. The sequence goes on along the minus strand of JBCNNW010000058.1, from coordinate 12,188 downwards.
CCCCATCGTTGCCGTAGATGCCCAACAGCTCAGCGCCTTTATCAATGAGATGGAGCAGCCTCTTGCCGCACTGCGGCACGGCACCTTTACCTTCGATCCGTGGGAGGTGGCGAAGCTTGGCCGTAACGAGGTGCGCAACTCTGCGGTGCTTGCCTGGCTGCTCGATCCTTACGGCAACCACGGCTTTAGCGATCTGCCGTTGAAGGCGCTGCTCAGCGCCGTGCGGAAGTGCGGCAGAGAAGACTTCCCGGAGAACTTCACCCGCTACTGTCGCGTAAACGTGGAGAAGTACCCCACCGGGGATGCAACCAACCGTGTTGATATCGAGATCGATGCCGATAACTTCTTTATGCTGATCGAAGTGAAGATAGATGCTTACGAGCAGAAGGATCAAATTAGTCGCTACATCGGCGAGGCAAAAAAACGCGCCGGAGAGCACCCCTGGGCGGTGGTCTATTTAACCCCGCAGGGGCGGGTGCCGCTCAGCGCGGGCGAAGAAGCTGACGTGCCCTGCCTCTCATGGCGGCGGCTGGCTAGCGTCATGGCCCAGGCGCTGGAGCCTACCCGGCAACAGATCTTTACCGCACCGGATGCTTCCCCGGCACGGCAGATGGCGGCCCACGCCGCGTTTCTTTTTCTTGACCGTATGCGTCGTTTTTAACAGGAACCATTATGTCACCCCTCAATAGTGAAGAGCGTCAGGCAGGTACTCTCCTGCTCTCCCAGTTTAAAATGTTCAACGAAGCCGTAGTGGTATTCGAGCAGCAGATCGACCCGGCCATCTGGAAAGGGGTCGATCTCTGCGCCGCAGCGTTTATTAAAGAGCGCGGCTGGGAGGGAGAGACAGATATTGCCGAGTCCGGTGCTTTCTGGTTCGCGCCGAAAGCGTGGAAGGTTGATGAAGAATATAGATATTTTTATGAGAGCTTCTCTACCAGCAGCGAAGGGCCAGACTTTCAGCTGGCGCTGCTGACCGGCTGCGGCACAGAGCAGGCGCAGTTTGGTTTTCGCTTCCACCCTTCGAAAGCGATTTTTGGCCCGGACAGAAGACTCAAGGCGATAGCCAGCAATATTGACCAGGCTTCCCGCATCGCATTAAGCAAGCTGATGTTTCAGGTTCTCGGTAAAGGCGCATTCTTCCTGCCGGTCACGCTGGATCTCGCGTTAATGGCCGACTGCTGGCGGGAGAACGGTGAATTCCCACCCGATCATGAACTCTTTGCCCCGCTGCGCAGCGCGCTGGAGACGCTGGAAAAAGCCGTCCCGATTTTTGATGCTATTTTTGCCGCGGCGAATGATAATCTCTAGCGAAACGGTACTATTTCCTGTTCCCTTAATAACAACTACGCTTGAGTTAACTCTCCAGGCGCACAGCGAAACGCCATGAACAAACCTATCAAACGGCTTGAGATCATAAAGAATGCCATTGAGCTGGAGGATGAGATCATCATCCATAGTCAGCTTGGCTGGCTGCAAAGCAATGCTCAGGATCCTGAGCTGGCGTTTATCGTTGCGGCGCTGGAGCAGAAGAACTACTCCGCGGCGTTACAGGCTATCGCCGCCTGGCTACAGAGCCAGCGGGCAGTGACCCAGTGGCACGATCCGCAGGTGGCAGCCAGCAAGCTGGAGCTGAAGGCGCTGGAAGAGCAGATGCGAGAGCTGATCGATAAACGCAACGCCCGCATTCAGATCCTCGACGACTTTAACGACAGCTATATGAAGCGCCTTGGGCCGCTGATGGCGCAGATCCTGCGTCTTCGTCAGGCGCTGGCGGAGGCTACCCTGCGCAGGCAGCAAGCCGAGGCCCGGCGTCGGGAGGCGGACTACCTGCGCTGCCAGCAGTATATGGCCCAGGCCGTTGAGGAGCTGGCTGCGCTGACCCAGCGCTGGCGCAGCCTGCCCGCCAGCTCGTCGCAGGCGGCAGAGACCCGCCGCCGCGTCCAGCAGCAAAATGCCCTGATCGCCTCCCTGCTGGCCGAAGCCCAGGAGCTGGAGAAAGGACTCATCCGCGAGGAGGAGCCGGCCCGCCAGGCGCGGGACGAGGCACGTCAGGAGTATGAAGAGTACCAGGAGCAGCAGCACGATGCCCAGGCCCGCTTTAGCTTTGAGCAGAAGCTCTCCCAGGACGAGCGGCAGGAGCTGAAAAAGCTGTGGCGGCAGGCCAGCAAGCTGTGCCATCCGGATCTGGTGGACGACGATCTCAAAGATGAGGCCAACGCCATGATGGTTCAGCTTAACCAGGCCCGGCAGCGCGGCGACGTTGCCGCCGTCCGCTCGCTTTTCGCCCGCCTGCAAAAGGGGCTGGGACCGCTGATGGCCAGCGACAGACTTAACGATCTTACCCGTCTGCGGGCGCGGATCGCGGAGGTGAAGGACCATATTACCGGGCTGCTGGCGGAGCTTAGCAAGCTGGAGGGTGAGAGCGCCTGGCAGCTGGTCTCTTCTTTAAAGGATCAGGAAGGTTACTTCGTGCAGCAGGAGAAAGCCCTGGCGGAGGTGTGCACCTCGCTGGAGCAACAGGTCAGCGAGGCGCAGTACGACGCGGTGGCCTGACGCCGTTACTTAGCGTGCCAGTAGGCGGCAGCGCGCACCAGCTGCGGATCGATAGCGTCGGTCTCAAACCGGCGGCTGACGTTTTTCACAACCTTCCCTTCCCCGGTCAGCCAGATATAGTAGTCCTCCTGCGGGACGCTAACCTGTGCCAGACGCTGGTCCAGCGCCTCTTCGCTATGGCCCACAATCCACTCGATAGCAAACTCATCCAGATGGGCGAGATAATCCTTATAGCGCTCGTCGCCGATAGTAACGATGGCCGTCACCTGCGGGCGTTCCGCCAGCTGGCGCAGCGCTTCCAGACGGCGGCGCAGGGCGGGCATGCCGCTCTCATCGCAGGCGTAGAGCTGCCAGGCATAATCTTCCGGCACTACCAGCGAACCGCGCGGCCCGCCAATGGTCAGCGTATCCCCTGGCTGAGCACTCTCGGCCCAACGGCTGGCAACGCCGTCGTCGTGAATGAAAAAGTCGAGGCTCAGTTCGTGACGGGCTTCGTCATAGAGTGGGGTGTAGTCACGTGAGGCGGGACGCACGCCGTCACCCCAGAGAATGCCCTCTTCCGTTACCGTTGGCGGCACAAACGGCTGGCCCGGTTCAGGGAAGAATACCTTGGTGTGATCGTCGAAGCCGCGGCTGCTAAAACCCGCCAGCGCCTCTCCTCCCAGCACGATACGCTGGAACCCTGCTCCGATGCGCTCCACGCGCAGCACCGTCAGCTCACGGAAACGTAACTCATTACGCACGCGCTGCGGATAACGTCGATCTTGTTTCGTCATGTTAGCCATTCCAGGTTGAATACGATATATCTAAATAAATTTTAAATGATAATGATTGCTAATTAGACGGATTGCAAGAATTTTTTTGATAGCGTTAGACAAGCAGTGATTTCAGCGTATAGACTTACTTTAGACATAATTTAGATATATCAAAAAAGAGGGTATAATCATGCACCATGCTGAAGATCGTCCCCATCATCATCACGGTCACGGCGGCGGACGCCGTCAGCGCTTCTTCGGTCACGGCGAGCTGCGGCTGGTGGTGTTAGATATCCTGACCCGCAATGCCAGCCACGGCTATGAGCTGATCAAAGAGATCGAAAACCTGACCCAGGGCCACTATACCCCCAGTCCCGGCGTGATCTACCCGACCCTCGACTTCCTGCAGGAGCAGGCGTTTATTGAGATGAGCGAAGAGGAGAGCGGACGTAAGAAGATTGCCATTACCGAGGCAGGCCAGCAGTGGCTGGAGGAGAACCAGGAGCATCTCGTACATATTCAGGCGCGGATCAAAGCGCGCGGCGTCGGGCATCAGCTGCGCAAAAACCCACAGATGAAACGTGCCCTGGATAACTTCAAAGCGGTATTGGATCTGAAGGTGAACCATGAGGAGATTAGCGCCGCCCAGCTCAAGCAGATCATTGGCGTGATCGACCGGGCGGCGCTGGAGATCTCCCAGATGGATTAAGCGGTCGCCTCTGTCTGGCTAACGCGGAATACCTTGATCAGGGTTTTCAGATGCTGCGCCTGGTCGTTCAACGACGCCGCTGCCGCCACGGACTCTTCTACAAGACTGGAGTTTTGCTGGGTGGTGGCGTCAATCAGGCCAATGGCGCTGTTAATTTGCGAGATCCCTTCCGTCTGCTCATGGCTGGCGTGGCCGATCTGCCGCAGAATGGTATCCATCTCCTCAACGTTGCTCACCATACCGTTGATCAGCCCACCCGCTTTCTCCACCAGCGCCATCCCTTCCCGCGCCTGGGTCGTGGAGTTTTCGATTAGCTGGCGGATATCGTTCGCCGACGAGGCGCTTTTCTGCGCCAGCTGGCGAACTTCCCCGGCCACCACCGCAAAGCCGCGTCCATGTTCGCCCGCGCGTGCGGCTTCAACCGCCGCGTTGAGCGCCAGAATATTGGTCTGGAAAGCGATGGCGTCGATCAGGTTGATGATGTCGGACATGCGGCTGGAGGTATCGTTGATGACGCGCATCTTCTCCGTCACCTGCTTCATCATTGCGCCGTTATTTTTCACCACCGTCGCCGCCTCAGCGGAGAGCTGGGTCGCTTCCGTGGTGTGGCTGGCGGTATTTTTCACCGTGGCAGTGATCTGCTCCATCGAGGCTGCGGTCTGCTCCACGGAGCTGGCCTGCTCTTCGGTACGGGCCGCCAGGTCCTGATTACCGGCCACGATCTGCGAAGCGGCGCTGGAGATATTCTCTGAGCCAAACTGCACCTCCTGCACAATCTCCAGCAGGCGGGTCTTCATGACCATCAGCGCGCTAAGTAGAACGCCGGTCTCGTCGCGATGCTTCACCTCAATCGAATGGGTCAGATCCCCGGCGGCAATCGCCTCCGCCAGATCCACTGCCTGTCCCAGCGGGCGTGTAATAGCACGCACAATGATGGTCCCCAGCAGCACGGCGATAGCGATGCTGACCACCGCCAGCAGGATCAGCATCAGGCGGTTGGTATTGAAGTCGCTGTCGACCTGCTTACCCGCTTCGCGCATTCGCGCGTCCTGAATCGCGATCAGCTCCAGCACCTTCTGCTTATAGGCGTTCTGGATAGGTACGGTGGTGTTCATCATCTCCTGAACAGCGGCTTCCCGGTTACCAACCTTCACCGCCTCTAAAATGCGGAAGCGGGAGTCGAGATACTGCTGGCGTACCCCACGCAGTTCAGTGAGGATCTTCTGCGCCTGAGGGTCATCAAGCTGTTTGGTCAGGGTGTCCAGCAGCACCGTAATTTCGCCGCTGATACCAGTCAGCTGCTGCTGCATGCTGTCGTTCCACTTCCCTTCGCTATCCAGCAGCATCAGCTGCTGAGTGCTGACAAAGGTTTGAAACTTGTCGATAAGCTGGTTCGCTTTAACCGTGGTGGGATAATCACTGTTCACAATAGTCTGCATGCCGTTATTTGCGCGGTTCAGGCTAAATAGTGAAAGGCAGGAGCTGGCTACCATTAATACAATAAAGAATCCGAATGCCAGAAATAACTTTGTCCCAATCTTTACGTCATGTAAGAACATATATACTCCATCAAAATGATTATCTTTAAGACGATCACGTTATCGGTAACGGAGCAGCTAACTTTATGACTTTGATCGCTTTTACAGACGATATATCCTTTGATAAATAGGCGCAGACTATTAATGGCAGAGCATCGATCGTTATATGAGCGCAAGCAGCACAATTTAACAAATATATTAAAAATCGATTACATAATGGCAAAAAAAAAGCCGCCCGATTGCGATCAATCGGGCGGCATGAATAAGCTGTGCTAATTAATGCAGAACGGTAACGGCATCTTCCAGACGGTTAGCGCGATGCTTAACCATCGCCGAAATTTGCGCGCTCTCCTCGACCAGCTCGGCGTTTTTCTGCGTTATGCCGTCCAGCTCAGCCACCGCCCGGGTGAGCTCTGACAGCCCCGTCGCCTGCTCCGAGGTTGAGTGGCTGATCTGGGCAATCAGACGGGTCACGTTTTTTACCTGCTCCACGATATCATCCATGGTACGCCCGGCGGCGTGAACCTGATCCGCGCCGGACTGGACCTTGCTGGCGCTGGCATCAATTAGCTTGCGGATATCATTCGCCGCGTTGGCGCTGCGGTTTGCCAGATGACGAACCTCTCCGGCCACCACGGCAAAGCCTTTGCCCTGCTCCCCGGCGCGGGCCGCTTCAACCGCCGCGTTGAGCGCCAGGATATTGGTCTGGAAAGCGATATCATTAATAAGCGAGGTGATAGAGCCGATGCGCTGCGTGCTGTCAGCAATGTCATCCATGGTTTTCACTACCGTCTGCATCGCTTCTCCGCCTTCACTCGCAGCCGTACTTGCTGCCATCGACAGCTTATCGACCTCGGCGGCGGTTTCGGAGTTGCTCTGCACCGACACCGCCATCTGGTTCATGGTGGCCACGGTCTGCTGAACGTTGGTGACCGTCTGACGGGTGCGATCGTTAAGATCTTCATTACCCTGGGCCAGGCGTTCACTGCCGTTACGCACGCTGGCTACCTGACCAGAAATATCATGAATTAACCAGCGGCACATCAGGCCCAGCTGGCCGACCGCGCGTAGGGTAAGTCCCAGCTCGTCGCTGCGGTTGAGATGCTCCACGCTGTTACGCTCGCCGGTGGCGACCTTCAGTGCCTGGCGCGCCACGTTCTCTACCGGACGGACGATCTGCTGCTCGAACAGCAACGTCCCCAGCAGCATCACCACTGCACTGGCCACCAGCGCGCTCCAGCCAGCATGGCTTAACGTGAGCGAGGCCGCCAGCAGCGCAAACAGCACCGCCATCACGCCGCGTACCCGCCAGCGCAGCGGCATGGCCGGTAGCTTGCCGAGCCAGCTCTTACGCACCACCAGACCTTTATGGATGCGTCTGTTAGCCCGCCCCTCATTCAGCGCCTTGTAGAGCGGTTCGACAGCGGCAATCTCTTCTGGCGTTGCCCGATTACGGATCGACATATAGCCCGTGGTCTGGCCGTTACGCACCATCGGCACCGCATTTGCCCGCACCCAGTAGTGATCGCCATTCTTACGGCGATTTTTTACAATGCCGCTCCACGGCTCACCCTGCTGGAGCGTATACCACATATCGGCAAAGGCCGCTTTCGGCATGTCCGGGTGGCGTACCAGGTTATGCGGCTGACCCAGCAGCTCGTTAAGCGTATAGCCGCTCACCTGTACAAAGGTGTCATTAGCATGGGTCATGTAGCTTTGCAGATCGGTGGTGGACATCAGGGTGGTGTCATCGTCCAGGGTGTAATCGTTCTGGGTGACATAGCGTTGAGAGGACATGGCGGGCATTCCTTGCAGGTGTTATATGTTAATTTTTTAGACTAATCATTTTTCGGCGGTAAAAAATTTATCTTTAGTTGTTAAAACCGATCGCGATCGCAAAAAATTACTAAACCGCACGTTTTATGCGTTTTTCTAATATATTGATTTAAAATACTTTCACACCGAAACTACCTAAAAAGGCGTATTCGCCATGCCCCTTTACGTATCATGTCTTGCACCACGCCGGTGCAGTCGCTGTCCTAAGTCCGCAAAATCCTTTAATAAAGCCCTAGTGCCTGCCCGCGGGCGACATCTCTGGCATGATTAAATTTTGTGCAACTCTGTTTTTACCTGGCGTTTATCCCGATTTTTGCTACCTATGCCGAAGTGGCGTAATCCCTGCAATAATTTATGCAGTATCGCGTGATACGCCATCCCCGGGAGCTCATTTTGAACAGGTTACCTTCCAGCGCATCGGCCCTCGCCTGTAGCGCACACGCCCTGAATCTCATTGAGAAGCGAACGCTTGATCATGAGGAGATGAAAGAACTTAACCGAGAGGTGATTGATTACTTTAAAGAGCATGTTAATCCTGGATTTTTAGAGTACCGCAAGTCTGTTACTGCTGGCGGGGATTACGGGGCCGTAGAGTGGCAAGCAGGAAGTCTCAATACGCTTGTCGACACCCAGGGACAGGAGTTTTTAGATTGCCTGGGTGGATTTGGCATTTTTAACGTGGGGCACCGTAATCCAGTTGTGGTTTCCGCCGTACAGAATCAGCTCGCGAAACAACCGCTTCACAGCCAGGAGCTGCTCGATCCGCTCCGGGCCATGCTGGCAAAAACTCTCGCTGCCCTCGCACCGGGCAAACTCAAGTACAGCTTCTTTAGCAACAGCGGCACCGAGTCGGTTGAGGCGGCCCTCAAGCTGGCGAAGGCGTATCAGTCGCCGCGCGGTAAGTTTACCTTTGTCGCCACCAGCGGCGCATTCCACGGCAAGTCTCTCGGGGCGCTGTCTGCGACGGCAAAATCCGCCTTCCGTAAACCCTTTATGCCGCTGCTACCGGGCTTCCGCCATGTTCCCTTTGGCGATATCGAGGCCATGCGCACGCTGCTCGCTGAGTGCCATAAAACCGGCGATGACGTGGCGGCGGTGATCCTGGAGCCGATTCAGGGCGAAGGTGGCGTGATCCTGCCACCGGTAGGATACCTGCCTGCGGTGCGTAAGCTGTGCGATGAGTTTGGCGCGCTGCTGATCTTTGATGAAGTGCAGACCGGCATGGGTCGAACCGGCAGGATGTTCGCCTGCGAGCATGAGAACGTGCAGCCGGATATTCTCTGCCTTGCCAAGGCCCTCGGCGGCGGCGTAATGCCTATCGGCGCGACGATTGCTACCGAAGAGGTGTTCTCGGTGCTGTTCGACAACCCCTTCCTGCACACCACCACCTTTGGCGGTAACCCGTTGGCCTGTGCGGCAGCGCTGGCGACCATCAACGTGCTGCTGGAGCAGAACCTCCCGGCGCAGGCCGAGCAGAAAGGTGACATGCTGCTGGACGGCTTCCGCCTGCTGGCGCGTCAGTACCCGGCGCTGGTGCACGACGTGCGCGGGAAAGGGATGCTGATGGCGATTGAGTTTGTCGATAACGAGAGCGGATATAACTTTGCCAGCGAGATGTTCCGCCAGCGCGTGCTGGTGGCGGGCACGCTGAACAATGCCAAAACCATTCGTATCGAACCGCCGTTAACCCTGACGGTTGAGCAGTGCGAACAGGTGCTGAAAGCGGCCGGACTGGCGCTGGCGGCCCTGAGCGTCTCCACTGAAAAAGCCTGACTACGTTGGCCCCCGTTTTCAGATGGGGGCCAACGCCACTATTTAGTGAAAAAACGTAGGCTCTGAATAATGATGTTATAGAGCACTATCGCGACCAGCAGTGAACCACCGACGTTCACGTAAAACCAGAGATCGTCAAAATTGTCCTGGCTTGCATAGCCGTACATCCACTGTGAAAAATTCGATGTTGTCTCTTCGCTGATAAATGCCGATGCATCAATTACTTTTGCACACAGGCAAAAAAGAAGGGTAAAGAGCGCTGTTTTCGCCACCCTACGGGCAAGAGTTGCCATTGCTGATTACCTCAATAGAGCCAAACGTCACGCGTAAATCCTCAGTCAAAATTAACCACTTATATTTTATGGTTTTATCGATTGCATTTAGTACATTTCGTGCGCATCGCTAAGATAGCCTTATGAATGTCCTTCGCGCCATTCTTTGAATCCCATCACAACTGCTTCACGCGCCTTTTCCCTTTTATCTTGCGACGGCTAAATTAGAACTCATCCGACCACATAACAATAATTTTATACTGGAAGAGACAATGCGCTATTCGTCGCTATTTGCCCCTCTCGATCTGGGCTTTACCACCCTAAAAAACCGCGTGCTGATGGGTTCGATGCATACCGGCCTCGAAGAGCGGCCCGACGGTCCTGAGCGCCTTGCCGCTTTTTACGCCGAGCGCGCCCGTCACGGCGTAGCGCTGATTGTCACCGGCGGCGTGGCTCCGGCGCTCTCTGGCGTGACGATGGCGGGTGGCGCGGCGCTGTGCGATGCCAGTCAGCTCCCGCATCATCAGTTAGTCACCGAGGCGGTACACCAGGAGGGCGGTAAAATCGCCCTGCAGATCCTGCATACCGGGCGCTATAGCTATCAGCCGCAGCTGGTGGCCCCCTCGGCTATTCGAGCCCCCATTAACCGCTTTACCCCTCATGCTCTGACCCACGATGAGATCCTCGCCCTGATCGAGGATTTTGCCCGCTGCGCCCTGCTCGCCCGCGAGGCGGGCTACGACGGGGTGGAGATTATGGGCTCTGAGGGGTATCTGATTAACGAGTTTCTCGCGGCCCGTACCAACCAGCGCGAGGATGAGTGGGGAGGCGATTACACCCGTCGGATGCGTTTTGCTACCGAAGTGGTGCGTGCCGTTCGTCAGCGCGTGGGCAGTGATTTTATTATTATCTACCGCCTGTCGATGCTCGATCTGGTTGAGGATGGCGGCACGTTCGAGGAGACAGTGCAGCTGGCAAAAGCCGTAGAGGCTGCAGGTGCAACCATCATTAACACCGGGATTGGCTGGCACGAGGCGCGCATCCCCACCATTGCGACGCCGGTGCCGCGCGCCGCTTTTAGCTGGGTGACGCGCAAGCTAAAGGGGCACGTCTCGGTGCCGCTGATTACTACCAACCGGATTAACGATCCCGGCGTTGCCGACGAGGTACTAACGCGCGGCGATGCCGATATGGTGTCGATGGCCCGGCCCTTCCTGGCTGATGCCGAGATCCTGTCGAAGGCGCAGAGCGGCCGTGAGGCGGAGATCAACACCTGTATCGGCTGCAACCAGGCCTGCCTCGATCGGATTTTCGCTGGCAAAGTGACCTCCTGCCTGGTTAACCCCCGCGCCTGCCACGAGACGATCATGCCGATCGTTCCGGCGTTAACCACGAAAAATCTGGCGGTGGTTGGTGCAGGCCCGGCGGGGCTGGCCTTTGCGGTGAACGCCGCCCAGCGCGGTCATCAGGTGACGCTGTTCGATGCCGGGGCAGAGATCGGCGGCCAGTTTAATATCGCCAAACAGATCCCAGGCAAAGAGGAGTTCTACGAAACCCTGCGCTACTATCGGCGAATGATCGATATTACCGGCATCCGTTTGCAGCTCAACCGGCTGGTCACCGCAGAGGATCTTATCGACTTTGACGAGACGATCCTCGCCTGCGGCATTGAGCCGCGGATCCCACCGATCGACGGGATCGATCATCCTAAGGTGCTGACCTACCTGGCGGTACTGCGCGATAAGGTGCCGGTGGGTGCGAAGGTGGCCATTATCGGCTGCGGCGGCATTGGCTTTGATACCGCCATGTACCTGAGCCAGCCGGGAGAGCCATCCAGCCAGAACATTGCCGAGTTTTGCGTGGAGTGGGGAATCGATACCAGCCTGCAGCAGGTGGGCGGCCTGCGTCCAGAAGGAGCGTTACAGCCGAAAAGCCCGAGGCAGATTGTGATGCTCCAGCGTAAGCCAGGCAAACCCGGCGAGGGGCTGGGGAAAACCACCGGCTGGATCCACCGCGCCACCCTGCTGTCGCGAGGGGTGAAGATGATCCCGGCGGTGAGCTACCAGAAGATCGACGACGAGGGGCTGCACGTGCTGATCGACGGCGAACCGCAGCTGCTGGCGGTGGATCATGTGGTGCTCTGCGCAGGCCAGGAGCCGCGCCGGGATCTGGCCGATCCGCTGCGGGCGGCAGGAAAAACGGTACATCTGATTGGCGGCTGCGACGTGGCGATGGAGCTGGATGCCCGCCGCGCCATTGCCCAGGGAACAAAGCTAGCGTTAGCGATTTAACATATGCCCGGTGGCGCTGCGCTTACCGGGCCTACAAAATCACGACTACTCCAACGGAATGGGAATTAACGCCTGCGCGCCAGCTTCACCGCCTTCAGCACCACAAACTTGCTGTTGGTGGCGACGGTGGTGCAGTTGCCGAAGATCTTCTTCAGCTTATGGAAGTAGTCCAGGTGACGGTTAGCCACGATATACAGCTCACCGTTGGTTTTCAGGCAGCGGCGGGCGTGGTGGAACATCTCCCAGGCAATATGATCCGTCAGGGCGTGCTTCTGGTGGAACGGCGGGTTGCAGAACACCGCGTTGAAGCGGTATGGCTCTACGCCGGAGAGCGCGTTGTTGATCATAAACTCGCAGCGATCCTGCGCGTCGGGCATGTTGGTCTCGACGTTCAGGCGGCTGGAGGCCACCGCCATCGGCGACTCATCAACAAACACCACCTGCGCCTCGGGGTTCTTCTC
>JBCNNW010000057.1:0-25737 GCA_039594205.1 Pseudescherichia sp. | reverse complement strand
GTAAACGATGTTGTTCTGCTGCAGCTGCTGCATCTGCAGGCGTGCCTGCTCTTCGGAAGAGGCGTTGCCGCTGCCGTTTGCGTCCATACCAGTGCCGGCACCCAGCATGCCTTCGCCGCTCTGGTCATTGCTTGCGTTCTTGTTAGAAGAACACGCTGCGATTGCCATAACAGGCAGAGCCAGCATCAGCCCTTTCAGCACTTTGTTCAGTTGCATTTCTTTGATTCCTTTAGTAATCACTTAATTATTATTACAGATACGGAGACCAGGCAGGGAATTTGACCTGTCCATCAGTCGCCGGAAGACGCGCTTTGAAACGCCCATCTGTAGAAACCAGATTCAGCACGGATCCCATCCCCTGAGAAGAGCTGTAGATTACCATAGTGCCGTTAGGTGCCAGACTTGGCGTTTCATCCAGGAACGTTGACGACAAGACTTGTACGCCACCCGCTGCCAGATCTTGTTTGGCAATGTGCTGCTGCCCACCGTTGGAGCTTACCATTACCATAAACTTGCCGTCGCTGCTGACGTCAGCATCCTGGTTCTGAGAACCTTCCCAGGAGATACGCTGCGGAGCACCGCCGTTTACATTCACTTTATACACCTGCGGACGACCTGCCTGATCAGAGGTAAAGGCCAGGTTCTGGCTGTCCGGGAACCAGGTCGGCTCGGTGTTGTTGCTACGTCCGTCGGTGACCTGACGGATCTGGCCAGAGCCGATATCCATCACGTAGAGGTTCAGGCTACCGGTTTTAGACAGCGCGAACGCCAGTTTAGTGCCGTCCGGAGAGAATGCCGGTGCGCCATTGTGACGCGGGAACGAAGCCACTTGACGTACAGCACGGTTAGCCAGCGTCTGGATCACCAGCGCAGAACGACCGCTCTCAAAGGTAACGTAGGCCAGCTTGCTGCCGTCCGGAGACCATGCCGGTGACATCAGCGGCTGCGGTGAACGGTGAACAACGAACTGGTTGTAGCCGTCGTAGTCAGAGACGCGCAGCTCGTATGGGAACTGACCGCCGTTAGTCTGAACAACGTAGGCGATACGGGTACGGAACGCACCTTTAATACCGGTCAGCTTCTCAAATACCTCGTCACTTGCGGTATGGCCTGCATAACGCAGCCACTGCTTGTTGACCTTATAGGAGTTCTGAGCTAGCACGGTACCCGGCGCGCCGCCGGTATCTACCAGCTGATACGCCACGGTGTAGCTACCGTCCGGATTAGGCGTAACCTGCCCAACGACCACGGCATCAATGCCCAGCGCAGACCAGGCTGCAGGCTGAACTTCCTGAGCGCTGCCCGGCTGCTGCGGCAGACGAGAGCGATCCAGCGGGTTGAACTTGCCGCTGTTGCGCAGGTCAGCGCCAACAATGCCGCCGATATCTTCAGGCGCAGCGCCAGGCCCCGCCCACTGGAAAGGAACCACACCAATCGGGCGCGCTGAGTCCACGCCCTGGGTAATCTCGATGCGCACTTCCGCGTGCAGCACGGCCGCCCACAGCACTAAAAAACCAAACACTACACGTAATGCCTGCTTCATCATATCTCCCTTATCTGAGTAACATTACCCACGATAATTTAGCATAAGGTTAACAAACTCAAATAAACAAACTATCAGTAACCAACCTCAACCTTAGCCTGTTTTTCCCATTAGACGTGGGAAAACATTACAGTTTGAAGTCCAGTTTGGCATCTTTTACTTTCTCGTAAATGTCTTTACTAGGCGGTTTAGGAATCCTGGCCGTTTTTGCCGCTGTCAGAGCGGCCTGACATAGGGCTGGATCCCCCCCTTCCTGCGTGACATCTAACAGCAAGCCATCTGGTGCCAATTTAATATGTAACACACAGGATTTACCTGCATATAAGTCAGCTCCGTATAAACGGCTCTGAATCGCATTACGAATCTGCGCAGCATAGGCACTAATATCGGCACCAGACGCGCCACCATTAGCCCCGCTAGTTCCGCTATCTTTAGCTGGCTGCCCACTTCCTTTCGCGCCACCGCCGGTTTTCGGTGCATTCTTACCTGAACTCAGATCACCGAAAAGATCGTCAACGTCTGAAGCAGCGGCTTTCTCTGCTGCTGCAGCTTTCTTCGCCGCAGCCGCTTTTTCGGCGGCGGCTTTCTTATCAGCGGCCGCTTTTTCTGCCGCAGCGGCTTTCGCAGCCGCGGCTTTTTCTGCGGCTGCAGCAGCTTTCGCTTCAGCAGCCTTCTCAGCAGCTGCTTTCTTCTCGGCAGCGGCCTTTTCTGCCGCAGCGGCTTTTGCAGCGGCAGCCTTCTCGGCAGCGGCGGCCGCTTTTTCTGCCGCGGCTTTCTCTGCTGCCTGCTTAGCGGCATCGGCCTGGGCTTTCTTCTCTGCGTCCTGCTGCGCTTTCTTCGCGGCCTCGGCTTCAGCTTTCTTCTGGGCGTCCGCTGCGGCTTTCTTCGCCGCGTCGGCCGCTGCTTTTGCCTCGGCTACGGCTTTGGCTTTCGCATCCGCTGCGGCTTTCTGTGCCGCCTCTTCTGCTGCCTTCGCCTGAGCATCGGCCTGCGCTTTCGCATCAGCCGCCGCCTTCGCCGCGGCTTCTTCAGCCTGCTTCTGTTTCTCCTGCGCCTGTTTCGCCGCCTCTTCAGCCTGTTTCTGCTGCTGGGCCTGCTCGCGGGCCTGCTCCTGCGCCTGCAAACGCTCTTTTTCCAGCTGCTTCAGACGCTCCTGCTCGGCGGCCTGCTTTTCACGCAGCTCTTCCGCCTGCTGTTGCGCCTGTTTTTCACGCTGCTCTTCTGCACGCTTCGCGCTCGCCTGCTGCTGTTGCTGACGATTATACTGCTGCACGACCGCGCCGGGATCGACCATGACGGCGTCAATGGCCGAACCACCGCCGCCGCCTGCAGAGGCATCTATATGCTCATCAAACGAGCTCCAGATCAGCGCTGCAAACAGAATGACGTGCAGCACCGCTGAAATCGTGATCGCTCGTTTAAGCTTGTCGTTTTGTTCGGTTGCCTTTGACACTCTCGGTTCCCAAAAACTGTCTGCCTGCTCAGCAGCGGATTAGATAGGCTGGGTCATTAAACCAACCGACTTCACGCCTGCGCTATGGAGCAGGTTCAGCGCTTTAATTATTTCATCGTAAGGCACTTCTTTTGCGCCACCGATTAAGAAGACCGTTTTCGGATTGGATTGCAGGCGACGTTGCGCTTCAGCAATGACCTGCTCCGGCGGCAGCTGATCCATACGATCTTTTTCCACTACCACGCTGTACTGACCCACGCCGGAAACCTCAATGATAACCGGCGGATCGTCATTAGAGCTGACGGTCTGCGACTCGGTCGCATCCGGTAGGTCTACCTCTACGCTCTGCGTGATAATGGGTGCCGTTGCCATAAAAATCAGCAGCAGCACCAGCAGCACGTCGAGTAACGGTACAATGTTGATCTCGGACTTTAGCTCACGACGACCCCGACCGCGTGTTCTGGCCATGGCTTACCCCTTATTGCTCTCGGTGCTGGTAAACGCCTGACGATGCAGAATTGCGGTGAACTCTTCCATAAAGTTGTCGTAGCTCAGCTCAAGCTTATTGACGCGTTGGTTCAGGCGGTTATAGGCCATAACTGCAGGAATGGCGGCAAACAGGCCGATAGCGGTAGCGATTAGCGCTTCCGCAATCCCTGGCGCAACCATCTGCAGCGTCGCCTGCTTCACCGCGCCCAGCGCGATAAAGGCGTGCATAATCCCCCAGACCGTACCGAACAGGCCGATGTACGGGCTAATAGAGCCGACGGTACCCAGGAACGGTATATGCGTCTCCAGGGTCTCCAGTTCGCGGCTCATGGAGATACGCATCGCACGGGATGCCCCTTCCACGATTGCCTCTGGGGCATGGCTATTCGCCTTGTGCAGACGAGCAAACTCTTTAAATCCGCTGTAGAAGATCTGCTCTGAGCCAGCAAGGTTTTCACGGCGGCCCTGGCTCTCCTGATAGAGGCGAGAAAGCTCGATACCGGACCAGAATTTGTCCTCGAACCCTTCGGCTTCACGGGTAGCAGCGTTAAGAATACGCGTTCGCTGAATAATGATTGCCCAGGATGCGATAGAAAAACCAATCAAAATCAACATGATAAGTTTGACCAGAAGGCTTGCCTTCAGGAACAAATCAAGGATGTTCATGTCAGTCACTGCTTAAACTCCGCGACAATAGACTTGGGAAGCGCACGAGGCTTCATTAAGAGTGGATCAACGCAGACAATCAGTACCTCAGCTTCGTTCAGCACCATATTCTCTGCATTGACGATCCGCTGCGTGAAAACCAGAGAGGTTCCACGCATTGATGTAATTTCCGTTTGGACTTCGAGCATATCGTCGAGTCTGGCGGGTGCAAAATACTCCAGCGTGATTTTGCGTACCACGAATGCTACACGCTCTGCCAACAAAACCTGCTGGCTAAAGTGGTGATGTCGCAGCATCTCCGTGCGTGCTCTCTCGTAAAAAGCGACGTAGCTGGCATGGTAAACCACACCACCGGCATCGGTATCTTCATAGTACACACGAACCGGCCATCGAAATAACGTTGTATTCACTTTACATCCCGGTAATGCAACATAAGTAGAGCGTTCAAACGCTGCTACTATACGCGGGGGAAAGGTGGTTTGGAATGGGTTGAAGTAAACGCAGCGTAAAAATTTATGGGCTTATGAAAGCCCATATCGTTAACGGACATTTCTCATTCAAAAGAAGAAAAAAATAAGCCCCAGGACAAGCACGATATCGGCTATAAGCGGGCAAAAAACACCCTGCCATTGAACGCCTTGCAGACGAAAGCCAACGCCGTGTATTACGCCTGCACAGACGGCCCACATCAATAACAGCCCATGCCAGATAGCCAGATCGCTGGTTTTCGCTGCAAAGCGGGTCGGATCCCAGAACATGCAGCCTGCCAGCACCAGCGCCATTACCAGGGAAAGGGCCCTGAGCGGGCCCTTATCCATTACCGCATAGAGTTTTGCGATAAGACTTTCCATCAGGCTTTTTCTTTACCTGCCTGAGTCGCTTCAACGTGCTCCAGCGCCAGGGCGGTAATCACGCCAAATGCACAGGCAAGAAGCGTTCCTAAAATCCATGCGAAATACCACATTGTATGCTCCTTACTTAGTACAGAGAGTGCGTGTTGCTTTCAATATGCTCTTTGGTAATGCGACCGAACATTTTCCAGTAGCACCATGAGGAGTAGAGCAGAATAATGGGTACAAAGACCGCGGCGACCCAGGTCATCAGGTTCAGCGTCATCTGGCTGGATGTCGCATCCCACATGGTCAGGCTGGCATTCAGCACGGTACTGGACGGCATGATGAACGGGAACATTGCAATGCCTGCGGTCAAAATAATGCATGCCAGCGTCAGGGACGAGAAGAGGAATGCCCATGCCGATCTGTTCAGACGACCCGCAACAAAGGTAAACAGCGGCAGCACAACGCCCAGCGCCGGGATAGCCCACAGGATCGGCATGTTGTTGAAGTTCACCAGCCAGGCACCAGCTTCACGGGCCACCTGTTTGGTCAGCGGGTTAGACGCCGCGTGATGATCGATAGTCGAGGTCACCACATAGCCATCAATGCCGAACATCACCCAAACACCTGCCAGCGCGAAGCAGACCATAGTTACCAGCGCCGCCACCTGGGTAGTCGTCCGGGAACGGACATACACTTCGCCTGCGGTACGCATCTGCAGGTAGGTTGCACCCTGCGTCAGGATCATCGCCACGCTCACTACGCCCGCCAGCAGACCAAACGGGTTCAGCAGCTGGAAAAAGTTGCCGGTATAGAAGAGGCGCATGTACTCGTCCATATGGAACGGTACGCCCTGCAGCAGGTTACCGAAGGCGACGCCAATCACTAGCGGCGGCACAAAGCTACCGATAAAGATGCCCCAGTCCCACATGTTGCGCCAGCGCGGATCTTCAATCTTGGATCGGTAGTCAAAACCGACTGGACGGAAGAAGAGCGAGGCCAGCACCAGGATCATCGCGACATAGAAGCCGGAGAAGGCAGCGGCGTAGACCATCGGCCAGGCAGCAAACAACGCGCCGCCGGCGGTGATCAGCCACACCTGGTTACCATCCCAGTGCGGCGCAATAGAGTTGATCATAATCCGGCGTTCGGTGTCGTTACGACCCAGGAAGCGGGTTAACATTCCCACGCCCATATCCCAGCCGTCGGTGACCGCAAAGCCAATCAGCAGAATGCCAACCAGCAGCCACCAGATAAAACGTAATACTTCATAATCGATCATGTGACGACTCCTGTCTTAGCGTGCCGGCTGAGAAGAAACGGTGGACTGACGATACTGCGTATCGGTCTCAACGTTAGCCTGCTCGTAGTGGTAGCGACCCGTTTTCAGACTGCTCGGCCCAAGGCGAGCAAATTTGAACATCAGGAACACCTCCGCCACCATAAACAGCGTATAGAGGCCGCAGATAAGGATCATAGAGAACAGCAGATCGCCTACTGTCAGCGAGGAGTTCGCGACGGCGGTTGGCAGCACCTCACCAATCGCCCACGGCTGACGGCCATACTCTGCAACGAACCAGCCGGTTTCGATAGCGATCCACGGCAGCGGAATACCGTACAGTGCGGCGCGCAGCAGCCAGGATTTGCTGCCAATACGGTTACGGCAAACGGTCCAGAATGAGATAGCGAAGATCAGCAGCATTAGCACGCCACAGGCCACCATGATACGGAACGCGAAGTAGAGCGGTGCAACGCGTGGGATAGAGTCCTGCGTAGCCTGTTTGATCTGGTCTTCGGTGGCATCGGTGACGTTAGGCGTATAGCGCTTCAGCAGCATGCCGTAGCCAAGGTCTTTCTTCATGCTGTTGAACTGGTCACGCACGTTCTGGTCGGTCGACCCCGCACGCAGCTCTTCCAGCAGTTGATAAGCCTTCATCCCGTTACGGATACGCTCTTCGTGCTGCACCATCAGGTCTTTCAGGCCAATAACAGGTGTATCAACCGAACGCGTGGCGATAATGCCTAAAGCATACGGAATCTGAATAGCAAAATTGTTCTCTTGCTTATCCTGATCCGGCACACCAAACAGGGTAAACGCTGCCGGTGCTGGCTGGGTCTCCCACTCGGCTTCAATAGCAGCCAGTTTGGTTTTCTGCACATCGCCCATCTCATAGCCGGACTCATCGCCCAGAACAATAACAGAGAGCACGGCAGCCATGCCGAAGCTGGCAGCAATCGCAAAGGAGCGTTTGGCGAACGCCATGTCGCGGCCGCGCAGCAGGTAGTAGGAGCTGATGCCAAGGATGAACATCGCGCCGCAGGTGTAGCCCGCCGCCACGGTGTGAACAAATTTCACCTGGGCAACCGGGTTCAGTACCAACTCAGAGAAGCTCACCATCTCCATGCGCATGGTTTCAAAGTTGAAATCCGACGCGATCGGGTTCTGCATCCAGCCGTTGGCGACGAGGATCCACAGCGCCGAGAGGTTAGAGCCCAGCGCAACCAGCCAGGTCACCGCCATGTGCTGCACTTTGCCTAAACGATCCCAGCCAAAGAAGAACAGGCCAACAAAGGTGGATTCAAGGAAGAACGCCATCAGGCCTTCGATGGCCAGCGGTGCACCAAAGATATCGCCTACGTAGTGAGAGTAATAGGACCAGTTAGTCCCGAACTGGAACTCCATGGTCAGACCGGTGGCCACGCCCAGCGCAAAGTTGATACCAAACAACTTGCCCCAGAACTTGGTCATATCTTTATAGATTTGTTTGCCGGACAGAACGTAGACCGTTTCCATGATTGCCAGCAAAAACGCCATACCAAGCGTTAAAGGAACAAACAGGAAGTGGTACATCGCGGTTAAGGCAAACTGCAAGCGTGACAGTTCGACTATATCTAACATCATGACTCCTTGCGCATCGCATGAAGACTTCGAGAGCAACCCCCGTTAGAGAGGGTCCACACACATGCCCCAATACAAAATTATCTATTGCTTTTCACTGGGACTGGTGCGCATGAGAGCAGACAGCCGCAAAGAAAAGTTACAGACAGGTTAATAAATCCAAAATTGATCTCGCGATATATTACGCCGCAAATCCCTTACAATAAATAGGTTTTTAATAAACCTTTTTTATGTTTTTCGACGGGGATCAATTTATCGCCAGTTTACAACTTTTCGACCCTTTTGATCAGCGACAATTTAACGGTTTTTAGAAATTTTTTCCATGCTTTAAATATTGATCTAAATCAATTTTCACTCTCATTGTTAATAATGTATCGCCATGGGTCACATGGTAAATGATATGTTAAAAATATGTTCCAATGTAAACATGATGGTTAAAAAATAGTATCTCGCCCCGAGAAAAACCTCTCCGCAATAACATACTAATAATGCGATAGCTTGATGTATACCATCTAATTATATCTACACTCAACCTTATTAAATATTTAACCAGCCGTAGCGCACTGCGGTTGCACTTTTAGAAGAGGCTCACAATTCACCCTATTAATCAATTTACAAAAACCTCAACTTATTATTAAAAAAACAGAGGGAAAACAATCTAATCAACTGTTTTTATTGATTTTTTATATTAAAAAAAGATAAAAAACTCATTTAAAGAAAGAACAATTGAAAATAGATCAATTGCCTGCCACCGGTCCTCCCCCTCACACTCGCCCCTATTCCATACCGTTGTGCTTCTAAGTCTGACTGACGCAAATGTTAGCAATAAATTAATTGAGGATGTCCCATGAAAAAAGCAACGCTCGTTATTGGCGTAATTGGTGCCGACTGCCATGCGGTTGGCAACAAGGTTCTGGACCGCGTTTTTACCGCCCACGACTTTCGGGTAATCAACCTCGGCGTGATGGTCAGTCAGGATGAGTACATTGATGCCGCGATCGAAACCGGGGCCAATGCTATCGTGGTCTCATCTATTTACGGCCACGGTGATATTGACTGCCTGGGTTTACGTGAGCGCTGCATCGAACGAGGAATTGGCGAGGTTCTCCTATACGTCGGCGGCAATTTGGTGGTCGGCAAACACGACTTTACTGAAATTGAGAGCACATTTAAGGCTATGGGCTTCGATCGCGTTTTTTCTCCGAGCCACGATCTGGAAGAGGTTTGCCAATTAATTGCCACTGATATTAACAATAAATTAACTAATTGCCTTTCACAGCCAGAAGAGGTTGTGTGATGCGTACGGTATCTGTTGATATTGGTTCAACCTGGACCAAGGCTGCTCTTTTTGAAATAGGCGGTGATAACACCCTCAGGCTTCTTAACCAGGCGGTCACGCCAACCACCATCCACTCCCTCGCCGATGGTTTTTTTGCCACTCTGAACTCGCTGCTGGGCGTTAAGGATGCCAAACCGCTGCTTAGACGTGGTGACGTCACGCTTAAATACTCCTCTTCGGCTAAAGGCGGGCTGGCGGTCGCCGCAATGGGTTTAGTGCCCTCCATTACCCTTGAGGCCGCAAAAGTGACTGCCCATTCAGCAGGGGCTAAAATCGCCAACTATTATGCCTACAGGCTGACGCCGCAGGATATACGCCAGCTTGAGGCCTCCCCACCCGATATTCTGCTGTTCGCCGGAGGAACAGACGGAGGAGAGACGCGCTATGGCCTGGACAACGCACGGCTGCTTGCCGCGTCCGGGCTGGAGTGCGCGATCGTCTACGCTGGCAATCGCGATATTCAATCCGAAGTTGCACAACTGCTGGCTCATAAGCAGCTTACCGTGGTGGATAACATTCTGCCCGAGCTGGACTCACCTAACCCCCTCCCCGCTCGTCAGGCGATCTGTGACATTTTCCTCTCCCACATCGTGAAGGGAAAAGGGCTGGATGTTATCGTTGACGAGACAGGCGAGACACCGATGCCTACGCCCTGGACGGTGTTTGAGCTGGTTAAGTTAATGAGCCAGCATGATGACGCCTGGCGGTCGTTCATGCTGATTGATATGGGCGGCGCAACCACCGACGTTTACTCCGCCTGCGCCAATACCCTCTCGCCGGATACCGTACTACACGGCCTGCCTGAACCCTTTGTCAAACGCACCGTTGAGGGCGATTTAGGGATGCGGGTCTCTGCTGCGGTTGTGGGTGAAAGTGCCAGAGCGCTTATCGATACGCTTTTTGCCTCGCAGCCCGACCGCTATGCCGCATTCTATCGCTATCTCAACAAACTGGTTGCCTGTCCCGGCTGCCTGCCTGCAGGCCCTGAAGAGCAGCGCTTCGATACCCTGCTGGCCGGGCTCTGCGTAGCCTATGCCAGTGAGCGCCATGCAGGAACAAAAAAAGCGGTAGCCACCTGCGTTGGCACGGTCGATCTGCAAACCGGGCGCGATCTTACCCCCGTACGTAAAGTGGTCGGCTCCGGCGGCTGGCTATCGCGCGCAGCGTCATTTGATATTCACCGCTGGCTTAAATATCGCGATCTTGATGCGCGCGGCAACCGGATCCTGCTGCCCGCGCAGTTTGACTACTACCGTGATGAAAAAGGCCTTATCCCCCTGCTGGCTAATGCCGCAAGACTCTACCCCCAGGCGGCCGCCCTCGCCAGCATTCACTGTTTAACCCCAAACCCAAGGTAGCAACGAATGGAACTCAGCAATCAAAAGATAACCCATGACGATTTTATGTCTGAGCGGCAAGGCGTTCTGGACACCTGGCCTACCGGGAAGGACGTTACCCATTTCGAAGATGGCGTAAAGTACCAGCAGACCATTCCGGAGGCCAAAAACTTCGCCCGTGCGCTACGCATAGCAGATGAACAGGGTTTGACCCTCAGCCAGCCTCGCGCAGGCGTGGCGCTGCTGGACGAACATATTGCGCTGCTAAAAGTGCTGGAGCAGGAGTGCGATCTGCTGCCCACCACCATTGATGCTTACACTCGCCTGAACCGCTACGAAGAGGCGGCGGTGGGCATCCAAAAATCGATCGAAGCAGGCACCTCAAAACTTAATGGCTTACCGGTCGTTAACCATGGCGTTGCTGCCTGTCGTCATCTGACCGAGTCCTTGCAGAAACCGCTTCAGGTAAGGCACGGTACTCCGGATGCCCGGCTGCTGGCTGAGATCTCCATCGCCAGCGGGTTTACCAGCTATGAGGGGGGCGGCATCTCCTACAACATTCCCTACGCAAAGCGCGTCACCCTCGAAAAATCCCTGCGCGACTGGCAGTACTGCGATCGCCTGATTGGCCTGTATGAAGAGCACGGCATCCGCATCAACCGCGAACCTTTCGGCCCCCTGACCGGCACGCTGATCCCGCCGTTTATGTCGCACGCGGTTGCCATCATTGAAGGCTTACTGGCGCTGGAGCAGGGTGTGCGCTCCATTACGGTGGGCTATGGCCAGGTGGGCAGCCTGACACAGGACGTTGCCGCCGTTAAAGCACTGCGCGAACTCTCTCATGATTACTTCCGCCAGCAGGGCTACGAAGACTATGAGCTAAGCACCGTCTTCCACCAGTGGATGGGCGGCTTCCCGGAGGATGAAGCAAAAGCGTTCTCAGTGATCGCCTGGGGCGCAGCCGTTGCCGGAATGGCGGGCGCAACCAAAGTCATTACCAAAAGCCCGCATGAAGCCTTCGGCATTCCTACCGCCGCCGCTAATGCCCAGGGGCTTAAGGCATCCCGCCAGATGCTTAACATGGTTCGCGATCAGCCCTTCCCCGCCTGCCGCGCCGTCGACCTTGAGGTTGAGCTGATCAAACGCGAAGTCCGCGCCGTACTGGACCACGTCTTTGCTCTTGGTAAAGGGGATATCGCCCGCGGCACGGTGCTGGCCTTTGAAGCTGGCGTGCTGGACATCCCCTTCGCACCGGCAGCCTGTAACGCAGGCAAGATGACCCCGGTACGCGACAACGCAGGCGCTATCCGCATCTTAGAGGCCGGTGCCGTCCCGCTACCGGATGACATCCTGGCGATGCACCACGACTTTGTTGCCGCACGCGCCAGCGTCGAACGCCGTCCCGCCTCATTCCAGATGGTAGTTGACGATATCAATGCCGTATCCCACAGCAAGTTAATAGGAAGACCAGAATGAAAATTAAACAGGCGATTTTTACCGCAGGTTACTCCTCCTTCTATTTTGACGATCAGCAGGCTATCAAAAACGGTGCTGACCATGACGGCTTTATCTATACCGGCCAGCCGGTGACGCCGGGCTTTACCTCAGTGCGTCAGGCCGGAGAGTGTGTCTGCGTGCAGCTGATTCTGGAGAACGGGAGCGTTGCCGTCGGTGACTGTGCGGCGGTGCAGTACTCCGGTGCTGGCGGGCGCGATCCTCTCTTTCTGGCAGAACATTTTATTCCGTGGCTCAACGACCATATTAAGCCGCTGCTGGAGGGCCGTGACGTGCAGGCTTTCCTGCCAAACGCGCGCTTTTTTGACAATCTGCGTATTGAGGGCCAACTGCTGCACACCGCAGTTCGCTATGGCCTTTCACAGGCGCTGCTGGATGCCGCCGCGCTGGCAACGGGTCGGTTAAAAACGGAAGTTATCGCCGATGAGTGGCAGCTACCTACGGTTGCCGAGCCGATCCCGCTGTTTGGCCAGAGCGGAGATGACCGCTATATTGCCGTCGATAAAATGATCCTCAAGGGCGTGAACGTCCTGCCCCATGCGCTGATTAACAACGTGGAAGAGAAGCTGGGGCACGACGGTGAGAAGCTGCGCGAATATGTACGCTGGCTGGCAAACCGCGTGATGACCCTGCGCACCAGCCCGCGTTACCGCCCTACCCTGCATATTGACGTCTACGGCACCATCGGCCTGATTTTCGATCAGGATCCGCAGCGCTGCGCGCACTATATCGCCAGCCTGGAGAAAGAGACGCAGGGTCTGCCGCTCTATATTGAGGGACCGGTTGATGCAGGTAATAAAGCCGATCAGATCCGCCTCCTGACGGCAATCACCCGCGAGCTGACGAAGCTCGGCTCTGGGGTCAAAATCGTTGCCGATGAGTGGTGCAACACCTATCAGGATATCGTCGACTTCACCGACGCAGGCAGCTGCCACATGGTGCAGATCAAGACGCCCGATCTGGGCAGCATCCACAACATTGTTGATGCGGTGCTCTACTGTAACAAGCATGGCATGGAGGCCTACCAGGGCGGAACCTGCAACGAGACGGAGGTAAGCGCCAGAACCTGCGTTCACGTTGCCCTCGCCGCCCGTCCCATGCGTATGTTAATTAAGCCTGGCATGGGGTTCGACGAAGGTCTGAACATCGTCTTTAACGAAATGCAGCGCACGCTTGCGCTCCTCCAGGCAAGGAGCTGAGCGATGGCAAAGACGTTTAAGATCCTGTCGCCGACCGCTATTCTCGGCTACGGCTTTCCGGAGGAGAGCTTTTTCAGCGCGCTGGCTGAATCCCCGGATCTGATCGCCGTGGATGCAGGCTCGTCCGATCCCGGACCGCACTATCTCGGCGCGGGTAAACCTTTTACCGATCGCGCCGGGGTGAAACGCGATCTACGCTACATGATCTCGGCTGGGGTTAAACAGGGTATACCGGTAGTTATTGGTACAGCGGGCGGCTCAGGTGCCGCTCCGCATCTCGCCTGGTGCCGTGAAATCGTTCTGGAGATCGCCCGGGAGGAGCAGCTCTCATTTACGCTGGCAACGATTCCCGCCGATGTCGACAAGCAGATCGTTCATCAGGCGCTGGATGCAGGCAAGATTACGGCCCTCGACTTTGTTCCCCCATTAACCCATCAGGATATTGATGACAGCACCTCTATTGTGGCGCAGATGGGCGTGGAGCCTTTCCAGCGGGCGCTGGCAGCAGGTGCGCAGGTGGTGCTGGGCGGACGGGCATACGATCCGGCCTGCTTTGCGGCGCTGCCTGTAATGCAGGGTTTTGACGAGGGGCTGGCGCTACACTGTGGAAAGATCCTCGAATGCGCCGCAATTGCCGCCACGCCGGGATCGGGATCGGACTGCGCTATGGGGATCCTCGACGACACGGGCTTCACCCTGAAAGCATTCAACCCGAAACGGAAGTTTACCGAAACCTCTGCGGCGGCCCATACGCTGTATGAAAAATCTGACCCCTATTTTCTGCCCGGCCCTGGCGGCGTGCTTAATTTGCAAGCCTGTACCTTCAAAGCGGTTAATGAGCGAGAGGTTTACGTCAGCGGCTCTCGCCACGAGACCACGCCCTACCGGCTAAAACTTGAGGGTGCTCGACTGGTGGGCTATCGCTGCCTGACTATCGCAGGGGTCCGCGATCCCATCATGATCGCCGGGATTGAGACCATCCTTGAGGAGGTGAAGTCCAGCGTCGTCAGCAACCTGGGTCTTAACGCAGAAGAGATCCGCATTACCTTCCATCTGTATGGCAAAAACGGCGTGATGGGCGAACATGAGCCGGTTCCGCAGGCCGGACACGAGCTGGGGATCGTGCTCGACGTCGTGGCTCCGGAGCAGCCGCTTGCTAATAGCGTCTGCTCGCTGGTGCGCTCAACGCTGCTGCACTACGGCTACGAAGGTCGAATCGCCACAGCGGGCAACCTGGCGTTCCCCTTTTCGCCTTCGGACGTTCAGTGCGGCGCGGTTTATGAATTCTCTGTCTACCACCTTATTGAGGCAAGCGAGGCGTTGCAGT
Organism: Pseudescherichia sp.; assembly: GCA_039594205.1. Lineage (GTDB taxonomy): Bacteria > Pseudomonadota > Gammaproteobacteria > Enterobacterales > Enterobacteriaceae > Pseudescherichia. The sequence continues at coordinate 11,134 of JBCNNW010000057.1, read as the reverse complement.
TCCCCTTCGTCCTTGAACAGGTCACGCCGGAAGGAGTGCAGGCATGAAACAGTCCATACGTTCTTTAGCCTTGGTTATCCGCTCTAAAAACGCCGGACCCTATGAGCTGGTGCTGGATATTCTCTTCAGGCAGCAGAGTGACTATCTGGCGATTAAAGCTTCCGGGCAGCTGACCGCGCAGCGTATTGCCGATCTGTACCACCTTGGTGAGCAGCAGCTCCCCCGCCTTATCTGGTTCGATCCGGCCAACGCTGTTAAAGCTGTTTTACCGAGGAGTGTCGTCTCAGGTAACAGGGGCGATAACGACGTATATGGCGCACAGCAACATGCGCCGCTATTAGACATCGTTTTTGATATTTAACACAGATAACCCTAACCCTCTACGGGGTACGTCGCTGCGTACCCCTTTCTAAAAACTGCTGGTCATTAGACAAAATTGAAAACCTAATCTTTGCGCTACCAGCGCCTCAATCCGATGGAGTGAAAATGAAGTCGAAAAGCTTAACCACGATGATTATCGCGGGTCTGGTACTGGGTATTATTGCCGGATTTATAGTTAATTTGGTTGCCTCGCCTGCGACGGCTAAAGCCTATTCACAGGACATCTCTATTCTGACCGCGATATTTCTACGTTTAATAAAAATGATCATCGCGCCGTTAATTATCTCAACCCTGGTTGTTGGGATCGCTAAAATGGGCGATGCAAAAACGTTGGGCCGAATTTTCTCCAAAACCCTGTTTCTGTTTATCTGCGCCTCGCTGATCTCCATTGCCTTAGGCCTGGTTATTGTCAATATTTTTCAGCCCGGGAACGGAATCAACTTTGTTGCTCACGACGCTGCCAGCGTCGCTGCGCTAAAGGCTGAACCTTTTACCTTTAAGGTCTTTGTTTCACACGCTATTCCCACCAGCATCGTCGATGCTATGGCGCGAAATGAAGTGCTGCAGATTGTGGTTTTTTCCATCTTCTTAGGCTGCGGGCTGGCGGCAATTGGCGATAAAGGCGCCCCCATCGTACACGTGCTGGACTCGCTGGTTGAGGTGATGCTCAAAATTACCGGCTACGTTATGCTCTTCGCCCCCTTTACGGTGTTTGCCGCTATCTCCGCCATGATCGCAGAGCGCGGGCTGGGCGTACTGATTAGCGCCGGGATCTTTATGGGCGAGTTTTATATGACGCTTGCGCTGCTGTGGATAATTTTAATCGGCGCCTCTTTCGTCATTATTGGCCCCTGCGTGATCCGCTTAACCAGGGGGATCTCCGAGCCTGCCCTGCTGGCCTTTACTACCTCCAGTTCGGAAGCGGCCTTTCCCGGTACGCTGAAGGCGCTGGAGAAGTTTGGCGTCTCGCCAAAAATTGCCAGTTTTGTCCTGCCGATTGGCTACTCATTTAACCTTGTCGGCTCGATGGCGTACTGCTCCTTTGCCACCATTTTTATCGCTCAGGCGTGCAATATTCACCTTGGTATGGGAGAGCAGATCACCATGCTGCTTATCCTGATGCTGACCTCCAAGGGCATGGCCGGTGTACCGCGTGCCTCGCTGGTGGTTATTGCCGCCACCCTCAACCAGTTCAATATTCCGGAGGCCGGACTAATTCTGTTGATGGGTGTTGATCCCTTCCTCGATATGGGTCGCTCTGCCACCAACGTGATGAGTAACGCTATGGGCGCTGCTCTGGTCAGCCGTTGGGAGGGTGAACACTTTGGTGAAGGGTGCCGTGGAAAAGCGGCGCAGCCGGGGCGGGATTTAAGCAGCGAGAGCGTTTAACAGGCAGTAATCACTACAAACACCGCGCATCCGCGCGGTTTAAATAGCGAAGATAATGAGAAACGATTATGGCTAAACCTTTTATCTGGCAAGAACCTTTTCCACACGATACGGATCCAACCGAGTATTATCTTGTAAGCGACCAGTTTGTGTCGGTCAACGAAGCAGACAATAAAACCCTTATTAGCGTCGACCCGCAGGGATTAACCCTGCTGGCGAAGCAGGCATTTTATGAGGCCTCGTTCTTCTTACGCACCGCGCATATTAAACAGGTTGCGTCGATTCTGCACGATCCCGAAGCCAGCGACAACGATCGTTATGTTGCCCTGCAGCTGCTACGTAATGCTGAGGTCTCAGCCAGAGGCGTTCTCCCCAACTGCCAGGATACCGGCACGGCGACCATCGTAGCCGAAAAAGGGCAGGCGATCTGGACCGGCGGCAACGATGCCGAGGCGTTAAGCCAGGGTATCTACGATACCTTTCAGGAGCACAACCTGCGCTACTCTCAAAACGCACCGCTGGATATGTATACTGAGGTAAATACCGGCACTAACCTGCCTGCGCAGATCGATATCGCGGCAACCGCAGGGGAAGAGTATAAATTTCTGTTTATTAACAAAGGCGGCGGCTCGGCTAACAAGGCAGCGCTGTTTCAGGAGACCCGGTCTATTCTCGATCCTGAGAGGCTGCTCCCCTTCTTGATCGCTAAAATGCAGGCCCTCGGTACCGCCGCCTGTCCGCCGTACCATATTGCCTTCGTCGTCGGCGGCACCTCTGCCGACCAGGCGTTGAAAGTTGCCAAACTGGCATCAACAAAATACTACGATACGCTGCCCACCAGCGGCAGTGAGCTTGGCCAGGCGTTTCGCGATCTGCATCTGGAGTCAACGCTGCTTAACGCCAGCCGGGAGTTGGGCATTGGCGCGCAGTTTGGCGGTAAATATTTTGCCCACGACATCCGGGTCATTCGTCTGCCGCGGCACGGCGGCTCCTGCCCGATTGCGCTGGCCCTCTCCTGCTCTGCAGATCGTAATATCAAAGCTAAAATCAATCGTCACGGGATCTGGCTGGAGAAGCTGGAGCAGGATCCGGGACGGTTTATTCCCGAAAAACTGCGTGTGCCATACCACTGCAACGAAATCAGAATCGATTTGCACCGGCCGCTAAATGAAGTCATGGTCGAGCTGTCGCGTTATCCGGTGGGCACCCGCGTCTCCCTGAGCGGTCCACTGATTGTCGCCCGGGATATTGCCCACGCCAGGCTTAAAGCCAGGCTGGATGCGGGTGAAGCTCTGCCGGAGTACATGAAGAACCATATTGTCTACTACGCGGGTCCCGCAAAAACGCCGGAGGGCGGCATCGCAGGATCCCTGGGACCGACAACCGGGGGACGGATGGACGGTTATGTTGATGCCTTTCAGGCCGCGGGGGGAAGCCTGGTGATGCTATCGAAAGGCAATCGCAGCCAGCAGGTCACCGACGCCTGTGCCAGACACGGTGGGTTTAGTCTGGGCAGCATCGGTGGCGCAGCGGCGTTGCTGGCGCAGGAGTATGTCAGGAGTCTGCGCTGCGTAGAGTATGCCGAACTGGGGATGGAGGCGATATGGTTGATGGAGGTAAAAAGTCTGCCTGCTTTTATCCTGGTGGATAACAAAGGCAACAACTTTTACCAGCAGTTTGAGCAGCATCACGCCTGTCACCTCTGCCCCTCACGGAGTCTGAAGTAAGGCATGCCGTTCGACCGCAGACTGTTTTAGTAACCAGTCGCGGAAGAGCGGCATTCCCCCTGACTCCATACCGTCATCCCGCCAGGTCAGAATAAAACGGTTACCGGTACGCATGGGCACGTCGCAGGGAATAACCATACTGCCGTTATCGAGATCCTGCTGGACGGAAAAGCGTGGCAGCAGCGCAACGCCCAGCCGCGAGCGAACGGCCGCAATCAGCATTGAGATAAGGTCAAAACGCGGACCCTGCTTGACTCTGGGGCTGCTGATACCGGAGAGCGCGAACCACTCGGCCCAGCTCTCGATACGTGTGCTCTGATGCAGCAGCGTAACGGTATCCAGCAGTCGCTCAACCGTTAACTTCTTCCCGGCGTAGCCTGGTAACGTTCTGCTGCACACCGGCAGTAGCTCCTCTTCAAAGAGAGAGTCGACCCGCGCAAAGGGCGCGCAAAAATCCTCCCGCATGATGACCGCATCACAGTCGCGGTTAAGAAAATCCCCTACGCTTGCCAGCGAGTTAATATTAACCACGACATCGGGGAAGCTTTTATTAAATTCGCCAAGTTTTGGAATAAGCCAGTGGGTACTTAACGTTGGGTTAACCGCCAGCTCTATAACCCGTGAGGTTGGCTGCCAGGTCATAATAGCATGCGTATCGCGCTCAAATTTATTTAACGTATCCCGCACCAGGTCAAGATAATACTTACCTGCGTCATTGAGGAAAATACGTTTTTTGGCATGGCTGAACAGCTCGGTATTAAGAAATGCCTGCAGCGCTGCCATCTGGCGAAATACCGCACTCTGCGTCAACGCCAGCTCTTCTGCCGCACGGGTATAGCTCTCATGTCGCGCTACGGCCTCGAACGTAATGAGTAGTTCTGTTTTCGGTAACTTCCCTCGCATACCGCCTCCCTGCTACTTTTGTGCGATATCCTACCACTCCTCATCATTACGCCCGAACTGTTAGCAAAAATATTCGCTATACCGTGATCGCTATCGATTATTTTTCCGCACACATTCGAGAGGAGTATAATATTTCAAAAAACATTTATGCCGACAATAAAAAAGGCCACCTTACGGTGGCCAACCATGTCGAGATTTTCTTATTTACTTAATAATAGATTTCAGCGCTTCGCCAATGTCCGCCAGGCTACGCACGGTTTTCACCCCTGCGGCTTCCAGCGCGGCAAACTTCTCATCTGCCGTACCTTTACCACCGGCGATGATCGCCCCTGCGTGACCCATACGCTTGCCTTTCGGCGCGGTCACGCCAGCAATGTAGCCAACAACCGGCTTGGTCACATGATCTTTGATATAGGCAGCTGCTTCTTCTTCAGCACTACCACCGATCTCACCGATCATAACAATCGCTTCGGTCTGCGGGTCGGCTTCAAACAGCTTCAGAATATCGATAAAGTTAGAGCCAGGGATCGGGTCACCGCCGATACCGACGCAGGTAGACTGACCGAAGCCGTAGTCGGTGGTCTGCTTAACTGCTTCATAGGTCAGCGTACCGGAGCGGGAGACGATACCGACTTTACCCGGCTGGTGGATATGGCCCGGCATGATGCCGATTTTGCACTCGCCTGGGGTGATCACACCCGGGCAGTTTGGACCGATCATCCGCACGCCCGCTTCATCCAGCTTCACTTTCACCGTCAGCATATCCAGCGTCGGGATACCTTCGGTGATGGTGATGATGAGCTTAATGCCCGCATCAATAGCTTCCAGAATCGAGTCTTTGCAGAACGGAGCCGGAACGTAGATCACGGTGGCGGTTGCGCCAGTCGCTTCTACCGCTTCGCGCACGGTGTTGAACACCGGCAGACCGAGGTGCGTGGTGCCACCTTTGCCTGGGGTCACGCCGCCAACCATCTGCGTACCATAGGCGATAGCCTGCTCTGAGTGGAAGGTCCCCTGGCTACCGGTGAAGCCCTGGCAGATAACCTTCGTATTTTTGTCGATCAGAATGGACATTATTTCCCCTCCACTGCGGCAACAACCTGCTGTGCTGCGTCCGTCAGACTTTTCGCTGCGATAATGTTCAGGCCGCTGTCAGCCAGTTTTTGTGCGCCCAGTTCGGCGTTGTTCCCTTCCAGACGAACCACTACCGGAACGTTAACGCCAACTTCTTCCACCGCGCCAATGATGCCGTCGGCAATCAGGTCGCAGCGCACGATACCGCCGAAGATGTTAACCAGTACGGCTTTCACTTTATCGTCGGAGAGAATGATTTTAAACGCTTCGGTTACGCGCTCTTTAGTTGCGCCGCCGCCTACGTCGAGGAAGTTAGCTGGTTCGCCGCCGTGCAGCTTAACGATATCCATCGTACCCATCGCCAGGCCCGCACCGTTCACCATGCAGCCGATGTTGCCGTCGAGGGCAACGTAGTTCAGCTCCCACTGTGCCGCCTGGGATTCACGGGCGTCTTCCTGAGAGTGGTCGCGCATCTGACGCAGATCCGGCTGGCGGAACAGCGCGTTGCCATCAGCGCCCAGTTTGCCGTCGAGGCAGATCAGGTCGCCCTGTTTGGTGATCACCAGCGGGTTAATCTCGATCAGCGCCAGGTCGCGCTCAAGGAAGATAGTCGCCAGGCCCATAAAGATTTTGGTGAACTGCTGAACCTGCTTACCTTCCAGACCCAGTTTAAACGCCAGCTCACGTCCCTGGTACGGCATTGGGCCAGCCAGCGGGTCGAGGGCCACTTTGTGGATCAGGTGTGGTGTCTCTTCCGCCACTTTTTCAATTTCCACGCCGCCTTCGGTAGAGGCCATGAACACCACACGACGGGAGCTGCGATCAACGACGGCACCCAGGTAGAGCTCTTTATCGATATCGGTCGCGGCTTCTACCAGGATCTGGTTAACCGGCTGGCCGTTGGCATCCGTTTGGTAGGTCACCAGACGCTTGCCCAGCCAGTGCTCAGCGAATGCGCGGATCTCTTCTTTGCTGTGAACGACTTTAACGCCGCCCGCTTTACCGCGGCCACCGGCGTGTACCTGGCACTTGACTACCCACGGGCCGCTGCCGATTTTAGAGGCAGCTTCTTCTGCTTCGCGTGGCGTATTGCAGGCATAGCCTACCGGCGCGGGTAAACCGTAGCGGGCAAACAGCTGTTTTGCCTGGTATTCATGTAAGTTCATCTGTTCCGTCCATTTTTCAGGTAATCGTCAGGTCATGATTTTATCGGCCCGGCGAACAACGCGCCGCCGGGCAAGCGTGCGAAAACTACACGTCCAGCAGCAGACGGGTCGGATCTTCCAGCAGCTCTTTGATGGCCACGAGGAAGCCTACCGATTCACGGCCATCAATCAGACGGTGATCGTAGGAGAGCGCCAGGTACATCATCGGCAGGATCTCTACTTTGCCATCCACCGCCATCGGGCGATCTTTGATTGCGTGCATGCCAAGAATGGCGCTCTGCGGCGGGTTGATAATCGGCGTAGACATCAGCGAGCCGAAGACGCCGCCGTTGGTGATGGTGAAGTTACCGCCGGTCAGATCTTCAACGGTCAGCTTGCCGTCACGGCCTTTGACCGCCAGCTCTTTGATGCGCTTCTCGATGTCGGCCATGCCCAGCGCGTCGACGTCACGCAGCACCGGGGTCACCAGGCCACGCGGGGTGGAGACCGCCATGCTGACGTCGAAGTAGTTGTGGTAGACCACATCTTCGCCATCAATAGAAGCGTTCACTTCCGGATAGCGTTTCAGCGCTTCAACAACCGCTTTCACGTAGAAAGACATAAAGCCCAGACGGATGCCGTGACGCTTCTCGAAGGCGTCACCGTACTGCTTGCGCAGATCCATGATTGGCTTCATGTTCACTTCGTTGAAGGTGGTCAGCATCGCAGTGGAGTTTTTTGCCTCCAGCAGACGCTCGGCTACGCGTTTGCGCAGACGGGTCATCGGCACGCGTTTCTCAGAGCGGTTGCCCGCCACTGGGGTAACAGAAGGCGCGGCAGCGGCGGTAGCCGGTGCTTTCTCTTCGGTTGCTGCTGCCGAGGACGATTTCGCCAGGTGCTTCTCGACGTCTTCACGGGTCAGACGGCCACCGACGCCGGTGCCTTTAATGGCATTAGCATCGAGAGTGTGCTCTGCCAGCAGACGACGGATCGCCGGGCTTAACGCCTCGTTGTTCTGCTCTTCGAGAGACGCCTGCTGACGCTGAGCCGGAGTCGACTCTTTGCTTTCAGATTTCGCGCTGCTCTCTTTACCGTTACTGTTGCCTTCACGCAGGCGACCAAGGATCTGGCGTGAGGTGACGGTGGTCCCCTCCTCTTCCAGCACTGCATCAAGAATGCCGTCCGCTGACGCCGGTACTTCCAGTACCACTTTATCAGTTTCGATCTCTACCAGAACTTCATCACGTTGGACGCTATCGCCCGGTTTTTTATGCCAGGTGGCCACGGTCGCATCAGCTACGGACTCAGGCAGGTCGGGAACAAGAATATCTACGCTACTCATTATTTATCCTTTAATTAATCGACGTTCAGCGCGTCGTTAACCAGATCTTGCTGCTGCTTCTGGTGAACGGACATATAACCTACTGCCGGAGAGGCAGAGGCCGGGCGGCCTGCGTAACGCAGAGCAGACCCAAACGGAATCACTTCACGGAAATGATGCTGGCTACAGTACCATGCGCCCTGGTTCAGCGGCTCTTCCTGGCACCAGACAAAATCATGTACGTGGGCATAAGGTTTTAACGCCTCCTGCACCGACTGGTGCGGGAACGGATACAGCTGTTCAATACGCACAATGGCGACGTCTTTCTGGTCGTTCTTACGGCGCTGCTCAAGCAGGTCGTAATAAACCTTACCAGAACAGAGGACAACGCGCTTAACCCCCTGTGGATCAAGATCGTCGATCTCACCGATGGCCGGCATAAAGGTGCCGTTGGCCAGCTCGTCGAGGGTCGATACCGCCAGCGGATGGCGCAGCAGAGACTTCGGCGACATCACCACCAGCGGGCGGCGCATACCGCGCAGCGCCTGACGGCGGATCATGTGGTAAACCTGCGCCGGGGTGGACGGCACGCAGACCTGCATATTCTGCTCGGCGCAGAGTTGCAGATAGCGCTCCAGACGGGCGGAGGAGTGCTCCGGACCCTGACCTTCGTAACCGTGCGGCAGCAGCATCACCAGACCGCACATACGACCCCACTTCTGCTCGCCGGAGGAGATGAACTGGTCAATCACCACCTGCGCACCGTTAGCGAAGTCGCCAAACTGCGCTTCCCAGATGGTCAGGGTGCGCGGCTCGGCGGTGGCATAGCCATATTCGAACGCCAGCACCGCCTCTTCAGAGAGCACGGAGTCCCAGACGCGGAAGGTGCCCTGTGAATTATGGACATGGTGCAGCGGCGTATAGGTAGAGCCGTTAGCCTGGTTATGGATCACCGCGTGACGGTGGAAGAAGGTGCCACGGCCACTGTCTTCCCCAGACAGACGCACCGCAATGCCTTCGTCTACCAGCGTAGCGTAGGCCAGGTTTTCCGCGCCGCCCCAGTCAAAGAGCTTCTCGCCTGCGGCCATCGCCTGACGGTCACCGTAGATTTTCGCTACGCGGGACTGCATCTCGATAGCCTCTGGAACAGTACTGATACGCTTCGCCAGCTCCTGAACGCGCTTCATCTCTACCTTGTTCGGGTAGCTTTCGTCCCACTCGTGGTTGAGGTACGGGGACCAGGTAAAGGAGTGCATGTTCATTGGACGCCACTCTTTTACCACGCACTCACCGGCATCAAGCATGTCGCGGTAGACGTTGACCATCTCGGTGGCATCTTCCAGGGTCGCGACCTTCTCCTGCTCCAGACGGTCGGCGTAGATTTTACGCGGCGTCGGGTGCTTTTTGATCTTCTGGTACATCAGCGGCTGGGTTGCGCTCGGCTCGTCGGCTTCGTTGTGGCCGTGACGGCGGTAGCACACCAGGTCAATAAAGACGTCGCGTTTAAAGGTGTTACGGAAATCCAGCGCGAGGCGGGTAACAAAGGCTACCGCTTCCGGATCGTCAGCGTTAACGTGGAAGATCGGTGCCTGCACCATTTTACCGATATCGGTACAGTACGGTGTAGAGCGCGCATCGAGCGGGTTAGAGGTGGTGAAGCCTACCTGGTTGTTGATAACGATCCGCACCGTGCCGCCCACTTCGTAGCCGCGGGCTTTGGACATGTTCAGCGTTTCCTGCACCACGCCCTGGCCAGTTACCGCCGCATCGCCGTGAATAGTGATCGGCAGAACTTTGTTGCTGCTAGGCTCGTCGAGGCGATCAAGACGCGCACGCACGGAGCCCATGACTACCGGGCTGACGATCTCCAGGTGCGACGGGTTAAACGCCAGCGCCAGGTGAACCAGACCGCCCTCGGTTTCGATATCGGACGAGAAGCCCATGTGGTACTTCACATCGCCGGTACCGAGATGTTCTTTATGCTTGCCCGCAAACTCGTCGAACAGATCCTGGGTCTTCTTACCCAGCACGTTAATCAGGACGTTGAGACGACCACGGTGCGCCATACCCAGCACCACTTCGCGCGTGCCGCTCTTACCGGCGTGGCGGATCATCTCTTTCAGCATTGGCACCAGCGCATCGCCGCCTTCCAGCGAGAAGCGTTTCGCCCCCGGGAATTTCGCCCCCAGATAGCGCTCCATGCCTTCTGCCGCCGTCAGCTCGCTGAGGAAGCGTTTTTTCTCTTCAGCGCTAAAGGCCGCGCGGCCCGCTACGGACTCAATCCGCTGCTGGATCCAACGCTTCTCGTCGGTGCTGGTGATATGCATATACTCAGCGCCGATAGAGCCGCAGTAGGTCTGTTTCAGGGCGTCGATCAGTTCGCCCAGCGGCATGGTGTCTTTGCCAAAGGCAAAGGAGCCAATGTTAAAGCTCTGCTGCAGATCGGCTTCGGTCAGGTCGTGCCAGGCCGGGTCGAGGTCGGCAACGCGCTCCTGTTTCCACAGTCCCAACGGATCAAGGTTCGCCTGCTGGTGACCGCGGAAGCGGTAGGCGTTGATCAGCTGCAGGACTTTTACCTGCTTAACGTTGGTATCAGGATCGGAGAGTGAGGAGGTATAACGTGAGGCATCCTTCGCCAGACGACGAAAATAATCACGTGTTTTAGAATGAAATTGATCCGGTTTAACGCCGGTGCCAGGCAGCTCCTGGAACATGGAACGCCAGTTTGCGTCAACCGAATCAGGATCGGTTAAGAAGTCTTCATAGAGCTGTTCTATCCAGCTCTGGTTAGACCCAGAGAGGTAAGAAGAGTCCAGCCAGGCTTTCATTGCGCCGTTCTGCATCGTGATCCCTTAAGCATTTGTATGCTTACTTCGCCGTGGATAACTACAACGTACACCAAATAGCGCACGTACCGGGGTTCACTAAAAGGAACCTTTAGAAACTGTCTGTCAGGCAGTTTTTAAAGATCTCCTGCAATTTGTCACTCTGTTAGCCCAGTGGCGCTACGCTGACCGGGCCTCCATTTTACGTAGGCCGGATAAGCGCAGCGCCATCCGGCGTTACTGCTTAGGCACTGCGCTGCAACAGCATCGATTTAATATGGCCGATGGCGCGAGTCGGGTTCAGCCCCTTCGGACACACGCTGACGCAGTTCATGATGCTATGACAGCGGAATACGCTGAAAGCATCGC
>JBCNNW010000056.1:0-25879 GCA_039594205.1 Pseudescherichia sp. | reverse complement strand
CGGACGCGCCGTTTGAACTCGTTTTCCGCCTTTAATACCTTATTCCTCCAGTTGTTGAAGACTGCGGCTGCGAATCTCTTGTTGCAGCTTCTCGATAACATCATTTACGTCCAGGCTACCCAGGTCTTTACCGCGACGGGTACGCACGGCTACTTTGCCGGCCTCAACCTCTTTGTCACCGCAAACCAGCATATAAGGGACACGACGTAAAGTGTGCTCGCGGATTTTAAAGCCTATCTTCTCGTTTCTCAAGTCCGCTTTTACACGAATGCCCGCATTTTGTAGTTTCTGCGTCAATTCGTTAACGTAATCGGCCTGAGAATCGGTAATGTTCATAACAACTACCTGCACCGGCGCAAGCCAGGTCGGGAAGAAGCCCGCAAACTCTTCGGTCAGGATGCCGATAAAGCGCTCCAGCGACCCAAGAATGGCGCGGTGAATCATCACTGGCACCTGACGCTCGTTGTTTTCGCCTACATAGGAGGCGCTCAAACGCGACGGCAGGGAGAAGTCCAGCTGTACCGTTCCGCACTGCCATGCACGATCGAGGCAGTCATACAGCGTAAATTCAATTTTCGGACCGTAGAACGCGCCTTCACCCAGCTGATACTCAAACGGGATGTTGTTCTCTTCCAGCGCGACTGCTAAATCCGCCTCAGCACGATCCCACATCTCGTCGCTGCCGATACGCTTTTCCGGACGAGTAGAGAGTTTGACGACGATCTTCTCGAAGCCAAAGGTGCTGTACATATCGTAGACCATACGAATACAGGCGTTCACTTCATCACGCACCTGCTCTTCTGTACAGAAGATGTGGGCGTCATCCTGAGTGAACCCCCGTACACGCATCAGGCCATGCAACGCGCCCGACGGCTCGTTACGGTGGCAGCTACCGAACTCCGCCATACGTAATGGCAGGTCGCGGTACGATTTTAGACCCTGATTGAAAATTTGCACGTGGCCAGGGCAGTTCATAGGTTTGATGCAGTACTCACGGTTCTCAGAAGAGGTGGTGAACATAGCATCTTTGTAGTTGTCCCAGTGGCCGGTTTTTTCCCATAGCACACGGTCCATCATGAACGGGCCTTTTACTTCCTGATACTGGTATGCTTTCAGCTTGGAGCGTACAAAGGTCTCCAGCTCGCGGAAGATAGTCCAGCCGTCATTATGCCAGAAAACCATCCCCGGCGCCTCTTCCTGCATATGATACAGGTCGAGCTGCTTACCAATTTTACGGTGGTCGCGTTTTGCGGCCTCTTCCAGACGCTGCAGATAGGCGTTTAACGCTTTTTTATCTGCCCACGCCGTACCGTAGATACGCTGTAGCATCTTGTTGTTGCTGTCGCCACGCCAGTAAGCCCCTGCGATTTTCATCAGTTTGAAGTGATGGCAGAAGCGCATATTAGGCACGTGCGGACCGCGACACATGTCGATGTACTCTTCATGATGATACAGGCCCGGCCTATCGTCATGCGCGATATTCTCATCAAGAATGGTAACCTTATAGCTTTCGCCGCGCGCAACAAAGGTTTCACGCGCTTCGTGCCAGCTGACCTTTTTCTTAATGACGTTGTAGTTGGTTTCGGCGAGCTCGTGCATACGTTTTTCGAGCGCGTCGATATCTTCCTGGGTCAGCGTGTGGTCAAGATCGATATCATAATAAAAGCCATTATCAACGACCGGACCGATAGCCATTTTGGCATTAGGCCAAAGCTGTTTGATGGCATGGCCTAACAGGTGCGCACAAGAGTGGCGGATAATTTCCAGGCCATCGTCATCTTTAGCGGTAATAATCGCCAGCTGCGCATCGTTTTCAATAATATCGCTGGCATCGACCAGCTCGCCGTTAACGCGACCGGCAATACAGGCTTTCGCAAGACCCGGACCGATATCAAGGGCAACATCCATAGGGCTAACAGGGCGATCGAACTGGCGTTGGCTGCCGTCAGGAAGGGTAATTACAGGCATGTGAGATCCTCTATTTGCAGTGGTGACCCCCACGAAAGGTCACATACAAAACTATTTTTCAAATTATTATCAACAACTTAAAGCGGTTTTTCGTCTTCACTCTGACGAATTTGTACAAAAATCATGCTGCACCCCGCTCGCCTGTTGATAAGCTCACCCTCGATACTACACGTCTAATCAGTGAGTTAAAAGGCCAGTATTGCATTCTATTAATGAGATGGGGGCAACGTAAGCTATTTCAAGGGGCAAGGGCACGCCTGTTGTAATAAATATGTAAAAATTAAAAAATGAAATGCCTTATTAGTATAATTAATCACGTCTGGTTAATTCCTTCACGCCGCAGGCTTAAGAAATCTTGACAAAAAAAGTGCTATTTACCTCAGGATATATCCCTCAAAGGCAAATAGACATGTTAGGGTGGTGTTTCCACTCAACGGACCGGAGGGGTTATTCCCAACCTCAAATTTCAGTGTCCCGTCTGCAATGGCTTCAGGTTTAAATTTTCAATGTATAATGCTGAGAAAAAGCTCCCGCATGGCGCAGTGTGCGCAACCTGTGGGGAACGCCTCACCGCGTTGATGTGCATTCCTGCTGCCCGGTTGGCCAATAAAGTGACAAACTAACTAAAGGCTTCGTAAGAGGCCTTTTCGCTATTCACACTTTGCCCTCAGGAACGAGGGCGTTGACAACCGTCTCTATGGCCTTACGCGTTAGCTCGCTGCGTTTAATGCGCGGGTTAGCCAGCGACGTTCGCAGTACGCCAGCAATCACAATATGCTTCGGCTCCTGGCCTAAATCACGCATCTCCAGCACCACTTTACCCACAACGCGGCACATCTCATCATACAGCTCGCTCTCTTTTGCCTGGTTTCCCATGCAGCCCTCTTTCCGTTTGTCTCTGAATTTAAAGGCATAGCACAACGAAAAACCCTGCAAACGTCAAGCGATCCGGCGCACTATCTCAACAATAAGACGGTTAAGCGCCGGGAACTACCGTTTTACGTAGGTGCCATTTTTTTAAAGTTAAGCCAAATTTTGCCGATGATATAGCCTACATTCGGCAAACAGCATCGCGACACAACACATGCAATCAATAAATCATAATGGTATTGCAGGCCTTAGTCTCAAAGCCCGGGCGGGAACCTCATCGATCCTTCAGCAATCGATCGAAAGGCTCGCATCCGGACTGCGGATTAATGGTGCCAGGGATGATGCCGCAGGTCTCGCTATTGCCAATCGGATGGGCGCAAACATTAACGCTGATACCGTGGTTTCCCGCGGGATTGATGATGCCATCAGTCTTGCACAAACCGCAGAGAGCAGCCTCGGCTCAATAAGCTCAATGCTGATACGGGCTAAGGGTCTTGCTATTCAGTCGGTGAACGACTCGCTCTCGGAAAGCGATCGCGCCAGCATTCAGAACGAATTTGCCAGCATTCTCGCCGGGATAGACAGTATCTCTGAAGGGACCGAAATCTTTGGCCTTTACCCGCTGGCAACCGAAAACCCCGAACTGCCGCCAGCGCTACTGGGCAACGTTCCGCCGGTAAACACGAAATTCCCGGTGGCGAACCAGGACTACTCCTTCAGTTCGGGCATTATTCCGCTGGCCTATATTCCGGCTGGCTCAACTAATATCGCCATTACCATTAACTCCCTGGGTGCGGACGATGACATCCAGCTTTTCACCCGCGACGGTAAACATCTGGCCGGCACGCCAATTAACGGCAGCGATCCGGATTACACCTGGGTTAGCAACAGTATTACCGACACTGCCAGCGCAAACTCGCGTCTGCTCTCACAAGCCAATGGTTTTCAGAGCGGGGCCACCTACGATGATTCGCTGCTAAATGAAGGCGGCGCGGCCTGGGATATTAACGGCAGCGACTCGCTGAGCTATAACGGTATGACTATCACCTATAGCGGCGATGGCGATCGCTATGAGGACAGCACCTCTGGCGGCTTCAACGACGGTAATAACGGCGCTAATCTGCTGGAGCGGGTCACCATCGATAACGTCACCGAAGATCTGATCGTTATGGTGGTGGGCAACGGTTCGTTCACCAGCAAACTGACCTGGGGAAACCTGGAGGCGCCTACGGCCCAGCCTGCCGTGCCGCCGAAAAAGAGTATCCCTTATCAGGTGGTTACCAGCGCCAACTTTGGCGATCAAATTGAGACCACCACGCTGGATACAACCCCTGCAGATACCAAAACGCTGGGTATCAATGATGCCCGGCTGGATACCGTGCAGTCGGCTCGCTCAGCAATGGGTAAGCTCGACAGTGCCCTGGCAAAAGTAGATAGTTACCGCTCACAGTATGGCGCAGCGATTAACCGCTTCGAGTCCAGCAAATCGGTACTGGCTCAGCAGAAGATTGCGACGCAATCAGCGCAAAGTCGGATCCAGGACGCTGATTATGCTCTGGAAACCAGCAAAATGCTTAAAGCGCAAATTTTGCAGGAGAGTCAAAACGCTGTGCTGAAAATAGCAAACCAGGCTCCACAGAACCTGCTCGCATTATTACGCGGGTAGCAAGACTATTTTCAGAATCATCCGCAAGAACGATAAAGCGTTAATTATAAAACTTTACATAGAATGACAGATAATAAAAAAACCGGGACAGCATGCTCCGGTTTTTCACTTAGCCAGACAGGCATCTGGATACGAAATAGTGAGTCCGATGGGACAGCAAAAACATTAATACCATTCGCCAGCAACAAGCGTCTTAGCGTTGAAAGCATCGTCCGTAGAGCGTCCGGTATTCTGTGAACCAGGCTGAATATTCGAGCCGGCTTCAGTATCCGTGGTGCTAAACGTAGCGCCTGGATAGGTCGTTTGACTGGCAGTGTTATAGCTTGGCTGAGCCGCGAATGCGCCAAAAGAGAGTGCGGAAAGCACCGTGGCGGCGGCGAGTGTTTTGATTGTTTTCATAACGTTTCTTCTCTGTTTAAATTAGTACATTACGACGAAGGCTTTTTTTTGCCTGCGGGTAAAGTGTAGATCTGGATCACACTTTTGCCTAGTCAGTTTATTTATCAAAAAGTGTCAAATAAATTGAAGGTGTTGCCGAGGATGAAATTAAGGAGAGAAAAAGGAGAAACTCTTTTCCTGGGAGAATAAAACGATGTTGCAGGATGTAATAGCACAAAAAGGTAATTTAGAAACGGGCCGGAATAACCGGCCCAAAATCAATTACATTTTATAGCCCAGCGAAACGACGGTACGGCGATCCGTATGCTCCGGCGCAGAAGCCGGCGGCTCAGAGTTCCACGTTACGTTGTAGGCTACCTTCAGGCCGAAGTGTTCGTTAATCGCTACGTTCAGCGCGGTCTCAGAGTTGAGCGTGGTATCGTCTGCGCCAAACACCGATACGCCCTGGGTAAACTTAGCGTTGTCAGTAAACTGCCAGGTATATGCGCCGGAGGCATAGCCCAGCGGTTGGGTTTCGCTGTCGCCATCGGTGTACTCATCGTACCGGACACCCGGACCAAATTCAAAACGCAGGCTATGTACCGGGCCGTTGAGGAACTGGCGACCGTAACCAGCGGTGAGGATATCACGCTGGCGATAGCCGTTGTAGCGGTCGGTAAGCCAGCTTGCCTGGCCAAAAACGTAGTCAGCGTCGGTCACGTTGTAACGCGAACGACCGCCCACTGCATACTTTTCTGAAGAGCGCTCATCGTTAGAAGAGGTATTGCTGGCGTTTCCCCAGAGTGACCATGCGGTGGTATTGCCGTACCAGGTCAGCGTTGAGTCAGCGGTCAGGGAGGAACTTTTCGTATTACCTGACTGGTTCAGGTAGCCTGCATTCACATTACCTTCGAAGGGTTTCTGTGCTGAGGAGGGATCGTCCATGACAGTAAAAACGGTATCATCTGCGGCAGCATTGATTGACGCAAGCACGCCTCCCGCCAGGACAACAACAGCGGGTACTGTCTTCAAAAGCTTCATTTATAAAGAGTCCGTACAGCAAAAAAAAGAGGACCTACGGTCCTGGAAACTTCCTTCAGGATCAATGTTTAGCAATCTGAAGAAAGGTAACAAATTATAAAAAGGCTCAAATAACATAGCAATGTATTCTTCTTTCGTTTTTTGAATAAGAGCGCTCTCAAACCCCCAATAAACGTATAATGTCTCTCTTTGACCTTAAAGCCTATTTATTCGGAAAATCATGCTGTTATTTACTTTCCCTTCCTGTCATTCAGTGCCAGGCTTAGGACAACCAAGCGAAAGGAGATGAAAATGACAGCAGTCTATACTCTGACCCTGGCCCCGTCGTTGGACAGCGCGACGCTGACTCCGCAGATCTATCCCGAAGGTAAACTACGCTGCACCGCGCCGGTTTTTGAGCCAGGCGGCGGCGGGATTAACGTGGCTCGCGCCATCGTGCATCTGGGCGGACGTGCGACGGCAATCTTCCCTGCGGGGGGTGCCACAGGTGAACATCTTACTGCCCTGCTGGCCGATGAGAAGGTCACTACCCTTCAGGTCGCGACCCATGACTGGACGCGGCAGAACCTGCATGTGCATGTTGAATCCAGCGGCGAGCAGTACCGTTTTGTCATGCCCGGCGCTGCGCTAAGCGACGATGAGTTCCGCCAGCTTGAGGAACAGGTGCTTACTATAGAGAAAGAGTCGCTGCTGGTGATCAGCGGCAGCCTGCCGCCTGGCATCCCGGTAGAAAAGATGAGCCAGCTGATTAGAGCTGCGCAGAACAATGGCATTCGCTGCATCATTGACAGCTCCGGTGACGCGCTGGCCGCGGCGCTGGAGATTGGCGGCATCGAGCTGGTAAAGCCGAACCAGAAAGAGCTGGCCGCGCTGGTTGGGCGGGATCTGACGCAGCCTGATGATGTCCGCAAGGCCGCCCAGGAGCTGGTTAATAGCGGCAAGGCTAAACGTGTGGTGGTCTCCCTTGGTCCACAGGGGGCATTAGGGGCAGATGAGCAGCAGTGCGTGCAGGTGGTTCCTCCTCCGGTTAAAAGCCAGAGTACGGTGGGCGCGGGCGATAGCATGGTAGGCGCAATGACCCTGAAGCTGGCGGAAAACGCCTCGCTGGAGGATATGGTGCGCTTTGGCGTCGCAGCCGGTAGCGCTGCGACCCTCAACCATGGGACGCGCCTCTGCGGTCTGGAAGACACACAAAAAATATATGATTATCTGTGCCAGAAATGATAATCGACTATGCTAAAAAATGTTGCGATAACAATGAGGTGAGCTATGGCCAGTGGAGAGATCACTCGCTACGTAATAACGGTAAAGTTTCACGAGCATAGTTTGACTGAAATTAACGAGCTTAATAACACCTTTACGCTTGCCGGTTACCTTCTTACTCTGAGCGATGATGACGGCAAAGTGCACGAGCTGGGAACCAATACCTTTGGCCTGGTCAGTCCGCTAAGTGAAGATGATATTAAAGCGCAGGCGCTGGCGCTGGCAGAGAGCGCAATCGAGCGACGGCCCGATGTTGACGTTATGACATGGGAGAACTGGCTGAAGATGCAGGAGCAATAAGTGCCATTGCGCTCCTCTGGCATCCAGGGTGTGCGCAGACTCGTATTTTATGCTGCGTTAGCGCGCTAACCTTTAATCTGGCAGATTGCAGGGGAGAGAGAGCATGTGGCAAGCGGTTAATCGTCTGTTAAGCGAGCAGCTTGGTGAAGGTGAAATTGAGCTGCGTAATGAACTGCCTGGCGGAGAGATCCATGCCGCATGGCATATACGCTTCGGTGGTCGCGATCTGTTTATGAAGTGTGATGAGCGTGAGATGCTGCCCATTTTCACCGCCGAAGCGGATCAGCTTGAGCTTTTGGCGCGCAGCCGTACGGTTAGCGTTCCGGAGGTGGCGGCGGTAGGCAGCGATCGCGACTACAGTTTTTTGGTCATGGAGTACCTCCCTCCCCGTCCGCTGGATGCCCATAATGCCTTTCTGCTTGGCCAGCAGCTGGCGCGGCTGCACCAGTGGAGCGAGCAGCCGCAGTTTGGCCTCGACTTCGACAACGATCTTTCAACCACTCCGCAACCAAACGCCTGGCAGCGCCGCTGGGCAACCTTTTTTGCCGAACAGCGTATCGGCTGGCAGCTTGAGCTGGCGGCGGAAAAAGGTCTGGCGTTTGGTAATATCGATGCCATTGTCGAACACATCCAGCAGCGCCTCGCCTCCCATCAGCCGCAGCCCTCTCTGCTGCACGGCGATCTCTGGTCAAACAATTGTGCGCTGGGTCCCGGCGGCCCCTACATCTTTGATCCGGCCTGCTACTGGGGCGACAGAGAGTGCGATCTGGCGATGCTGCCGCTGCATCCAGAGCAGCCTCCGCAGATCTATGACGGCTATCAGGCGGTAATGCCTTTGCCACACGGTTTTCTTGAGCGCCAGCCCATCTACCAGCTCTATACGCTGTTTAACTGGGCAATCCTCTTCGGAGGGCAGCATCTGGTGACGGCCCAACAGTCGCTGGACAGGATCCTGGCCGCGTAATCGGCGCGGCCAGGCTGGCGTGTCGGCTACAAAAAGCCGAGCAGGGTAAAGAAGAAGTAGCCAGCGATGATGATAATGACCGGCAGCACGTAGAGCGGGAAAATTTGCAGAAAGATAGTATGGCGCGGTACAACAATACGCGACTCAATCTGCTCGCGGGTTAAGCCGTCCGCCCCTTTCGCCTTCTCAAGGATGAGCTGATCCTCCACCCCTTCGCGCAAAAAACGGGTCTGGCGGCTCATGCGCGCCCCGGAGGCCTGCAGCGCCAGCCCAACAAAGATCAGCACATAGATAAACCAGAAACCGATATTCAGCTGCTGATGAAAATCCGGCGTCGGCGAGTTGTACCAGAAGACGTTGAGGAATGGCGTATGAAAACGCATCATCTCAATCATCACATGGGCAAAATCGAGCATCACGGCGTTGATACCTGGCTGCTTCTCGCTGTGCTCATACATAAATTTGAATACGGAAATCAGGGTGGAGACCACCGCCGGGATAAAAATCACCCATCCCAGAATGCGTTTCAGCACGGCAACGCGTCCAGCTTGTTGATACGTCATCTATTCCCCTTGTTTTAGACGTTCCATTTGCTGGTTAAGTCTACCCTCAGAACAGCGTTTTCGCCCATTTTTAAAAGCGTTATCCTGAAGCAATAGCCATAATGAACGTTCATCTGTCTATTTATTCCACTTATAAGGAGAGGTTGTTATGTCAACCCCGCGTCAGATCCTCGCCGCTATTTTTGATATGGATGGCCTGCTTATCGACTCCGAGCCGCTCTGGGACCAGGCCGAGCTGGAGGTCATATCCAGCCTCGGCGTTGATGTCACCCGCCGCCATGAGATGCCCGATACGCTGGGCCTGCGCATCGATATGGTGGTCGATCTCTGGTACGCCATGCAGCCCTGGAGCGGACCTGGCAAACAGGAGGTTACCGAGCGGATCATTCAGCGGACCATCGGGCTGGTGGAAGAGACGCGTCCTCTGCTACCCGGCGTGCGTGAGGCGCTGGCGCTGTGTAAAGCAGAAGGATTGAAAGTCGGGCTGGCGTCGGCCTCACCGCTCTACATGCTGGAAAAAGTGCTGTCGCTTTTCGAACTGAGCGACTATTTCGATGCTCTGGCCTCGGCGCAGACGCTTCCCTACAGTAAACCTCATCCGCAGGTCTACCTGGACTGTGCAGCGAAGCTGGGGGTAGATCCCCTCACCTGCGTTGCCCTTGAGGATTCGGTCAACGGCATGATTGCTGCGAAAGCCGCCCGTATGCGCGCCATCGTTGTGCCTGCCGAGGAGAACCGTGAGGACCCGCGCTATGCGCTGGCCAACGTAAAACTTGACTCGCTCGCCCAGCTGACCGGGCACGTTTTGCGCAGATAGCGCGCATTTTGTACCGGTGAGTAAAATAAATGTAAAACGGTGACAAAGTGTTACACCGTCACCTCTTCCGCCTACTGTACAAAAACCCTATACTGTATACTTCGACAGTTAAGTGAGTATGATCATGACGGCGGAAGGCCACCTGCTTTTTTCTATTGCCTGCGCGGTGTTTGCCAAAAACGCCGAGTTGACCCCTGTGCTCGCGCAGGGGGACTGGTGGCATATCATCCCTTCCGCAATCATTACCTGCCTGCTCCCTGATATCGATCACCCAAAATCGTTTCTTGGCCAGCGCCTGAAGTGGATCTCCAAGCCTATCGCCCGCGCCTTTGGCCACCGGGGGTTTACTCATAGCCTGCTGGCGGTATTTATTGCCATTACGCTCTTCTATCTTAAGATACCGGATAGCTGGTTTATCCCGGCTGACGTGCTGCAGGGGATGGTACTGGGCTATCTGAGCCATATCCTGGCCGATATGCTCACGCCCGCTGGCGTACCGCTGCTCTGGCCCTGCCGCTGGCGCTTCCGTCTGCCTATTCTCAGACCGCAGCGCGGCAATCAGCTGGAGCGTGTCCTCTGCATGGCGCTCTTTACCTGGGCCGTCTGGATGCCGCAGGGCGTGTCTGATAACAGCGCCGTGCGCTGGTCGTCTCAGGTTATTAATACCGTACAAGATGAGTTCAATCGCTTTATTAACCAGCAATCAGGTCACTAAGCAGGCTGATTTTGACGTTTGCTTATAACCCATTCCATTTGGATATAAGAGCTGCATCACACTTCTGCTAACCTTGGCGGCAACAGGACGGCGTGCAAGGCGCCGTCTGATAAAAACCGTTCAGGAGATCTGAAATGAATTTCCCATTAATTGCGAACATCGTGGTGTTCGTAGCATTGCTGTTTCTGCTGGCGCAGACGCGTCATAAACAGTGGAGCCTGGCAAAGAAAGTGCTGGTCGGTCTGGCGATTGGCGTAGTGTTTGGCCTGGCGCTACAGGCGATCTATGGCGCTGAGAGCCAGGTGCTGAAAGATTCCATCCAGTGGTTTAACGTGGTCGGCAACGGCTATGTTCAGCTGCTGCAGATGATTGTCATGCCGCTGGTGTTTGCCTCTATTCTGAGTGCGGTAGCGCGCCTGCACAACGCCTCCCAGCTGGGCAAAATCAGCGTATTAACCATCGGCACGCTGCTGTTCACGACGCTGATCTCGGCGCTGGTCGGGGTGCTGGTAACTAATCTGTTTGGCCTCACCGCCGAAGGGCTGGTGCAGGGCACGGCTGAGACCGCACGCCTGAACGCCATTCAGAGCAACTACGCGGGCAAGGTCGCGGATCTGAGCGTGCCGCAGCTGCTGCTCTCCTTCGTCCCGAAAAACCCGTTTGCCGATCTGACCGGTGCCAATCCGACCTCTATCATCAGCGTCGTTATCTTTGCCGCCTTCCTTGGCGTAGCCGCGCTGAAGCTGCTGAAGGACGATGCGCCGAAGGGCCAGCGCGTGCTGACCGCTATCGATACCCTGCAGAGCTGGGTAATGAAGCTGGTACGCCTGGTGATGCAGCTGACGCCATACGGCGTGCTGGCGTTGATGACCAAAGTCGTGGCAGGCTCTAACCTGCAGGATATCATCAAGCTCGGCAGCTTTGTTATCGCCTCCTACCTGGGGCTGGGGATCATGTTTGTGGTTCACGCTATTCTGCTGGCGGTGAACGGCGTTAGCCCGCTGAGATTCTTCCGTAAAGTCTGGCCGGTGCTAACCTTTGCCTTCACCAGCCGCTCCAGCGCCGCGTCTATTCCGCTGAACGTAGAAGCGCAGACCCGTCGCCTGGGCGTACCGGAGTCTATCGCCAGCTTCTCCGCCTCTTTTGGTGCCACTATCGGTCAGAACGGCTGTGCGGGGCTCTACCCGGCAATGCTCGCAGTGATGGTTGCCCCAACGGTAGGCATTAACCCGCTGGATCCGCTGTGGATCGCTACCCTGGTTGGGATGGTCACCATCAGCTCAGCCGGCGTGGCGGGCGTAGGGGGCGGGGCAACCTTCGCCGCGCTGATTGTTCTGCCTGCGATGGGCCTGCCGGTGACTCTGGTAGCGCTGCTGATCTCCGTTGAGCCGCTGATCGATATGGGCCGTACCGCACTGAACGTTAACGGATCTATGACTGCCGGGACGCTCACCAGCCAGTGGCTGAAGCAGACCGATAAAGAGGTGTTGAATAGCGAAGAGAGTGCCGAACTGGCGCATCGCTAAACTCAGTGCTCCCGGCAGCAGACGCTGCCGGGCATCTCATTTTTCAGGCGCATCTACGCCTCGTCAATCTCCCCTTCCTGACGCATCTGCTCTGCCCAACGCTGGGCCGCCTCCGGCATGCTAAACGTCGGCGAACGACGGAAATGTTCCCCCATCAGCACGAACGCCACGTACTTACCGCGCAGCAGCCAGACATCACGAAACCCTTCTACCTTGTTGGCATGATCGGGCGGCGCAGGCTCCACACGGGGTACGTAGCTGATAACAGGACGATTATTTTGACGAAACGGTTTCATAAGCGAGAGTTCACTAAAGCAAATTGCAGATACGGGCAGCCACTATGATAGCCGATTTCACGGTAAAAACACGGGGTTGCTCTATAGTTATAAGGGTTTTGACGTTACATCGGCCACCCTTTCAGCAATGAAAACAGGAGACGAGCACAATGTCGCATAATGAGAAAAACCCCCACGGCCATCACTCCCCGGTACACGACCCCAGCGAATCCAAACCCGGCCTTGATTCGCTGGCTCCCGAAGATAACTCCCACCGCCCCGATCCCCGCCCCACCCCGCCAGGCGAGCAGCCAACCGCCCCCGGCAGCCTTAAGGCTCCCGACACCCATAACGAGAAGCTAACCGCGCTGGAGACCTTCCGTAAAGGCAGCGAGGATTTTCCCCTGACCACCAACCAGGGCGTACGCATCAGCGACGATCAGAACTCGCTGCGCGCGGGCAATCGCGGCCCTACGCTGCTGGAGGATTTTATCCTGCGGGAGAAGATCACCCATTTTGACCACGAGCGCATTCCGGAGCGGATCGTTCACGCCCGCGGCTCGGCGGCCCACGGCTATTTTCAGCCCTACAAGAGCCTGAAGGATATTACCAAAGCAGATTTCCTTAGCGACCCAGAGAAGATCACTCCGGTCTTTGTCCGTTTCTCTACGGTGCAGGGCGGCGCAGGCTCGGCGGATACCGTGCGTGACATTCGCGGCTTCGCCACCAAGTTCTATACCGAAGAGGGGATCTTTGACCTCGTCGGCAACAATACCCCGGTATTTTTTATTCAGGATGCGCACAAGTTTCCAGACTTCGTCCACGCGGTGAAGCCAGAGCCGCACTGGGCCATTCCGCAGGGCCAGAGCGCGCACGACACCTTCTGGGACTATGTCTCGCTCCAGCCGGAGACACTGCACAACGTCATGTGGGCCATGTCGGATCGCGGTATTCCACGCAGCTACCGTACCATGGAGGGCTTCGGCATCCACACCTTCCGGCTGGTTAATGCCGAAGGCAAAGGAACCTTTGTCCGCTTTCACTGGAAGCCGCTGGCGGGGAAAGCCTCGCTGGTATGGGATGAGTCGCAGAAGCTCACCGGCCGCGACCCGGATTTTCATCGCCGCGATCTATGGGAGGCCATTGAGGCAGGCGATTTCCCCGAGTACGAACTGGGACTACAGCTGATCCCGGAAGAGGACGAGTTTAAGTTTGATTTTGACCTGCTCGACCCCACCAAGCTGATCCCCGAGGCGCTGGTGCCCGTACAGCGGGTAGGCAAAATGGTACTGAATCGCAACCCGGATAACTTTTTTGCTGAGAACGAACAGGCGGCGTTTCATCCAGGTCACATTGTCCCCGGCCTGGATTTTACCAACGACCCGCTGCTGCAGGGGCGTCTCTTCTCCTATACCGATACGCAGATCAGCCGCCTTGGCGGGCCAAACTTCCATGAAATCCCTATTAACCGCCCAACCTGTCCGTACCATAACTTCCAGCGCGACGGCATGCACCGCATGGATATCGACACCAACCCAGCGAACTACGAGCCGAACTCAATCAACGATAACTGGCCGCGGGAAACACCTCCCGGCCCGAAACGTGGCGGCTTTGAGTCTTATCAGGAGCGGATAGAGGG
This sequence comes from Pseudescherichia sp., assembly GCA_039594205.1. GTDB lineage: Bacteria > Pseudomonadota > Gammaproteobacteria > Enterobacterales > Enterobacteriaceae > Pseudescherichia. The sequence continues at coordinate 11,894 of JBCNNW010000056.1, read as the reverse complement.
CAATAAGATCCGCGAGCGCAGCCCGTCGTTTGGCGAGTACTATGCCCACCCGCGCCTGTTCTGGCATAGCCAGACTCCGCACGAGCAGCAGCACATTATTGATGCCTTTAGCTTCGAGCTGAGCAAAGTGGTGCGCGAGTACATTCGCGAGCGGGTTGTCGATCAGCTGGCCTGCATTGATACCACACTGGCGCAGGCGGTGGCGAAAAATCTTGGCATTACCCTGACGGACGAGCAGATTAACGCTACGCCACCAAAAGAGGTCAATGGCATAGCAAGCGATCCGTCGCTTAGCCTCTACGCCCAGCCGGACGCCAGCGTTAAGGGCCGCGTAGTCGCTATCCTGCTTAACGATAAGGTGGTTGCCAGCGAGCTGCTGAGCATTCTGCAAGGGCTGCGGGCGAAAGGCGTACACGCCAAACTGCTCTACTCGCGGATGGGGGAAGTGAAGGCAGACGATGGGTCAAGCCTGTCGGTAGCGGGCACCTTTGCCGGATCGCCCTCGGTAACCGTTGATGCGGTTATCGTGCCTGGCGGTGATGTGAGTAGTCTGTTGAACAACGGTGATGTTGCCTACTACCTGCTGGAAGCCTATAAACATCTGAAGGTGATTGCCCTGGCAGGCGATGCGCGTCAGTTTAAACAGACGCTGAAGGTCGATGCGCAAGGCGAAGCGGGCATTGTCGAAGCGGATAACGCAGCTGGCTCCTTTATCGATGATTTCCTGACCCAGTTGGCAGCACATCGCGTCTGGTCCCGGAGCAGTAAAATCAGCACTGTTCCGGCCTGATAAAGGTCGTGGCATAAAAAAACCGGCGCTTACGCCGGTTTTTTATTGCTCAGGCTAAAATAGCATTACTGTTTCGGGGCCTGCGGGTCGGTGTCGTACTCCGCACAGGTCTGATAACCGGAATTCATAACGTGGCCGGTGTCATCCAGCGCCACAAAGTAGGTTTCGGTTTTACCATCGCGCTGACCCAGGATATAGGTCTGGCAGGTACCACGAGCGTGGATCATGGTCACTTCCGAGGACGGCTTACCAGCGACCTGCATAACCTGCGCACGGCTCATGCCTTTTTTAACATCCTTCACAACCGGCGTGGTGACCTGATCTTTGGTACGATCGTAAGCAGTACACCCTGCCAGCATCGCCATAACTGCTGCTGCACCCATAATTCCTGCGAGTTTCATATTCATAATCCTTCCTCTTGTTATCCGCTGTTGTATCAGCGCGTTATCTAAGCCTGGAATATAAAATAACTTTTTTCAACCCGCTGATTACGATGACATAACTTTCGGAAAATTCTAATAAAACTGCTATAAGATGCTAAAACGTCGTAAATTACGGCACTCAACTGCCTTAGCCTTGTCGTTTCAGTGCCAACGAGTTAGCTTTATTAGAGTGTGATATTGCTCATGGCCCAGCTGGCCACTAACGGAGGATGTTTAATGACTCTGCAACAAGAAATTATTGAAGCGCTTGGCGCGAAGCCAACGGTAAATGCGGAAGAAGAAGTTCGCCGCAGCGTAGATTTTTTGAAAGCCTACCTGAAAGCACACCCGTTTCTAAAAACGCTGGTGCTGGGCATCAGCGGCGGCCAGGATTCGACCCTTGCCGGCAAGCTGAGCCAGCTGGCCATCAGTGAACTACGCCAGGAGACAGGCAACGAGGCGCTGCAGTTTATCGCCGTCCGTCTGCCCTATGGCGTGCAGTTCGACGAGCAGGATTGCCAGGACGCTATCAACTTTATAAAACCCGACCGCGTATTGACGGTGAACATTAAATCCGCCGTACTGGCCAGCGAGCAGGCCCTGCGCGAAGCGGGCATTGAGCTGAGCGATTTTGTTCGCGGCAACGAAAAGGCGCGTGAGCGTATGAAGGCCCAGTATAGCATTGCCGGCATGACCAGCGGTGTAGTAGTGGGTACCGACCATGCCGCAGAGGCGTTAACGGGCTTCTTTACAAAATACGGCGATGGCGGTACGGACATCAACCCGCTGTTCCGCCTGAATAAGCGTCAAGGTAAACAGCTGCTGGCGCATCTCGGCTGCCCGGAGCATCTCTATAAAAAAGCGCCGACGGCGGACCTGGAAGACGATCGTCCTTCGCTACCTGACGAAGCTGCGCTGGGCGTCACCTATGAAAACATTGATGATTATCTGGAAGGCAAAACGCTGGATGAGGCTACCGCGCGCATTATCGAGGGCTGGTATCTGAAAACCGAGCACAAACGCCGTCCACCAATCACGGTTTTTGATGACTTCTGGAAAAAATAAAATCCCAGGGCGGTGCAAGCCGCCTCTTTTTTCACCACTCATTGCCTGCTACACTGGATAAGTAACCAGTATCAGGAGTCTATCTGTGGCAAGGCGTCAATCTGCCCCACGCCTGGATTTTGAGGCGGCGGCTATCTACGAGTACCCCGAACATTTACGACCGTGGCTTGAGGCGTTGCCTAAGCACCCCGGCGTCTATTTTTTCCATGGCGAAAGCGAAGCGATGCCGCTCTATATCGGTAAGAGCATCAATATTCGCAGCCGCGTGCTCTCCCATCTGCGCACCGCCGATGAGGCCGCTATGCTGCGTCAGTCGCGGCGTATTACCTGGGTGCGTACCGCCGGTGAAATTGGTGCCCTGCTGCTGGAAGCACAGCTGATTAAAGAGCAGCAGCCGCTGTTCAACAAACGGTTGCGACGCAATCGTCAGCTCTGCTCTCTGCTGCTGGCGGGGGAAAAACCGCAGATCGTCTATGCCCGCGAGGTCGACTTCTCGGCCCAGCCTGGACTGTACGGCCTGTTTGCTAACCGTCGAACGGCGCTACAAACGTTGCAAAGCATCGCCGATGAGCAGAAGCTCTGCTATGGTCTGCTGGGGCTGGAGTCGCTAACCCGAGGCCGGGGCTGTTTCCGCTCAGCACTCAACCGCTGCGCGGGGGCGTGCTGCGGTAAAGAGAGCGTAGAGGCGCATAATCAGCGCCTGGTGGACGCGCTTGAGCGTACGCGGCTGGTGTGCTGGCCGTGGCGCGGCCCGGTTGCGCTGAAAGAGAGCAGCGGAGAGATGACCCAGTACCATATCATCCATAACTGGCTATGGCTGGGTTCAGTGGATTCCCTTGACGAGGCGGCCAGCCTGCCGCGTCCGCAGGCAAGCTTCGATCAGGATGGCTATAAGATCCTCTGCAAGCCGCTGATTACCGGCCTGCACGATATTACCGAGCTGCCCTGGCCCACAGAATAACCTCTGACGACCTGCCGTAGCGTCCACGGCAGGCGAACAGTTAAGGCTTACTGGCCCGGCAGCCAGGTGATTTCGCTAAACAGCAGCTGGCCCTCGGACTTCAACAGCCGCAGCGTGTGATGCCCCTCCTGCCACCAGGCCCCCTGATCGGCAGTCAGCAGCTTATCTCCCAGCTGCCACGCCCCGCTGAGAACAAAAACCACCCCGCCTCGCGATGCAAATGTGGTAAAGGTGCGATCGGCAACGCGCACTTTCGCCTGACAGCGATCCCGGCGGGTCATAATATTAAAATCCATCGACATCTGACCATCAGAGAGCTGTACCTTTACCGACTGTTCGCCAGCAAAGGTAAAGGGCTGAAGACGTTTAAGCGTATGGTTAAAGGCGCTGCCGCCGTCGAGCATCACTTCCCCCCCTTCAATCAGGGTAATTACCCGATCTACGCCGGTAAACTGGGGAAAACCGCCGTTGCTGGCCAGAGAGGCAATACTGGCACGCCAGTCGAAATCACGGGTTGCAGCGGGGAAGCAGCAAATTTCACGGGTCTCGCCTGCACCATTACGCCACAGGTTGACCGGCATTTTACGAATATCAAAGTATTCCATTATCACCCTCAATGACGCGCACGCGCGTCCGCGCAACGGTCAAGGCCGCCACGCTTTTTTGTTATCGATTGCTGTTCTGAATGAGCATACCGTTTCGTTAACGGCTAACAAAGAGGGGAACAAAGAAAAAACCGCCGGGCCTGTCCACAGCCCGATGGGGGATGTGGACAGGCCCGGCGGTTATAAAAGAAGATGATGATTTTTTAGGCGTTATAAAAAGCATTGTTAATTTTACTAACTTTAACCATTCAATCTGTGTGCCTATAGTGTTTTTGTACATGGAGCAAAACAGATGCCAGTTGATACTACAATACGCCCCACGTCAGGAACGCCTATATCTCCTGGCGGAGTGCGACAGCTTACAGTGGGTGAAATTCATCTTGCCACGACCCTTTATGGCTTTAGCATACGTTATAGTAGCGTATGGGTGCATCGGGAAAGTTATCTTCCTTTCAATATGCAGCCTGATGATATTGCTATGAGTCCAAATGGTGAAATGTGGTTTAGAGAGGGTACTTATTCACCAGATTTTTCATTAGATCATCTTGGAAAGAAACACCGCTTTCTTCATGAGATGATGCATGTTTGGCAAACGCAAAAGGGCATGTTTGTAAGAACAAAGGGCCTTTTCTCCCGGTTTGCTGATTATACCTATAGCTTAAATAAAGCGAATTTGCTTTGTTACAGCCTGGAACAGCAAGCCACGATTGTTAGTGATTACTGGTTATTGCTTCACTACGGTTTTTATGGAAACAGAGATTTATTTGCATATCGTGATTACAACCCAAATGAACCGATGAGCTCTTTAGTCGCCAAATACAGGTCAGTGTTGAAAAGGTTCCCAGGATGAAAATTTTAACTGCTTTCACTCTATGCATTCTCTTGACCGGATGCCCAGGAGGGCCAGGGGCACCTGAGCCACGCAATACATTTGTCAATGGCGATACCCTCTGCTTCAGCGTCGATAGCAAAGACGTGTTGGACTACTACCGGATAGAATCAAATGAAAGCGGTCATTATGAAGTGGTTGTCAACTCTGGCCAGGAGAGGCTCAATGTCTCTTATCCACGAGACTGCATTAAATTTAGCTTTAAGACAGACTACAACTATGCCATCTCATACGGACTTAATGGCAAAAACTATATTCACGAGATGAATTCACAATCGTTTTAAAAGAAAAAACCGCCGGGCCTGTCCACAGCCCTATGTGGGATGTGAACAAGACCGGCGGTCTTGAGAAAGTGTGCTGAGTTACTCAGCAGACTCAGGCATTTTACCTTCTGGCGCTTTACGTTCTGTCAGACGCTTCTCAAAATTGGCATTAAACTGCTTTTTCTGCTCTGGCGTCAGGATGTTATAAATTTTGTTCTGGGTTTCCATATGCGCCAGCATACGGGCTTTGTTCTGCTCGGCCATTTTGTCAATCTGTGCTTCAGCTTTCGCCTTGTCGAAGGTGTCGCTGGCAATGATGCTATGGGCAGCGCGGCGCTCATCCAGAGAAGGACGCTTCATCTGGTCACGCTGGCTCTTCATGATCTCACGGATCTGCTGTTTCTGCGCATCGGTCAGGTTGAGGTCCTTAAACATCATATCGTGATGCGGACCCATTTTGCCTTTATGGTGCATGGCTGCGCCGTTGTCCGCTGCGGCAGTGGTTTCGGCAGCGTGAGCCAGGTTAGCAGCGCCGAACGCCAGGGTAGAGGCAACAAACAGAGCGGTTAATTTACGCATAGTCTTCATCCTTATTTCAGTTATTCTTACTTACGGCACGTTGCCGTGTTGACGAGATTAACTTTACGACCTTTTTCGTCAATTAATCAGTGCAACGGTAAAACAGTGAAAGTATAAAAAACATTTTCTGCGCAATTGTGAAGACAATATGGAAAAAAGATGGAGAGGTGTAGCAAAAATATTCAAGCAGATGATTTTGAAGTGAATATGGAGGAGCATACTCCTCCATCGATTATTAATAAAGCAGTTTTGTAAGAATAGTCTGCAATAATTGTTAAGGCACTCTTTTTATTTAATCCGCTCCAGCATTAAACCCGCCCGCAGGCCAGGGGCGACGTTTGGGTTCGGAAATAATACATATTCCGTCTCGTGTTGAACCACGTAGCGCGTCTCGCCCTCTTCCGCCAGCAGCGTACCGGCGCTAAACGGCGTGAAGTTGATCGTCTGGGCAGGTATGCAGAGACGGAAATTCTCCCCGTGACGCGTGATCTGCTGCGTAACACGATAGTGTAGTACTGGCTCATGCTGGCTCGCCCAGAGTGCGCCGCTTAGCAGGGCCGCCAGCGCATCGCGGGTTACCGCGAACTGGCTCAGATCGTTCTCACCAAAGGGAAGTGCTTTGCCCAACTCCAGCGTGCAGGCCAGGGCGTTAAAGCGCTCGCAGCTGAAGTGGGTAAAGGTGCCGCCCGGCGACTGGTGAAAGACCAGCGCCTCCAGCCCCGCCCCTTCAAGCCAGTGCAGAAATGCTTCGTCCCACGGTGTTGTACGGGCGGGTAAAACGCCGAAGCGCGGATGGTGAGAACCGCGGATCGCGGTATGCAGATCGAGATGCCAGCGCGTCTCTGTCCTGCTATCAGTAAAAAAGCGATCCACGGCCTGCTCAAGCTGCTCAGCTCGTTCGGTCTCAAGGCTGGGGGGATAATTCTGCCAACGCTGGCCAAACAGGCGGTTGAGATCGACATGCAGATAGCGCTGATAGGTACGCAGCGCCTCGGGGTTGCCTAATATCACCAGCATGCGCCAGCGCAGCGCCATTGAACCGGTGAACAACGCGGCCAGCAGGTAATCAACTATCTCTACCGGCGCGGTCTCATTGCCGTGGATGCCCGTGGAGAGCACAAGGGCACGATCTACCGGCTGGTGCGGGATCAGCTCCATCACCCCCTCACCGTGCCAGCGCCAGCTGAAAGTGACAGTGTCACCTTGTGTGTTTTCCGGCACAGCTCCTGAAAGCGTTAAAGCGAGAAAATCGTGCATAGCGTCTCCCTTAACGCTGGAATGGATAAACCGAGCCAAGCTCCAGCAGCTGCGAAAGCTGGTCTAATGCTTCCCGCCCCTCCCGCAAAAGCAGCGGGTCGGCAAGATCGGCCTGGGTCAGGCGGTCACGGTAATAGCGTTCCACCCATGCATTGAGTCTGGTAAAGAGCACATCGTTCATCATTACCGCCGGATTGATCGCCCGCCGCTCCGCCTCCGTCAATACGACGCGCAGGCGCAGGCAGGCCGGGCCACCGCCGTTCGCCATGCTTTCACGCAGATCGAACACCTTTAGCTCGTGGATCGGATTATCCTCTGCCAGCAGACCGTTGAGGTAGCGCCAGACGCCTGCGTGCTGCTGCGACTCCTGGGGCACGACCAGCACCATTGATCCATCCTCCCGGCTCAGGAGCTGGCTGTTGAAAAGATAGGTTGCCACAGCATCCTTCACCGATACCGCCTCCTCCGGCACCTGAATGGCCTGAAATCCCGGCACCCGCTCCGCCAGATGGCTCAGTAGCCCGCACTGCTTAACAAAGGCTCGCTCATGGCAGAACAACAGCTGACGGTTGCTTACCGCTATGACATCGTTATGGAACACCCCTTCGTCAATAACCGTAGGGTTCTGCTGGGCGAACATCAACCGATCGGGGTGAACTTGATTTAGCCGCGCTACCGCCTGACTCGCCTCCAGGGTCTGACGCGCAGGATAGCGCTCGGGTGCGGCGTGCCCCTGCTCCTCGCGCCCGTAGATAAAGAGCTGAAGACCTGGCTCACCATATTCGCCGCCGAGACGGTTATGGTTGGCCGCCCCCTCATCGCCAAAGCGCGCTACCTGCGGCAGCGCCTGGTGGACGGAAAAGCGTGCCTCGTCGCGAAAAATGGCCCGCAGCAGCGCCTCGGTGGTCGGCGCTTCGCTTGAACGGTGGAACTTGTTGTTCAGGTTCGCAACCGTGAGATGCACCCTGCCATCCAGCGCGTCGGCGGAGGGGCAGACCGTGGCCGCGTTGGCGACCCACATTGAGGATGCCGAGCTGGCCGCCGAAAGCAGCTCCGGCGTCTGCGCTGCCGCTTTCGCTACCACCTGTTCATCGCTGCCGCTGAATCCCAGCTGGCGCAGCACCGCAACGTTGGGTCGCTCCTGGGGAGGGATCACCGCCTGAGGAAAGCCCGCGTCGCTCAGGGCCTTCATCTTCAGCAGGCCCTGCTTCGCCGCCAGCTTCGGGTTGGAGACCTGGTTACGGTGCTTTGTTGATGCCTCGTTACCAAACGAAAGCCCGGCATAGTGGTGGGTCAACCCCACCAGCCCATCAAAGTTTACCTCATGCGCCTTCATGCCCCCTCCTCCGCTGAAAAGTGCAGCCCCGGACTGAGGGTCTCCGGCAGGGTCAGGCTGGGTGACTCCAGACTCGCCATCGGCCACGCACAGTAGTCGGCGGCGTACCAGGCGCTGGGGCGATGATTTCCGGACGCCCCGATGCCACCAAAGGGGGCGGTGCTTGCCGCACCGGTGAGCGGTTTATTCCAGTTAACGATCCCGGCCCGCGCCGCCAGCAGCAGCGCGTCAAACTTCTGGCGCTCCGCAGAGACCAGGCCGCAGGCTAGCCCGTAGCGGGTGGCGTTGGCCAGGGTAATCGCCTCTTCCCAGCTATCGTATCGCCACACGGTCAGCAGCGGGCCAAAGACCTCCTCGTCCGGTACGTCCGCGACGCCGGTGAGTTCGATAATGCCTGGAGTGAGCAGCGACGTTCCGGCCTTCAGTCGCTTCGGTGCCAGCAGGGTCCTGCCACCGCGCGCCTCGTGATCCTGCCAGGCCTTGTAAACCTGATCGGCGGCCTGCTCCGAGATCAGCCCGCCCATAAACGGCTGCGGCTCGGCGTTCCAGCTACCGGGCGCGATACGGCCTGCTACCTCGACCAGGCGGGCAATAAAGGCGTCACCCTCCGCGCCGCGTTTCACCAGCAGGCGACGAGCGCAGGTGCAGCGCTGACCTGCGGTAATAAAGGCTGACTGAATGGTCAGATGCACGGCGGCATCGCAATCCGCTATGTCATCCACGATCAGGGTGTTATTTCCCCCCATCTCAAGGGCGAGGATCTTCTCTGGCTGTCCCGCCAGCTGGCGATGCAGCTGGTAGCCGGTGCTGGCACTGCCGGTAAAGAGCAGGCCGTCAAGATCCGACAAGCTACTGAGCGCCTGGCCGGTTTCACGCCCGCCCTGTACCAGATTGAGCACGCCAGCGGGAAGACCCGCCTGCTCCCAGAGCTTTACCACCGCCTCGCCGCTGTTTGGAGTCAGCTCGCTGGGCTTAAACACCAGCGTATTGCCCGCCAGCAGGGCGGGAATGATATGGCCGTTGGGAAGATGCCCAGGAAAATTATAGGGACCAAAGACCGCCAGCACGCCGTGGGGGCGATGGCGTAGGGTTGCCGCCCCGTCCGCCATTGCCGTCTCCTGCTCACCGGTTCGCACGTGCCAGGCCTTTACGGAGATGGCAGCCTTGTTAATCATGGCCCCCACTTCTGTCGCCGCCTCCCAGCGCGGCTTGCCCGTTTCCCGGGCAATAACTTCCGTCAGCGCGCCTTTATTCTCCTCCAGTAGCGCGGCAAATTTTTCCACCACGGCCTGACGCGCGGCAAAAGGCTGCGATGCCCAGCCGGGAAAGGCTGCGCGGGCGGCCCGGCATGCCTGGGTAACCTGCCCGGCATCGGCATCGTTCCCCTGCCAGAGCCGATCGCCATTCACCGGGTCGTGTTTTTCACGTCGAGCGCCCTGACCGGTCACCCAGTCACCGTTAATCCATAAGCTCATACACTTTTCTCCTCGGCGCAAAGGCGCACCAGGCGAACCCTGTCGCCCGGCTGGCATTTAAGCGCGTCCATTTGGGCGGCGCTCAGCACCAGCCGCTCGGTATCAGGATTAGCGGTCACCAGCATGACGCGAAACTGCTGGTACTGCTCGTTAGCGACCATGCAGAGCGGCCACTCCCCTGGGGCGGGCTGCCCTTCCGCCACCTCAACCAGGCGGCTTTTGCGGATGGCGCGCACCCGGTCAATATCACACTCCAGCGTCGGTCCGCCGTCGAAAATGTCGATATAGTTCCGGTAGCGAAAGCCCTCTTTCTCCAGCACGGCGCGCGCCGGGGCGGTTTGCGGATGCACCTCTCCAATCACCGCCTGCGCTTCCGCCGACAGAAACTGGGTATAGATCGGATGCTTGGGCATCAGCTCGGCAATAAACGCCTTCTGCCCGATGCCGCACAGGCGATCGGCGCGGCTGAAGGACATAGAGAAGAAGGTTTTGCCCAGGCTGTCCCAGAAAGGTGAGTAGCCATCCTCGCTGATTACGCCGCGCATCTCCGCCACCACTTTTTCGTTAAAACGGTCGCGAAATGCCGCCATAAACATGAAGCGCGATTTAGAGAGCAGATAGCCGTTGCCCTCCTTTCGCCACTCAGGATCGAGAAACAGCGTGCAGAGTTCGCTGCTGCCGGTATGGTCGTTGCTTAAGAACAGTGTAGGCAGCGCGTTGTAGACGTTAAGCTCTTTGGAAGCATGTACCAGGGTACCGACCCGGTAGTTGTACCAGGGATCGTTCAGGCCTACGGCGACCTCAATGGCGCAGACTCCAGCCACCGTGCCGCTGTCGGTATCTTCCAGCACAAACAGATAGCCCTGATCGCTTTTCGGCAGCTCGCCCAGCCAGGTCTGCCGCGCTCGGGTAATTCGCGCTGCCAGCGTGGCCTCGTCGGCGGGCAGCGAGGTTAACCCGCCGCCGGTTTTTCCCGCCAGCTGCATCAGGGCAGGCAGATCGCTATGCTCAATCGGACGGATCACCATCATGTTGCGTACCCCGCAAGAAATCGTTCGCAGGCGCGGGAGAAGCGTTCCATGCCAGTGCGGATCTCCTCCTCGCTAATATTCAGCGCCGGGGCGAAGCGCACCACGTTAGCGCCAGCGATCAGCACCATCGCGCCCTCTTCGGCGGCAAGCTGGGCGATTTGCCTGGCTTTTCCGGCCCAGGCGGGATCCAGCTCGCAGCCAATAAGCAGGCCGATGCCGCGGATCTCTTTGAACAGCGCCAGGCGAGCATTTATAGCCTCGAGCTGCTCGACGAATGCCTGCTGACGCTGTTTCACGCCGTCCAGGAAGGCTTTGTTGTTGACGTTATCCAGCAGCTCTCCCGCTACGGCAGCAGCCAGCGGATTGCCGCCGTAGGTAGTTCCGTGCGTGCCGACGGTCATCACGCTGGCGTACTCGTCCCGCGTCAGCATCGCGCCAATCGGAAAACCACCCCCGAGGGCTTTGGCCGTGGTCAGCACGTCAGGCTTAACGCCATAGTGCATATAGGCATACAGCTCGCCAGTACGTCCTACACCCGTCTGCACCTCATCGAAGATCAGCAGCGCGTTATGGCGGTCGCACAGCTCACGCAGCGCCTGTAAAAATTCTGCTTTCGCAGGTACAACGCCACCCTCACCCTGAATGGGTTCAACGAGTACGGCGCAGGTATCATCGTTAATTAATGCCTGAGCGGAGGCGATGTCGTTGAACGCCGCGTGGTGGATATCCGGCGGCAGCGGGGCGAAGTCCTGTGAGTAGGCAGGCTGGCCTCCGGCGCTAACGGTAAAGAGCGTCCGGCCATGGAAGGCATTTTTAAAAGCGACGATGCCGCTCTTCTGCGCACCATGGCGATCGTGCGCGTATTTACGCGCCAGCTTGAGCGCCGCCTCGTTGGCCTCCGCGCCGGAGTTACAGAAGAAGACCCGGTCGGCAAAGGTAGCGTCGATAAGCCGTTTTGCCAGCCGCAGCGCTGGCTCGTTGGTATAGCCGTTGCCGGTATGCCAGAACCGAGCCGCCTGCTCGCTCAGGGCGCGACACAGCCCCGGATGGGCATGGCCCAGCGCGTTAACGGCAATGCCGCCAGCAAAATCGACATACTCTTTTCCCTGCTGATCCCACAGGCGGGAACCCTCCCCACGGACGGGAATAAAAGGCGCAGGCGCATACACCGGCAGCATCCACTCATCAAAACTCTCACGCGTAACGGGGCTGGCCATCTAC
>JBCNNW010000055.1:0-10569 GCA_039594205.1 Pseudescherichia sp. | reverse complement strand
GTCAATGGACAAGTCATTGGAAAACATGCCACGAAATTTTTTCAACATACTAAGGGATAATCCTGAAAGCTGGGGCGGAAAACAAAATCCGCTTACTTTACCAACCACACGCAGCAGCGACAAGGCGCAAAAATCATCTGCTACGGTGAAAATTAGTGCAGTTCGTTTCCTCTGTTACAAATTGGCCTGACTCCTTCAGGACTCCACGGTATAGCAGCGCTCCTCGCCTCATCATTTTGTAACGCATTTAAGGACGTTCACTGTCTTGAGCTGTTCGGGCTGGCAGGCAGACATGCACACCCCCAGGCGATACAGCGCGCGTTATTCTACGTGAAAACACATTAAACGGCAGGTCAAACCGAGTATCTTTGTGAATATTTTTTCACGTTTGCATCGAGCGGTTCCGACGCGGCAAAGAAATCGCCCTGCCCGCCCGCTACGCCACGCTCAACCAGCGTCTGCCATTCGCTTCTGGCGCGAAGGCCGGTGGCAAAGACGCGGGTCTGCGTGCCTTTGCAGGTCTCGACCAGGCTTTGAACCAGCAGCTGGTTCTCGGTACGCTTCTCAATATTCCGTACCAGGCTTGGATGCAGCTTTAACAGCTCGGCGTCCAGCGCCTTGATCCAGCTGGTGCTGACCAGCGTCAGGCCTGCCTGTGTTACCGCCACCCGGGCACCTAATGCATTGATCAAACGGACCACCGGCTGTAACCGACTGATGTGTTGACAAACATCTGCCTCAGCAAGTTCAAAAATAATGCGTTTTCGCTTCGATTTTTCACACTGCATCAGCGTATCCCGCAGCCAGCGCTGGAATCGCGGGCGAATCAGCGACTCTACGGTAATCTGCAGGGCCAGCGTCTCCTGCGGCCAGAAGCCTAAAAAAGCCACCAGCCGGGTGATGAGCTGCCGGTCATACTCCTCTGAAAGGCCAAACTGTAGCACCATCGGCATATACTCGGCGGAGATCACCTCCTGCTCGCCATCGAACAGGCGACACATCAGCTCCCGATGGTGAACGCTGCCGTCGCGGTTGATGGCGGGCTTAAGGTAGAGACGCGGCCCGCCCCGGCTAAGCATCTGCTCGATCAGCGTGCGCCAGCGCACGTTACCGCGCCCCTTCTCCGGCAGGCTATCATCGTAAACCGCCCAGCTGTTCGCCCCCTGCAACACGGCATTGCGCGTCGCCGCCTCGGCATGCTCCATGACCTGGGTGGTGGTCTGCCCGCTGCGCCAGGCGCAGATGCCGATGTGCATCATATCTTCCCGGTCGAGCATCTTTGACGGCGGCAGGACGTCGATTGACTTTAGCAGCTGAGCGGCAATGCTTTCAGACTCCTTAAGCGTGCGGTGGGAGAGCAGCACCGCAAAGTCGCTGCGGTGGTAGCGGGCCAGCAGCGCGCCGGGATAGCGCATAATAAAGGTGGAGAGCAGATTGATTAGAATAAAGAAGTGCTCCTCCGTGGCGGCCGCACCCCAGCTATCCCGCAGTAGATCGAAGTCCGGCAGGCGGATCATCATCACCACGCCATGGGAGCCGACCTTCTCTTGATCCTCCAGCAGCGTTGCCAGCTGGTTGTCAAAGAAGAGGCGGTTGTTCAGCCCGGTTTTGGTGTCCTGCGCGGCATAAGAGCGGATCAGGGTATCCATGCGGCTGCGCTGCTCGCTGGCGAACTGGATCTCGGTCAGCAGCAGATCGAGCGCGCTGCTGGCCCGCGCGGGCCACTCATAGATGCTGCCCCGCACCCGCTGACCACGCTCACCGTTCAGGATGCGGGTGGCCCGGTACTCCAGCAGCTCCTGCCCGGCTAGCTGGCGGCGCTGCCAGCGCACCGCCAGAAAGATAATGATGACCATAAAGCCAACGGCGAGGGTCAGCGGGGCGGTGGTGATCACCGAGTGAAAGTAGTTGGCCATCGGATCCTGATAGACCAGCCGAATGCTTGTCCCGGGGTTTTTAATGGATGCGACGAGGCATTCACGATACAGCTCGCTGCTGCCTGCCGGGCGGTAGCTGCTGCTGCGCGTATGATCGAGAAGGATATGCTCTCCCTGCTTTACCACTACGCGTCTGATATCAATGGGGATCATAAGCTCATCGAGCTGTGAGGTGAGCGCCGGGACCGGCTGCGATACCAGCCGCGTGTCGATCACTGCCGCTACCGCCTCTACCCGCTCGGCGACCTTGCGCTCAATAGCCCGGTAGAAGCTAAACGAGCATCCCACCAGCGTAACAAAGATTGCCAGCCCGGTTAGCAGGGTGACAAAGGCAGAAAATTTCGTCGTTAAGCGCATCCGTGTGTTAACTCCGTGGGTTAAGAGCTGACGCCAGCACCGGGTAATCTGGCAATTTGTTGCGTTAAATCGGCATAGCGTTTTAATTAGCGAGTATAGTCTTCAGAAATTTTTTGCCAATCATCAAGCAACCGGAGAAGAGACATGCAGGCCTTGATTTTAGAACAGCAGGATGGAAAAACGCTCGCTGCAGTGCAGGATATTGCCGAAAGTCAGCTGCCGCAAGGCAATGTCACGGTCGATATTGCCTGGTCCAGCCTGAACTATAAGGATGCGCTGGCCATCACCGGCAAGGGTAAAATTATTCGCAACTTTCCGATGGTGCCTGGAATCGACTTTGCCGGTACGGTCCATGCCAGCGAGGATCCGCGTTTTCACGTTGGCCAGCAGGTGCTGCTGACCGGCTGGGGTGTCGGGGAGAACCACTGGGGCGGCCTGTCACAGCGGGCACGCGTTAACGGCGACTGGCTGGTGGCGCTGCCACAGGGTCTGGATGAGCGTAAGGCGATGATCATCGGTACGGCGGGCTTTACCGCCATGCTCTGCGTGATGGCGCTGGAAGAGGCGGGCGTACGCCCTGCCGACGGCGAGATCGTGGTGACGGGGGCCAGCGGCGGCGTAGGCAGCACGGCAGTAGCCCTGCTGCACAAGCTCGGCTACCAGGTCGCGGCGGTCTCTGGTCGGGAGAGCACCCATGACTACCTCAAGGCTCTTGGAGCCAGCCGTATTCTCAGTCGCGATGAGTTCGCCGAGAGCCGCCCGCTGGAGAAACAGCTTTGGGCTGGTGCGGTGGATACCGTGGGCGACAAGGTGCTGGCTAAAGTGCTGGCGCAGATGAACTACGGCGGCTGCGTGGCGGCCTGCGGTCTGGCAGGCGGCTTTGCGCTGCCGACCACCGTGATGCCGTTTATTCTGCGCAACGTGCGTCTGCAGGGCGTTGACTCGGTGATGACGCCTGCTGAAAAACGTACCGCAGCCTGGTCGCGTCTGGCACAGGATCTGCCCGAGTCGTTCTACGAACAGAGCGCAACGGAGATTAGCCTTGAACAGGCGCCGGAGTTTGCTAACGCGATTATTAGCAACCAGGCCCAGGGGCGTACGCTGGTCAAAATTGCCTGACAGGCAATTTTTTATTACAGGCTCGCACTAACGCGACTCCTCCGTCATGCTTATAGTCTTAGTCACTTAGTATGAGACGCTGGCGGAGAGTGTAATGAATAAGAGAAAGCTGAGGGAAGCGGACGTCACGGCGGAGTCCGTTTTTATGTTACAACGTCGGCAGGTTTTAAAAGCGCTGGGCATTAGCGCGACGGCGATGTCGCTCTCATCAGCTGCCCATGCCGACCTGCTCGACTGGTTTAAAGGCAACGATCACCCGAAAGCTCCGGCGGGTAAGCCGCTTGAGTTCAGCAAGCCTGCCGAGTGGCAAAGCACCCTGCCCCTCACCCCCGAGGACAAGGTCACCGGCTACAACAACTTCTACGAGTTCGGCCTCGACAAGGCCGATCCCGCCGCCAACGCGGGCAGCATGAAGACCGATCCCTGGACCCTGAAGATCGACGGCGAGGTGGCTAAACCGATCACTCTCGATCATGACGATCTGACCCGGCGCTTTCCGCTGGAGGAGCGTATCTACCGGATGCGCTGCGTCGAAGCCTGGTCGATGGTGGTACCCTGGATCGGCTTTCCACTGCACAAGCTTCTCGAACTGGTGCAGCCCACCAGCAACGCAAAATATGTGGCGTTTAAGACGCTCTACTCCCCGGAGCAGATGCCCGGCCAGAAAGATCGCTTTATCGGCGGCGGGCTGGCGTATCCCTATGTAGAGGGGCTGCGCCTCGACGAGGCCATGCACCCGCTGACCATGCTCACCACCGGCGTTTATGGCAAAGCGCTGCCGCCGCAAAACGGTGCGCCAGTGCGTCTGACCGTACCGTGGAAGTACGGTTTCAAGGGTATTAAGTCGATCGTCAGCATTACGCTGACCCGCGAGCGGCCGCCGACCACCTGGAACCTCTCGGCCCCTGACGAGTACGGCTTTTTCGCTAACGTGAACCCGCACGTCGATCACCCTCGCTGGTCGCAGGCCACGGAGCGATTTATCGGCTCGGGTGGCATCCTCGACGTCAAGCGCCAGCCGACGCTGCTGTTTAACGGCTATGCCGATGAGGTGGCCTCGCTCTATCGCGGTATCGATCTAAGGGAGAATTTCTAGGTGCGGCTCACGGCAAAACAGATCGTCTGGCTCAAGGTTATCCTCCACCTGGCCGGCCTGCTTCCTTTACTATGGCTCTTCTGGGCAGCCAGCCAGGGGTATTTCAGCGCCGATCCGGCGAAAGATATCCAGCACTTTACCGGCAGAATGGCGCTGAAGTTCCTCCTTGGCTCACTGCTGGTCACCCCGCTGGCGCGCTATGGTAAGCAGCCCCTGCTGATCCGTACCCGGCGGCTGTTAGGACTCTGGTGCTTCGCCTGGGCTTCGCTGCACCTGGTGAGCTACTCGCTGCTGGAGTTGGGCATGAGCAACCTGGCGCTGCTGGGCCAGGAGCTGGTGACCCGCCCCTATCTGACGCTGGGGATCGTAAGCTGGCTGGTGCTGCTGGCGTTGGCGCTGACCTCCACCCAGGCGGCACAGCGTAAACTGGGGCGAAACTGGCAGCGTCTGCACAACTTCGTCTATCTGGTGGCGATCCTCGCACCCATTCACTACCTGTGGTCGGTAAAGGTGCTCTCGCCCCAGCCCCTTATCTACGCCGCCCTCGCCTGCATCCTGCTTGCCTGGCGCTATAAGAAGTTTCGCCAGTGGTGGCGATAGCGCGGCGATCGTACGGTAATGTGTGCGGTTTGCCACAAATCTAATAGCAATTACGCCCGTTTTTCAACGGGCGTAAGATAATCTTCCCTGATAAGACCAGTATTTAGCTGCCAAATGCTACGAAATCGTTATAATGTGCGACTTTGGTTTTCACGACAGGGCAATTCGTGCGCTGAAAACGTGACAACCATGCAACGAAGGTATATTTTGTTTTTTACCGGAGATTTGCAGGAGATAGCAGCACAATGGCGGACAAGTTGCACATTTTGCTCTTAAACGGTCCCAACCTGAATATGCTGGGTACGCGTGAGCCAGACAAGTACGGCACCCTGACGTTAACAGAAATTGTTAACCGATTGACTGCGGAAGCAGAGGCGCTGAACGTCGGGCTGGAGCATTTACAGTCGAACGCAGAGTACGTCCTGCTCGACCGCATTCATCAGGCTAAAGATAAGATTGACTATATCCTGATCAATCCGGCCGCGTTTACGCACACCAGCGTTGCCCTGCGTGATGCGCTGCTTGCCGTGGATATCCCGTTTATCGAGATCCACCTGAGTAACGTTCACGCACGCGAACCGTTCCGCCATCACTCTTATCTCTCCGATATCGCCGCTGGCGTCATCTGTGGATTCGGCGCTGACGGCTATACATACGCATTACAGACGGCGGTTAAACGCCTGTCACAAACACACTAAACAAGAGTACGGAACCCACTCATGGATATTCGTAAGATTAAAAAACTGATCGAGCTGGTTGAAGAATCAGGCATCTCCGAACTGGAAATCTCTGAAGGCGAAGAGTCTGTTCGCATCAGTCGGTCTGCCCCTAACGCAGGCTATCCAGTGATGCAGCAGGCTTATGCCGCACCGATGATGCAGCAGCCTGCCCTCGCTACCGCCGTTGCACCGGCACCGGCTCCGGCAGCCGAAGCACCGGCAGCTGCAGCGCAAATCAGTGGCCACATCGTACGTTCCCCAATGGTCGGGACTTTCTACCGCACCCCTAGCCCGGACGCGAAAGCCTTTATCGAAATTGGCCAGAAAGTGAATGCGGGCGACACCCTGTGCATCGTTGAAGCGATGAAAATGATGAACCAGATCGAAGCCGACAAGTCCGGCGTGGTGAAAGCCATTCTGGTGGAAAGTGGTCAACCGGTTGAATTTGACGAGCCACTGGTCGTTATCGAGTAACGAGGCGCACATGCTGGAAAAAATTGTCATTGCTAACCGTGGCGAGATTGCTCTGCGTATTCTGCGTGCCTGTAAAGAACTGGGCATCAAGACCGTCGCTGTGCACTCCACTGCGGATCGCGATCTGAAACACGTACTGCTGGCGGATGAGACGGTCTGTATTGGCCCGGCTCCGTCCGTAAAAAGCTATCTGAACATCCCGGCTATCATCAGCGCCGCTGAAATCACCGGCGCGGTGGCAATCCATCCGGGTTACGGCTTCCTCTCTGAGAACGCCAACTTTGCCGAGCAGGTTGAGCGCTCCGGCTTTGTTTTCATCGGCCCGAAAGCCGATACCATTCGCCTGATGGGTGACAAGGTATCCGCGATCACCGCGATGAAGAAAGCCGGTGTCCCAACGGTACCAGGCTCTGACGGCCCGCTGGGCGACGACATGGATGCTAACCGCGCCCATGCCAAACGCATCGGCTACCCGGTGATCATCAAAGCCTCCGGCGGCGGCGGCGGTCGCGGCATGCGCGTTGTGCGCAGCGACGCCGAACTGGCGCAGTCCATCTCCATGACCAAAGCGGAAGCGAAAGCCGCGTTCAACAATGACATGGTCTACATGGAGAAGTACCTGGAGAACCCACGCCACATCGAAATTCAGGTGCTGGCAGACGGTCAGGGCAACGCCATCTATCTGGCAGAGCGCGACTGCTCTATGCAGCGCCGTCACCAGAAAGTGGTCGAAGAGGCACCGGCACCGGGCATTACCCCAGAGCTGCGTACCTTCATCGGCGACCGCTGCGCGAAGGCGTGCGTGGATATCGGCTACCGCGGGGCGGGCACCTTTGAGTTCCTGTTCGAAAACGGTGAGTTCTACTTCATTGAGATGAACACCCGTATCCAGGTAGAACATCCGGTTACCGAGATGATCACCGGCGTGGATCTGATCAAAGAACAGCTGCGTATTGCTGCCGGTCAGCCGCTCTCCATCAAACAGAAAGACGTGGTGGTGAAAGGCCATGCGGTCGAGTGCCGTATCAACGCCGAAGATCCGAACACCTTCCTGCCAAGCCCGGGTAAAATTACCCGTTTCCACGCGCCGGGCGGCTTTGGTGTGCGCTGGGAGTCCCATATCTACGCCGGTTATACCGTACCGCCGTACTATGACTCCATGATCGGTAAGCTGATCTGCTTTGGCGAGAACCGTGACGTGGCGATTGCCCGCATGAAGAACGCCCTGCAGGAGCTGATTATCGACGGCATCAAAACCAACGTCGATCTGCAGACCCGCATCATGAACGACGAGAATTTCCAGCATGGTGGAACTAACATCCACTATCTGGAGAAAAAGCTCGGTCTTCACGAAAAATAAGCACATAAAGCGATAATCAAGGCCGGGAAACCGGCCTTTTTCTTTACTGACCGGGGATGAAAATGGACAAACGTTTTGTTCAGGCCCATAAAGAGGCGCGCTGGGCGCTGTGGCTGACCCTTTTCTATCTGGCCGCATGGTTAGTGGCCGCTTACTTACCTGACTCACAGCAGGGGATCACCGGTCTTCCGCACTGGTTTGAGATGGCCTGCCTGCTGGTCCCGCTGCTGTTTGTGCTGCTCTGCTGGTTGATGGTGCGCGTTATCTTCCGCGATATCCCTCTGGAGGATAGTGATGCAAACTGAAATTATTACCGTGCTGGTGATCTACCTGATCGCCGTCTTTGGCCTGTCGCTTTATGCGATGCGTAAACGCAGCACCGGCACCTTCCTGAGCGAATATTTTCTTGGCAGCCGCTCAATGGGCGGCTTTGTACTGGCGATGACGCTGACCGCCACCTACGTGAGCGCCAGCTCGTTTATTGGCGGCCCTGGCGCGGCCTATAAATATGGCCTCGGCTGGGTGCTACTGGCGATGATCCAGGTACCGACCATCTGGCTGTCGCTGGGCATTCTGGGAAAAAAGTTCGCTATCCTGGCGCGACGCTATAACGCGATTACCCTTAACGACATGCTGCAAGCGCGCTATCAAAACCGGGCCGTAGTGTGGATAGCCAGCGTTAGCCTGCTGGTAGCCTTTGTCGGTGCAATCGCGGTGCAGTTTATCGGCGGCGCACGGCTGCTGGAGACCGCCGCAGGCATTAAGTATGAAACGGGCCTGCTCATCTTCGGCATAACTATCGCACTCTATACCGCTTTCGGCGGCTTTCGCGCCAGCGTGCTCAACGATACCATGCAGGGCATGGTGATGCTGATTGGTACGCTGGTGCTGTTGATCGGGGTCATCTACGCCGCTGGCGGCCTGCCCAACGCGGTCCACACCCTGGAGCAGATCGATCCCAAACTGGTTAGCCCCCACGGGGCCGATGACATTCTCACCCCCGCCTTTATGACCTCGTTCTGGGTGCTGGTCTGCTTTGGCGTGATTGGCCTGCCGCATACGGCAGTGCGCTGTATCTCATATAAGGACAGCAAAGCGGTTCACCGGGGAATTATTATCGGTACCGTGGTTGTGGCGCTGCTGATGCTGGGAATGCATCTGGCGGGCGCACTGGGCCGGGCTATTCTGCCGCATCTCACCGTGCCGGATCAGGTGATCCCCACGCTGATGGTTCAGGTTCTCCCCCCCTGGGCGGCAGGGCTGTTCCTCGCAGCCCCGATGGCGGCGATCATGTCTAACGTTAACGCGCATCTGCTACAGGCCTCTGCCACGATCGTAAAAGATCTCTGGCTCAGCGCCCGCCCGGCTAAGATCCATCATGAGCAGCGCTTAAAACGTATCTCAACCTGGACGACGCTGATCGTGGGTGTGCTGATGATGCTGGCAGCCTGGCGGCCGCCGGAGATGATCATCTGGCTCAACCTGCTGGCTTTTGGCGGGCTGGAGGCGGTGTTTCTCTGGCCGCTGGTGCTGGGGCTGTACTGGGAGCGGGCCAACGCTGCCGGGGCGCTGAGCGCAATGATCGTGGGTGGCGTGCTGTACGCGATGTTAGCCACTTTTAATATACAGTACTCCGGGCTTCACCCGATTGTACCCTCGCTGCTGCTAAGTTTGCTGGCGTTCGTGATCGGGAACCGTTTCGGTCATCCCGTCCCGGAAGCCAACGCTATTTCAATTGATAAATAAAGAGTTTTGCCATGCCGTGGATCCAACTAAAACTGAATACGACCGGTGCCAATGCGGAAGAGCTGAGCGATGCCCTGCTGGAAGCCGGCGCGGTCTCCATTACCTTCCAGGATACGCACGATACGCCGGTGTTTGAGCCGCTGCCGGGCGAGACCCGCCTGTGGGGCGATACCGACGTTATCGGCCTGTTCGATGCCGAGACCGATATGCACGAGGTGGTGGCTATCCTTGAGGGGCACCCGCTGCTCGGCACGGGCTTCGTGCATAAGATCGAACAGCTGGAAGACAAGGACTGGGAGCGCGAGTGGATGGAGAACTTCCATCCGATGCGCTTTGGCGAGCGTCTGTGGATCTGCCCGAGCTGGCGCGAGGTGCCGGACGCCAACGCGGTTAACGTGATGCTCGACCCGGGCCTGGCGTTTGGGACCGGCACGCACCCCACCACATCGCTCTGCCTGCAGTGGCTGGACGGCCTCGATCTGGCGGGCAAGACGGTGATCGACTTTGGCTGCGGCTCCGGCATTCTGGCGATTGCTGCCCTGAAGCTGGGCGCGGCAAAGGCGATTGGCATTGATATCGATCCGCAGGCCATTCAGGCTAGCCGTGACAACGCCGAGCGCAACGGCGTCTCCGATCGCCTGGAGCTGTATCTGCCCCAGGATCAACCTGCCGGGATGCAGGCCGACGTGGTGGTCGCCAATATTCTGGCCGGTCCGCTGCGTGAACTGGCGCCGCTGATTAGCGTGCTGCCAGTGAGCGGTGGCCTGTTAGGGCTATCCGGTATTCTGGCCAGCCAGGCTGAGAGCGTGTGCGAAGCTTACGCCGACCGCTTCACTCTCGACCCGGTGGTAGAGAAAGAGGAGTGGTGCCGCATAACCGGACATAAAAGGTAATCTCTCCAGCGTGGCCTCCGGGCCACGTTTTTGTTTGTAAATTCGCCAAAGCGATAACCAGAAATGAGACCACGATCGCATTCGAATGTGCTTTTTTGCTTATAAAAACAGCGAATTATCCCGTCCGAGCCGTCGCGAATGCAATAAAAACGGATAACTTTCAGGAAAATATTAGCGACTAAAAAAAGTGCGATTTATATTAAAATCATGATTAATAATGATATTTATTTCTTGCACTCATTCTTGCTTACGATTCCTTGATCTGCAA
>JBCNNW010000054.1:0-14363 GCA_039594205.1 Pseudescherichia sp. | reverse complement strand
TGTTACTGGCCTGGCTGTTTCTTTTATCTGCACCGATTAGCTTCTATTCCTCCTCAAAAACAGGGGCTTAAATCCCTTCCACCGCTCTGAATTGGGTGCTAATGTCACTGCCCTTTATGCCCACACGCATAAAATAGTAGCGATCAATAACCTTTATTGTGAATGAGTTGGTGGCATCATGCAGGTTAGCCAATACGACCAGATCCTCGTTGTTATTTCTTTTATCGTTGCCATCATGGCAGCCTACACCGCGCTGAATATGGCTGGCCGGGTGTCCACCAGTCCTGGCAAAGCTGGCTGGCTCTGGCTGGCGGGCGGCGGTCTTGCGCTGGGTATTGGCATCTGGGCCATGCATTTTATTGGCATGCTGGCGATGGAGCTGACCATGAGCATGAGCTACGATCGGCTGCTTACCGGCCTGTCGATGCTCATTGCCGTCGGCTCCTCCCTGTTTGCCCTCTGGCTGGTTAGCACACCTCAGCTGCGCCTGCGGCGTCTGCTGCCCGGCTCGCTGGTGATGGGCTGCGGTATTGCCGGTATGCATTACACCGGCATGGCGGCGCTAGAGGTATCACCGCCAATTGTGTGGGATATGCGTTGGGTGGCGCTTTCGCTGCTTATCGCCCTTGGAGCGTCACTGGCCGCCCTGTGGCTCACCTTCCGCCTGCGTCACGAAGCCGCGTTGGTGGCACAAATGCGCGCGGGAGCGGCTATTCTGATGGGCATTGCCATTGCGGGTATGCACTACACCGGCATGATGGCAGCTCAGTTTCCGATGCAGCACTCGGTCATGCATCATGGCGTAGACGGTAACTGGCTGGCGCTGCTGGTCAGCGTCATCGCACTTTCGATTCTGGGTATTACTCTGTTGGTCTCTATGCTGGATGCCCGCCTGCAGGCGCGCACCTCGCTGCTGGCGTCGTCGCTGGCGGAAGCCAACCGCGAGCTGGCCCAGCTGGCGCTACACGATCCTCTCACGCGCCTGCCTAACCGCGTGCTGCTGGAAGATCGCCTCGATCAGGCGATCAATAAAGCCCGTCGTGAAGGCTCTTTTTTTGCCCTGATGTTTATGGATCTCGACGGGTTTAAAACCGTCAACGATGCCTATGGCCATGACGTTGGCGACCGGCTGCTGGTGGCGGTGACCGAGCGCCTGCTCCAGCCGTTGAAAGGTCAGTATACGCTGGCACGCATTGGCGGCGACGAGTTTGTGCTGCTGGCGGAGGTTAACGCCCCGGATGAGGCCGCCACGCTGGCCGGTGCCCTGGTTCGCACCATTGACCAACCCTTTACCCTCGACCGCTACGATCTGGTGGTGACCTTAAGCGTGGGCATTGCTCTCTACCCTCACGACGGCAAGAACGAGCGTGAACTGATGTTTAACGCCGACGCAGCGATGTACCACACTAAACATATGGGGCGTAACGGCTATCACTTCTTCCAGCCGTCGATGAATACGCTGGCGCAGACCCAGCTCCTGTTGATGAGCGACCTCTGGCTGGCGCTGGAGCGCAACGAGCTGCGCCTCTTTTATCAGCCCAAGTTTCAGGCACCCGCAGGCCCCATCGTCGGCTTTGAAGCGCTACTGCGCTGGCAGCACGGCATTCATGGCCTGCTGACGCCGGACCGTTTTCTGCCGCTGGCGGAAAAGACCGGCCTGATTATACCTATTGGCAACTGGGTAATTGATGAAGCCTGCCGCCAGCTCAGCGAGTGGCGTCAGCAGGGGCATATTCACTGGACAGTAGCTGTGAACCTCTCGACTCTGCAATTTGAGCAGACGGGGCTGGTGGATCACGTGATGGATTGTCTGGCGCGGCATCAGGTTCCGCCCCAGAGTTTGATTCTTGAAGTAACGGAAACCACCGCCATGACCAACCCGGATGAGAGCGTGCGCGTCCTGACCAGGCTTACCGATGCCGGGGTTAAAGCCTCAATTGACGATTTTGGTACCGGCTACTCCAGCCTGCTCTATCTGAAACGCCTGCCGGCCTGCGAGCTGAAGATTGACCGGGCGTTTGTTAAGGAGCTGAGCCGTGACGGTGACGATGCCACTATCGTCTCCGCCATCGTGGCGCTGGCTAAGACGCTGAACCTTAAAGTCGTGGCGGAAGGTGTAGAGACGCAGGCCCAGCAGGCGTTTCTGACCGAGCTGGGCTGCAACACGCTGCAGGGCTACCTGCTGGGCAAGCCCATCTCGGCCCAGGAGGCAACGCTGCTGGGGAGCGAGACGAGGTAAGTGTAACGCCGGGTGGCGCTCTGCTTACCCGGCCTACGACTCACTACCAACAACCTATTTCACTTCGGCTTTTTTGGTAAAGAACTGCCGTACCACCACAAAGAATACCGGAACAAAGAAGATCGCCAGCAGCGTCGCGGAGAGCATGCCTCCCAATACCCCGGTTCCCACCGCGTTCTGCGCGCCGCTGCCCGCACCAGAGCTGATCACCAGCGGCATGACGCCGAGAATAAAGGCCAGCGAGGTCATCAGAATCGGGCGCAGGCGCATGCGAACCGCCTCCAGCGTCGCCTCTACCAGCCCTTTGCCCTCCTTATCCATCAGATCTTTGGCAAACTCAACGATCAGAATGGCGTTCTTGGCCGACAGCCCGATGGTGGTCAACAGACCGACCTGGAAGTAGACGTCGTTGTTCATCCCCCGCGCAAAGGCCGCCAGCAGCGCGCCGATCACCCCTAAAGGCACCACCAGCATTACCGAGAAGGGAATCGACCAGCTCTCATACAGCGCCGCCAGGCAGAGGAAGACCACAATCAGCGAAATGGCGTACAGCGCCGGGGCCTGGTTGCCTGAGAGGCGCTCCTGGTAAGACATCCCGGTCCAGTCATAGCCAATACCGGATGGCAGCCCGGAGGCCAGCGTCTCCATAAGCTGCATCGCATCGCCGGTACTTTTGCCCGGTGCGGCCTCGCCCAGAATCTCCATAGAGGGCAGACCGTTATAGCGCTCCAGACGCGGTGAGCCATAGACCCAGTGCGAGGTAGTGAAGGCCGAGAAAGGCGTCATCTCTCCGTTGCTGCTGCGCACGTAGAGATTATTCACATCCCCGGGCAGCATGCGGTATTGGGCGTCTGCCTGCACGTAAACCTTCTTCACCCGTCCGTGATCGATAAAGTCGTTCACATAGGTACCGCCTAACGCCGTCGAGATGGTCTGGTTAATATCCGAGAGATTAATCCCCAGCGCCTGCGCCTTTTCGATATCCACCTCCAGCTTAAACTGCGGAGTATCTTCAAGCCCATTGGGTCGTACACGCACCACCTGGTCCGAATGCTTTTGCACCTCTGCCAGCAGCGTATTGCGTGCGCTGGTCAGTGCCTCGTGCCCGAGGTTACCCTGGTCAATCAGTTCAAAGTCAAAGCCTGTTGCCGTGCCCAGCTCGATAATCGCTGGCAGGTTAAACGGAAACACCAGGCCATCACTGATTTTACTGAAGGCCTTAGTGGCGCGCTCTACGATACCGCCGACGCCGTTCTCTTTACCGGGGCGTTGCTCCCACGGCTTAAGGCTGATAAAGGCCATCCCGGAGTTTTGCCCCTGGCCACTGAAGCTGTAGCCGTTGACGGTCAGAACAGAGTCAACGTTGGCCTTCTCGCTGTTGAGGTAGTAGTCGGTGACGTTATCCAGCACCTTCTGCGTGCGCGCCTGGGTTGCACCGGCAGGCAGCTGCACCATGGTCATAAAGACGCCCTGATCTTCATCGGGCAAGAAAGATGTGGGCAGGCGCAAAAACAGTACCGCCATCCCGGCGACAATCAAGACGTAGACCAGCAGATAGCGCCCGGTGCCGTTGATGATCCCCGCTACGCTCGCCGTATAGTGATGCGTACTGCGCTCAAACAGGCGGTTAAACCAGCCAAAAAAGCCCTTTTTCTCACCGTGCGTAGCGGGATCGAGCGGCTTAAGCAGCGTAGCGCAGAGGGCTGGCGTGAGAATAAGGGCTACCAGCACCGAGAGCGCCATCGCCGAAACGATAGTAATAGAGAACTGGCGATAGATAGCCCCGGTGGAGCCGCCAAAGAAGGCCATCGGGATAAAGACCGCCGAGAGCACCATCGCAATCCCTACCAATGCGCCCTGGATCTGCGACATCGACTTCTGCGTCGCCTCTTTCGGCGGCAGATGGTCCTCCGCCATCACGCGCTCAACGTTCTCCACTACCACAATGGCATCGTCCACCAGCAGGCCTATCGCCAGCACCATGCCGAACATCGTGAGGGTGTTGATGGAGTAGCCAAATGCCGAGAGGATCGCAAAGGTCCCCAGCAAAACAACCGGCACGGCGATGGTCGGGATCAGCGTCGCACGGATATTCTGCAGGAACAGGTACATCACCAGGAAGACGAGGATAATCGCCTCAAACAGCGTTTTGACGACCTCATGAATAGAGATCTTCACAAAGGGCGTAGTGTCATAGGGATAGACCACCTTCATTCCCTGGGGAAAGAAAGGCTCCAGCTCGCCCAGTTTACTTTTGATAGCCGTAGCGGTATCAAGCGCATTGGCCCCGGTTGCCAGCTTGATGCCGATCGCTGCGGCGTCCTGGCCATTGATCTTCGTTACCGTATTGTAGTTCTCCCCGCCCAGCTCAATGCGGGCCACGTCTTTCAGCCGCACCTGCGAGCCGTCGGCATTAACCTTCAGAGTGATGTTGCCAAACTCCGCCGGATCCTTCAGGCGGGTCTGGGCAATGATTGAGGCATTGAGCTGCTGATTGGGAACCGACGGCGTACCGCCAAGCTGGCCGGCGGCGATCTGATCGTTTTGCACCTTGATCTGGTTAACCACGTCAACCGTCGTCAGGTTATATTTGTTGAGCAGATCGGCGTTAAGCCAGATACGCATCGCGTACTGCGCCCCGAACAGCTGCACGTCACCAACGCCGTTGGTACGGCTTATGGCATCTTTTACGTTAGAAGCGACGTAGTCGGAGATATCATCCTGATTAAGGCTTTTATTTTCAGAGGTGAAGCCGACCACCATTAAAAAGCTGCTGCTGGACTTCTCGACGCTGATCCCCTGCTGCTGAACCTCCTGCGGCAACAGCGGCATCGCCAGCTGCAGTTTATTCTGCACCTGAACCTGAGCAATGTCCGGATCCGTTCCTGATTTGAAAGTAAGCGTAACCGTTACGCTTCCCGCCGAGTCGCTGGTGGATGACATGTACATCAGGTTATCGATGCCGTTCATATTCTGCTCAATAACCTGCGTGACGGTGTCCTGCACCGTCTGGGCATCCGCACCCGGATAGGTGGCGCTAATGGCGATCGCCGGCGGCGCTATGGTCGGATATTGCGCGACGGGCAGCTGTAAGATTGCCAGCGCCCCGGCAATCATCAAAATAATTGCCAGCACCCAGGCAAAAATCGGACGATCGATAAAAAACTTAGCCATCTCTTGCTCTCATTGGGTTTATACAATTAACGCGTAGCGGCGGTTTGGCTTGCCGTATTCGGGGCGATAACCACCGTTGCCCCAGGACGAACCCGCTGCAATCCGCTGACGATGACCTTTTCGCCCTCTTTCAGACCACCCGTAATAAGCCACTTGTCACCGATAGCCTGCGACGCAACAACGTTGCGGGCTTCAACCTGATTTTTATCGTTGACCAGCAGCACGGTGGCATCGCCGCGGGCGTTGCGGGTAACGCCCTGCTGCGGCACAAGAATGGCCGTAGGCTGCACGCCCTCGTCGATGCGCGCCCGGACAAACATGCCCGGCAGCAGGGCGTGGTCCGGATTAGGGAAAACGGCCCGGATCGTGATGGAGCCGGTACTCTCATCGACGGTGACGTCTGAGAACTCCAGCGTGCCCTTCAACGGATAACGCTGGCCGTTTTCGGTTAACAGCTCTACGTCCGTTTTATCGCTGTTTTTTTGCAGATTGCCCTGCTCAACGGCCTGCTTCAGGCGCATAAAGTCATTGCTCGACTGGGTAACGTCGACATAGACGGGATCCAGCTGCTGGACCGTTGCCATCGCAGTGCTCTGGCCGTTGGTCACCAGCGCCCCCTCGGTCACCGCTGATTTACCAATCCGGCCGTTAATCGGCGAACGAACCTGGGTATAGGCGAGATTGATTCTGGCTGTTTCAACGGCGGCCTTCGCGGCCTGTACCGCGGCATCCGCCTGCTGGGCATCAGCAATGGCCGTGTCATACTCCTGCTGGCTGATGTACTGGGTGCCGACAAGGGGCTGGTATCGCTTAACGGTAAGGTGGGCAATTTTCGCCGCTGCCTGCGCCTTCGCCAGCTCACCCCTGGCGCTGGCATAGTCCGCCTGATAGGTCGCAGGATCGATCTGATAGAGCGACTGACCCGCAGTAATATCCGCCCCCTCAACAAAATTACGCCGCAAAATAATGCCGCTTACCTGAGGCCGTACCTCAGCAATACGAAACGCTTCGGTTCTGCCGGGGAGTTCAGTGGTCACTGCCAGCGGTGCGGCTTTCACCTGATAGACGCTGACCTCCGGCGCAGCAGATTTTTTTACGCCATCGCCGTTATCATTACAGCCGCTGAGTAAACCCGCCGAAATTAAAATTAATGACGACAGACGGAAACATTCACCAAATTTATTCATTGCAGTTCCTCAAAAACACAACGCACGGCGTTAACCGCAAAAATCCACGATAAAAAATAAGTTTCATAAATAAATGAAATTATTTAATTAGCCCGATGAATAATTAATGGCTCACCGGAAAGAGAAATTGTTATTGCCGATGTGCGATATCGTGACCCGATTTCGTTAAGCGCCGACAGACCACCACATAAAATACCGGTACAAAGAATATTGCCAGCAGCGTGGCCGCAATCATTCCCCCCATTACGCCCGTACCCACCGCATTTTGCGCGCCGCTGCCTGCGCCAGTACTTAATACCAGCGGCATTACCCCTAAAATAAAGGCCAGGGAGGTCATCAGGATCGGACGCAGGCGCATTCTGACTGCTTCGAGGGTGGCTTCAATAAGGCTTTTGTGCTCTTTATCCATCAGGTCTTTGGCAAACTCGACAATCAGAATGGCGTTTTTTGCTGACAGCCCAATGGTCGTGAGCAGGCCCACCTGGAAATAGACATCGTTACTCAAGCCACGCAGGCTCGCTGCCAGCAACGCCCCCACGACGCCCAGCGGCACCACCAGCATGACCGAGAAGGGAATTGCCCAGCTCTCATACAGGGCGGCAAGGCAGAGGAAAACCACCACCAGCGAAATAGCATACAGCGCTGGAGCCTGGTTACCTGAAAGCCGCTCCTGATAAGACATTCCGGTCCAGTCAAAGCCGACGCCAGCCGGAAGCTGGGATGCCAGCGTCTCCATAAGCTTCATCGCTTCGCCGCTGCTTTTGCCCGGCGCGGCCTCACCGAGGATCTCCATAGAGGGCAAACCGTTATAGCGCTCCAGGCGAGGCGACCCCTGGATCCAGCGAGCGCTGGAGAAGCTGGAGAACGGCACCATGCCGCCAGAGTGGTTGCGAACGTACCAGGTGTTAATGTCGTTCGGCATCATGCGGTAAGGCGCATCGGCCTGGGCATAGACCTTTTTTACCCGCCCGTTATCAATAAAGTCGTTAACGTAGGTACTGCCCAGCGCGGTAGCAATCGTGCTGTTGATATCGCTCAGCGAGACGCCCAGCGCCTGCGCTTTCTCTTGATCGACATTGAGCTTGAACTGGGGCATATCCTCCAGGCCGTTGGGCCGCGTTCTGACCAACATGTCCGGATGCTGCGCCGCACGCATGAGTAGCTGATTACGCGCGGCGGTCAGCGCCGTATGGCCCAGCCCCGCCTGGTCTATCAGCTCAAAGTCGAACCCCGTTGCGGTACCCAATTCAGTAATGGCTGGCAGGTTGAAGGCGAAAACCATTCCATCTTTAATGCGGCTGAAGGCTTTCGTGGCACGGCTGACGATAGCGCCAACGCGATCCTCTTCGGCTTCACGCTGTGCCCATGGCATCAGGCGTACAAAGGCCAGGCCATTATTCTGCCCTTTACCATTCAGGCCAAAGCCGGTGACGGTAAAAACGGAATCGACGTTGTTTTTCTCTTTGGTCAGGTAGTAATCCGTTACCTCACTCATGATCTTTTCCGTTCGCGCCTGCGTCGCTCCGGCAGGCAGCGTGACCATCGTCAGAAATACCCCCTGATCCTCTTCAGGCAGAAACGAGGTTGGCAGCCGCAGGAACAGCACCGCCATTCCAATCACGATCACAACATAAACAACGATATACCGTCCCGTACAGTGGAGCAGTTTCTGCACGCTGCCGGTGTAGTGCCGGGTGCTCTGTTCAAACAGAGAGTTAAAGCGGCTAAACAGCCGATGGGTCTTATCGTGCTCTGCTGGCTTGAGCAGCGTTGCGCACAGAGCGGGCGTCAGGATCAGGGCGACCAGTACCGAGAGCGCCATCGCCGAGACGATAGTGATTGAGAACTGACGGTAGATCACCCCCGTCGATCCGCCAAAAAAGGCCATGGGAATAAACACGGCAGAGAGCACCATTGCAATGCCCACCAGCGCGCCCTGGATCTGGCTCATCGACTTCTGCGTGGCCTCCTTTGGTGGTAGCCCTTCGTCAGTCATGACCCGCTCAACGTTTTCAACCACTACGATGGCATCATCTACCAGCAGGCCAATAGCCAGCACCATACCAAACATGGTTAACGTATTGATGGAGTAGCCAAACGCCGCCAGCACGGCAAAGGTTCCCAGCAGGACTACCGGCACGGCGATGGTCGGGATGAGCGTCGCACGCAGGTTTTGCAGGAAGAGATACATCACCAGAAAAACCAGCACGATCGCTTCAAACAGCGTTTTGAACACTTCCCGGATAGAGATATTGATAAATGGCGTCGTGTCGTAGCTGTAGACCAGCTTCAGGCCATGGGGAAAATAGGCTTGCAGATGCGCCATCTGCTGCTTTACCGCATCGGCGGTAGAGAGCGCATTGGCACCGGTCGCCAGCTTGATACCCAGCCCCGCCGAAGGTTTGCCGTTATAGCGGGCCACCACGTTGTAGTTCTCACCGCCGCGTTCAATGCGGGCAACGTCGCGCAGCAGCACGCGCGATCCATCTGCCTGCACCTTAAGCGTAATGTTGCCGAACTCTTGCGGGGTACGCAGCCGGGTCTGGGCGATGATTGAGGCGTTAAGCTGCTGCGTCGCCGGCGACGGCGTGCCGCCCAGCTGCCCGGCGGCAATCTGGCTATTCTGCGCTTTAATCTCGTTAACCACGTCGAGTGTGGTCAGCTGATACTGGTTGAGCTTGCCGGGGTCCAGCCAGATGCGCATGGCATACTGCGCACCGAAAAGCTGAACGTCGCCAACCCCCTCCGTGCGGCTCACGGGATCTTTGATATTGGAAGAGATGTAATCGGCAATGTCATCCTGCGACATGCTGCCATCATCTGAGATAAAGCCCATCACCAGCAGGAAGTTGCTGCTTGATTTTTTAACGTTGATACCCTGCTGCTGTACCTCCTGCGGCAGCAGCGGCATAGCCAGCTGCAGCTTATTCTGTACCTGAACCTGGGCGATATCGGGATCGGTCCCGGAATTAAACGTTAAGGTTACCGTCACGCCGCCCGAAGAGTCGCTGGTAGAGGACATATACATCAGGTTATCGAGGCCGTTCATGTTCTGTTCGATCACCTGGGTCACGGTGTCCTGCACGGTCTGTGCATCTGCGCCGGGGTAGGTCGCGTTAATGGCAATGGCCGGTGGGGCAATCGTAGGGTACTGGGCAACAGGCAACTTTATGACGGCCAACGCACCTGCCAGCATTAAAATAATCGCCAATACCCAGGCGAAAATTGGACGATCGATAAAGAACCTTGCCATATAAACCTGCTACCTTTTCTTTTTCATTACCGGGATCTATTACCGGATGGCGTCAGCATTAATTACCAAAATATATATTTAATCTAATAAACATTCATGGGATGAATATTTATCAGGTCAGAGCAAAAATAGTGGCGCTATGTTGAATGAACAACGAAAAAATGCAAGGATAGATAGCGTGATCCCCGGTATATTTTATTCAGTAAATGTAAATCCCCTCTTTGCATGGCGTTAACCGAAATGGCAAAAAAGACAAAGGCAGAGGCTGCCCAAACACGGCAGCGACTAATAGACACCGCTATTTTAACATTCTCGCAGCAGGGCTTTTCCAATACGACACTGGATGATATCGCCCGCACAGCGGGGATGACGCGAGGCGCTATTTACTGGCATTTTACAAATAAGACAGAACTATTTAACGCTATCTGGCAGGAGCAGCAACCGTTAAGAGAGCGGATAGATCGTAAAGCCCGGTTACATTTCAGCAACGATCCACAGGGTTTATTTCGCCATAGCTTAACAGAGGCCCTGCGTTTAATTGCAAAAAGCCCTTTCGAACAAGCGCTCGTAGAAATTCTTTACCATAAATGCGAATTTACACAAAACATGACGTCGGAAGCGGAAATACGTGAACGCCTGTTTTTTAATCCTGCAAACGTTGCCGAGATGTTAGAGAAATGCCAGCAGCAGGATCCGCAATTTTTAAGCGGCAGCGTAGAAACAGCGCTGATTATCATCCAGGGCTACCTGAGTGGGATTGTTAAAAACTGGCTGATGTTGGATAAGTGCTTCGATTTAGCCGCGCTGGCACCACAGCTGGTTGAGGGACTGTTAGTTATGCTGCGCACGACGCCCGAAGCGCACAGAACCAGGCTAAGCGCATAACGCCCTCGCGCCTGTACTCCATCTTTTCTCCTTAATCGGCTGATATGCACTCTTTCTCTCCATGTTTTTTACGTTAGACACGCTTTGTAAGAATAGAGGCATAAGCTCCAGCCGTAAGCAGTGGTACAATACCGCCATTCACATAAATGAGGTGAATGTGACCATGAAAAAATTAATTGCCGTTGCACTGTTATCTACCGTTCTCGCAGGCTGTGCCCATGACTCCCCTTGCGTACCGACCTATGACGATCAGGGCCGACTGGTGCATACCAATACCTGCATGAAAGGAACGACTCAGGATAACTGGGAAACCGCAGGGGCTGTTGCCGGCGGTGCTGCCGCGATTGCTGGCCTGACGCTGGGTATTGTGGCCTTAACTAAATAATCTGATCCAAGGCGTGGTCCCCCCACGCCTTCTTTTTTGCTCCGCCCCGGTGCAATCCTCACGTAGCGAAACTATTTTGCTCTGTTTTGTGGCGCAGGTTAACTTTTCGCCCTGTTTCAGTGCGCTTTTCCTCTTTTTTCCTGTCTACACTCTGCATATTGCGGGGAGAACTCCCTTTTTCCGCCTTCCGCAAACCTGGCACTACCTTTGCTTTAAAGAGTATGGCCAACGCCACAGACAGGTTACAGGCGTCTCCCGAACGCCTTTTTATAACAATAATTTCGCCACACAGGATGCATTATGAAAAAGATGACGATCGCCAGCCTGGCTGCCGCCGGTGCGCTGCTTGCTGTTGTAAACCAGGCGCATGCTGGTGCAACGCTGGATGCCGTAAAAAGTAAAGGTTTTGTACAGTGCGGTATCAGCGACGGGCTGCCGGGTTTCTCCTATGCGGATGCCAACGGCAAGTTCACCGGTATTGACGTGGACGTTTGCCGTGGCGTCGCCGCTGCCGTGTTTGGCGATGACACCAAAGTAAAATATACCCCGCTGACGGCCAAAGAGCGTTTCACCGCTCTGCAATCCGGCGAAGTTGACGTGCTGTCACGTAATACCACCTGGACCTCATCCCGCGATGCAGGCATGGGCATGGCGTTTACCGGCGTCACCTACTACGACGGCATCGGCTTCCTGACCCACAATAAAGCAGGGCTGAAGAGTGCTAAAGAGTTAGACGGGGCTACCGTCTGCATCCAGGCTGGTACCGACACCGAACTGAACGTGGCGGACTACTTTAAATCCAATAACATGAAGTATACCCCGGTGACCTTTGACCGCTCCGATGAGTCGGCGAAGGCGCTGGAGTCCGGCCGCTGCGACACGCTGGCCTCCGATCAGTCACAGCTCTATGCCCTGCGCATCAAGCTGAGCACACCGGGCGAGTGGATTGTCCTGCCAGAAGTCATCTCTAAAGAGCCGCTGGGACCGGTGGTTCGCCGTGGTGACGAAGAGTGGTTCTCCATTGTGCGCTGGACCCTGTTCGCCATGCTGAACGCAGAAGAGATGGGTATTACTTCTAAAAACGTTGACGAAAAAGCGGCCAGCCCGGCGACGCCGGATATGGCGCATCTGTTAGGCAAAGAGGGTGACTACGGCAAGGATCTGAAGCTCGATAACAAATGGGCCTACAACATTATCAAGAAAGTCGGTAACTACGCTGAGATCTTTGAACGTAACGTGGGATCGGAAAGCCCGCTGAAGATCAAACGTGGCCAGAATAACCTCTGGAACAACGGTGGCATCCAGTATGCGCCGCCGGTGCGCTAAGCTGCCTGTACGCTAAGGTAGAGTGCTGTAACGGGCACTGCGCAGGCAGTGCCCAGCCCAGAGTCAAGGTTACCGAGGTTCTCTATGTCCCAACGCCGCCCAACCGTTAAAGGATCGTTCTCCCTTTCCAACCCCGCGGTTCGAGCCTGGCTGTTTCAGATTGTCGCTATCGTGGCCGTTGTCAGCGTCGCGATCTATTTGATACACAACACCGTTACTAACCTGAGCAATCGGGGTATCACCTCCGGCTTTGCCTTTCTCGATCGCGGGGCCGGATTCGGTATCGTTCAGCATCTGATCGATTACGAGCAGGGCGATACCTATGGCCGCGTGTTTCTGGTCGGCCTGCTCAATACGCTGCTGGTCTCTGCCCTCTGTATTGTTTTTGCCTCGTTTCTGGGGTTCTTCCTCGGTCTTGCCCGCCTGTCGGAAAACTGGCTGTTGCGCAAGCTGTCGACAATCTATATCGAAACCTTCCGTAATATCCCGCCGCTGCTGCAGATCTTCTTCTGGTATTTTGCCGTCCTGCGCAACCTGCCGGGGCCGCGTCAGGCGGTAAGCGCGTTCGATCTGGCGTATCTCAGCAACCGTGGACTCTATATCCCTGCCCCCGCGTTTGGCGAAGGCATGGTCGGATTCATTATCGCGGTGCTTATTGCTATTGCCATTACCGTAGGGCTGTACCGCTTTAACAAAGCGCACCAGATGAAAACCGGCCAGCTGCGGCGGACCTGGCCTACCGCGCTCGGGTTGATTATCCTGCTGCCGCTGCTCTCCCAGTGGCTGTTCGGCGCAGCGCTGCACTGGGACGTTCCCGAGCTGCGCGGATTTAACTTTCGGGGCGGTATGGCGCTGATCCCGGAGCTGGCGGCGCTGACCCTGGCCCTGTCAGTCTATACCTCTGCATTTATTGCTGAGATCATCCGCTCGGGGATCCAGTCGGTGCCCTTTGGGCAGCACGAGGCGGCACGTTCGCTGGGTTTACCTAACCCGGTGACGCTACGCCAGGTCATTATTCCGCAGGCGATGCGCGTGATTATTCCACCGTTGACCAGCCAGTATCTCAACATTGTGAAGAACTCATCGCTGGCAGCCGCAATCGGCTATCCGGATATGGTATCGCTGTTTGCCGGTACGGTGCTGAACCAGACCGGGCAGGCGATCGAGACGATTGCCATTACCATGTCGGTCTATCTGATCATTAGCCTGACAATCTCCCTGTTGATGAATATCTATAACCGCCGTATCGCCCTGGTCGAGCGCTAAGGATCCATGATGACAAAAGCACTGCTGTCTCACCCCCTGCGCCCGGCCAGTACCGGTACCGGACGCTATCTCCAGTGGGCGCGAAAAAATCTGTTCTCCAGCTGGTCTAACACTCTGCTGACGCTGATTGCGCTGTGGCTGATGTGGGAGCTTATTCCGCCACTGCTGAACTGGGCGCTGTTTCAGGCAAACTGGTTTGGCTCAACCCGCGCGGACTGTACTAAAGAGGGTGCCTGCTGGGTCTTTATTCATGCGCGTTTCGGCCAGTTTATGTATGGTCTCTACCCTCATGACGAGCGCTGGCGCATCAACACCGCGCTGGCGATCGGCCTGCTTTCAATTGTACCCATGTTCTGGAACGGGCTGCCTAAACGCGGACGCTACATTGCCTGCTGGGCGGTGATCTATCCGCTGGCCGTATGGGGTCTGATGTATGGGGGCTTTCTCGGGCTGGAACGTGTAGAGACGCGCCAGTGGGGTGGCCTGACGCTGACCTTGATCATCGCCTCTGTGGGGATTGCCGGCGCGCTGCCGCTCGGGATCTTACTCGCGCTAGGACGACGCTCAACCATGCCGGTGGTACGCATACTGTCAGTAATTTTTATTGAGTTCTGGCGGGGCGTGCCGCTGATCACCGTGCTGTTTATG
>JBCNNW010000053.1:0-27243 GCA_039594205.1 Pseudescherichia sp. | reverse complement strand
TATCGAACCCGCAGATCGGCGTTGCCCGGCGGCAGGTTCTCAATGACGCTCATAGCGTTAGCGGTTTTGCTGACGTTAGCC
Source organism: Pseudescherichia sp. (assembly GCA_039594205.1). GTDB lineage: Bacteria > Pseudomonadota > Gammaproteobacteria > Enterobacterales > Enterobacteriaceae > Pseudescherichia. The sequence continues at coordinate 27,162 of JBCNNW010000053.1, read as the reverse complement.
AGGGAGCGGTTAAGCTGCTGGAGCGGGAACAGACGCGGATCGGGAAACGCCGAGCCAAAAGGCAGCACCGCGGCGTTGCAGCTTGCCTGCAGCACTTCAAAGATATAGGTGTTGATGTCCACGGCCTCGTCCTGCATCACCTGCGCGGGCGGCATGGGCGGCTTATGGGAGGGAGGCGATGCGACATAGTAGCCGGACTGCGGCCTGGCGATAATGCGGCCCTGGCTCTCCAGCATCTGGTAGGCGTGGCTGACGGTCATAAAGCTGACGTGGCTGATGGTGACCTGCTCGCGCAGCGACGGCAGCCGATCGCCGGGCTGCCAGACGCCAAGGTTGATCTGGTCAATAATCTGCTGCGCCAGACGCTGATACTTTTTCATTACCCGGTCCTGTGAATTCCTCTCTGCCCATTGTATAACAGAAAGCGCTTTATGCCGTTAATGGTTTAGCCGAAGCGCAACTGTTATGCTTTTAAGTTCGCATGCTGTTTCTGCCCTCATTCATTGACATCACCTATACTTTCGCTGACATAACTTAAATTATGCGCGGAGTCCTGCATGCTTGATCTAGACGCGTTCCATCTGGCGCGAATTCAATTCGCCTTTACCGTCTCATTCCATATTTTATTTCCTGCCATCACTATCGGGCTGGCCAGCTATTTGGCAGTGCTTGAGGCCCTCTGGCTCAAGACACAAAATCAGGTCTGGCGAACGCTCTATCTCTTCTGGGTGAAAATTTTCGCCGTGAACTTTGGGATGGGCGTCGTCTCAGGTCTGGTGATGGCCTATCAGTTTGGTACTAACTGGAGCGGCTTCTCGCAGTTTGCCGGGAGCATTACCGGGCCGTTGCTGACCTATGAGGTGCTGACGGCCTTCTTCCTTGAGGCTGGCTTCCTCGGCGTGATGCTCTTCGGCTGGAACAAGGTCGGCCCCGGCCTGCACTTTTTCTCTACCTGCATGGTGGCCCTCGGCACGCTGATGTCCACCTTCTGGATCCTCGCCTCCAACAGCTGGATGCATACCCCACAGGGGTATGAAATTGTCAACGGCCAGGTGATCCCGGTTGACTGGTTCAAGGTCATCTTTAACCCGTCGTTCCCTTACCGCCTGCTGCATATGTCGATTGCCGCCTTCCTGAGCAGCGCGCTGTTTGTCGGGGCCTCCGGTGCCTGGCACCTTCTCAAAGGCAACAATACGCCTGCTATTCGCAAGATGTTCTCAATGGCGCTGTGGATGGCGCTGGTGGTGGCCCCGATCCAGGCCGTGGTGGGCGATATGCATGGTCTCAATACCCTGGAGCATCAGCCGGCGAAGATCGCCGCCATCGAGGGACACTGGGAGAATCCGCCCGGTGAACCCACTCCGCTGCTGCTGTTTGGCTGGCCGGATATGGAGCAGGAGCGCACCCGCTACGGGCTGGAGATCCCGGCGCTGGGTAGCCTGATCCTCACCCACAGTCTGGATAAGCAGGTTCCGGCGCTCAAGTCGTTCCCGAAAGAGGATCGCCCTAACTCTACCATTGTCTTCTGGTCGTTCCGCCTGATGGTGGCGATGGGCCTGCTGATGTTGCTGCTGGGTGTAGTCGGGCTGTGGCTGCGTTACAAAGGCCGTCTTTACACCTCCCGACCGTTCCATCATTTTGCCCTGTGGATGGGACCTGCCGGGCTGATCGCCCTGCTGGCGGGTTGGGTGACCACCGAGGTGGGACGTCAGCCGTGGGTGGTCTACGGTCAGCTGCGCACCATTGATGCCGTCTCGCAGCACAGCACCTTGCAGATGAGCCTGACCCTGCTGGGGTTCTTTGTGGTCTACTCCGCCGTCTTTGGCGTGGGATATGTCTATATTGGCAGGCTGATCAAGGCTGGTCCGCAGCCCGAAGATCGTCACCCGACAGAGGGTCGCCCGGCGCGTCCGCTCTCTGCAGCCGGTGAGTCGTTAGAGACAGAGGAGAACAAATAATGGGTATCGATCTGTCAGTTATCTGGTTTGTGATAATCGTCTTCGCCACGCTGATGTATATCGTGATGGACGGCTTCGATCTCGGGATCGGTATTCTGTTTCCCCTCATTCGCAACGGTGAAGATCGTGACGTGATGGTCAACAGCGTCGCGCCTGTCTGGGATGGCAACGAAACCTGGTTAGTCATGGGGGGCGCGGGCCTGTTTGGCGCGTTCCCGCTGGCCTACGCGGTGATTACCGACGCGCTGACCATTCCGCTGACCATCATGCTGGCGGGACTGATCTTCCGCGGCGTGGCGTTCGAGTTTCGCTTCAAGGCCACGCCTGCCCACCGTCCATTCTGGGATAAGTCGTTCATTTTCGGATCGATCGTCGCCACCTTCGCCCAGGGCGTGGTGGTTGGCGCGGTACTGAACGGCTTTGAGGTGACCGGTCGTCGCTTTAGCGGCGGCGCGCTGGACTGGCTAACGGCGTTTAATCTCTTCTGCGGCCTGGGGTTAACCATCGCCTACGCCCTGCTCGGTGCCACCTGGATGGTCATGAAGAGCGGCGGCGCACTACAGGAGGCGATGCGCCACAGGGCGAAACAGCTGCTGCTGGCGCTGCTGGTGATCATTGGCGCGATTAGCCTCTGGACGCCGCTGACCCACCAGGGGATCGCCGATCGCTGGTTCAGCATGCCGAACCTCTTCTTCTTCCTGCCGGTGCCGCTGCTGGTGCTTCTGTTCAGCTTCTGGCAGTGGCGCAGCCTGAGTAACCACGCCCATCACACCTTGCCGTTCATACTGACCCTTGGGCTGGTCTTCCTCGGCTTTAGCGGGCTCGGGATCAGCATCTGGCCGAATATCATTCCGCCCAGCATCTCTCTTTGGGATGCCGCCTCGCCGCCGCAAAGCCAGGGCTTTATGCTGGTGGGCGCGCTGCTGATCATTCCGCTGATCCTGGTCTATACCGCGTGGAGCTACTACGTGTTCAGGGGCAAAGTTCAGCCAGGGGAGGGATACCACTGATGGCGGCACCGCGTTTTGTGAAACGGCTGTTCTGGCTGATTGCTATCTGGGTCGCCAGCGTGCTGGCGCTTACTGCGGTCAGCATGGCGTTTCGCCTGCTGATGTCGGCGGCGGGCTTTAAATCACACTAACCCATCTGCCCGGCGGCGCTTACGCCTGCCGGGCCTACTCTGGGCCTTACCCTTTGCGTTTTGGCATGGTCTTCATCAGCTCATCCGGGCTGATGGAGGCCACAACGCTGCCCGGCTGGGGCATCTTGAGGATGTGGTTTTTCATTTTGCCAATCACATGCATCTCGCACGGACGGCAGTCAAACTTCAGGGTTAACACTTCATCGCCATGTACCAGCTGCATCGGCGTCGCTTTCCAGCTCTTAATCGATCCCTTCGCCTGCTTCGGACAGAGGTTAAAGGCAAAGCGCAGGCAGTGCTTGGTGATCATCACCGGCACGTCGCCCTTCTCTTCATGCGCCTCGTAGGCGGCATCAATCAGCTGCACACCGTAGCGGTGATAGAAGGTGCGTGCCTTCTCGTTATAGACGTTAGCGAGGAACGAGAGATGGGTATCCGGATAGACCGGGGCTGGCGTCGCCACCGCCTTGCGGCTGCCGCGCGGGTAGTTTGCCAGACGGGCGCTATCAAGCAGCTCTACGGCCTCGCGGCGCAGCTGGTTCAGCTGGCTGGCAGGGACAAATAGCGCCCCCGGCAGGTTGACGCGAATATCGCGGGCGTAGTAGATGGTCTGCCCCAGTTTGGCCAGGCCATCGTGCAGCTGGCTGAGCGCTTTTTCGGCATTAGTGGCGTCGGCAAACTCGCCCTCCAGCGTATGGGTAATGCTTACTCCCTCTTCGCTGGTCAGGGTAAGGATCAGCTGCTCCTGCCAGCCGCCCAGCTCGATATCCACGCCAACGCGACGCTCACTGGAGGTTTTGGTCAGCGCCTGCTGCCAGTTGTGGTCGAGGTTACGGTTAAGGGGATGATTCGGACGCACCTTGTAGAGATCGGCTGGCATCTCATTCGGCCATACGCGGTAGCGGTTTTCGCCGGTTTTTTCCACAGTATTGGCGCGGAAGCCGACGACTTCGCGCTTGATCAGCACGTTTAAGCCATCGCCGTTGGCCAGCGGCTCGCTGGCGTCAACGTCGAGGTAATCTTTGCCTACTTTCACTACTTCACCCACCGGCAGGCCGATAAACTTCGGCGAATCAAATGCGCCAATATCGATCTTACGGGCGTTAACGAAGTAGTCGGTGCTGCCGCGATGGAACGTTTTGTCCGTCGACGGGATAAAGAAGTGCTCGGTGCGCCCCGCTGAGGAGCGCGCCAGGTCGCCCCGCTCTTCAATGATGGCGTCCAGCATCTGCCGGTAGTGAGCGGTGATGTTCTTCACGTAGCTCATATCCTTGTAGCGCCCCTCAATCTTGAAGGAGCGCACCCCGGCGTCGATCAGCGCGCCGAGATTGGCGGTCTGGTCATTGTCCTTCATCGACAGAAGATGCTTTTCAAACGACACCACCCGGCCCTGATCGTCTTTCAGGGTATAGGGGAGACGGCAGGCCTGCGAGCAGTCGCCCCGGTTTGCACTGCGCCCGGTCTGGGCGTGAGAGATGTTGCACTGCCCGGAATAGGCTACGCACAGCGCGCCGTGGATGAAGAACTCAATGGTGGCGTCGGTAGTGTCGTGGATGGCACGGATCTGCTGCAGGTTCAGCTCACGGGCCAGAACGATCTGCGAGAAGCCGACGTCGGAGAGAAACTTCGCCTTCTCCACGCTGCGGATATCGCACTGAGTACTGGCGTGCAGCTCAATGGGAGGAATGTCCAGCTCCAGCACGCCCATATCCTGCACGATCAGCGCATCGACGCCGGTCTCGTAGAGGTCGGTAATCAGGCGCTGGGCTGGCTCCAGCTCATCATCATGCAGAATAGTATTCAGGGTAATAAAGATTTTTGCCCCATAGCGATGGGCAAACGGCACCAGCTCGGCGATATCGCGCAGGCTGTTGCTGGCATTATGGCGTGCACCAAAGCCGGGACCGCCGATATAGACCGCATCGGCTCCGTGCAGGATAGCCTCGCGGGCGATGGCGGTGTCGCGGGCCGGGCTTAACAGTTCAAGATGATGAGTGGGCAGGCGCATAGGGTCGTTATTATCCGTGATCAACAAAATGGCCGCTATTGTAGTGAGAAGCTGGCCCGGACGAAAACATTTTCGCTATGCCTGCGACATCCTTAAGACATTAGTTAGCAATGCATTGAAATAATGCGCATTTCACCAGGCGCGTCGAACGGGGTAGAGTGGCTGCGTATTCCGGAATCTCCTCGTCATGTGTGCGTTACTGTTAATTGTCGTTATTCGTCGTATTTAGCCGCAGGTTCGCCTGCGGCTTTTTCTTTTGGATAGTGAATCAGTGAGTGAAAGTGGGTCGTCTGACCGCTGCTGTTGCGGTAGGCATGGGTTGTATCCCCGGCAAACCTGACCCCGCTTCCCGCCTGTAACGTCTGCCACTCGCCGTCGATCCGCATCTCCAGCGTGCCGGAAATCACCACCACGTGTTCAATTACGCCGCGCTCGTGCGGAGTGGACTCGCTGAACGCGCCGGGGGCAAGGGTTACCGAAAAGTGGTCAAAGCGCAGTTCGTTATCCCACGGGAAAATCGGCGTAATGGTCATCGCCTGCTGGTCAGGATCGTAGGCCTGCGGCGCGCTGGCATCCGTTGCGGTGATAAAGGTGGAGAGCGGCACGTTGAGTCCGGTGGCGATTTTCCACAGCGTAGCCACCGTTGGACTGGATTCATTGCGCTCGATCTGGCCAAGCATCGCTTTCGATACACCGGTTTCGCTGGCGAGGCGCGACAGACTCCAGCCCCGCGTCTGGCGCAGCGTTTTTAGTGTGGCTGACAGATACTGGGGCAGCTCCATACTCTCACTCCCTTGTAGCGTGAATGGCGCATTGTGCGTTATAACGCACAATGCTATGTTTACCGACTAACACAATGTACACGGAGTCATTATGCCCCTGCGTCCCTTCCCTTTTTCCACGCTGCTGGCAGGCTTTGTGGCGGTGCTGGTAGGCTACGCCAGCTCAGCGGCCATTATCTGGCAGGCCGCACGAGTGGCGGGTGCCAGTAACGCGCAAATCGCCGGCTGGATGACGGCGCTGGGGCTGGCGATGGGTATAAGCACCCTCGTGCTAACCCTGCGCTACCGTGTTCCGGTACTGACCGCCTGGTCTACCCCCGGCGCGGCCCTACTGGCCACCAGCCTGGAGGGGGCAACTCTCAGCGAGACAGTGGGCATATTTATTTTTGCTAACGTCCTGATCGTGCTTTGCGGCCTTACCGGCCTGTTTGCCCGCCTGATGAAGATCGTGCCGCATTCGCTGGCGGCGGCGATGCTGGCCGGTATCTTACTGCGTTTTGGGCTACAGGCCTTTACTAATTTACAGAGCGATTTCAGTTTAAGTGCCAGCATGTTACTGGCGTGGCTACTCTGTAAAGCCCTCGCCCCGCGCTACGCCACTATTGCTGCGCTTATTACGGGGGCAATCGTAGCCGGGTTAAGCGGTGACATTGTCACATCTTCACTGAATTTTTCTGTAGTGATGCCCGAAACGATCGCCCCCCGGTTCAATCCGACCCTGCTGATTAGCGTCGGCGTACCCTTCTTTCTGGCAACGATGGCCTCGCAGAACGCGCCCGGTTTCGCCACTATGCAGGCCGCTGGCTATCATGTTCCCGCCTCGCCGCTGATGGTCTTTACCGGCGGACTGGCACTGCTGGGCAGCGTATTTGGGGTCTACTCTGTCTGTATCGCTGCCATTACCGCAGCGATCTGTCAAAGTCCGGAGGCACACCCTGACCCGCACAAGCGCTGGCAGGCTGCGGCGGCGGCAGGCTTTTTCTATCTGCTGGCAGGCCTGTTTGGTGGGTCGATAACCGGACTGATGGCCGCCCTGCCGCTGAGCTGGATCCAGACTCTGGCAGGTCTGGCACTGCTGGGCACGATTGGCGGCAGTCTGCACCAGGCGCTAGTGAACGGCGGTGAGCGCGATGCTGCGGTAGTCACCTTTCTCGTCACCGCCAGCGGCGTGACGCTGCTGGGCATTGGATCGGCATTTTGGGGTCTGCTGATAGGTGGCATCTGCTATGCCGTACTGTCAGGCGTGCGCCGCACGCATCTGTGACGGTGTCACGCCAAAAACGCTTTTGAACCGGTTGCTGAAGTGGCTGGCGGAGCTGAACCCGCAGCCGAGGGCAATAACGGTCAGCGGCAGCGCAGTATGGCACACCCTATCCCGCGCCTGGTGCATTCGCCGCTGCATTACATATTGATGCGGTGCCAGACCGGATGAGTGACGAAACATGCGGGCAAAATGGTATTCGCTCAGCGACGCCTGGCTGGCGAGATCGGCCAGGGTTAGCGGCTCGGCAAGATGGGCGTCAATATACTCCAGCACGTTACGCAGCACCGAAGGGGCCAGCCCGCCGGTAACGCTCGGCACACGCCACTGCACGCTGCTGTAGCGCTGAATGATGTGGGTCAGCAGCAGCGTTGACGCCGTGCTCAGGGTAAGCTGATTAGCCTGCTGCTGCCAGTCACAGTCGAGTAAAAACTGGCGATAGAGCGCGGTGATCTGCGCATCCTGGCCAAAGGTTCTCTCATCGAGGGTCAGCGAGGCCGGGCTGCGATCCCAGATCTGCTCCCCCACGCTGCGCAGGTGCGCATCGGTGCAGTAGAGGTGCACGAAGGAGAGATCGTCGCGAATATCCCAGGTCGATTCACTCTCTTTCGGCAGAAGGCAGAACCGATCCGGCCCGCCGCCGTTCTGCCAGCCGCTGCGGGTTTTATGGTAGCTCTCATAGCCGTCGGCGACGTAGAGGCTGAGGGTGTGGTGATCGCAGTACTGGGTGATCCTGTCTCGCTTGTTGGACCAGGCGGCCAGCTGCATGCCGTTATTCAGCGCGACTGAATTATGCAGCACCGCGCTGTGTCTGCGCAGGTTTTCAAAAGCACCGTAGGTATCCGCCATAGCTATATTAACAAGTGATTAACCAGACCCTTAGTGTATGAAGAGTGTCGTGCGGAAGAAAGCGTTACCGCCCGCCCGTGGCAAAAAAACCGCAAGATTTTGCAAGTCCAGCGCAATCCGCTGCAAGCGCCGCCGTTCGCCGTCAGGAACAATAGCCTTTTTGGTCACGGAGAAGCGCGATGAATGCATTGATGTACGGGCTGGTGGTGGTGATTTGGGGAACAACGTGGATTGCAATCCATTTGCAACAGGGACCGGTCTCTGCGCCGGTCTCCATCTTCTGGCGCTTTGCTCTGGCTACGGCAATCATGATGCTAACGCTGTTGGCGCTTAAGCGGCTGCGCACGCTGACGCTCAGGGACCATCTGATGTGTATGGTGCAGGGCGGGTGCGTATTCGGCTTCAACTTCCTGTGCTTTTACACTGCGGCCGCGTGGATCAATACTGGTCTCGAGTCGGTTATCTTCTCCATGGCCGTGCTGTTTAACGCGGTAAATAGCTTTATCTTCTTTGGTCAGCGCCCTCCGGCCCGCTTCTTTGTCGCCGCCGCGCTGGGTTTGACCGGCATAGTCGCCCTCTTCTGGCAGGATCTGCTGGCGAAAGAGCTGAACGTTAACCTGCTGCTGGGCATTGGTCTGTCAGCGCTGGGCACCCTCGGCTTCTCGCTGGGCAATATGATCAGCCTGCGTCACCAGCGTAGAGGGCTGGAGACCATGACCACCAACGGCTGGGCGATGCTCTACGGCACGCTGATTATGGGTTTGATCGCCCTGGTGCGCGGTGACAGCTTCGCTGTGGAGTGGACGGTGAGCTACCTGGGGGCGCTGGTCTACCTGGCCGTGTTTGGCTCGGTCATCGCCTTCGGGGTCTATTTTTCGCTGGTTGGCCGGATTGGTCCCAGCAATGCCGCCTATAGCACCCTGCTCTTTCCGCTGGTGGCGCTGACCCTCTCCACCCTGTTCGAGGGGTATCGCTGGGAGAGCCATGCCGTGGTGGGCCTGGTGCTGATCCTGGTGGGTAACCTGGTGATGTTTACCCGGCCAGAGAGTCTACTGCGCGTCTGGCACGGGCGGCCACGCTCGGCGTGAGGGACAAGAGAAGCGCCATCACAATGATGGCGCCTGCTTGATTACTGTTTTTTGACCTGGAACAGCGCCGCGTCGCTGGCCATATCGTCCACCACCTGCTTGAGTGTATCGACGGTGAGCGGCGTATTCTGGTTATTGAGATCTTTGCCTTCGCCTTTACGAACCACTTTGATTACCGGTTTATTGGTAGCGGCGTCAATTAGCTCGCCCTCAAAGTAGAGTGCGGTATCCATGGTTCGGTGACCAGTGGCGGCCTGGGTACCCGCGACCACCATTGCAATGGGTATCACCTCATAGAACTGCAATCCCTCTTTGCTGGAGTCAACGCCGGTGATCGCCCCACGGAAGATCAGGCTGCGCGGGCCAGGCGTGGCTACCAGCGGCTTACGCTGGGCAGCGGCGGCTTTCAGCCTGGTATTGGTGTAGGTCAGCAGGCCGTTAAGAGTATCCTGGCCGATCTGGGTAGTGGGTCTGGGCGCTGGATAGTAGACGACAGGATTGTAGACAATGCTGTCATACTTACTGTCGTCAAAAGAGGGATCTACCCATCGCAGCACCGGTTTCCCCGATGCAGAGGTCGCCTGCTGCAAATTTGAATAATCTTTTAAAAAACCTGAATATTTGTCTGGCTGTGTGACTTTCGACGAGCACCCTGTCAACGCCAGCAGCCCTGACAGTACAGCTACCTGAATCAATGAGTGAGTACGCATGTATTTATTCCTGGAATTATGACGATGCATACGGAGTTATAGCAAAACTTGATTAGGGTCGTTGTGACTAAAAGAGCGCTGGCTCACCCTTTTACCAAAAATCATGCCTGCGCATGACCGCAGGCATGGGGTGATTATTTTTTCAAATCGACCTGATAAAAAATGTGTTTGCCAAAGGGATCGATCTCATACCCCTGTACCTCTTTGCGCACCGGCTCAAAAATCGTTGAGTGGGCAATCATAACGGCAGGCATCTGGTCATGCATCATCTGCTGCGCCTGCTTGTAGAGGGCAGTACGCTGAGTTTGATCGGTGATGCCTTTCGCTTCGGCTATCAGCTTATCAAACGGCTGATAGCACCACTTCGCCGAGTTGGAGCCGCCGTCCGCCGACTGGCAGGTAAACAGCGGGCCGAAGAAGTTATCCGGGTCGCCGGTGGCCGTGGTCCAGCCCATCAGTGCCGCCTGGTGCTCACCCCCTTTCACGCGCTTGAGGTACTCGCCCCACTCAAAGGTGACGATTTTCGCCTGCACGCCAATCTTCGCCCAGTCGGCCTGGATCATCTCCGCCATACGTTTCGCATTGGGATTATAGGGGCGCTGAACCGGCATCGCCCACAGGTCAATGCTTAAGCCCTTGGCGAAGCCCGCCTCGGCCAGCAAGGCTTTTGCCTGCTCCGGATTGTAGTCGTAATCCTTCAGGTTGCTGTCGGCGCTCCAGACCCCCGGCGGCAGCAGGTTTTTCGCCGCCGTGCCGGTACCCTGGAATACCGCGTCGATAATGGCCGGCTTGTTGATCGCCATCGCCAGCGCCTGGCGTACCTTGACGTTATCCAGTGGCGCTTTCTGCGTGTTGAGGGCGAGGAAGCCCGTATTTAACCCGGCCTTGCTCAGCAAATTGATATTGGGGTTTTCACGCATCCGCGGCAGATCCGCCGGATTCGGGAAGGCCATCACCTGGCACTCATTCTTCTCCAGCTTGGCGTAGCGCACCGAGGCGTCCGGGGTGATGCTGAACACCAGCCGGTCCAGTTTGGCCTTGCCCTGCCAGTACGCCGGGAAAGCGGTAAACAGAATGCGGGAGTCCTTCTGATACTGTGCCAGCCTGAACGGACCGGTGCCGATGGGGTCCATATCGACGCGCGTCGGCGTACCCGCCTTCAGCATGGCGTCGGCATACTCTGCAGAAAGGATCGAGGCAAAATACCACGCCAGATCGGCCATAAACGGCGCTTCCGGATGCGCAAGCGTAAAGCGCACGGTATGGTCGTCGACCTTATCGATACTGGTAATCAGCTTGCCAAACTCCAGGCTCTCAAAGTTGGAGTAGTTACCGTTAGAGACGTTGTGATAGGGATGATTCGGATCCTTCTGCCGCATAAACGAGAAGATCACGTCGTCGGCGTTGAAGTCCCGCGTCGGGGTGAAGTATTTATTGCTCTGGAACTTCACGCCTTTGCGCAGATGGAACGTGTAGGTTTTACCATCTTCGCTAACGTCCCAGCGTTCAGCGAGGCTCGGCTCTAACTCCGTAGTACCGACCTTAAACTCAACCAGCCGGTTGTAGACCGGCACGGCGCTGGCATCGACGCTGGTTCCCGAGGTGTAAAGCTGAGGGTTAAAGTTTTCAGGCGATCCTTCCGAACAGTAAACCAGCGTCTTCGCTGCCACGGTAGAGCTGACCGTGAGCGCGGCTAACGCCAGTGCAAGTGTTGTGGGTTTGCTTATCATCTTTATCCTGTCGTTTATCCGGCTATCATAGCGTGCTATCAATAAGTGCTTGTTGTTTGCCCGTTAATACATAACATTAAAGTCACACCGTAAGCACCTGATAAAACAAATAAAGAAGGATCCACTATGTCATCGCCACTCGCCAGACAATTAACCCAGCGCTTTTTTAACTATCTCTCTATTACCAGCCAGAGCGATGCCGCCGCTACCACCCTGCCTACCACCGCGGGCCAGTATGAGATGGCTCGCGTCCTCGCCGACGAGCTGAAAACGCTGGGATTAGAAGAGATTGTGATCGACGAGCATGCCACCGTGACGGCGGTTAAAAAGGGCAATGTGGCAGGCGCACCGCGCGTGGGTTTTATTACCCATATCGATACCGTAGACGTTGGACTGTCGCCGGATATTCATCCACAGATCCTACAGTTTACCGGCACAGATCTCTGTCTGAATGCCCAGCAGGATATCTGGCTGCGCACCGCCGAGCACCCGGAAATTTTAGCCTACCCCGGTGAAGAGATTATCTTTAGCGACGGCACCAGCGTGCTGGGCGCGGATAACAAGGCGGCGGTAACGGTAGTCATGACCCTGCTGGAGAACCTGACCGCAGAGCATCAGCACGGCGATATCGTGGTGGCCTTTGTGCCCGATGAAGAGGTGGGCCTGCGCGGGGCCAAGGCGCTGGATCTTAAGCGTTTCGACGTCGAGTTTGCCTGGACCATCGACTGCTGCGAGCTGGGGGAGATTGTTTATGAGAACTTTAACGCCGCCCAGGCGAAGATTCGCTTTACCGGCGTAACGGCGCACCCGATGTCTGCCAAAGGCGTGCTGGTCAACCCGCTGCTAATGGCTACGGACTATATCAGCCATTTCGATCGTCTGCAGACGCCGGAGCACACCGCAGGCCGCGAGGGCTACACCTGGTTCAACGGCATGGAAGCGGTACAGGGCCACGCCGTGCTCAGCGCCAGCATCCGCGATTTTGATAAAGCAGGCTTCGCCCAGCGTAAGCAGCAGATTGCCGACGTGGCGCAGATTATCGCTGCTCAGCACCCCACCGCGAAGGTGGAGTATGAGATCGAGGACGTCTACAGCAACATCAGCAACGCCGTGGGCGAGGATCGCCGCGCCATCGACCTGATGTTTGAGGCTATGGAGAGCCTGGGCATCACGCCGAAGCCAACCCCGATGCGCGGCGGAACCGACGGCGCAGCGCTCTCGGCGAAGGGGCTGCTGACGCCGAACTTCTTCACCGGTGCGCACAACTTCCACTCGCGCTTTGAGTTCCTGCCGCTGAAATCCTTCGAGGCGTCCTACAACGTCGCGTTTCAGTTCTGTCTGCTGGCGGCCCGTTAAGCGGGTTTACGCGCCAGCAGCGTGGCGAAGCGCAGCTTGATGCGGTTGCCATTGGCGTCGGTGCGGTGTAGCTCACCGACGTCTTCATTGTATTTTACGACTTCCCAACCGGTGTAGTACTCCGCCAGCTCTCCGCTTTTAAAGGCAAACGGGAAGCCGACCGTGCAGGGAAAATCGTCCGTGTCCATCGCGGCGACAATCAGGTTAAAGCCCCCCGGTACGGTGGTGCGCTGCATATTGGCAATCAGGCCAGGGATGGTTTGCGGCTCAAGGAACATCATCACCACGGTGGAGAGAATAAAGTCATACTCTCCCTCAAAGCTCAGCGCGTTGAGGTCGACGGTGGCGATCTCAAGATTAGTTAGCCCCTCGGCCGCCTTAATACGTTCGATATTGGCGATGCTCATGGGATTCTTGTCCCATGCCGTGACACTGTAACCTTTAGCGGCAAGATAGAGGCTGTTACGACCGTTGCCGCAGCCGAGATCGAGCGTTTTGCCCGGCGGAACCCGCGCCGCCGCAGCCAGCACCTCGGAATGGGTGCGGGTTAAGCCATATTTTTCAGTGAAGTAATTTTCATCAACCTGAGCCATGAACAATCCTTACTTAAGCGTTAAATTTAAAATGATATTTTAAATGCATTTTATTGAACTTCCGTTGTAATAGCCAGAGCGGCAAAATTTGCTACGTTTAACTAAGGCCATCAGTGGAAAACCAACAATGAATAAGTATCGCCTGAGCGATATCAGCCGCTCATTTAGCTATCAGGATAACGGTGAAAAGCGGCACGTTACCCTGCGCCAGATCGTTGCCCTGCGGGATTTTCATGATGTGCAGGCCGGTACGCCGGGTGGTTGGGTAGACGATGATCAGGTGCTAAGCCAGCAGGGTAGCTGCTGGATCTACGATGAGAACAGCATGGTATTTGGCGGCAGCCGGATATGCGACAGCGCCCGTATCAGCCAGCCCTGCACCATTTTCGACGGCGTAAAGATAAGCGGCAATGCCTGGGTTGATGGGTCGGCGATCTGTCGCGGGGCGCGTCTGAGCGGCAACGTACTGGTGCAGCGGTCGCGGGTGAGCGGTGAGTGCCTGCTCAGCGACGATGCCCGGATCCTCAACGGTAGCGAGGTTATTGCCGCCCGCGGACTTACCCTCGATCATGATGCCACCCTGCGTATTTACGACCGGGCCACGGTAAATCACTCCCGCATCCTGCACCAGGCGCAGATATACGGTGACGCCATCGTCAACTACGCCTTCATAGAGCATCGCGCAGAGGTCTTCGACTTCGCCCTGCTGGAGGGCAACGAAGAGAACGATGTCTGGGTCTGCGACTGCGCAAAAGTATACGATCGCGCCCGCCTGGTGGCCGGACGCGGGGAGGATGCTATTCCCACCCTACGCTACAGCGCACAGGTCGCGGAGAGCGCGGTGGTGGAGGGCAACTGCGTGCTGAAGCATCACGTGCGCGTTGGGGGTGAAGCACGACTCAGCGGTGGGCCGCTGGTGCTTGACGACTATGTTCTGGTGCAAGGCCGGGCGCAGCTCAGCGGCAATCTGCTGATCGAGGGGCATATTGAGATTGGCGGCGAGGCGGCGGTGATCGCCCTGGAGGAGGAGTCTATTCACCTGCGCGGCCCGAAGGTGATAAGCGGCGCGGAGCGTATTACCCGCACGCCGCTGCTGGGTGCGCTCTAAGCGTCGATAATACGTGCGTAGAGGTTTTGATCGTCATAGCTGCCGTTAAGGAACTCGGCCTCTTTCAGGCAACCCTCCAGCACGAAACCCGCGCGCCGGGCCACCCGATTGCTGGCGGCGTTATCCACCCGGCATTTGATGACAAAGCGCCGGACCTCGCCGCGCCGGGCATAGTGTTGAATAAACGCCTCGAGCGACCGGGAGAGGATCCCCTGCCCCTGATGTTCCTCATCCAGCCAGTAGCCAATATAGGCAGTTTTGTTCAGCGGCTCGATGGCGTTAAACGACAGCACGCCGACGAGGGTCTCCTGCTGCATAATCAAAAACATTTTGGCATACCCACGCTGGTGCAGCATGATGTTGCTCTGGGCGTTTTTGAGCGAGTCCTCTTCGCTGGCAACATACTGCGGCCAGTTTAAGGACTGCTGGAGCCACGCCCGATTTTTCACCACCAGCTGATGCAGCTCGCTGACGAAACGCTCGTCAATGGCGCACAGCGTCAGGGTATCGCTAACGGGGATCAGCTCATCCGTACTGGTCTGCATCTTCTCTCCTTAGCGCATCACGCGGTCATCAACGTAGTTACGTTTGTCCGCCGCCGGCGGGAAGTACTGATAGAGCCAGGTTTCGCTGATCGCTTCGCCCTGGCAGCGCAGTAACATGCGCATCTCCACCGGATCGGTGGCGTCGTTAGTGGGATACCAGTCAAACTGGATACGATAGCCGTCAAACGGCTCCACGTAGAGGATCTCAACCTGCTTCGCCTCACCGTTAGAGAGGGTGATCACAGGCTCAATGCCTCTTGGCGCGGCATCTTTAATGTTGCCCCCGGCAAAGTCGATGGCAAAACGGCGGGCCCACACCTGCGGATAGTGTTCGCCAGGTGCCCATCCTTCCGGGAAACCACCCATGCCGGTGCGGGTCGCCAGCACGCGGGCCAGCGGCGTATGCACTGGCGGCTGGGCGCTCCAGTAGAGACGGTACTGGAAGGCAAGCTCATCCCCGGCTTTGACCGGTTTTTCCGGCTGCCAGAAGCAGACAATGTTATCCAGCGTCTCACCGGTCGTGGGGATCTCCATCAGGTTAACGCTCCCCTTGCCCCAGCTATTGCGCGGCTCGACCCACAGGCTTGGGCGCTTGTTGTACCAGCCCATCACGTCCTGATAGTGGGAGAAGTCGCGATCCAGCTGCAGCAGGCCAAAACCTTTCGGGTTGTTATCGGCAAAAGCGTTAAACTGCAGCTTCTGCGGGTTGTTAAGCGGGCGGCAGATCCACTCCCCGTTGCCTCGCCACATCGCCAGACGATCGGAGTCGTGGATCTGCGGATGGATAGTGTCACACATGCGCCGCTCATTGTTGCCGCAGCTGAACATGCTGGTCATCGGCGAGATCCCGAGCTGCTTGATATCCTTGCGGGCGTAAAGGTGGTTATCCACCTCCATGATCACCTGATTCTGCTCGCAGTGGATCACGAACTTATACGCGCCGGTCAGGCTCGGGCTGTCCAGCAGGGCATAGACGGTAAAGGAGGTATCCGACGGTTTCGCCGTTTCAAACCAGAACGAGGTGAAGTCCGGAAACTCCTCTGGCGTGTCGGTAAAGGTATCGACCGCCACGCCGCGTGCGGAGAGACCGTACTGATAGGTGCTGTCAACGGCGCGGAAATAGCTGGCGCCGAGGAACGAGACGATATCCCGGCGGGCCAGCTCTGGTTTTTTGAAGACGCGGAAACCAGCAAAGCCGAGATCGCTCTGCCCCTCCAGCTCTCGGGTATCGACACCGGCGTCGTGGTAGTTGAACAGCTCAGGGCGGAAGTGGATCTCACGGGCCTGGTGGGTGGCCGCATCCAGAGAGAACATGCGAACCCGGCGACGGAATCCCATTCCAACGTGGAAGAACTGCACGTCAAGCTGACGGTCCTCAACGTTGTTCCACAGCGACTGCTTCGCATCGTACTGAATGCTGTTGTAGGCCTGCGGCGTGAGCGTAGCCAGCGTCTCCGGCAGCGCCCGCGGTGCGCCGCCCCAGGGCGTCTGGGCCAGATCGTGCGCCGAGGCCTGCAGGCTGGCAAAATCAAAACGATGGCTCTGGCCATCGGCAATGCCGGGTTCCGCTGCAAAGGCAGCGCGCGAAAAGAGTGAAGCGAGTCCTGAAGTCCCGCTCGCAGCGGCCAGTATCATAGAAGATTTTAAAAAACGTCTGCGGTTCATGCCTGAGAAAACGTCCTTTTGGTCGTGTGTAAGCGCTCCGCCCGCAAGCGAAACAGCGGCAATAAAAGCACGCCCACTCTAGACAACTTTGTCGCAGAATCCAATGAGAGTTTTACACCAGTCCACAGCGTCGCAGACTGCGTACCTCCGCCGCCTGGTAAAGAGCGAACTCGTCCAGAACCGCACAGCCCAGCGCCTGCTCAAAGGCTTCCCGGCTGGCGTTGCCATGCTGACGCTGCTGGGTCTCGTTGCCGAGGTTAGACTGGAAAATCCCCGCCGCGCTGACCGGTAGAAAATCTTCATAGGTAATGGGTTGCGCCACCAGCCAACCGCGCTCGATCAGCGGCTGCGGATCGTCTCCCGGCCCAAAAGCGTGCCGATGTCCCTCTCCGGTGGGTGTCAGGCGGTAGCGGAAGTAGGCCAGCCCCTGACGGCGCAGCATCAGCTCGCTGTCAGGAAAGGCTTTGAACTTCTCCTGCAGATGGCGCTGATGAGTGAGGTTATCTTTTCCAGTGCCCGCCTCCGCCAGCAGGCGATCGTAGAGCGCCCGCCCTTTCGGCGTCAGAGCCACGCCGCGCTGCTCAATCTCACCAAAGCGCGCGCTGTGGGTTCCCCGATGCTCCCCGGCAAACAGCACCGGCTCCTCCAGCGCTTTAAAGCTGGTCTGGCGCAGCAGGAGAGGAACATCCCGCCGGGGCGGGCCTTCGATAAGCACTTTCGGCTCAATACCGTATTCTGGCATCAGGGCCTGCACCCGATCGATATCCAGCGTGCGCGGCGTCAGGTGGTTGATGTGGCAGCCGGGAAAACAGACCACATCAGCGATCAGGCGGTGCTCGCTGTGCAGAGCGTGATAGGTGTCGTAGTCAACGGTGGCATGCTGATGCCAGCGGAAGGTCTCCAGCGCCTGCTGAACAAATTCACTGGCCTCCGCCGCGTTAAACCCGCCCTGCTGTTCAAAACGATCCAGCAGCGCCAGGCAGCGCGGGGTAAAAATCGATCGTTTTCCCAGGATCGCTTCAGCGCGCTGGCGCAACGACTCGCTTGCAATCAGCTCGGGCCGCAGCAGCGAGGTGAACACGCGAAACGGATTACGGCACAGCGCCTCGTCATCAACCGGACGAAAAGCAGTGGAGTGTACCGGCACTCCGGCCTCGGAGAGGTCATAGTAGCCCACTGGCTGCATGCCCATAACGGCGAAGATACGCCTCAGGGTGGCTAGCTCCAGCGGCGTGCCTACGCGGATCGCGCCATGGCGCTCAACGTTGAGGCGCGCCAGCTCATCGGCGTTAGCAAGCTGCTCGTGAAGCGTAGGGTTATTCTCAAGCACCGCCAGATTGACATCGGCCACCAGCTCTAACAGCGTGCCGTACTGAGGAACTTCCTGCTGGTACATGGCCGACATGGCCTGTGAAAATGCTTCCCGGATCTCATCAGCCGTGATGGTATACGCCATAATCTCATTTCTCCCCTTCATCTACCTGGAGTGTAGAGAAGGAGATCGCCCGGCGCGGGAAATAATTACAAAATGTGATCGGGGCAAAGAGTGTAAGCCTAAGTTACATAACAAATAATTATATATACTCTCAGACAGAAAACCGTCGCTGGCTGCGCAAAGCGGTTAAATGTTAATAATATTTTGCTAGCAGGTTATCAAATTTAGATAACTTTTCTTGTCAGCGGTTGCGCTCTGTTTTTAACATTACGCTATGGAAAAAAATGGTCTTTTCAGTCAGCGCATTCGCTTGCGCCACCTACACACCTTTGTCGCCGTCGCTCAACAGGGAACGCTGGGGCGCGCGGCAGAAACGCTCAACCTGAGTCAGCCTGCGCTGTCGAAAACCCTCAACGAGCTGGAGCAGCTCACCGGCACCCGGCTCTTCGACCGTGGGCGAATGGGCGCGCACCTGACCGTGGTAGGCGAACAGTTCCTGACCCATGCGGTGCGGGTACTGGATGCACTCAATACCGCGGGCCAGGCGCTGTACCATAAAGAGGGCGTCAATAGTGACGTCGTCCGCGTCGGCGCGCTGCCCACCGCTGCGCTGGGCATTATGCCGCCGGCGATTGGCGAATTTCATCACCACCTGCCGCATATCACACTTCAGGTAGCGACCATGAATAACCCTATGCTGCTGGCCGGGCTGAAGACCGGTGAGCTGGATATTGGTATTGGCCGCATGTCGGATCCGGAGATGATGAGCGGTTTGAACTACGAGCTGCTGTTTCTGGAGTCGCTGAAGCTGGTGGTCCATCCTCATCATCCGCTTCTCAGGGATACGGTGACCCTTAGCCGGGTAATGGAGTGGCCGGTCGTGGTGGCTCCGCAGGGTACTGCCCCGCGCCAGCATACCGAGGCGCTGATCTCCAGTCAGGGGTGCACGCTGCCCTCAGGCTGTATCGAAACGCTGTCGGCCTCTCTCTCCCGCCAGCTTACCGTCGAGTACAACTACGTCTGGTTTGTTCCTTCCGGCGCAGTAAAAGACGATCTGAGACAGGGTGCGCTCACGGCTTTGCCCATACCGGCTCAGGGAGCGGGCGAACCCATTGGCATTATTACCCGCATCGACGCCCCACTCTCGGCAGCGGCGCAAACGCTGCTGGGGGCTATCCGAAAATCGATGCCGGTTTAACGCAGCGTGCGCTTTAGCGCTCTTCCAGCGGCTGTTGTTGCGCATATTGTTGCGCAAAGGGTAAACATAACGTTAATTGTGTGATAAAACCGCGTTATTGATTATGGGTCCCGCAACCCGCCGTCTGGAAGTATTCATGAAATTTAAATCCGCTATTAAGCCTTATCACGCCGCTGCCGGCGGGCTTGGCTCACTGGAAGCGACAACTCGCTTCGTCATCGACAGCAAAAATGCCCTCAAAAATATGCGCAACCTGTTGCGCATGAACAAGGCCCGGGGCTTCGACTGCCCCGGCTGTGCCTGGGGTGACGACAACAAAAGCACCTTCAGCTTCTGCGAAAACGGCGCTAAGGCTGTGACCTGGGAGGCGACTCGCCGCCAGGTAGACGCCGACTTCTTTGCCAAACATACCGTTAGCGCCCTTAACCAGCAGTCGGACTACTTTCTTGAGTATCAGGGACGGCTGACGGAGCCGCTGAGCTATAACCCCACCACCGATCGCTATGAGCCGATTAGCTGGGATGCAGTCTGGGCGCTGATTGCGCAACATATTCAGGAGATGGATAACCCGGACCAGATGGAGCTGTACACCTCCGGACGCGCCAGCAACGAGGCGGCCTACATCTATCAGCTGTTTGGCCGCATGGTTGGCACTAATAACTTCCCTGACTGCTCCAACATGTGTCACGAGGCGAGCGGTGCCGGGCTTAAGCGCAGCATTGGCGTGGGCAAAGGCACTATCCACCTGAACGATTTTGAGCTTGCCGACGCGATCTTTGTCTTTGGCCAGAACCCCGGCACCAACCATCCGCGCATGCTCCACAGTCTGCGCCACGCCGCCGATCGCGGGGCCAGCATTGTGACCTTCAACACCCTGCGCGAGCGCGGGCTGGAGCGATTTGCCGATCCACAGAAGCCGCTGGAGGTGATTACCCCGATGGCGGGCACCATCAGCTCCTCCTACTATCAGCCAAACCTTGGCGGTGACATGGCGGCGGTGCGCGGCATGGCAAAAGCGTTGCTGGAGACCCAGCGCCAGCGACAGGCTAACGGCCAGCCCGGTATTTTTGCAGAGACGTTCATTGCTGAGCACACCCACGGCCTTGAAGCATGGTTTGCGCAAATTGATGCTACCCCCTGGGCAATGCTGGTCGAGCAGTCCGGCCTGACGGAGCAGCAGCTGCGCGAGGCAGCGAGCATCTGGCAGAACGCTAAGCGGGTGATCTGCACCTGGGCGATGGGTATTACCCAGCACAAACACTCTCTCGATACTGTACGTGAGATTACCAACCTGCAGCTGCTCGGTGGTCATCTGGGTAAGCCTGGCGCGGGTCTCTGCCCGGTGCGCGGTCACAGTAACGTGCAGGGCAACCGCACGGTGGGCATTGATGAAAAACCGCCTGCCGCCCTGCTGGATAGCCTCGCCCGCCATTTCAATTTCGAGCCGCCGCGCAGACCGGGGCACCACACCGTGGATGCAATCAACGCCATGCTGCGGGATGAAGTTAAGGTGCTGATCGCCCTCGGGGGCAACCTCGCCGCCGCCGCGCCGGATACGCCGCGCACCTGCGAAGCGCTGCGTCGCTGTGGACTCACGGTCTATATCAGCACCAAGCTCAACCGCAGCCACCTGATGCCCGGTAAGGCCTCGCTGATCCTGCCGACGCTGGGGCGCACGGAGGAAGATATCCAGGCCAGCGGCCGGCAGTTTATTACCGTGGAGGACTCTTTCAGCATGGTTCACGCTTCTGAAGGGATCGGCAAACCGCTGGCGACAACCCAGCGTTCAGAAACAGCGATTATCGCCAATATCGCCCACGCCACGCTTGGCGATGCCGCCGTTAACTGGCTGGCGCTGGCGGACGACTACAGCCTGATCCGCAATCACATTGCCGCAACCCTCCCAGGCTTCGACGACTTCAACGCCCGCTGCAATCTGCCGGGTGGTTTCTGGCTGGGCAACGCGGCCGCCGGGCTGACGTTTAATACGCCATCCGGCAAGGCGGAGTTTAGCGCCGCGCCGCTGCCGGTTTCCGTGCGCGAAGAGGCGCCGTTTATTTTGCAGACTCTGCGCTCGCACGATCAGTACAACACCACCATTTATGGGCTCGACGATCGCTACCGTGGCGTTTTCGGTCAGCGCGAGGTGCTGTTTATGCATGCCGATGATATCAAGGCGCTGGGTTTACAGGATGGCGATCGGGTTGATATTACCACCGAAGCCGATGACGGCATTGTGCGTCAGGTGAAGGATTTTAAACTGGTGGCCTACGCCATCCCGCGCGGCAACCTAGCGGCCTACTATCCTGAGACGAACCCGCTGGTGCCCCTCTCCCGCATCGGCGATGGTACAGGAACCCCGACTTCAAAATCGATTCCGGTCAGGGTGACTCAGGCACAGGCCCGGCCAACGCTACGCATCGCTTAATCCCCTGTCTCCTCTCTTATCGCCCGTCTTTGTGACGGGCTTTTTGTTTGCCGTCCACAAAACGTGCGAAATTATTTTTTAACAATTGCGTAAAACAATTTAACAGATCTATCATGTCGCCCAATTCACCATATGGTTCATATAATTTTACTATGGTGAAGAAATAAACCCATTTTACAACGCAAACCCTGTTCAAATTACCTTTTTGGTTCATCGACATGCGCCAGCAAGGTGTTTTAGGAGAGTGACATGGCAACTGGCAACACGCCGCAAGGGATCGGTCGTATCCTGAAGTGGCTTCTGGTTGGGCTGATGATCGTCATCGGCCTGGCTATTGGTATTCCCGGTATCAAACTCGTCTCGTTGGGAGGTAGCGCCTACTTCCTGATCATGGGCATCGCGATGCTGATCTCTGCGCTACTCATCATTAAAAACCGCACCAGCGGCATCGTGCTCTATGCGCTGGCCTTTATCGCCTCCGCGGTCTGGGCCGTCAGCGACGCGGGCTGGGAGTTCTGGCCGCTCTTCTCACGGCTCTTTACCTTTGGCGTGCTGGCCTTTCTCGCTGCCCTGCTCTGGCCCTACCTGACCGCCGACGTTAATAAAAAGCCCGCCTTTGGCGTTGCGGCGGTGATTGCCCTGGTACTACTGGTTAGCGCGGGCTGGATGTTTAAGCCGCAGACGCTGGTCACCGCCAATGAAGCCGTGCCGGTACAGCCAGTGGCGAAAGGCAGCCAGCAGACCGACTGGAAGCATTGGGGTAATACCACCCATGGCGATCGCTTTGCTGCCCTGGATCAGATCAACAAGCAGAACGTCAACCAGCTGGAAGTAGCCTGGACGGCGCATACCGGCGATATCCCGCAGAGCAATGGCTCCGGCGCGGAAGATCAGAACACGCCTCTGCAGATTGGTGACACCCTGTTCGTCTGTACGCCCTACAGCAAGGTGCTGGCGCTGGACGTCGACTCCGGGAAAGAGAAGTGGCGCTATGACAGCAAAGCCACTGCGCCAAACTGGCAGCGCTGCCGTGGCCTCGGTTATTACGAAGATGCTCAGGCTGCAGCCGTTCCTGCTGCGCAGCCCGCTGCCTGCCCGCGTCGTCTGTTCCTGCCGACCACCGATGCCCGTCTGATCGCTATCAACGCCGATAACGGCCAGCCGTGCGCGGACTTTGGCGATAACGGCGCGGTCGATCTTAGCGTCGGCATGGGTGACGTGAAGCCCGGCTACTATCAGCAGACCTCTACCCCACTGGTAGCGGGTAATGTCGTCGTCGTTGGCGGCCGCGTGGCGGATAACTACTCCACGGGCGAACCGCCAGGCGTGGTACGTGCTTATGACGTGCATACCGGCAAGCTGGCGTGGGCGTGGGATCCGGGTAACCCGGCGATCACCGGCCTGCCGCCGGAAGGTCAGACCTACACTCGCGGGACACCTAACGTCTGGTCGGCAATGTCCTACGATGCCAAACTGAACCTGGTCTATCTGCCGACCGGCAACGCCACCCCAGACTTCTTCGCCGGGGAGCGTACCGCGCTGGATGACAAGTACAGTTCATCCATTGTCGCCGTCGACGCCACTACAGGCAAGGTGCGCTGGCACTACCAGACCACCCATCACGATCTGTGGGACTTTGACCTGCCCGCACAGCCGCTGCTTTACGATCTGCCAGACGGCAAAGGCGGCACAACGCCGGTGCTGGTGCAGACCAGCAAGCAGGGTATGATCTTCATGCTCAATCGCGAAACCGGCGAGCCGGTGGCGAAGGTGGAAGAGCGCCCGGTTCCGGCGGGTCACGTCGAGGGCGAGCGTTACTCTCCGACCCAGCCTTACTCCGTAGGGATGCCGATGATTGGCAACCAGACGCTGACTGAATCGGATATGTGGGGTGCCACCCCTGTCGATCTGCTGATCTGCCGTATCGAATTTAAAGCGATGCGCCATGAAGGGGTCTTTACCCCGCCGGGCCTCGACCGCTCCCTGCAGTTCCCGGGATCGCTTGGCGGCATGAACTGGGGCAGCGTTTCGGTCGATCCCAACAACGGCCTGATGTTTGTTAACGACATGCGTCTGGGGCTGGCAAACTACATGGTGCCGCGTGCCAAAGTAGCGAAAAACGCCAGCGGCATTGAGATGGGGATCGTACCGATGGAAGGAACACCGTACGGTGCGATGCGCGAGCGCTTCCTATCTCCGCTGGGCATTCCGTGCCAGAAACCACCGTTTGGTACCATGTCCGCTGTCGATCTAAAGTCCGGGAAGCTGGTGTGGCAGGTTCCGGTAGGTACGGTACAGGATACCGGCCCGCTGGGGATCCGCATGCATATGCCGATTCCGATCGGTATGCCGACGCTGGGCGCGTCTCTCTCCACCCAGTCCGGCCTGCTCTTCTTTGCCGGTACCCAGGATTTCTATCTGCGCGCGTTTGATACCGCGACAGGGAAGGAAATCTGGAAAGCGCGTCTGCCGGTTGGCAGCCAGTCCGGTCCGATGACCTACGTGTCACCGAAAACCGGTAAGCAGTACATAGTGATCAACGCGGGGGGCGCACGTCAGTCGCCGGATCGCGGCGATTACATCATTGCCTACGCGCTGCCTGACAGTAAGTAAGCGATAAAAAAAGGGGGCCTTGCGGCCCCCAAAGGTTGGTGAAATCAGAACGTTTCCCAGTTATCGCCACTGGCCAGGGCCGGACGCGATGGCGTGAAGGGTTTGGTCGCTGCGGGTTTCTCTTCCCGCGCCTGGCTACCCTGCCTGAGCCGGAAGGTGCCTACCGCCTCGGTCAGACGTGCCGCCTGCTCTTCCAGCGACGCTGCCGCCGCTGACGCTTCCTCTACCAGCGAGGCGTTCTGCTGGGTCACGTTATCCATCTCGGTGATGGCCTGGCTAACCTGCTCAATGCCGCGACTCTGCTCGTCGGACGCTGCGGCAATCTCCTGCATAATATCGGTTACACGTTTCACCGCGGCAACGATATCACCCATCGTATCCCCTGCGGCTACCACTTCCCCGGAACCGCGCTCAATCAGCGTGACCGACTCGCTGATCAGCCCTTCAATCTCTTTTGCAGCCTGGGCGCTGCGGCTGGCCAGGGTACGCACCTCGCTGGCCACTACCGCAAAGCCACGGCCCTGCTCACCTGCGCGCGCCGCTTCTACCGCCGCGTTCAGCGCCAGAATATTGGTCTGGAAAGCAATGCTGTTAATGACGGCGGTAATTTCCGAGATCTTCTTCGAGCTGGCAGAGATGTTACCCATCGTCTGCACGACGCCAGAGACAATCTGCCCGCCTTTGGTCGCTTTACCAGAGGCGTCCCCGGCCAGCTTGCTGGCATGGTGAGCGTTGTCGGCATTCTGCTTCACGGTGGCGGTCAGCTGCTCCATGCTGGCGGCGGTCTCTTCAATGGCTGCCGCCTGCTGTTCAGTGCGTGATGAGAGATCGGTATTGCCCGCCGAGATTTCGCTGGTACCGCGATAGATCTCCTCTGCGCCCTGGCGCACCGTGCTCACCGTTGTCACCAGCGAGCGCTGCATTTTTTGCAGATCGCGGCTGAGGATACCAATTTCGCTGCGTCCGGTCGGCTCATCGGCATGGGTCAGATCGCCAGCGGCAATCAGCTCGATACGCTGTGCCGCACGCTGGAGAGGATTGATCACGATGCGGCGCAGAACCACGAAGGTAATGAGGGTCAACGCCAGCGCCAGCACAAATGCGCCAGCCATAAACATCAGGCCAAGCTGTGCACGCTGATGCGCCAGCTCGCTAAGCTTGTTCGCCCGCTCGGTACGGATCTTAATCGCTTTCAGCAGCACGTCGTTATAGGCGCTATCCAACCCCCGAGCCTGCTCGTTTTCATGATTGATGATCGCCTCGAACATGCCGTTTTTAGCGTATTTCAGCATCGGCTGTAGCCCGGCAATGTAGGCATCGAACCGCGCCTTGAGATCGCCATCCAGCGCCTCATCGGCGGGCGTTTTCACGCTACGGTTCATGTAGGCGCTGAAGCCCTCCTGCGACTGGCCAATACGCTTCTCCGCCTCGGCGATATTAAGCTTCATGTCGTCCATCTCCGCGATGCGGCTGGCCGCCCCGGCATGGATCATGTTGATACGCGCAGTACGCAGGTGGTTAGAGCTATTCGACAGCCCCATACGGATCTGAATTTCGGCGGTGACATCCTGCTGGTCGCTATCGGCCTGCATCAGGAAGTAGCCTGCCAGCCCTGAACTCAGAGCAAAAAGCAGAAGGATACCGCCGAGGATGGCGGAGAAAAGGGGTACTAAGCGGATATGATGTAAAAAGCCAACTGTCTGCGGTCTGTGCATCGCTGCTGTTTTATCCATGGCTATCGACTCTCTTATTGTTAGATGCGTAATTACACGCCTGTAAGATAGTCATCGGCAGCCATAAGATTTATCTTATCTCTAAAAGCGCCAACTCGGTCACAGATTCGCACATTAAAAAGCTGCCAGCGGCTGAACCGCTGGCAGTGGGATCAGTTATCGCCGAAATGGATAACGGTACGGATAGATTTACCTTCGTGCATCAGGTCAAAGGCTTCGTTGATCTGATCCAGCGGCAGACGGTGGGTGATGAACGGGTCGAGGTCGATTTTGCCCACCATCGCATCTTCCACCATGCCCGGCAGCTGGGTACGACCTTTTACGCCGCCAAACGCAGAGCCGCGCCAGACGCGTCCGGTGACCAGCTGGAACGGACGAGTGCGGATCTCCTGGCCTGCGCCAGCTACGCCGATGATGACGCTCTCGCCCCACCCTTTGTGGCAGCACTCCAGTGCGGCGCGCATGACGTTAACGTTGCCGATACATTCGAAGCTGAACTCTACTCCGCCATCGGTCAGCTCAACGATCACATCCTGGACCGGCTTGTCGTAGTCGTTGGGGTTGATAAAGTCGGTTGCACCCATCTCGCCCGCCAGCTTGAACTTCTCCGGGTTGGTATCGACGGCAATGATGCGACCGGCTTTCGCCTGTACTGCACCCTGGATCACCGCCAGACCGATACCGCCGAGGCCGAAGACCGCCACGTTATCACCCTCTTTCACCTTCGCCGTGTTGTGCACCGCGCCGATACCGGTGGTGACGCCGCAGCCCAGCAGACAGACCTTATCCAGCGGTGCCTGTGGGTTGACCTTCGCCAGCGAGATCTCTGCACAAACGGTGTATTCGCTAAAGGTGCTGGTGCCCATGTAGTGATAGATCGGCTCACCGTTGTAGGAGAAACGGGTGGTGCCGTCCGGCATCAGCCCTTTGCCCTGAGTGGCGCGTACGGCCTGGCAGAGGT
>JBCNNW010000052.1:0-27514 GCA_039594205.1 Pseudescherichia sp. | reverse complement strand
CTAATGGGATTCGAACCCACGACAACTGGAATCACAATCCAGGGCTCTACCAACTGAGCTATAGCCACCACTACTAATTCTTTTACGCGGTCCTGTTAACTTCACAGTCCACCGCAGCTCCAGCACCGGGTAAAATGGTGCGCCCGACAGGATTCGAACCTGAGACCTCTGCCTCCGGAGGGCAGCGCTCTATCCAGCTGAGCTACGGGCGCTTAGCGCCGTTGCGGGGCTGGATATTACGGACTTCCCCCCCCGCTGTCTAGTGCCTTTTTAAATAAAATGCGCGTTTGGTTACGCTTTGTGCATTTTGTCTTTTATTTCTCCGCTTTTTGCGCTGCAGTATGCTGATTGAGACGTAAAACCTTGTAGACCAGCGATACCGCAGCCAAAAAGATGATGCCGACAAACAGCGACATACGGGTGTCGTCGTTAAAACCCATGCCGATTAATACGCAGATCAGAAACGCCATCGTTAAATAGTTCGCCCACGGGAAGAGAACCGAACGGAACGGATGCGTGGCAATCTGGGCTTTGTGCGCCTCGCGGAAACGCAGCTGGCTAATCAGAATCACAAACCACGGCACCATGCCCGGCAGTACGCTGGCGCTGTAGACGTAGACAAACACGCGCTGCGGGTTTGGAATGATGTAGTTGAGGCAGGAGCCCACCAGCAGAATAGCAATCGATATGGCGACGCCTACTACCGGCACGCCGTGGCGCGATACCTTTGCCACCGCAGCAGGCAGCTGACGGTTTTTAGCCAGCGCATAGAGCATGCGTCCGCAGCTGTACATTCCGCTGTTACAGCCCGAGAGCGCAGCGGTGAGCACCACAAAGTTAATGATCCCTGCCGCTGCGGTAATACCGATCTTAGCGAAGGTCAACACAAACGGGCTGCCGTTGCTGCCGATCTCATTCCACGGGAAGATAGTGACGATAACGAAAATCGCCCCTACGTAGAAGATCAGAATACGCCACAGCACTTTGCCCACCGCGCTGCGCAGCGTGACCTGCGGGTTTTTCGCTTCACCGGCGGTAATGCCGATCAGCTCGACGCCCTGATATGAGGCGACCACGATACAGAGCGCGGTCAGGAAGCCCTTCCAGCCGCCGGCAAAGAAGCCGCCGTGCTCGGTAAGGTTACCGAAGCCAATGGCCTGCCCGCCGTTGCCGAAGCCATAGAAGATCACGCCAAGTCCGACGATAATCATTACCACGATAGTGGTGACTTTGATCATCGCAAACCAGAACTCAATCTCACCGTACAGGCGCACCGCCGCCAGGTTAGCCAGCGCCACCAGCCCAACGGCAATCAGCGCCGGTATCCACTGCGCCATCTCCGGGAACCAGAACTGAACGTAGACGCCAATCGCGGTGATCTCTGATATCCCTACCGCCATCCACATGAACCAGTATGACCAGGCCGTGAGATAGCCAAAGAACGGGCTCATATAGCGGTGAGCATAGACGGCGAACGATCCGGCTACTGGCTCAAGGAACAGCATTTCGCCCATCGAGCGCATGATGAAGAAAACAAAAAGCCCGGCCACAATATAGGCCAGTAAAACTGACGGCCCTGCCCATTTCAGGGTGCTTGCTGCGCCCATAAACAGGCCAACGCCTATTGTGCCGCCCAGGGCGATTAGTTCGATATGTCGTGCTTCCAGCCCACGCTGAAGCTCCGGTTTACTCTCGGCCATAAATCCTCTGTCGTGTTTGCTACTGTCCCGACGCTGCGGGTTATCGTTATGAGTGCAACCTCAGCTCATTGCGGCCATGGAGTGATGCAAATAGCACCACGACGCCACATTGAGTGAGCGAATGGTTTCTTAATTTCGTGAAAATGGCAAACGATGCATAAGAAAAAGCAATAGACAGCACAATAAATCAGCAAACGGAGGCAGGTACAGCGCAGCAGACTGGCTGCGCTGTCAAAAAGGCTAGAGCTGGCCGCGATAGTGCCAGGCGAGGTAGCGCAGCAGTCGCAGCTGGCGCGTAATGCGGCTGGGCTGCGACAGCAGGCGGTAGAGCCACTCCAGGCCCATCCGTTGCCATACTTTCGGCGCACGCTTCACGTGGCCGGTAAAGACGTCATAGGTCCCGCCGACGCCCATATAGAGCGCGTGAGGATAAACCTCCCGACAGTCACGCATCAGCAGCTCCTGACGCGGGGAGCCCATCGCCACGGTGACAATCTTCGCCCCGCTGTCGCGGACGCGCTCAAACAGCGCCTGGCGCTGCTCGGGCTGGAAATAGCCATCCTGACCGCCGACAATGTTCACCTGCCAGCGGTCGCGCAGCTGCTGCTGCGTCTGGGCCAGCACGCCAGGCTTGCCGCCGATCAGGAAAACTGGCGTTCCCTCCCTCCCGGCACGCTCCATCAGCGCTTCCCAGAGATCGGCCCCCGCTACCCGCTCAACCACCGCCTGCGGGTATTTTTTACGCATTGAGCGTACCACGCTGATCCCATCGGCATACTTGAACTCTGCCGCTTCAATGAGTGCCCGTACCTGAGGATCATCCTCGAGGGTCAGCATCTTCTCGGCGTTAATGGCTACCAGCGTGCCCTGCTTAAGCTCGCCCCCGGCAAAGAGGAAATCGAGCGCGTGGGCCATGTTACGCCAGCCAATCAGCTTCAGACCGCGCAGCGTATAGGTTGGCGCCGTAGTGGTGTCCGTCATGATGATATCCTTGTCAGGCTTGCGAGAGCGGTTGCGGTAATCGCCCGGCACGTTTGTGGATCAGCCCCGCGCTATCGAACAGCCAGTAGAGCAGCTTCGCCATCAGCAGGCAGGCACCAAATACCACGAGGAAAAAGACGACGCGAGAAACAAAGGCATCCAGCCCCTCGCGCGCCAGCACGATCATATTGAAGATGGCACCAAAACAGAAGCTGTGCAAAATCGCCGCCTTATAGCGGTTGCTCTCTCGGTTGCCCAGCTCATACAGCCAGTCAAACCACTTGATGATCAGCCCAACCACGACAGCCCCCAGCGGAATGAACCAGACGCCGCCCATCACCACCAGCGAGCCGATCAGCGTCGGCGAGATCGCCAGCCCGGAGTGGTTGTTTAACACTTCCCAGGTAAAGTAGTTCGCCGTGTTTAGCACAATGCCGGGTCTGTCCGGCCACAGCCAGGTGGGAATAAAGACGTAGAAGTCGCGCACGATGGGCGCAAGTCCCTGGAAGTCGATCTTGTCATAATTTTGCAGCAGCAGGGAGAGGTTCTCCCACGGCGAGAAGGTGTCGCGGGTGAGGTAGAGGAAGGTGTAAAACGCCTCGTCGCCGCTTACCTGTAGCCCGTAACGCTTCAGCGCCAGCCAGAACATCCCGACGATGCCCAGCACGCCCGCCGCTGCCAGCATCCACAGCGAAATCCAGCCGCGAATAATGCCGATAAACAGAAAAATGGCGAAGGCGATGATGATATTGGCCCGCGTACCGCCCACGATCATATAGGTCAACAGGCCGAAGGCAACGGTGCTGACGAGGAAGAAGATCCAGCCCCGGCCATCCTGACGCAGAAAATAGACCACCAGCATCGCGGGAATAAAGAAGTAGAAGAAGCGCTTAAGCGCCACGCCGGAAACTTCACTTGAAAAGATCTGGCTATAGGAGTGCAGCCGGAACAGCAGGAAGCCGTTGTGCATAAAGAAGATGCTGACGCTGACCAGCGCGATAAGCATCAGCATCACCCATGCCAGATGCGTCTCTACCCGGTTCATGGTGAACAGCGGACGTCGTGGCCTGACCGCTGATGAAGCACGCAGACGCGTTTTATAGGTGACGTAATAGATCGCATAGAAGCAGACCGCCGCCAGCAGGGACTGCATCATCACTTCCGGCGGCGCGACGCCGACGTTGAAGCGAAAGACCAGAATGCTGGTGAGCGGAAAACCAAAGAAAAACGTCAGCAAAAAGAGCAGCGAGAAGAAGACGTTAAAGTTAAACCGCACCCGGCGGAATTCAAACCAGGTCAGCGTGGCGATAAATAGCGTCGCCAGCAGCCAGATGGCCAGCAGACCCGAGAACGCAAGCTGGCTCATTGCGCACCTCCTGCAGCAATACGTAACGCCTCGTGCCACGGCGCAAGGTAGTTGGGGCTAAAGAAGGTAATAGCGTTTTTATCTACCGCCGCCAGCTGCCGCTGGGCTTCGCGAACGATCGCCTCATTGAGCCTGTCGCCGGTAAAGAGTACCGGAATCTGCTGCTCGACCATATCCTGCCAGAAGGGGTTCTCCCGGTTCAGCACGCAGGGTACACCCGCCTGGATCAGCAAACAGAGCGTGCCAATCCCCTGCTGGCGGGCAAAGATAAAGTAGCCAAGATCGCACCGCCGCAGCAGCGTCAGATAGTCATCAAACTCGAGCTTATCGGCAAGGATGCGCAGGTTCTCCGCGCTAAACAGCGCCAGACCCGCCTGCCGTACCTCGGCAATATAGGTCTCGTTATTGGCCGGGTAACCCATCGGCACAATGACGTTAACCGTATCACCAAACTGCTGATGGACAGCGTGCAGCGCCGCAATGTGTTCGTTGCTGCGATCGCCGGAGTTGCCAACCAGCACCGTCAGCTTGCCCTCGCGCTGCGTCTCTTCAGCCATCGTGTTGAGCGTAGGATCCATCCGCGTCGGAAAGTAGAGCAGCTCGCCGTGTACCTGCGGATGACGACGGGCAAAAAAGTGCAGGTCGCCACGGGTGGCAAAGATACAGCCGACCCGCCGCTGGGCAAGACGTCGCAGCGGATAGAAAAGGCGAAACTTCAGGCTCTGGGAAACTTCATAGAGGTCGGCCCCCCATGCGTGCCAGTTAAACTGCTGAGGCTTGATGGCACCACGCAGCAGGGCCAGCCAGAGTTCGGTGTTGAACTGGCCGTGAAAGAAGAAGCGCTGCCGCCGATCGGCTTTGGCAAGGGCAACTACTGCCTGGGCCAGGGCTTTCTTACCGTCAAAGAAGCGCAGCGTAAGCGCCGGGAACTGGGCGTGCCAGCCCTCTTCACCACCGCAGATCATAAATTCGCGGGCGTGCTCGCCCGTTGCCGCAAGGCTGTCGTTGAAAAACCGCAGCACGGTCAGGTTATGGTGTGGGATATCCGATCCCAGAACGTGAATCAGTGTAGTCATACCCTTTTACGCCAGAGTAGAAATACGCCACAACAGGTGGCGAAATAAACGATATAGGTGGCCATGTAGGCCTGCGCTGCCCCTAACGCGCCGTGCGCCGGAATAAGCCAGCGGGAGAAGGCCGTAAGCAGCGTAAACTGGCTCACTTCCGCCAGAATGTAGAAGCCCAGCGAGGCGCGGGCAATGACCAGATAGCCAAAGACGTACGCGCCGACTTTCAGCACGTCGCCAACCAGCTGCCAGGCAAAGAGATCGCGCATGGCGATAAACCTCTCGGAAAACAGCAGCCAGATTGCAAAGTCACGCAGCAGCCAGACGGTAAAGCTTGCCACCGCCACCGCGGGCAGCACAAACCGCAGCGACTTAACGATTTCGCGGCTTATTGCCTGCTTCTCCGTCAGCCGCGACAGGGTCGGCAGCAGCCAGACGCTGAACGAGGCGGTAATAAACTGCAGATAGGCATCGGAGATGCTGCTTACCCCCTGCCAGATCCCGACCTCATCCCAACCGTAGTGCGCCGCCAGCAGGTTACGCATCATCACATAGGCGACGGGCAGCGTTACAGAGGTGATCAGCGCCATCAGGGTAAACTTGCCCAGTTGCCCAGCCAGCGCGCCGCTCCACTGCGGTTTTAGATAGCGTAGCGGAACCGTTTTACGGCGAATAAACAGCAGCATCGCCGGAATGGCTACCAGCGCCGGAACCAGCGCCAGACCCAGCAGCGCCCCCTGGTAACCCCCCAGCCGGTAGCAGGCATAGTAGGCGATTACGCCAATAACGCTACCGCTAATCAACGACAGCGCGTTCCCGGCAGCGTCACGAAAACCTTTCATCACCGCTAGCAGGAAGTTAGCCCATGCGATGCCCATCTGCACCAGCGCCACCAGGCGTACCAGCCCCTGAAAATGGGTATGACCAAAAAGCCCCTGGCTGACAGGTGCGGCAGCCAGCAGAAAAACAACGGCCAACAGCGTCGAGAACCCCAGCACCATCGCCGAAGCGGTGCCAACCACGTTACGCAGCCGCGCCGGATCGTCATGGTGCTGAGCAACAAATTTGGTGACGCCGTTAAAAATACCGGCCCCGGCCAGCACGCCAAGCACGGTCACCAGCTGGCGAAAGTTACCCGCCTGTCCTACGCCTGATGGGCCAAAGGAGACAGCCAGCAGCTTAACCACCAGCAGTCCCGCGCCGATTTTGACCAGCGTGCTTGCCGCGGTCCAGAGTGAAGCCTTTGCCAGCGACATCTTACTTGAAGTAGCTCAGCAGCGTGTTGATGACCGTGCGCTGGTTAACTGGCGAGAGGTTGTAGAACAGCGGCAGGCGAAGCAAGCGCTCGCTCTCTTTCGTGGTATGGATATCCTGGTTAAAGAATTCACCAAAGCGCTCACCGGCCGGACTGGAGTGCAGCGGGATGTAGTGGAACACTGCCAGGATCTCCGCCTCCTTAAGGAAAGCGATAAGCTTGCTGCGATCCTCATCGTCGCGCAGCTTGATATAGAACATGTGCGCATTGTGCTCACACTCGGCAGGAATCGACGGCAGCTCAATACGCCCGGCACGGGCCAGCGGCGTCAGGGCGTCAAAATAGGTTTGCCATAGCGCGAGACGCTGCTGGTTAATACGATCCGCCGCTTCCAGCTGCGCCCACAGATAGGCTGCCTGCAGATCCGACATCAGATAGCTGGAGCCAATATCGCGCCAGGTGTATTTATCAACCTGCCCGCGGAAGAACTGGCTACGGTTGGTGCCCTTCTCGCGAATAACCTCAGCGCGTTCAACCAGCGCACGGTCATTGATCAGCGTCGCACCGCCTTCGCCGCCGGCGGTATAGTTTTTGGTTTCGTGGAAGCTAAAGCAGCCGATATGGCCGATGGTGCCCAGCGCACGCCCTTTATAGGTCGACATCACTCCCTGCGCGGCATCTTCTACCACGTACAGGTTATGCTGTTTCGCGATAGCCATAATGGTGTCCATCTCACAGGCCACGCCTGCATAGTGGACCGGCACGATGGCACGGGTGTTTTCGGTGATCGCCGCCTCGATAAGCCGCTCATCAATGTTCATGGTGTCCGGACGGACATCAACAAAGACGATCTTCGCTCCACGTAGCACAAAGGCGTTGGCGGTAGAGACGAAGGTGTAGCTGGGCATGATCACCTCATCGCCGGGCTGGATATCCAGCAGCAGCGCCGCCATCTCCAGCGAGGCGGTACAGGAGGGGGTCAACAGCACTTTGGCGCTGCCGAAACGCTGCTCCATCCACTGCTGGCAGCGGCGCGTATAGCCGCCGTCGCCGCACAGCTTGCCGCTGCCCATCGCCGACTGCATGTAATCAAGTTCTGTACCCACAACCGGGGGCGCATTAAAAGGGATCATAGAGTCACCTGTATAGCCAGTAGGCGGTGCTTTCAACGTTGGCACCGCTCTGAATGTAACGTTTAAGCGCCGCGGTATTGCCCACCTGGGTCGCGACGCGCAGAACCGAAAGCTGACGCCGCTGCGCCCAGAGAAGCGCCGCCTGCATCAGGCCCTCTCCCGCACCGCGTCCGGCCAGCAGGCCAATACGCGCCTCGCTGTCGTTCAGCTGGCGCAGCGAAACAAAGGCGCGGATCGCACCGTCGGGGGCGCGAAAGATCAGACACTCATGATCGAATGCGCCTTTCACCGCATTTTCAATCCACTGGGCGTAGAAGCGTCCGCTGGCGTCAGAAGGGTACCAGGGCGTGCGAAACCGGCTCTGCGCAAAGGCGGTGGCGGCCAGCTGGCGCAGCGGCGCAATATCCGTCGCGGTCGCCACCTGCGCGCCGGGGTCGGTTAGCGTTGCCGGTACGGCCAGGGCCAGATCAACCTCGCCCTCTACCAACTGGAAACCGAGCTGCTGAAGCGCATCCAGCCGCAGGGTATCCGTCGCCGGGATCTTGACCTGCACCCGCTGCCACGCGGCAAGCGCTGCCTCGTCCAGCGGCGCAGCACCGTCGTCCAGGCGAACGATGGCGCTGGAGATCCCAAAGAACTGGTTCTCCCAGGTTAATGGCTCAACCGTGCCGTGTACCGTCATGTTGTCGCCTTAGCGCCAGACGCCTTTGGTATCAATTATGTATTGCTGGGTAACGTGCTCACCGGCAATGGCTTTAAATTCACGATGATCCACCAGCATCACCAGCACATCCGCGTCGGCCAGCGCCCTATCCAGGCTCACCAGCTGGCAGCTGTTCACCAGCGACTTCGGCAGCTGATGAATATTCGGCTCGACAACCAGCGTCTCGCCGCTGTGCCACTCGGCAATGCTGTGAGCAATCTCCATCGCCGGGCTTTCCCGCAGATCGTCGATATTAGGCTTAAAGGCGAGGCCAAAGCAGGCGATTTTAATTTCGCTGGCCCGCTTGTCGTTAGCCGTGAGGCAGTCTGCCACCGTTGCTTTGACTTGATTAAGCACCCAGTGCGGTTTGCTGTCGTTAACTTCACGGGCGGTACGGATCAGCCGCGCCTGCTGCGGGTTTTGCGCTACGATAAACCACGGGTCGACCGCGATACAGTGGCCGCCTACGCCCGGCCCCGGCTGTAAGATATTGACGCGCGGGTGGCGGTTAGCGAGGCGGATCAGCTCCCAGACATTGATGCCCTGGTCGGCACAGATCAGCGACAGCTCGTTAGCGAAGGCGATGTTTACGTCGCGGAAGCTGTTCTCGGTCAACTTGCACATCTCAGCGGTGCGGGCGTTAGTGACCACACACTCGCCTTCAAGGAAGATCTTATACAGTTCGCTGGCGCGGGCAGAGCACACCGGCGTCATACCGCCAATGACCCGATCGTTTTTAATCAGCTCAACCATTACCTGGCCTGGCAGCACGCGCTCCGGGCAGTAGGCAACGTTAATATCCGCCTGCTCACCGGCATGCTGGGGAAAGGTGAGATCCGGACGCAGATCCGCCAGCCACCCGGCCATCTGCTCGGTTGCGCCTACCGGAGAGGTCGACTCAAGGATCACCAGCGCGCCTTTTTTCAGGACGGGAGCAATAGATTTTGCTGCCGCCTCAACATAGGCCATGTCCGGCTCGTGATCGCCTTTGAACGGCGTTGGTACGGCAATAAGGTAGGCATCCGCCTCGACCGGCGTGGTGCTGGCGTGCAAAAAGCCGCCCTCGACCGCGGCTTTCACCACCCGATCCAGCTCGGGCTCAACGATATGAATTTGCCCACGGTTAATGGTATCTACCGCGTGCTGATTGATATCAACGCCGACGACGCGCTTTTGCCGGGAGGCGAAAGCTGCTGCGGTGGGCAGTCCGATATAGCCCAGGCCAATGACGGAGATGGTTGCAAAGCTCATAGTGTTACCCGATTATTTTTGAGTGCGTGCAGAATACGTTCACAGGCCTGCCCGTCGCCGTAAGGGTTATGCGCCCGGCTCATTGCCTGCCAGGCATCGTTGTCCCGTAGCAGCCGGGTCACCTCGTCCACAATGCGCTGGCGATCGGTGCCAATCAGCCTTACCGTTCCGGCCGCAATAGCCTCTGGCCGCTCGGTGGTTTCACGCATGACCAGCACCGGCTTGCCTAGCGACGGGGCCTCTTCCTGAATGCCACCTGAATCCGTCAGGATCAGCCAGGCTTTCGTCATCAGCCAGAGGAACGGCAGGTAGTCCTGCGGCTCAATGAGGATAATATTTTTAACGTGACCAAGAATGCGGTTCACCGGCTCGCTAACGTTAGGGTTCAGGTGTACCGGATAGACAATCTGTACATCCTGATGCTTCGCCGCAATGTCGACCAGCGCGTGACAGATCTGCTCAAAGCCCTGGCCGAAGCTTTCGCGGCGATGGCCGGTGACCAGCACCAGCTTTTTAGATTCGTCGAGGAAAGGATACCGTTCTGCCAGTTCGCTATGCAGATTTTCATTATTGAGTACCGTGTCGCGTACCCAGAACAGGGCATCAATTACCGTGTTGCCGGTAACAAAAATCTGCGTATCCACAATATTCTCGCGCAGCAGGTTCTGCCGGGCGTTCTGCGTGGGGGCGAAATGGTACATTGCCAGATGACCGGTCAGGGTGCGATTGGCCTCTTCCGGCCAGGGCGATGAGAGATCGCCCGTGCGCAGCCCGGCCTCAACGTGCCCAACCGGAATACGTTGGTAAAAGGCCGCCAGGCTGGCAGCAATCGTCGTCGTGGTATCACCGTGGACCAGCACAACGTCAGGCTTAAATGAGGCAAGGATCGGCTTTAGCCCTTCGAGAATACGGCAGGTAATTTCTGTCAGTCCCTGCCCTGGCTGCATAATATCCAGGTCATAGTCCGGAACAATGGAAAAAAGGGTCAGTACCTGGTCAAGCATCTCCCTGTGCTGCGCGGTGACGCAGACTTTGGCTTCAAAATAAGGGTCCTTTGCCAGCGCATGTACCAGAGGTGCCATCTTGATGGCTTCTGGTCGTGTGCCAAATACGGTAAGTACTTTCACAACGATTCTCTTCGATTAGATGATGAAGGCCCGGTGGCCTTCATATCAGGCAGCGCTTACAGTGAACGACGGCGAGTTAACGCAACACCAGCACCCACCAACGCCCCTACCATTCCCCACATGATCATCAGGAAGGCACGGCGCGGGCTATCGCGTTTTACCGGCTCTTCAGGCGTCCGCAAATAACGATAAGTCTGAAAACGGGGATCGAGCGTAGGGCCGACGTTAAGCGTATTCAGCATGGCTCGATTTTGATCATAGTCCAGATCGAACTCCGGCCCCACTGCCTGCAGGTTTTCCAGCCGCGCCTGCAGCATAGGCCGTCCCAGCAGGAATAGCTCCGAGTCGGGAAGCTCATCAGGCGGCACCTCGGTCTCACTGCGCGAGATGTTGTGCTGCTCGGCAACCTTTAATGCCTGCACAACGCTGTGCGCCCGGCGTTTAAAGATTGCATTCGCCACCTCTTCCTGACGTTTCACCTGCGCTTTCATCTGAATAGTGCGAGCCGCCCATGCGCCTTTCAGCTCATCGTTAAGA
Source organism: Pseudescherichia sp. (assembly GCA_039594205.1). GTDB lineage: Bacteria > Pseudomonadota > Gammaproteobacteria > Enterobacterales > Enterobacteriaceae > Pseudescherichia. The sequence continues at coordinate 16,394 of JBCNNW010000052.1, read as the reverse complement.
TGGCTGGCTGCACGCTGGCTGGCGAAGGCGATATACTGGCGCAGCAGATTATTGGAGTCAGGCGCGGTCTCGGCCGTCAGCTTAACGTTGTCGCTGAGGTTACGTAGCGCATCGCCCGGGGTGTACTGAATATTGTTAATCAGCTCATCAAGCAGCGCGGCGTCAGCCTTGCTGTTACCCACCGTACGCTGCTTGTAGTAGTCGGTCTGCAACCAGAAGTCACGGCGCGTATCCCATGACGCCAGCTGCATAATGAACTCTTTATACGCTTCGTCCATGACCGAGGGCTGATCGACCGGTGCCAGGTTAGCTTTGACATCAAGATTGCGCAGAAACTGCTGCTGGGAGTAGAACCCGCCCAGCATGTTTACCGTTGGGCGATCGGTGATGGCCGTTGCGCCCCACTCCTGCCTGGCGAAGAAGGTGTAGGCCAGCGCGATAAGCGCGAAGGCCAGCGCCACGCCAACAATCCACAATTTCCCCGCCCATAAAGTACGAAACAAACCGCGAATATCCAGTTCATTCTCCATACTTCCTGTATGTTTTCCCGCCAATGGTTGAGTCATCGCTATCCCGGAATTACTTGGTTAGAGTTGGTTTATGTCCACTATTACGACGCATTTTACGTTTGACGCGTTTGATAAAGCGCGCCACTTTCCATGCACGTTTAATGCACCAGCCGTACAGGAAGAAAGCTAGCACAAACAGTGCCAACATGACCCATTCAGGAATAAAATGCAGATATTCCGTTACTACACCGACGGCGGCCAGCAGGGCAGCGGCCAGCGTAATCAGCACAAAGGCCTGACGGGAGGTAAACCCGGCGCGCATAATCAGGTGGTGGATGTGCTGACGGTCAGGCGAGAAAGGACTCATCCCTTTGCGCAGCCGGCGGTACATGATCGCAACCATGTCCATCAGCGGAATAGCGATAATCCACAGCGCAGTCACCGGGCTAATCGGGTGCGTCTGGCCCTGGGTAGTCTCCAACAGGATCCAGATAACGGTAAAGCCAATCAGCGTACTGCCCGCATCGCCCATAAAGACTTTATAACGGCGGCCAAGAATACCCAGGTTAAGCAGGATATAGGGGAGGATGGCGGCGATCATCGCAAAGCACCACATCGCCAGGCTCAGCTGACCGTCAAACCACAGAATGATGCCGATAGCAGCAAAGGAGACGCAGGAGAGTCCGCCCAGCAGGCCATCAATACCGTCAACCATGTTAAAGGCGTTAATCGCGGCCCAGACGGCAAACAGCGTCAGGAAGAAGCCGAACGGCCCGAGGACCATCTCCCAGGTACCAAAAATGTAGCCAAGACTGCTGAGATAGAGTTTACCCACCACCATCATCACAACGGCAATAATTGCCTGAACGGTAGCACGGATTTTAACGCTGATATCAAAGCGGTCATCCAGTGCCCCGATAAACACCAGAACTCCGGCGCACATCAGGTAGAGCGCGGCATGCGGAATATAGTAATCAGCAATGGCAAACGTATAGCAGATCCCGGCATAGACAGAGATACCACCCACTAAGGGGATTAACCCTTGATGACGTTTACGAAAATTGGGTTTATCGACTAGCCCTATCTTTTTCGCTACCTTGCGGGCAAAAAAGAGAAAGATAAACGTGAGTAAAAAAATACTGAATAACTCAGTAACCGCAGTGAGTAAATTCACAATGCATGCTCTCAGCAAATGTTGATCCCGGAAGTATAACGACGATGCCCCCTCTCCAAAAGAGATAAAGCAGGTCACATGCGGGCTCTATTGTATATTTTTCATTCAATTAGAACATAATCAGCTTGAATGCTTTGCATTACCGCAGCCTGCCATGGCCGACAGCGGATCCCCTGGCTATAGCCTATATTCCATAAATAAAAAACGCCACGTAAAAACGTGGCGTTTACAGGCTTTATTTAAGTTACGAGCGCTTCATCATATCGAAGAAGTCGTCGTTGGTTTTGGTCATCGCCAGTTTATTGATGAGGAACTCCATCGCGTCGATCTCACCCATCGGGTGAATAATTTTGCGCAGGATCCACATTTTCTGCAGCTCTTCCTGAGTGGTAAGCAGCTCTTCTTTACGCGTACCGGAGCGGTTGTAGTCGATAGCCGGGAAGACGCGTTTCTCCGCGATTTTACGCGCGAGGTGCAGCTCCATGTTGCCGGTCCCTTTAAACTCTTCGTAGATAACTTCATCCATTTTAGAGCCGGTATCAACCAGCGCGGTGGCGATGATGGTCAGGCTACCGCCCTCTTCCACGTTACGTGCAGCACCGAAGAAGCGTTTCGGACGGTGCAGGGCGTTGGCATCCACACCACCGGTCAGTACTTTACCTGAGGCCGGCACCACGGTGTTGTAGGCACGCGCCAGACGGGTAATGGAGTCGAGCAGAATGATAACGTCTTTTTTATGCTCAACCAGACGCTTCGCCTTCTCGATCACCATCTCAGCAACCTGAACGTGGCGAGACGCTGGCTCATCAAAGGTAGACGCAACCACTTCGCCTTTAACCAGACGCTGCATCTCGGTCACTTCTTCCGGACGTTCGTCGATCAGCAGTACCATCAGCACGCAGTCCGGATGGTTGTAGGCAATGCTCTGGGCAATGTTCTGCAGCAGCATTGTCTTACCCGCTTTCGGCGGTGCAACGATCAGGCCACGCTGGCCACGGCCAATTGGCGACGCCAGGTCCAGAACACGGGCGGTTAAGTCTTCTGTTGAACCGTTACCGCGCTCCATACGCAGACGCGAGTTAGCGTGCAGCGGGGTTAAGTTTTCAAACAGGATCTTGTTGCGCGAGTTTTCCGGTTTATCGTAGTTAACCTCGTTGACCTTCAACAGCGCAAAGTAACGTTCACCCTCTTTCGGAGGACGAATCTTACCTGAAATGGTGTCACCAGTGCGGAGGTTGAAACGGCGGATTTGGCTAGGGGATACGTAGATGTCATCAGGACCGGCGAGGTAGGAGCTGTCTGCGGAGCGGAGGAAACCAAATCCGTCCTGCAATATCTCTAACACACCGTCGCCAAAGATATCTTCGCCACTCTTAGCATGCTGCTTCAGGATGGCAAAAATGATGTCCTGCTTGCGCATACGAGCCTGGTTTTCCAGACCCATATTTTCGCCGAGAGTAATCAGCTCAGAAACCGGCGTATTCTTTAATTCGGTAAGATTCATAGTGGTGTGGGTTCTTAAACTCGGGGTAAATCTCGAACTTAATTTGTGAATGGTATGGCAGGGTCATCCATGCCTGTTAGCGGCCATCAACTCATGTCTGTTCGCTGTCTGCTTACAGGAAGAACACAGAACTGAAACGACAAGACGGATTGAGTGACAAGCCCGGAATCTATCCACTTCTCTCGCGGCGCTGTGGCTGGCGGGAAGCATCGGGTACAACACGGTTCAAACTGACAAAGTTTAAACTAAAAAGATATGTTTATTTCGAAGTCAAAACTAACTTAGCACGACTAAAGCCGGGCGTCCAGCAATCCACTAAAATTAGGCGTGCCGGACGCCGGGCGGGCGGAGCCTTTACGCCAGGTTAGCGTCGAGGAACTCTTTCAGCTGCCCTTTAGACAGTGCGCCTACCTTGGTCGCCGCCACTTCGCCGTTTTTGAACAGCAGCAGAGTCGGGATGCCACGGATGCCATATTTCGGCGCGGTGCCTGGGTTCTGGTCGATGTTCAGCTTCGCTACGGTCAGTTTGCCCTGGTACTCGTCAGCGATCTCATCCAGAATCGGGGCGATCATTTTGCACGGACCACACCACTCTGCCCAGAAATCGACGAGGGTCAGCCCTTCCGCTTTGAGTACGTCCGTGTCAAAACTGTCGTCGGTCAGGTGAATAATTTTATCGCTCATATTTACTCCACAGGATTATGTCTACCTTATTAAGGTCTGTAGCATAGCCTGGCTAAAGGTTGACGTTATTTCACCCCGTTTATTTGAACGGATGTGCTTTCGTAAAGCAATAGTAAACTGATATTCTACCACACTATGAGCAAAACACATTTAACAGAACAGAAGTTTTCCGACTTCGCCCTGCACCCGAAGGTGATTGAAGCCCTTGAAAAAAAAGGCTTTCATAACTGTACACCTATTCAGGCACTGGCCCTTCCGCTAACGCTGGCGGGTCGTGATGTTGCGGGACAGGCGCAAACCGGTACCGGCAAAACGATGGCGTTTCTGACGTCAACGTTTCATTATCTTCTCTCTCACCCGGCGATCGAAGACCGCAAGGTGAACCAACCGCGCGCGCTGATCATGGCTCCAACCCGTGAGCTGGCGGTGCAAATTCATGCCGATGCTGAGCCGCTGGCGCAGACTACCGGTCTGAAACTGGGCCTCGCCTACGGCGGTGACGGCTATGACAAACAGCTTAAGGTGCTGGAGAGCGGCGTTGATATCCTTATCGGCACCACCGGACGCCTGATCGATTACGCAAAACAGAACCATATCAACCTGGCCGCGATCCAGGTAGTGGTGCTGGACGAAGCCGACCGCATGTACGATCTCGGCTTTATCAAAGACATTCGCTGGCTATTCCGTCGCATGCCTGCGGCAAACCAGCGTCTGAACATGCTCTTCTCCGCGACGCTCTCTTACCGCGTTCGCGAGCTGGCGTTTGAGCAGATGAACAACGCTGAGTATGTAGAAGTGGAACCGGAACAGAAAACCGGCCACCGTATTAAAGAAGAGCTTTTCTACCCCTCTAACGAAGAGAAAATGCGTCTCCTGCAGACGTTAATCGAAGAGGAGTGGCCGGATCGCGCCATCATCTTCGCTAACACCAAGCATCGCTGCGAGGATATCTGGGGCCATCTGGCCGCTGATGGTCATCGCGTTGGCCTGCTGACCGGCGACGTGGCGCAGAAAAAACGCCTGCGCATTCTCGAAGAGTTTACCCGTGGCGATCTCGACATTCTGGTAGCGACCGACGTTGCTGCTCGCGGCCTGCATATTCCTGCTGTGACCCACGTCTTTAACTACGATCTACCGGATGACTGCGAAGACTACGTCCACCGTATCGGCCGTACCGGTCGTGCTGGCGCAAGCGGACACTCTATCAGCCTTGCCTGTGAAGAGTATGCCCTGAACCTGCCGGCTATCGAGACCTACATCGATCACTCAATTCCGGTCAGTAAATACAATCCGGATGCGCTGCTCAGCGAGCTGCCGCCGCCGAAACGCCTGCCGCGCACGCGTCCGGCCAACGGCCCGCGTCGTACCGGTGGTGGTGCACCACGCAACAGACGTCGTTCAGGTTAATGCCCTATGCTCACCTCTAACTCGCTCTATGCCGCTATTGATTTAGGTTCGAACAGTTTTCATATGCTGGTTGTGCGCGAGGTAGCGGGGAGTATACAGACCCTGACCCGCATTAAACGTAAAGTACGCCTTGCCGCAGGGCTGGACCGCGATAACCGGCTCTCCCCGGACGCCATGGCGCGGGGCTGGCAGTGCCTGCGCCTGTTTGCTGAACGGCTACAGGATATTCCACCTATGCAGATCCGGGTGGTCGCCACCGCAACCCTGCGTCTGGCCGTTAATGCCGAAGCGTTTCTTGCCACTGCGCAGGAGATTTTAGGCACGACGGTGCAGGTGATTAGCGGTGAAGATGAGGCTCGGCTGATCTATCAGGGCGTGGCCCACACCACCGGCGGGGACGATCGTCGCCTGGTCGTGGATATCGGCGGGGCCAGCACCGAGCTGGTGACCGGCACCGGCGCGCACGCCACCTCCCTCTTTAGCCTGTCGATGGGCTGTGTTACCTGGCTCGAACGCTTCTTTGCCGATCGCAACCTGGCGCAGGAAAACTTCGACGCGGCGGAGAAGGCGGCGCGGGAGGTTCTCCTGCCGGTAGCCGATGCGTTGCGTCATCACGGCTGGAAAATCTGCGTGGGGGCCTCCGGCACCGTTCAGGCGTTGCAGGAGATCATGATGGCGCAGGGCATGGATGAGTGCATCACCCTTGCCAAACTGCAGCAGCTGAAGCAGCGCGCGATTCAGTGTGGTCGTCTGGAAGAGCTGGAGATTGAAGGCCTCACCCTGGAACGGGCGCTGGTTTTCCCGAGCGGGCTGGCTATTCTGATCGCTATCTTTAGCGAGCTGGAGGTCCAGGGCATGACCCTGGCCGGTGGCGCGCTGCGTGAAGGGCTGGTGTACGGCATGCTGCATCTGCCCGTCGATCACGATATTCGCAGCCGTACGCTGCGCAATCTTCAGCGCCGTTTTATGGTGGACTCCGGGCAGGCTCAGCGCGTGGCGCAGCTAGCCTCTCGCTTTGCGGAGCAGGTTCAAAGCGAGTGGCAGCTGGCCCCGTTAAGCCGCGAGCTACTGCTTAGCGCCTGCCATCTGCATGAGATTGGCCTGAGCGTCGATTTTAAGCACGCTTCCCAGCACGCCGCCTACCTGGTGCGTAATCTGGATCTGCCCGGCTTTACGCCAGCGCAGAAGAAACTGCTGGCTACCCTGCTGCTCAATCAGACTAACCCGGTCGATCTCTCTTCGCTGCATCAGCAAAACGCCGTACCGCCGCGTACGGCGGAGCACCTCTGTCGTCTGCTGCGACTGGCGATTATCTTTGCCAGCCGCCGTCGGGATGAGTTTCTACCCGATGTCTCCCTGGCCGCTAGCGGTGAAACGCTAACGCTGACCCTGCCGGAGAGCTGGCTGGCGACGCATCCGCTGGGGGCTGAGATGCTCGGCCAGGAGTGCCAGTGGCAGAGCTACGTCCACTGGGCGCTGGCGGTCAATTAGTCTGCTGTCAGGTAAAACGCCCGGTAGTGCTACGCTTACCGGGCCTACCGGCTCCATCACTATTTAGCTCTGGCTTTCGCCATCATCGCCCGGATATTGGCAATACTCGCCTGCCCTTTATGCATCCGCTCTTCTGCACTCACTACCTTACGCTCCTGCTCCCAGATAAGATCGTCCTGAGGTAGCTCCAGCAGGAAGCGGCTCGGCTCGGGTCGCACCAGTTCACCATACTGACGACGCTCTTTGCAGAGGGTAAAGTTCAGCTCTTTTTGCGCCCGGGTGATGCCGACGTAGGCCAGCCGACGCTCCTCGTCGATATTGTCCTCGTCGATGCTACTCTGGTGGGGCAGCAACCCCTCCTCCATGCCGACCAGGAAAACGTAAGGGAACTCCAGTCCCTTCGAGGCGTGCAGGGTCATCAACTGAACCTGATCCGACTCCTCGTCGCTTTCGCCCCGCTCCATCATGTCGCGCAGGGTAAAGCGCGTCACCACCTGAGTAAGGGTCATCGGCTCGTCGATCTCCGAGCCTTCCAGCATCTCGGTCATCCAGCTAAAGAGCGTATTGACGTTTTTCATCCGCATCTCAGCGGCTTTCGGGCTGGGGGATGTCTCATACAGCCAGGATTCGTAGTCGATACCGTGGATCAGGTCGCGCACTGCGGCAATCGGCTCCCGCTCAGAGAGACGCTGTACTTCGCTTAGCCAGTGGGTAAAGCGGGTCAGCGACTCGTATCCGCGCCCGCTCAGCGTCTGGATGAGGCCCATGTCAAAGCTGGCGGCAAACAGCCCTTTGTTACGCGAGTTGGCCCACTCCCCCAACTTTTGCAGCGTCGCCGGACCGATCTCGCGCTTCGGCGTGTTCACGATACGCAGGAAGGCGCTGTCGTCGTCCGGATTGGTCAGCACCCGCAGATAGGCCAGCAGATCCTTGATCTCCGGGCGCGAGAAGAACGAGGTGCCGCCCGAAATACGGTACGGAATACGGTTCTGCATCAGGAACTTTTCAAATACCCGCGACTGATGGTTACCGCGATAGAGAATGGCGTAATCTTTGTACTGGGTCTTATTGATAAAGTGGTGAGCAATTAGCTCGCCCGTCACACGCTCGGCCTCATGATCTTCATGGTTGGCACTGAGCACTTTTAGTTCCGGCCCATAGCCCAGCTCTGAAAAGAGCTTCTTTTCAAACACGTGCGGATTATTGGCGATCAGGATGTTGGCTGCCTTCAGGATGCGCCCCGACGAACGGTAGTTCTGCTCCAGTTTAATCACCTGCAGCGCCGGAAAATCCTGGCTCAGCAGAACCAGGTTCTGCGGACGCGCGCCGCGCCAGGAGTAGATCGACTGGTCGTCGTCGCCCACCACCGTAAAACGCGCCCGCGCCCCTACCAACAGCTTAACCAGCTCGTACTGGCTGGTGTTGGTATCCTGATACTCATCCACCAGCAGATAGCGGATCTTGTTCTGCCAGCGCTCGCGCACCTCTTCATTGCGCTGAAGCAGCAGCGTTGGGAGCAGGATCAGATCGTCAAAGTCCAGCACGTTGCAGGCCTTCATATGGGCGTCATACAGGCTGTAGCAGTGGGCGAAAATACGATCCCGTTCGCCCTGTGCCTGCGCCGCTGCCTGGGCCGGAGTCATAAGATCGTTTTTCCAGTTAGAGATCGTCGAGATCAGCTGCTGGAGGATCGTTTTATCCTCTTCGATCAGCCCCTCGGTCAGATCCTTGAGCAGCGCCACCTGATCGGTATCGTCAAAAAGCGAAAAGTTAGATTTCATGCCCAACGCGGCATACTCGCGCTTGATGATATCCAGCCCCAGGGTGTGGAAAGTGGAGATCATCAGCCCGCGCGCCTCTTTGCGTCCCAGCGTCTGGCCCACGCGCTCTTTCATCTCGCGTGCGGCTTTGTTGGTAAAGGTGACCGCCGCGATATGCCGGGCCTGGTAGCCGCAGCCGCGGATCAGGTGCGCTATCTTGTTGGTAATGACGCGGGTTTTACCGGATCCAGCTCCTGCCAGTACCAGGCAGGGTCCGGTGACGAATTCGACGGCTTGCTGTTGCCCTGGATTTAGACGCATGGGATCACTCAATGAAAGTCGGGAGAGGAGAAAAAACGCGTGGTAGTATAGCCAGCCTAATCCATACCACTCAAGGCACGATCATGGCAAAAACAGCGGCAGCGATGCATATCCTTGTTAAAGAAGAGAAACTGGCTCTGGATCTTCTGGAGCAGATCAAAAACGGCGGCGATTTTGAGAAGCTGGCGAAGAAACACTCTACCTGCCCGTCGGGCAAAAAGGGCGGTCACCTGGGTGAATTCCGCCAGGGCCAGATGGTGCCAGCCTTCGATAAAGTGGTGTTCTCCTGCCCGGTGCTGGAGCCGACCGGCCCGCTGCACACCCAGTTCGGTTACCACATTATCAAAGTGTTGTACCGTAACTAATTATCCGTGTGGCGGCATTGCCCTGCCGCCACCGATAAAAAGGCCTTTTTTATTTCTGCGATTGCAACGTCTGCTGCGCATTGTGCTTCATCACGTGCGTACTAATTGCTGCCTGAAACACTTTAAACATCAGGCCATTAATCAGCGTTGTGATAGTGATGGTGATGAATGCCGTCATGACCCAGTCAATCAGCACAAAACCGCTGCTGAGCAGTGCCGGGCGGTATACTGCCATTCCGCCAAACACCACCCAGTGGCTCAAGCAGTAGAAGCACTGAAACAGGTGGCCTATCAGCGCGTTTTTCTTTACCGTCCATTCGCGAAACGCAGCGAATAGTTCGGTCTGCGTCACCGTCATAGAAATACTGCTGGCCGCCAGGGCAATCATCAGGCAGGTGGTTAAGGTAGTCATCATAGGTCATGGCCTTTGTTGTTGAAGTAGCTGATAAATTCGCTGCCGATATCCTGCAACGTCAGGCTTTTGAAGCGGTCAAGGATTAGCGTTTGTGCGTCGGCAAGTGTCGCTGACATGACCCTATTTACCCCCTGCTCCACCAGACACTGCGGGTTTTCGCTGCGGTTACCTAGCGCAAACAGCGTCGGCTCGCCCAGCGCCTTATAGATATCGTAAAGCGTAATATCCCCAACTGGACGGCACAGCCGCCAGCCGCCGTGATGCCCCTTAGTGGCACAAACAATACTGTTTTCCCGAAGTCCGGCAAGCAGCTTGCGGATGAACGCCGGATTTCCGTCGATAAAGGCAGCCATCTGTTCTGACGTCAGGGGTTTATCCATCTGCTCCAGGTGAAGCAGGATATGTAGCGTCGCGGAGAATGAGTTATTTGTTTTCATGTAACTTACAATATTACATAATAGTAACCAACGACAGTCCCCAAACGCATAATCATACCAACAAAAAAATATATCATTGATATTTATGGTTAATTATTTTTTTCCTCATAGTCATTGATCAAATATCATCTTATGTTACTTTAAATATTACATGATATTTATCACTAACAACGAGGCCGTTATGCACAACGCTGAACAAACGCCGGAATGCTTCTGGGAGTCGCACTACGATGCCATGTCCCCTGTGTCTAATGGTATTCCGGGAAAAATTCTGGTGCGCTTCACCGAAGGATTAACACCGGGTAACGCACTGGAACTGGGCTGCGGACGGGGAGATGATGCGGTCTGGCTAGCCAGGCGGGGCTGGCAGGTAACGGCGGTGGATCTTTCTCATCGGGCGCTTGAATATGCTTCGGCAAACGCCGAGCGCGCGGGCGTTCACATTACTTTCGAATGCCATGACCTCACGCAAAGCTTCCCGGCAGGTAAATATGATCTGATTGTCGCCTCCTTCCTGGAGTCACCGCTAGACTTCGATCGTGCCACCATTTTCCGTACCGCGTTGGGTCATACTGCTCCAGGTGGTCTCCTCCTCATAACTTCACACGGTAAGGCTCCGAGCTGGTCCAAACACCCACACCCGTTCCTTTCAGCCAGTGAGGTTCTCGCCACGCTGAAGCCACTGCCACAAGGTTGGAAAGTCGAATTTTGCGAAGAGGTTTCACGGGTGATGGCAGGGCCAGAAGGGCAGCAGGATGAAGTATCCGACTCAGTGGTGGCGCTGCGTCGCGAATAAAAAAACGGCCCGGTAGCGAGATGCTTACCAGGCCTACGATTTTGCACTTCTGTAGGTCGGGTAAGCGTGGCGCCACCCGACCCTTTTTCGATTAACCCGCTACGGCGATACGCTTCATATCGGTCATATAGCCGCGCAGCTTCTGGCCCACCTTCTCGATCTCGTGGCTGCGAATTGCTTCGTTCACGTCACGCAGCTGGGCGTTGTCTACCGCCGTGCCCTCTACCGCTTTGCCCAGATCGCCCGCCTGCAGGGTGGTCATAAACTCTTTCAGCAGCGGTACGCAGGCGTAGGAGAAGAGGTAGTTGCCGTACTCTGCGGTATCGGAGATCACCACGTTCATCTCATACAGACGCTTACGCGCGATGGTGTTGGCGATCAGCGGCAGCTCGTGCAGCGACTCGTAGTAGGCGGACTCTTCAATGATGCCGGAATCAACCATGGTTTCGAATGCCAGCTCCACGCCCGCTTTCACCATCGCAATCATCAATACGCCCTTGTCGAAGTACTCCTGCTCGCTGATTTTGCCGTCAAACTGCGGAGCGGTCTCAAACGCGGTTTTGCCGGTCTCTTCGCGCCAGGTCAGCAGGTTCTTATCGTCGTTGGCCCAGTCAGCCATCATGCCGGAGGAGAACTCGCCGGAGATGATGTCATCCATATGCTTCTGGAACAGCGGCGCCATGATGCCTTTCAGCTGTTCGGAGAGCGCATAGGCACGCAGCTTCGCCGGGTTAGAGAGGCGATCCATCATCAGGGTGATGCCGCCCTGCTTCAGCGCTTCGGTGATGGTTTCCCAGCCGAACTGAATCAGTTTCTCAGCATAGGCCGGGTCGGTACCCTCTTCCACCAGCTTGTCGAAGCACAGCAGCGAGCCTGCCTGCAGCATACCGCAGAGGATAGTCTGCTCGCCCATCAGGTCAGATTTCACTTCCGCCACGAAGGAGGACTCCAGCACGCCCGCACGGTGGCCGCCGGTGGCTGCGGCCCAGGCTTTAGCGATCGCCATGCCTTCGCCTTGCGGATCGTTCTCCGGGTGCACGGCGATCAGCGTCGGCACACCAAAACCACGCTTGTACTCTTCACGTACTTCGGTGCCCGGACACTTCGGGGCAACCATCACCACGGTGATATCTTTACGGATCTGCTCGCCCACTTCCACGATGTTGAAGCCGTGGGAGTAGCCCAGCGCCGCGCCGTCTTTCATCAGCGGCTGTACGGTACGCACCACGTCAGAGTGCTGCTTGTCCGGCGTCAGGTTAACCACCAGGTCCGCCTGCGGGATCAGCTCTTCATAGGTGCCTACTTTAAAACCGTTTTCGGTGGCTTTACGCCATGACGCACGCTTCTCCGCAATCGCCTCTTTACGCAGCGCGTAGGCGATATCCAGACCGGAGTCGCGCATGTTCAGGCCCTGATTCAGGCCCTGAGCGCCACAGCCGACGATAACCACTTTTTTACCCTGCAGGTAGCTCGCGCCATCGGCGAACTCATCGCGTCCCATAAAGCGACATTTACCCAGCTGGGCCAGCTGCTGGCGCAGGTTCAGTGTATTAAAGTAGTTAGCCATGGTGATACCTCGTGATGTTGTGTCGTGCTTATTGTTCGGGTCGCGTTCTCGCGAGAATGAACCCACTATATGACAGGAAATGCGTTGCTGAAATTGATATATTCACAATATGACATTGCACTTTCTGCAACGTAAACACAGAGGCTCTGCATATGGATCTGCGCGATCTAAAAATCTTTCTCCATCTGGCGGAGAGCCGCCACTTTGGGCGTAGCGCACGGGCGATGCACGTCAGCCCGTCGACGCTGTCTCGGCAGATCCAGCGGCTGGAGGAGGATCTCGGTCAGCCGCTGTTTGTACGCGATAATCGCACCGTTACCCTGACCGAGGCGGGTGACGAGCTGCGGACCTTCGCCCAGCAGACTCTGCTCCAGTACCAGCAGCTGCGCCACACCATTGACCAGAAGGGTCCCTCGCTCTCCGGCGAGCTGCGCCTGTTCTGCTCGGTAACGGCGGCTTACAGCCATCTGCCACCGATCCTTGACCGCTTCCGCGCTGAGCACCCCTCGGTTGAGATTAAACTCACCACTGGCGACGCCGCCGATGCGGTCGAGCGCGTGGTCACCGGCGAGGCGGATCTGGCGATTGCAGGTAAGCCAGAGGCGCTGCCCGGCGCGGTGGCCTTTTCGATGCTGGAGAATCTGGCAGTAGTGCTGATCGCCCCGGCATTACCCTGTCCGGTACGCAGCCAGATTTCGCTGCCGCAGCCTGACTGGTCAACGGTGCCCTTTATCATGGCCGACCAGGGGCCGGTGCGAAAACGCATTGAGCTGTGGTTCCGCCGGCAGAAGATCAGCAATCCGTCGATCTACGCTACCGTTGGCGGTCATGAGGCGATGGTCTCGATGGTGGCCCTCGGCTGCGGCGTGGCCCTGATCCCGGAGGTCGTGCTGGAAAACAGCCCCGAGCCGGTGCGCAACCGCGTGATGATTTTAGAGCGCAGCGATGAGAAGACGCCGTTCGAGCTTGGCGTCTGTGCACAAAAAAAGCGGCTGCATGAGCCGCTTATTAGCGCGTTCTGGGAGATCCTGCCGAACCCTTAACCGGCGAGGAAGAAGCGGAACGCCGGGTTATCGCTCTCGTTGTGACAGTAGTAACCCAGCTCGCTTAGCCGGGTTTCGAAATCCGGCTCGTGCTCGCCCAGTTCAAAAGCAGCCAGCACCCGGCCATAGTCGGTACCGTGGCTGCGGTAGTGGAACAGGGAGATGTTCCAGTGGGTGCCCAGCGTATGCAGGAACTTCAGCAGCGCACCGGGAGACTCCGGGAACTCAAAGCTGTAGAGGCGCTCCTTCAGCGGCTTCGACGGACGGCCGCCCACCATGTAGCGCACGTGCAGCTTGGCCATCTCATCGTCGGAGAGATCGACCACGCTGTAGCCCCCTTCGCTGAGCAGAGCAAGGATCTCTTTACGCTCCTCCAGCCCGCGGCTCAGACGCACACCGACAAAGATGCAGGCGTCGTGGGCATCGGCAAAGCGGTAGTTGAACTCGGTCACCGAGCGGCCGCCCAGCAGCTGGCAGAACTTCAGAAAGCTGCCCTTCTCTTCGGGAATAGTCACCGCCAGCAGGGCTTCACGCTGCTCCCCCAGCTCGCAGCGTTCGGAAACGTAGCGCAGGCCGTGGAAGTTGACGTTCGCGCCGGAGAGCACGTGCGCCAGTCGTTCACCACGGATGTTGTGCTGGGCGATATACTTCTTCATGCCCGCCAGGGCCAGCGCACCGGAAGGTTCCGCCACTGCCCGCACATCCTCGAACAGATCCTTCATGGCGGCGCAGATCGCGTCGCTGTCGACGGTAATGATATCGTCGAGATACTCCCGGCAGACGCGGAAGGTCTCGTCGCCGATGCGTTTAACCGCTACCCCTTCGGCGAATAGCCCAACCCGGGGCAGATCTACCGGCTGCCCGGCGTCCAGCGCAGCCTTCAGACAGGCAGAGTCTTCCGCTTCCACCGCAATCACTTTAATCTGCGGCATCAGCTGTTTGATGAGCACCGCCACGCCTGCCGCCAGGCCACCGCCGCCAACCGGCACAAAGACGCGGTCAATATGTGCGTCCTGCTGGAGCAGCTCCAGCGCCAGCGTACCCTGTCCGGCAATCACCATCGGGTGATCGAACGGTGGTACCCAGGTAAAGCCTTGCTGCTGGGCCAGCTCGATAGCCTTGGCTTTTGCCTCATCGAAGTTAGCGCCGTAGAGCAGCACTTCGCCGCCAAAGTTACGTACCGCATCGACTTTAATATCGGCGGTGGCTACCGGCATGACAATCAGCGCCTTCACCCCAAGACGCGCGGCAGAGAATGCGACGCCCTGAGCGTGGTTTCCCGCCGACGCGGTGATCGCGCCCCGCGCCTTCTGCTCTTCGGTTAGCCCGGCCATCATGGCGTAGGCCCCGCGGAGCTTGAAGCTGTGTACCGGCTGGCGATCTTCACGCTTCACCAGGATCACGTTATCCAGCCGCGACGAGAGCTTCTCCATCTTTTGCAGCGGCGTCACCTGCACCGCTTCATAGACCGGCGCGCGCAGCACTGCCCGCAGGTACTCCGCCCCCTCGGGGGCGGCGGACAAGGGTTGGGATTCGGCCACGGTTAGCCTCCCAGTTTGGATTTATCGCGTACCGCGCCTTTGTCTGCGCTGGTCGCGAGGCTGGCATAGGCGCGCAGCGCGAAGGAGACCTGGCGCTCACGCGCTTTCGGCGTCCAGGCTGCCGCACCGCGTGCCTCCTGCGCCTCCCGGCGTGCGGCCAGCTCCTGATCGCTCACCTGCAGCTGAATGCCACGGTTTGGAATATCGATGGCAATCATATCGCCATCTTCAATCAGCGCGATATTGCCGCCGCTGGCCGCTTCCGGGGAGACGTGACCAATAGAGAGTCCAGAGGTGCCGCCAGAGAAACGTCCGTCGGTGATCAACGCGCAGGCTTTGCCGAGGCCCATTGATTTCAGGAAGGTGGTTGGGTAGAGCATCTCCTGCATCCCCGGCCCGCCCTTCGGCCCTTCGTAGCGGATCACAACCACGTCGCCCGCCACCACTTTACCGCCGAGAATCGCCTCGACCGCATCGTCCTGGCTTTCGTATACCTTCGCCGGACCGGTAAATTTGAGGATAGAGTCATCAACGCCGGCGGTTTTAACGATGCAGCCGTTTTCGGCAAAGTTGCCGTACAGCACCGCCAGCCCGCCGTCTTTGCTGTAGGCGTGCTCCAGCGAGCGGATACAGCCTTCAGCACGATCGTCATCCAGCGTGTCCCAGCGGCAATCCTGCGAGAAGGCCTGGGTAGTACGAATGCCCGCCGGACCGGCGCGGAACATGCTTTTCACTGCGTCGTCCTGGGTCAGCATCACGTCGTACCGCTCCAGCGTCTGCGGCAGCGTCAGGCCAAGTATGTTTTTTACTTCACGGTTTAACAACCCGGCACGATCCAGCTCGCCTAAAATCCCCAGCACGCCGCCTGCACGGTGCACGTCTTCCATGTGGTATTTCGGTGTGCTCGGCGCAACTTTACACAGCTGCGGCACCTTGCGGGAGAGCTGGTCGATGTCGGTCATGGTGAAATCAATTTCCGCCTCCTGGGCCGCCGCCAGCAGGTGCAGAACGGTATTGGTGGAGCCGCCCATGGCAATATCCAGCGTCATAGCGTTTTCAAATGCGGCTTTGCTGGCGATACTACGCGGCAGCGCGCTCTCATCGTCCTGCTCGTAGTAGCGTTTGGTCAGCTCAACAATACGTGACCCGGCATTGAGGAACAGCTGTTTACGATCGGCATGGGTCGCCAGCAGCGAGCCGTTGCCCGGCTGCGACAGGCCCAGCGCTTCGGTCAGACAGTTCATGGAGTTAGCCGTAAACATGCCGGAGCAGGAGCCGCAGGTCGGACAGGCGGAACGTTCTACCTGCTCGCTCTGCTCGTCGGACACTTTCGGGTCCGCGCCCTGGATCATGGCATCGACCAGGTCGAGCTTGATGATC
>JBCNNW010000051.1:0-28279 GCA_039594205.1 Pseudescherichia sp. | reverse complement strand
CGCATCGAATTGCTCCTTACGGATTATTCAGCCTCCTGTCAGGGTCAGCCGCGGCCCATGGAAGCAAGGAACGTGTTTGAAAGGCGGCTGAAAAATTGACGCGTAATCATACTTGCGAAGCCAGACGAACTCAAGGTGATTGCACAAATAATTCGCACAAAGCGTGAAGTGCGTTTTTTTGGCAGGGCTAAGCTTGCTCTATCCCTGTTGCGGTCAATTTTTGCGCAACTTTTTTATGCAACTACAGCAGAAACGCTTGCGGTGAGTTTGCCCGCCAGGACATACACTTTATATAAGCCCGAACGCGAGCGAGGAACGTCTCCTCTACGATCGCGCATCAGAGAGTTGTTGATGGGTGAGTTGGGGTGCAACATGATGAAAAAAATCACTATTTTGTTACTGACCGCGTTGCTGCTGAATACCAGCGCAACGGCGGGTATCTATGTCGATCCGCATCCGGAACGTAATATGGATGACGTGATGAGCTTAGGCGTAGTATATATAAACCATAACAGCGCGGCACGAGATGAGGCCGTCACCGAGAAAGAGATACAGACCCTGCTCAGTGACGATACCCACGCTAATCCATAGCAGCGTAGCGCGGCTACTTCTGCCCACTACTTCTGCCCACTACTTTTGCCCATAGTAGGCGTGTGCGCCGTGCTTACGCATAAAGTGTTTATCCATCAGATAGCCATCGATGGGCTTCAAACCAGGGTTGATGCTGCGTGCCATCCACGCCATCCGCGCCACCTCCTCCATCACTACCGCGTTGTGCACCGCATCGTGCGCATCTTTGCCCCAGGCAAAGGGACCGTGCTGATAAACCACCACGCCTGGGGTATGCAGCGGCTCGCCCTCCTTCAGCGTTTCGATAATCACCCTGCCTGTGTTCAGCTCATATTCGCCCTGCACCTCCTGCTCGGTTAACGCCCGCGTGCAGGGGATATCTCCCAGGAAGTAGTCTGCATGGGTAGTGCCCAGCGCCGGGATCGCCTGCCCGGCCTGCGCCCAGGCGGTGGCGTGCGTTGAGTGGGTATGCACCACCCCGCCGAGGGAGGGATAGCGGCGATAGAGCGCCAGATGGGTAGCGGTATCGGAAGAGGGTCGCAATCTGCCCTCCACAACATCGCCTTGCAGATCCACTATTACGATATCGTCAGCCTTCAGCGCGTCATAGGACACGCCGCTGGGCTTGATGGCCACCAGCCCACGCGCTCTGTCGATGGCGCTGACGTTACCCCAGGTAAAGGTCACCAGGCCGTAGCGCGGCAGATCCAAATTGGCGTCTAAAACCTGCTGTTTAAGCTGCCGCATGGTCGTCCTCCAGTAGTCCGGCGCGCGCCATGCGCTCGCAAACCCACGCCCGTGCCTTCGCCACCTCCTGCAGCGGATCGGCCGCCGTCTCGCTCCACATCTCGATCAGGTAAGGCCCGCAGTAGCCGCTCTCTTTCAGCGTGCGGAAGCAGCGTTCAAAATCCACTACGCCAGTACCGAATGGAACATTTTTAAAGACGCCGGGCCGGGTATCCTTCACGTGCACCGCCACGATATGGCCGCTGCCTGCCCGCAGTTCCATCTGCACGTCGTTATCCCACGCTGAGAGATTGCCGATATCCGGATAGAGCTGGAACCACGGATTATTCAGGTAGTGGGTATAGCCAAGCGCTTTGCTGATAGAGTTCATCAGCGGATAGTCCATGATCTCCATCGCCAGCGTCACCTGCGCACGGCTGGCCATCTCGACGCTCTCCTTCAGGCCGTCGCGGAAACGGCGGCGCGTCTCGTCGTTGGCCTGCTGATAGTAGACGTCATAGCCCGCCAGCTGGATCACGCGGATACCAACGTCCTGCGCCAGCTGAATAGCGCGACGCATGATCTCCAGCCCCTCAGAGCGCACCGCGTCATCTTCGCTGCCCAGCGGGAAGCGACGGTGGGCGCTCAGGCACATTGAAGGGACCCGCACCCCGGTATCGGCAACCGCCTTCACCAGCGCCAGCCGCTCGTCACGGCTCCAGCTCAGCCGGGCCAGCCGGACGTCGGTTTCGTCGATCGACATCTCAACAAAGTCAAAGCCCAGCTTTTTTGCCAGATTGAGGCGCTCATTCCAGCACTCCCCGGTAGGGAGCGCTTTTTCATAGATGCCAAGCGGCACGGTTTTCGACAGCATAGTGGCTCCTTAGCTCCACAACTGGGCGATAGAGCGTTTAAACTGCCGCGCGGCCTGCACCGGATCGGCAGCGTCGCGGATGCTGCGCCCGGCGATAAACACGTGGATGGGAATGCCCTTAAACAGCGGCAGATCCTCCAGCGCCAGACCGCCGGTGACGGTGACCTTAAAGCCCATCTCCGCCAGGCGTTTGATGGCGCTGATATCCGCCTCGCCCCAGGCAACGCCCGCCGCCTGCGCATCGCGGCTGCGGTGGTAGACCACCTGCTGAATGCCCGCTTCCCGCCAGGCCTGCGCCTGCTCCCACGTCCAGAAGCCGGTCAGCTCGATCTGCACATCGCCGTTAAACTCGTGGGCGACGTCGAGCGCGCCTTTGGCGGTGTTGATATCCGCACAGCAGATCACCGTGACCCAGTCGGCGTTGGCTTCAAAGCACATACGGGAGAGGATCTTCCCGGCATCGGCAATTTTAGCGTCGGCCAGCACAATTTTATGTGGATAGAGCGCCTTCAGATCGCGCACCGCGCGTACTCCCTCCCCGACGCAGAGAATGGTGCCCACCTCTATGATATCAACCTCTTCGGCAATCAGCCGCGTCGTGGCGTAGGCATCGGCAAGGGTCTGGTTATCGAGTGCAACCTGTAACATCGGTAATGACATCGTCGTCTTCCTTTTAAACAGCCGCCGCAGTGGCGTGATCAATTAAATCCAGAACCTCCTGCTCATTACGGCAGGCGCGGAGGCGATCAAAGTTGGCTTCATCCTCAAACAGGTTAACGATCTGCATAATGCCAACCTCCTGATGGGTATGCGCATCCACCGCCGCCAGGGTAATGAGGATATCAACCGGGTCGTTATCTTCGTGGTTAAACGCCAGCGGCTTCTTCAGGGTCACCAGGGCAAAACCGGTTTTTTTGACCCCCTCCTCCGGGCGGCCGTGGGGCATTGCCAGCCCCGGCGCAATCACAAAATAGGGACCAAACTGCTCGACACCGTCGAGAATGGCCTGGTAGTAGCGCGGCTCCACTACATCCGCCTCCACCAGCAGATCGACGCCGATTTTCACGGCCTCCTGCCAGCTCTCTGCCTCCGCCTGCAAGCGAATAGCGTGGTTTTGTGCCAGCGAATCATGTAGTTTCATGGCTTATCCTTGCCTCATATCCTGTGGAAAGTGTGCCTGGATCACCTCCAGCAGCTTGGGACCAAAGTCGGCTGCTGAGAGCATGTTGCGCACGCCCACCACGTACTTGTTGCCTGTCACCGTAATTTCGCTGGCGACATGGGTTGAGGCGATGATGATATCCGCGCCGTTCAGCTCGCTTTTGTACTCGCCGACGGCACAGCTATTAACGGTATGGGCGATCCCCTGCTGGGTAAGAAACTGATCGACCTTCATTTTCATAATCATTGAGCTGCCCTGCCCGCAGCCACACACTGCCAGAATACGTACGGTCATAACTTCACTCCTTTTACTGGGCAGAACGCTCTGCCAGTTCGTTTTCCGCGTCCTCTTCCGCACGCAGCCTGCGTCCGGCGAAGACCATATAGATCAGCGCAATCAGGATGATGACGCCCATAAACCACAGCCCCAGCGTCATGCCCTGCATCATTGGTGGGGCCAGGATTGACCAGTCCGCCATGCCCATCCAGGCGCTCATACCTGTAAGCTTCACCGCCCACACGCAGCCGAAGATTTCAATCATCCCCATGACCAGGCAGATTTTTAGCGCCGCCCGCCAGCCGCCAAAGTGGTTTGCAAAGACGCCAATGGTGGCGTTGGAGAAGAACATCGGGATAAAACCGGGGATGATCAGAATCGACGAGCCGCAGCCCACCAGGATGGCAACCGCGATCAGCTGGCCGATGGTGCCCCACATAAAGCCCCACACCACCGCGTTCGGCGCGAAGCTATAGATTGCCGCACAGTCAATTGCCAGCACGGCGCCAGGGATCAGCCGTTGGGAGATGCCGTTAAAGGCTTCCGACAGCTCGGCAACGAACATGCGCACGCCTTGGGTAATGATGAAAATGGCAACCGCGAAGGAGAAACCGGTTTGCAGGATGTAGATGCTCCAATGGGTTTTACCTGCCATCGCCTGCACGGTATCGAGGCCGAAGGAGACGAGGATGGCCCCAAAGAAAATCGTCATCACAATGGCCGTCGAGACGATGTTGTCATGGAAGATATTCAGCCAGCCCGGCAGCTTAAGATCCTCAACGCTCTCCTCTTTTTTGCCCAAATACGGTGCAACTTTATAG
Source organism: Pseudescherichia sp. (assembly GCA_039594205.1). Lineage (GTDB taxonomy): Bacteria > Pseudomonadota > Gammaproteobacteria > Enterobacterales > Enterobacteriaceae > Pseudescherichia. Next base: position 23,850 of record JBCNNW010000051.1, on the reverse strand, counting down.
GCAATCCAGGAGGCGAACTGCTGCTGATGACCGATGGAAAAACCACAGCCGTCGGTGACCTCCTGAGTAGGCTTGTACATCATGTTGGAGGTGATACCCCAGTAAAGCGACACCAGCACGGCGCTACAGATGATGGTGGTCCACATCGGATAGCCGAGGATGTAGAAGAACACCGCGATCAGCCCCGCCTGCTGAAACATGATGTGGCCGGTGAGCATAATGGTGCGGATACCGGTTATCCGCCGGAACAGGACGTAAATAATATTCAGCGCCAGCGCCAGCAGTACCGCATAGCCCACCCAGCTGTAGGCCTCCCCCATCCGGTCAATAGTCGCCATCATTGAAGCATAGGTATCGGAGATGGCACCGTTGATGCCGTAGACCTCTGACATTTTGGCCACGACCGGTTTGAAGGTGCTGGTAAGGATCCCGGATCCGGCCTGTAGCAACATAAAGCCGATGATCGTTTTGATCGTTCCTTTAACAATAACGCTCACGCTTTTACGCAGAAGGATATAGCCCAGACAGGTGACGATGCCCAACAGCAGCGGCGCATTAGTCATGACCTGGTTAAAGAACACGGTAAAGAGGGTGTAGAGGGTCTCCATAACGCTCTCCAGAGAGTGAGTGCGCCGGATCTTGTGGCCCGGCACGGGATGTGCGCACTACTCTACCCATCAAAAATAATCACAAAAAGATTGAATATGATTATTTGTGATGCGTGACGCACTTTATTTCCCTGCATTACATACGGATATAAATGTATAGTATTTAAAACCATAAATATTAATAAGTTAAATAAAATAACTCTATCTCCATAACGTCGCTCACCGTCGTACCTGAAAATACCCGCTGCACATGAACACCATTTTCCCGTTGCATTGCTGATAAAACGGTGACAGCATAAATCAAAATTAATCACAAAATGATTTATACTGACCACATGTAAGGAGCAGCGCGATGAGTAAAGTGGCGACCATTACCCGAGAATCCTGGATCCTGAGTACCTTTCCAGAGTGGGGTAGCTGGCTAAATGAAGAGATTGAGCAGGAGCGCGTCGCTCCTGGCACCTTTGCTATGTGGTGGCTGGGCTGCACCGGGATCTGGCTAAAATCGGAGGGTAGCACCAACGTCTGCGTCGATCTCTGGTGCGGCACGGGTAAGCAGAGCCACGGTAATCCGCTGATGAAAACTGGCCACCAGATGCAGCGCATGGCGGGCGTGAAGAAGCTGCAGCCCAATCTGCGCACCACGCCGTTCGTGCTCGATCCTTTTGCTATCCATGAGATCGACGCCGTACTGGCCACCCACGATCACAACGATCATATTGACGTTAACGTTGCCGCCGCCGTGATGCAGAACTGTGCCAGCAATGTGCCTTTTATCGGGCCGCAGACCTGCGTCGATCTGTGGGTTGGCTGGGGCGTGCCGCGCGAGCGCTGCATTGTGGTGAAGCCGGGTGACGTGGTGAAGGTGAAGGATATTGAGATCCACGCCCTGGATGCCTTTGACCGCACGGCGCTGATCACCCTGCCGGCGGATCAAAAAGCCGCGGGCGTGCTGCCGGACGGCATGGATCTGCGTGCCGTCAACTACCTGTTCAAGACGCCGGGCGGCTCCCTGTACCACAGCGGCGACTCCCACTACTCGAACTACTATGCGAAGCACGGCAATGAGCACCAGATCGACGTGGCGCTGGGATCCTACGGCGAAAACCCGCGCGGTATTACCGATAAAATGACCAGCGCCGATATCCTGCGCATGGCGGAGGCGCTGAACACCAAAGTCGTGATCCCCTTCCATCACGATATCTGGTCAAACTTCCAGGCCGATCCGCAGGAGATCCGAGCGCTGTGGGAGATGAAAAAAGATCGCCTGCAGTACGGCTTTAAGCCGTTTATCTGGCAGCCGGGAGGCAAGTTTACCTGGCCTCTGGACAAGGACAACCTGGAGTTCCACTTTCCGCGTGGGTTTGACGACTGCTTCACCTGCGAACCGGACCTGCCGTTTAAATCCTTCCTGTAAAGCCCGCAGCGTGCCGGATGAATCCGGCACTTTCTGCCCAGAGGCTTAGTAATTTGCGGCTATTTCAAATAGTATCGTAAAAAATCACGTTTAATCGGAATAGCTCATGACAGAAGCGCAAAGACATCAAATATTACTTGAGCAGCTGGCACAGGCCGGGTTTGTAACCGTTGAGCAGGTTATTGACCGGCTTGGCGTTTCGCCTGCTACGGCGCGGCGGGACATCAACAAGCTCGACGAGAGTGGCAGGCTAAAAAAGGTGCGTAACGGCGCAGAGGCGATCAGCCAGCAGCGCCCACGCTGGTCGCCAATGAATATCCACCAGGCGCAGCATCTGGATGAGAAGGTCCGTATTGCTAAAGCGGCAGCGATGCTAGTCAACGCTGGCGAAAGCGTAGTGATCAACTGCGGCTCCACGGCGTTTTTACTTGGCCGGGAGATGTGCGGCAGGCCGGTGCAGATCATCACTAACTACCTGCCGCTGGCGAACTACCTGATCGATCAGGAGCACGAAAGCGTGGTGATCATGGGCGGGCAGTATAACAAGAGCCAGTCCATCACCCTCAGTCCTCAGGGTAGTGAAAACAGCCTCTACGCCGGTCACTGGATGTTTACCAGCGGCATCGGCCTGACCGCCGACGGCCTCTATAAAACCGACATGCTCACAGCGATGGCCGAGCAGAAGATGCTTAACGTTGTTGGCAAGCTGGTAGTGCTGGTGGACAGCAGCAAGATCGGCGAGCGCGCCGGGATGCTCTTTAGCCGCGCCGACCAGATCGATATCGTTATCACCGGCAAACAGGCCAGCCCGGAGATTGTTAAACAGCTTGAGGCCCAGGGCGTTAAGGTAATGCGCGTTTAGAAAAGCAACTATTTCAGTATGTTGTAGCGATAGAGCAGCTTGCTAAAATCCTGCTTCATACTGATAAAGAGCAGTATCTCAATACGCGTGCCGTCAAAATCGTAGAGCACGCGATATTCACCTTCAACATCAAGCCGTTCACGTAACATGAGTCCACGATCTGAAAGATAGACGTTAAAGCGATACCTTTTAGGATCCTGGATAATGCACGCAACTGAGTCCAGCAGCAGGTTATCAACGAAGCGGGCAGCCTGTTGCGCACCAATAGTTCCACTTTTGTATGACTCAATGTCTGCCAGGCACTGTAACGCCAACGGCGCGACGACGACCGAATACGGTTTTGCCACTTAACTTCTCCCTGTTAACGTCTTGCAGCACGCAGCCTCTCTAACACCTCTTCAGGCGTCATACCGTTGCCTTCCGCGATCTCTTTTTTCGCTTGCATGCTCAGTTTAAAGAGGGCATTTATATTTTTCTCTTGCTCGATTTCCCTGAGTTCGGCCTCTCGCTCGGCGACGGTTTGTATGAAGAGTTCTGCTACACCATTTTTCGTTACGTAGACCCCGCCCTCAAAGGTAGTAGCATTCCCAAGGCTATCTCTGGCAATTTTCTGGGACATGGTTTGTGACATAGGCTGCTTCCACTTAATAAAATTAACGCCAAAGGCGTAGCGCGTTGTCATAGTATAAGCTCTGCGTGGTAAAATTTTGTACTTATTTAGCCACCAGGATCAAAGATACATTTTGAAAAAACCTACTGCCGCCTCCACTGCTGCCGGGGTGATGCGATGGCGAACCCCGGTCTCCCAGCGGCAGGTGAGATGCCGATCCTGCCCTCTCTCCTGTAGCGCTCTGTGCAGGCGATGCGATTCGGCAGCGGGTACTACGTCATCCTCTTCACCGTGCCACAGCAGTAGCGGACGGGAAGCAAGCGTTGCCAGATGCTCTTCAGCACTCCACTTCGCCAGCGGGGCGATAATATCGTTAAGCTCGGCGGTCGACGCTGCCTGCGGCGGAAACAAGGTACGGGCGAGCGAGGTAAAGTAACCCGAGCCCATCAGGCTGGCGACGCAAATCAGCTCCGGATGATGCGTCATCAGGCCAAGCGCTGTCATGCCACCCATCGACGCGCCGCCGACCGCCAGACGTGCTTCTGCAACCCAGCCCTCGCCCACCAGCGCCTCCCGCAGCGCCGGAAACTCATCAAAATTGCGCTGTAAGATCTGCCAGAACTGGCCCAGACGCGCCTGCTCGTCGCCGTTAAAGCGCGCTCCGTGGTCACGGGCATCGGGCATCACCACCCGAAACCCCGCCTGCGCCAGCGCCACAGCGAAGTAGCTGTAGACCAGCTTTGATGAGCCAAAGCCGTGATAAAAGAGCACCGTAGGCAGGGGCACGGCGCGTTTTCCGGCGGGGGTCGCGTGTAAGATCTCAATGCCTGCCAGCTGGCGCGTTTCAAGTTCAATCATGGCTCTCTCCTGATAAAGCCTTTGGTATGCCATGCTCTGTTGCGCCACGCAAGCTGCTGCCGCTGCACGTACAGGAAAACAGTGAGAAGTACATTACGCTTTCGCATTATTTACCGTGGAAAATAGCGGGAGAGCTAACAAAATGGGAACATTCTCCATAAGGTTATTAAAGGACGCACTACACTATGGCTAACGGGACAGGGCCATCGGCAAATAAGAGAAACGCTATGCATCGATTCACACCGCTTTTTTTAGCGCTGGCCCTTAGCGGCTGTAGCATGCTGCAGAGTACGCCCCATCCTGCGCCGCCGGTGAGCGACCAGCCGCAGGAGATTAGCCGCAACCAGACGGCGGGTCTGCAAAAAATGGAGACCATCAGCGTGATGGTGCGCGGATCGCCGATGGACGTTGAGTCAGAGATCAAAGCCAAAGCGGCGGCAATGAAGGCTGACTATTACCTTATCCTTCTGGATGATGAAACCATCGTCCCCGGCCAGCGATATGGGCAGGCAATTTTGTATCGTCAGTAATGGCGCATTGTTTTTTAAAGGATATTTACACTGCTTTGCGTCCGTAGACTTTTTCCCGCTTACAATCATTCAGGGTCGGTCAGGAACATGTAAAAGGAGCGGATTTATGAAACGATCTCTTGCTTTAACGTCACTGCTACTCTCTGTCGGTCTGGTAAGCACTACCGCCCAGTCAGCAGAGTTTGCCAGCGCCGATTGCGTGACTGGCCTGAATGAGATTGGCCTTATTTCCGTTAGCAACGTCTCCGGCAGCGTACAGGATGTAGAGCGTGCTATTGCCCTGAAAGCCGACGAACAAGGGGCCTCCTGGTACCGCATCATTAAAATGGATGAGGTACAGAGCGCCAATAGCTGGCAAGCGCAGGCGATACTCTACGCCTGAGGGTACATGGCTCTGACGCCGTTGTAGAGTACCCCACCAAATTGGGTGGCTACCATTTTGTTGCACTTCAATTACCATATTGTGAGTGTGCCAATACATTTAAGTAACATTTTGTTACACAGATCTGCTAAATGTTAGCGCCTAACTGCCGTTGAACGAGCCACACTTCTCGGGCAACGGATACTCTATGAACGCTCTTATTCGACGTGCTGGTTTAGGCACAAAGCTTTCGTTGCTGACGGGCGTCAGCGTCGCAGCACTCTTTCTGCTGTTCACCTCGCTGATGAGCCACAAGGCAAGCCAGCAGCTTGAAGCCCTGGCGGTTGAAGATCTGCATAGCCAGGCTACTGGCGTGGCCGATATGGTCGAAATGTTTAGCAGCAGCCTCAGCGAAGAGGTTGAGCGCTATACCCGTCAGTTCAGCACCTTTATTCCCCAGCCGGTCTCTCTCGATGCAACACAGACCCGTACCATTAACGGCCTTACCGTTCCGCTGCTGAAAGGCGGCGAGACCGAGCTGCACGAAAATAATGCTATCCCAGATGACTTCTTCCAGCGCACCGGCTCGATTGCGACGCTGTTTGTGCGCAACGGCGATAGCTTTGTGCGCGTGGCGACATCCCTGCGCAAGGAGAACGGCGAGCGGGCCATCGGTACCCAGTTGGACAGCACCAGCCCGGCGCTGGCACCCGTTCTGCATGGCGATATCTATCGCGGACTCGCGTTGCTGTTTGGTAAGCGCTATATCACTCAGTACCAGCCGGTAAAAGACGCCAGCGGCAAAACCATTGCTATTCTGTTCGTGGGGGTGGATATCACCCACTCCTGGGAGATCATGCGGGACAAGATCCTCCAGCGTCGACTGGGCGAGAGCGGGCACTTCTTCGTTCTGAACCGCAGCGCCGGTAAAAATTACGGCACCTGGCTGTTCCACGCCAGCGAGGAGGGGCAGCGCCCGCAGTGGGGCGACGAGGCTGAACAACAGCTGCTGACCCTTGCCTCCGGCACGCTGGAGCGGAAGAGCAAAGATGGCCGCTCGATGCTGGTCTCCTGGACCGCCCTGCCCGGCTGGAACTGGACGATTGTCGGCGAAGTGGATAAAGCCGTGCTGCTGCAGGATGTGACCCGCCTGCGTAATCAGTTCCTGATTGCCGGCGCGCTGGTCTCCCTGCTCTTTGCCGCCCTGTTTGTTATCATCACCCGCCGCTGGCTGACCCGCCCGCTGCGTGAGGTCACGGCCCTTGCCCAGACCTACGCCTCCGGGGATCTGCGCCCCTCCCTGACCTCAACGCGCCAGGATGAAGTAGGTCAGCTGATCCATGCTATCAACGGTATCGGCAACGGCCTGCAAAACATGGTGCAGCAGGTGCGGGAGGCGGCGGGGGATATTCACTTCGCCACCAACGCGCTGGCGGCTGACAGCAGCGAAATCAGCGAGCAGATCAACAAGCAGGCCAGCAGCGTGGAGGAGACCTCCGCCAGTATGGAGCAGCTTGCTGCCACCGTGCAGCAAAACGCCGCCAGCATGGAGCAGACCCAGTATCTGGTAAACGAAACGTCGCAGGCAGTGCAGAGCGGCGGACAGACGGTAGGGCGGGCGGTAGCTACCATGAATGATATCCGCAGCGCCTCCCAGCGCATCGCGGATATCACCCAGGTGATTGAATCTATCGCCTTTCAGACCAACATTCTCGCCCTTAACGCCGCCGTTGAGGCCGCCCGTGCCGGTGAGCATGGCAAGGGCTTTGCCGTGGTAGCGCAGGAGGTGCGCGCCCTTGCGGCCCGCAGCGCTAACGCTGTAAAAGAGATTGAGACGCTGATCGACGATACGCTGCAAAAGGTCACCGAAGGGCATACTCTCTCCGAGCAGACGCGACAGGCGATGGCGGCGATCATCGACCATATGGGTAACATTAACCAGCTGGTGACGGAGATTAACCACGCCTCCCGCGAGCAGTCGGCTGGCATTAACCAGGTAAACCTGGCGATGACCCACATTGGCGATGCCACTCACGTTAACGCCGAGCGCGTATCTCGTAGCGAAGAGACGGCACAGACGCTGCAGGAAAAGGGCGCGCATCTGAAGCAGCTGGTCAGCCTGTTCCGTCTTTAACCCACCCCGCCCGTGGCGCGCAGCAGCAGGTCATTTTGCACCTGGGCGCTAAGCAACGCGCTGCCGCGGGTATCCAGCATGGTCTGACACCAGGCCTGGGCGACAGGGGGTGAGGCGTAGCGCAGCATCTGCGCCCCGGCACCCAGCAGGTAAAGCTGCTGGGTAATCTCCCGAGCCTGCGCCTCCTGCGGCCGATGCAGCCGCTGCTGCAGCCGTCGCCAGGCGCGATCGAAGTGGCGATCCTGACCTTTTACTTCGCCAAAGGTGTCGCTTAGCAGCGCTAACACACCGGACTGCTTACCCAGCACCCGCATCACGTCCAGGCACATAATATTGCCCGAACCCTCCCAGATGCTGTTGACCGGCATCTCCCGATAGAGGCGCGGCAGCTCGTTATCCTCACAGTAGCCCGTGCCGCCCAGCACCTCCATCGCCTCGGCAACAAAGGGCACCCCCGCCTTGCACACCGCAAATTTCGCCACCGGGGTAAACAGCCGCGCCCACAGCGTCTCCTGCACGCTCTCCCGGCTCTCCCACGCCCGGGCAAGGCGGAAGAGAAACGCCGTCTGCCCCTCCAGCTGTAGCGCCATGCGGGAGAGCACGTCGCGCATCAGGGGCTGCTCGACCAGATGCTTGCCAAACGCCTGTCGCTGATGCGCATGGTAGAGCGCAACGGAGAAGGCCCGACGCATCAGGCCGTGGCTCCCCAGGGCGCAGTCGAGGCGCGTCAGGCCGCCCATCCTGAGGATCTGCCGGATGCCGTCCCCCTCCTCCCCCAGCAGCCAGCCGGTAGCATCTAAAAACTCCACTTCGCTGCTGGCGTTGGAGCGGTTGCCAAGCTTATCTTTCAGACGCTCGAGACGCAGGGCGTTGCGCGTGCCGTCGGGCAGAATGCGCGGCACAAAGAAGCAGGAGAGTCCGCCCTTCGCCTGGGCCAGCACCAGGTGAGCATCGCTCTGCGGCACGGAGAAAAACCACTTGTGGCCCACCAGCCGGTAGGCCTCGCCGCTGCCTTTGCGCGTAAGCGGCTCTGCCCGGGTGGTGTTGCTGAGCACGTCCGAGCCGCCCTGCTTCTCCGTCATCCCCATGCCGATTAAGACCCCGCGCTTCTGCCCGCCGGGGGCCAGATGGGCGTCATAGCGATCGCTGAGCAGCGGTTTGTACCACTCCTGAAACGTTGCGGGTAGCGCCTGCTGGAGCAGCGGCGTGGCGGCAAAGGTCATGGTGACAGGACAGAGGGTGCCCGCTTCCACCTGAGCATGGAGCACAAAGCGTGCCGCGCGGGCGACAAAGGCTCCGGCACGAGCCTCCTCTTCCCAGGCGAGGTTGTGGACGCGGTTGGCGCATAGCCCCTGCATCAGCAGATGCCACGCCGGATGGAAGCGCACGTCGTCGAGGCGCTCGCCGGTGGGATCGTAGCGCAGCAGCTCCGGCGGATTGGCGTTCGCCAGCCGGCCCAGCTCCAGCGACTCGGCGGTACCAAGCTGCTGCCCGATGCTGGCCAGAAGTTCGGCGTCCCAGCCAGCGCCCTCACGGGCAACGGCGTCGCGTAGCGAGGCATCAGAGAGAAAAAGGTTGCTGTTGTTGAGCGGAATGGGTTGATTGAAAACGGTATGGGTTTGCCAGTGCATACTCTCTCCCCCTGTTCAGTGGCAGTGCCCTAAGTATGCACAGAGAGAATTTTACGACCGCAGCAGGGGTCACAAAAAACCACCCCGTAGGGTGGTCAGGTTAACGCCGAAGCTTAGCCGCGCTGGCGGACGGCTTCAAACAGGCAGATGCCGGTTGCGACGGAGACGTTCAGGGAGGAGACGCTGCCCGCCATCGGGATACTGATCAGCTCGTCGCAGTGCTCGCGGGTCAGACGACGCATACCTTCGCCCTCTGCGCCCATCACCAGCGCCATCGGCCCGGTCATTTTGCTCTGGAACAGGGTGTGATCCGCCTCGCCCGCGGTGCCGACGATCCAGACGTTCTCTTCCTGCAGCAGACGCATGGTACGCGCCAGGTTGGTCACGCGGATCAGCGGCACGTTCTCTGCCGCGCCGCTGGCTACTTTTTTCGCGGTGGCGTTCAGCTGGGCCGAGCGGTCTTTCGGGACAATCACCGCATGGACGCCAGCGGCGTCGGCGCTGCGCAGGCAGGCCCCGAGGTTATGCGGATCGGTGACGCCGTCGAGGATCAGGAAGAAGGGGCGATCGAGGCTGGCGATCAGATCCGGCAGATCGTTCTCCTGGTACTGACGTCCCGGCTTCACCCGTGCAATGATCCCCTGGTGCACCGCGCCTTCGCTTTTTTCATCCATAAACTGGCGGCTCGCCACCTGGATAGTCACGCCCTGGGCTTCAAGGGCATGGATCAGCGGCATCAGACGTTTATCTTCACGTCCTTTCAGAATATAAACGTCCTGAAAGCGCTCCGGGGCGCGTTCCAGCAGTGCCTGCACCGCGTGGATGCCATAAATCATTTCACTCATGAAGGGTACTCGATCGAGGTTAAAAGGGTCTGTCCGGGCCATTATACCCCACGACGCCCCCAGCGTCCCTCCCCGTTACATCCTCACCTTCGCCAGCGCATGCTTTTCCGGCGGATGGGCGGGCAGAATGGCGTCCAGCAGATAGCGCGTGTACTCGTGCTGCGGGCGGGCGAAGAGGTCCAGACAGGGTCCCTCCTCGACAATGCGTCCCTGGTACATCACCCCGACCCGATCGGCGATGTGACGTACAACATTGAGATCGTGGGAGATAAACAGGTAGGCGAGGCCATACTCGCGCTGCAGATCCATCAGCAGGTTGAATGACAGTCGATTCATTCCCGACACCGGGAACCACGAGTTAATTAAAAATGGCGCTTCGCCTCCTGGCGGACGCGATGCAGGACGTGCTGTTTTATTTCGCCATACTGCGGATGCGCCGCCAGGTTTTCGATATCACGCTCACGGCCAAACGGCAGGGTGACCTCTTCGACGATTCTTCCGGGCTTTGCCGACATGATCAGAATGCGATCGGCGAGGAACAGCGCCTCCTCCACGTCGTGGGTGACAAAGAGCAGCGTGGTCTCGGTTGCCAGCCAGGCGTTGCGCAGCAGCTCCTGCATCATCAGGCGCGTCTGGGCGTCAAGCGCACCAAACGGCTCGTCGAGCAGCAGCACTTCCGGGCCGGGTAGCCAGGCGCGAGCCAGCGCCACGCGCTGCTTCATACCGCCGGAGAGCTGCCACGGGGCATGATCCTCGAAACCCCTCAGCCCAACCCGCGCCAGCCACTCCCGCGCCTGGGCGTTAACCTTGTCGCGGTTATGCTTGCCCAGGCGGGGGCCAAAGGTGACGTTATCCAGCACCGACAGCCACGGAAACAGGTTCGGCTGCTGGAAGATCATTCCCCGCGACGGGCCGGGCTGGCGCACCGGTTCTCCGCCGCACAGCACGCGACCGCTATCGGGCTGGTTAAAGCCCGCCACCAGGTTGAGGATGGTGGACTTGCCGCAGCCCGACGGCCCCAGCAACACCACAAACTCACCCTTCTCCAGGGCAAGAGAGATATCGTCCAGCACGGTCAAAGGGTGCGGTTTTGCCGCAAACTGGAGAGAGACGTTCTCCAGTGCAATCTGTACAGCCATTACTCTTTCCCCGCCCACGGCACAAACAGGCGCTGCAGGCCTAAAAGAAGAAGATCCAGCAGATAGCCAATCCCACCGAGCAGCAGAATGCCCAGCATCACAATATCGGTCCGCAGGTAGGCGCTGGCGTTGATCACCATCCAGCCGAGGCCCGAGCTGGCCGCCACCATCTCCGCTGCGATAAGCGAGGTCCAGCCGATGCCAATCGACAGCCTGACGGTGGTAAACAGCTCCGGCAGCGCGTCCGGCAGCACCACGCGCAGAAAAATCTGCCTCTTTGTCGCCCCCAGCGTCTGGGCGACGCGGATGCGCGACCTACCGATGCGCTCTACCGCCGCGCTGGCCCCGACTACCACGCTCAGGAAGGTGGCGATGAAGATCAGAAAGAATTTTGAAGCTTCGCCGATGCCAAGCCACACCACCGCCAGCGGGATCAGGGCAATCTTCGGCAGCGGGCGCAGAAACTGAACGAAGGGGTTCAGCACCGCCGCCAGGCCGTTGGAGAGGCCCATCAGTAGTCCGAGCGGGATACCAATCACAATCGCCACGGCGAAGGCGCTCAGCGCCCTCGCCAGGCTGACCATCACGTGCTCCCAGAGCGGCACCTGACGGTAGCCGTCCGCCAGCAGCTCTTCCGTAGTTAAGCCGATATCGGTTAACGACGGCAGCAGCAGCGGATCCACCCACTGCCGGGTGGCCGCCACCTGCCAAATCACAAAAAAGATCGCCACCGATGCCACGCTGATGGCGATGTGCTGACTCAATCTCATTGCGCTGCTACCGCCGCTTTACGAACGTATTCGGAGTTGATTGCCGTATCCCAGTTGGTGGGAATATCACGCTTGCGGATCTCGCCAATGCCGGCGAGGAAGCTGGAGGTTTTGCTCAGCGCCTTGCCGATGCCGCTGTCGGTGGTCTGGGTGCCGTTACCCAGCCAGGCGGCGGTGCCCTGCTCGGCCAGGGTGGGGTACTCCAGGCCGCCAAGGGTGTTAGCGGCGGTCGTCACCGGTGCGCCCACCTCTTTTGCCACGATGGCGGCGGCACGCTCCGGATCCTTCCTGAACTCGTCGACCTTCTCCTGATGCACGCGCAGGAAGGCGCTGACGGTTTCCGGATACTGCTCGGCGAAGGCTTTACGCACCACATAGTTGTTGTAAATCAGGTAGCCATCTTTTTGCAGATCCCTGGTAGCGAAGACCTGATGGCCGCCGGAGGACTCCAGCTCCTGGGCAAAGGGTGCCCAGACGTAGCCCGCGTCAATATCGCCCCGCTTCCATGCGGCGACCATCTCAGCCGGGCGTAGCGGTAGCAGGGTGATTTTGCTGCGGTCGAGCTTGTTGACGCTAATTGCCGCCTCCAGCGCGTACTGTGCGGTAGAGTTTGGCGGATAGGCTACGCGCTTCCCTTCGATGTCCTTAATCGTCGCGATGCCATCTTTGCCAATTAAACGCTCATAGCTGGCAATCACCCCGGAGACGCCAATAATCTCTACCGGTAATTTACGTACTATGCCAGCGGTGGCCGGGCTGGAGCCAAAATTAGCAATATCGATAGCGTTGCTGGCGAAATAGCTCAGCGCATCCGCGCCAGACGCAAACTGCACCCATTTCACTTTGCTGTTTAACGCTTTATCCAGCGAGCCGTCGGCTTTCGCCAGCATTAATACCTGCGAACCGCCGCTGTAGGCGACACGCACCTCTTCCGGTGAGGCGGCCCAGGTCATATTTGTCCACAAGCTACCCGCTGCCAGTAATAAGCAGAGACTTTTTTTCATTATATTTATCCTGTTAGAGAGTGAAGAGATTAACGATATTCCTGCCAGAGGGCCGAACATCGCTCCGCCAGCGCCTGGGCAGGATCGATGGCGTGGGCAAGAAAGGGAGAGTCGACGGCATCCAGCGCCACCGGCACTTCGGTGCAGGCAAGAATGAGCGTTTCCGCGCCCCGCTCAACCAGCGCCTGGGCCTGCAAAGAGAGCAGCTCGCCGCCCTCGCGTAGCGCACCACGTTTAACCGCGTAGCAGCCGGGAACAAACCAGCTCTCCAGCTCCTGCTCGGTGGGCAGCACCGGAGTAACATTAAGGCGTTCCAGTCCCTGCTGGAACCAGCCCGCCGCCAGCGTGCCAAGGGTTGCGATGACTCCGACGCGCGTCGGTGCCTGCGGCTCTATGTGTGCCAGGGTCGCCTCAACGATATGCAGGATCGGTGCGTCGCTGGCACGGCTCAGGGCGTCATACCAGTGATGGGCCGTATTGCAGGGGATCGCGATATGGCTCGCCCCGGCGGCGTTGAGCTTTTCGATGCCGTTCAGCAGCTGCGGCAGCGGCGACGGACCAAGCCCGGCCAGCGCCTTCTGGCGATCGGCGATCTGCGGAACGTTCCAGGCGACGACCGGGATCTGCTCCTGATCGCGGGTCGCAGGCGTCGCTGTCAGCAGCTTCGCCATAAAATCGACCGTTGCCAGCGGCCCCATGCCGCCGAGAACGCCTAGCAAAAACGGTTTCATCCTTCCAGCACCTGGCGATAGCCAAACAGCCCGGCGGAGCCGCCGGTGTGGATAAACACCACGTTCTCATCCTTGCGAAAATGGCCTTTGCGGATCAGATCCACCAGCCCGGCAAAGCCTTTGCCGGAGTAGACCGGATCCAGCAGGATACCTTCGTGGCGCGCCAGCAGGCGCAGCGCCTCCAGCATGCCTTCGGTGGGCAGGCCGTAGCCTTCGCCAACGTAGTCGCTGTTGGCCACTACGGCTGTACGGGGCAGCTCGCCCGGCACGCTCAACAGCTCAAGGGTGCGAGAGGCCAGGTTCCAGACGTTCTCCTCCTGCTTCGCCTTCGGCGCACGCACGCTAATGCCCAGCACCGGAACGTGGCTGTGGGTAGCGTGGAATCCGGCTACCAGCCCGGCCTGGGTGCCGGTGCTGCCGGTGGCATGGATCACGTGGTCAATGCGCAGCCGCTGCTGGGAAGATTGGTACAGAAGCTCTTCGGCGCAGGCGACGTAGCCCAATGCGCCGACAGGGTTAGAGCCGCCGCCGGGGATCACGTAGGGGCGATGGCCTTTATCGCGCAGTTCGCTAGCGTAGCTCTCCATGGCCTGCTGCATATCGGTCCCGCCCGGCAGGTGGGCGACGATCTCGCCGCCGAGCAGCTCATCCAGCAGCACGTTGCCGGAGCGCTGATAATCTTCGCCGAAATCGGTGACCCGCTTCTCCAGCAGCACTTTGGCTGGCAGACCCAGCTTCGCCGCACCGGCAATAGTCTGGCGTACGTGGTTAGACTGGGTAGCGCCCTGGGTAATAATCACGTCAGCGTCCTGCTGCTGCGCATCGGCCAGCAGGAACTCAAGCTTACGGGTCTTATTTCCACCGGTAGCAAGGCCGGTTGCATCGTCGCGCTTAATCCATATTTTCGGCCCGCCCAGCAAAGCTGAGAGATTTTCTAAAGGTTCAAGCGGCGTTGGAAAATGGCCCAGCGACAGGCGTGGAAAACGTGCCAGATGCATAATAGCTCCTTGCGAATTAACGCATCAGATAATGAATAAATCTGGAGTTACTATACACAGGCGGGCTTTATCACTAATGACAAATAAAAAATAACGATTGCCGAAAAATAGCTAACGGCCAAAATAAAAAAACCCCCTTTATTACTAAAGGGGATGGATTTTATTACTCAGCGATTTTCTTTTTTGCCGCGCGCTTTGCTTTGGTTGCAGCGGCTATTTTTTGCGTTTTTGCCGAAGGCGCTTTCTCTTTCTTCACCTTCGGCTGTGCGCCGTCGCTATTTTTTCCTTTTCCTTTAGCTTTGCCCTTCTCACGACGAAACTCGCTATCCGGCTCAAAGTTAACCTTTTTACCGACCTGGCGACGGCGGCTGCCGTTTTTACCCGGCGTGGCCTTCTTAGCGCGTTCGCGTTCGGTCTTGCCGACGTTGCGCGGCGCGCGCTCGCTGGAGATGAGCGCAAAGTCGATTTTACGATCGTCCATGTTCACCGCTTCGACGCGCACTTCGACGCGGTCGCCCAGCCGGTAGGTCTGGCCGCTGGATTCGCCAATCAGACGCTGGCCGACCTGATCGAAACGGTAGTAGTCATTATCCAGCGAGGAGACGTGAACCAGGCCGTCGATAAACAGCTCGTTCAGGCGTACAAAGAAGCCAAAGCCGGTGACGCTGGCGATCACACCCTGGAAGTTGCTGCCCACATGATCCTGCATAAAGTCGCACTTCAGCCAGTCGGCAACGTCGCGGGTCGCTTCGTCGGCGCGGCGTTCGGCCATCGAACAGTGCTGGCCCAGCTGCAGGACCGCTTCCATCGGGTAATGCCAGCCGCCCGACGGCGTGCTGTTACCCTTAAGCCCCTGCTCTTTGGCGACCAGATACTTGATGGCGCGATGCAGGGAGAGATCCGGATAGCGGCGGATCGGCGAGGTAAAGTGGGCATAGGATTGCAGGGCAAGACCAAAGTGGCCCCGGTTCTCCGGGTCATAGATAGCCTGCTTCATGGAGCGCAGCAGCATGGTCTGCAGCATCTCATGATCGGGGCGATCGGCAATGGACTCCAGCAGCGCGGCGTAGTCCCGCGGCTCCGGCTTGTTGCCGCCCGGCAGCTCCAGGCCCAGCTCAGCCAGCACCGAGCGGAATGAAGTAATGGCTTCGGTGGTCGGTCGGTCGTGAATACGGAACAGCGCCGGCTCCTCTGCCTTCTCTACAAAGCGGGCGGCAGAGATGTTAGCGAGGATCATGCACTCTTCAATCAGCTTGTGGGCATCGTTACGTTCGGTCAGCTCGATGCGTTCAATACGGCGCTCGGCGTTGAAGATAAACTTCGCCTCTTCGCTCTCAAAGGAGATACCGCCGCGCTCTTCTCGCGCCTGGTTCAGCGTTTTATAGAGGGCATGTAGCTCTTCGATGTGTTTCACCAGCGGCGCATACTGCTCACGCAGCTCCTGGTCGCCCTCCAGCATATGCCACACCTTGTTATAGGTCAGGCGTGCGTGGGAGCTCATCACCGCTTCGTAGAATTTATAGCCGGTCAGGCGACCCTTGGTCGAGATGGTCATCTCGCAGACCATACAGAGGCGGTCAACCTGCGGATTGAGAGAGCAGAGACCGTTAGAGAGCACTTCCGGCAGCATTGGCACGACCTGCGACGGGAAGTAGACCGAGGTGCCACGGCTGCGCGCTTCGTCATCCAGGGCGGTGCCTGGACGCACGTAGTAGCTTACGTCGGCAATGGCTACCCACAGACGCCAGCCGCCGCCGCGTTTCTTCTCGCAGTAGACCGCATCGTCGAAGTCACGGGCATCTTCGCCGTCGATGGTGACCAGCGGCAGGTTACGCAGATCGACACGCCCGACTTTCGCCTCCTCCGGGACCTCCTCTTTCAGGCCGCTAACCTCCTGCTCAACGGCAGGCGGCCAGACGTAGGGGATCTCATGGGTGCGCAGGGCCATATCGACCGCCATGCTCGTTCCCATGTTATCGCCGAGCACCTCAACGATCTTACCAATGGCTTTGGTGCGGCGGGTTGGACGCTGGGTGAGTTCGACCACTACCACAAAGCCCATCCGCGCGCCCATAATCTCTTCCGGCGGGATAAGGATATCAAAGCTCATGCGGCTGTCGTCCGGCACCACAAAGCCAACGCCAGCGTCGGTAAAGTAGCGGCCGACGATCTGGCCGGTTTTCGGCACCAGCACGCGTACAATGCGCGCTTCACGGCGTCCTTTACGATCGGCGCCGAGCGGCTGGGCCAGCACCTGGTCGCCGTGAATGCAGGTTTTCATCTGCTCGCTGGAGAGATAGAGGTCGTCCTTACGGCCTTCGACGCGCAGGAAGCCGTAGCCGTCGCGGTGGCCAATAACTATCCCCTTGAGCAGGTCGAGACGTTCCGGCAGGGCGTAGCACTGGCGGCGAGTAAAGACCAGCTGCCCGTCACGCTCCATGGCGCGCAGGCGACGGCGCAGCCCTTCCAGCTGCTCTTCGCCTTCAATATTGAGTTCCTGCGCCAGTTCTTCGCGGTTAGCCGGTTTTTCGCGTTTTGATAAGTGATCGAGAATGAACTCGCGGCTGGGAATAGGATTCGCGTACTTCTCAGCTTCGCGCTCCTGGAAAGGATCATGTGACATAGCGGTTCCTCCGTTGTCAGCTCTGGCAGAGCGTTCTCTTACTCCACCAGTAATAATTTATATAGTGGTTGATTCTCTTCAACCAAATCGGCCAGCGTGTAGCGATCAAGTTCCATCAGAAAACTGTCCACGGCCTTAGAGAGTGCCTGCTTCAGGCGGCAGGCAGCGGTAATGTGGCAAAAGGCGCTGCTGCAGTTCACCAGCGCAAGCGGTTCCAGCTCGCGCACGACGTCACCGATGCGGATGGTATTGGCAGGCCTGCCTAAACGAATACCACCATTTTTCCCTCTGACCGCCGCGACGTAGCCCGCCCGGCTGAGCTGGTTGATTATTTTGACCATGTGGTTGCGGGAGACCCCGTACACTGCCGTCACTTCAGAGATATTGGTCATTCGCCCTTCCGGTAGCGACGCCATATAGATCAGGGCACGCAATCCGTAATCGGTGAAACTCGTTAACTGCACATCAACCTCAGGATAAAGGGAAAAACGCGGAATAGCCGCAATGACACTAACTATACCTTAAATAACTCGAGATGATGGTAGGCGGCTAATTTATTTGAACAGAGGAGGTAAAAGCAGGCAAGCAGGCCCGGCAGGCAGTCCGCCGGGCAAAATAACATTACATTATGCGTCAAACGGATCGCGCAGGATCATCGTCTCAGAACGGTCAGGGCCGGTTGAGATAATATCGATCGGCACTTCGGTCAGCTCTTCGATACGCTTGATGTAGTCCAGCGCCGCCTGCGGCAGGCCGCTGCGCTCTTTCACGCCGAAGGTGGTTTCAGACCAGCCCGGCATGGTTTCGTAGATCGGCTCGATACCTTCCCAGTCGTCAGCCGCCAGCGGCGTGGTGGTCACTTCACGGCCGTCAGGCATGCGGTAACCGATACAGATTTTCACCTCTTTCAGGCCGTCCAGCACGTCCAGCTTGGTCAGGCAGAAGCCGGACAGGGAGTTGATCTGCACCGCGCGACGAATCGCAACGATATCCAGCCAGCCGGTACGACGACGACGGCCGGTGGTTGCGCCAAACTCGTTACCCTGTTTGCAGAGGAACTCGCCGGTTTCATCGAATAGCTCGGTCGGGAACGGACCCGCACCTACGCGGGTAGAGTAGGCTTTGATGATCCCCAGCACGTAATCCACATAGCGCGGACCCAGGCCGGAGCCGGTCGCCACGCCACCGGCGGTGGTGTTGGAGGAGGTTACGTACGGATAGGTACCGTGGTCGATATCCAGCAGCGTACCCTGCGCACCTTCAAACATGACGAAATCGCCACGCTTGCGCGCCTGGTCCAGCAGATCGGAGACGTCTACCACCATAGCGGTGAGGATGTCGGCAACCGCCATCACATCGTCCAGCACTTTCTGGTAGTCAACGGCGTCGGCTTTGTAGAAGTTCACCAGCTGGAAGTTGTGATATTCCATCACCTCTTTCAGCTTGATAGCAAAGGTCTCTTTATCGAACAGATCGCCAACGCGCAGACCGCGACGGGCCACTTTATCTTCGTAAGCCGGGCCGATACCACGACCGGTGGTGCCGATCGCTTTCGCGCCGCGCGCTTTTTCACGCGCCACGTCCAGCGCAACGTGATAGTCGAGGATCAGCGGGCAAGCTTCGGAGAGCAGCAGACGTTCGCGTACCGGAATACCACGCTCTTCCAGGCCTTTCATCTCTTTCATCAGCGCAGCAGGAGAGAGCACCACACCGTTACCGATGATGCTGGTCACATTGTCACGCAGAATGCCTGATGGAATAAGGTGGAGGACGGTTTTTTCACCGTTGATTACGAGAGTGTGGCCTGCATTGTGACCGCCCTGATAGCGAACCACATACTTAGCACGTTCAGTAAGGAGATCGACGATCTTACCTTTGCCTTCGTCACCCCATTGGGTGCCCAGTACGACGACGTTGTTACCCATTTTTCAAAATCACCGTTTGCTTAAAAAAGGATTCTACCATCGCTTTTTCTGATAATCAGCACTTTTTGTCGGCAAATTTCGGCCAATCTGCGTGCTATTTCTCTAGCCAATCGTTTTCCTCAACATATAGTAGATCACCACCCCGGCAACCACTAATCCCCCGCCAAAACGGCGTAAAATGTTATCCGGCAGCAGAGCAAGGGAGGCAATCATGCGACGCCACAGGCGCGGATAGAGCATCGGACCAAGCCCTTCCAGTACCAGAACTAATGCCAGGGCCAGCCAAATGGTAGAGTTCATTGTGCTTCCTTCAAAAGAAAACCACCGCCTCCTGAGGATGACGGTGGTTTGATTAGCGTAATGCTACGGTGGGACTTAGCGTGTGGCCGTTCCCGGCGTCTTCATGTAGCGGAAGAAGTCGCTGTCTGGGCTGAGCACCATCACATCCTGGTTGCTCTGGAAGCTGCTCTCATAGGCGCGCAGGCTACGGATAAAGGCGTAGAAGTCAGGATCCTGGCTGAACGCATCGGCAAACAGCTTAGCCGCTTCGGCATCGCCTTCACCGCGCAGAATGCGCCCTTCACGCTCGGCTTCTGCCAGCGTCTTAGTGACTTCATAGTCTGAGGTCGCACGCAGTTTTTCTGCCGCTTCCTGACCCTGTGAACGGTGGCGACGGGCAACCGCTTCACGCTCGGCGCGCATACGGTTGTAGATCGCCTCAGAGACTTCGCTCGGCAGGTTGATCTGCTTGATACGCACATCCACCACTTCGATACCCAGCGCGGCCATACTGTTCGGGTTCACTACCGGCACCTTGCCGTTAGTTTCCGCCGTGACGCGCTTGGCCGCTTTGGCGATTTCGTCATCTGCCGCAGGCGTTGCTACTTCATCTTCCGTACCGGCAGAGCCAGAGTTCAGCGCGTCGCGCACCTCCAGGGTCAGACGGCCACGGGAGTCGGTCACGATGTCCTTAACGTCAAGGCGACCGATTTCTGAACGCAGACGGTCAGAGAACTTACGTTTCAGCAGCACTTCGGCCTGGGAGACGTCGCCGCCGCCCGTTGCCAGGTAGTAGCGGCTGAAGTCGCTGATGCGCCATTTGATATAGGAGTCAACGATCAGGTCTTTCTTCTCTTTGGTCACAAAGCGATCGGCCTGGTTGTCCATGGTCTGGATACGCGCATCCAGCGTTTTAACCGTCTCAATAAACGGCAGCTTAAAGTGCAGGCCCGGCGTAAAGACCAGAGGTTTGTTTTCATCGTCGCGCAGTACTTTACCGAAGCGCAGCGTGATACCGCGCTCGCCCTCTTTCACCACAAAGATTGAGGTGTAGAGCACTACCAGCACGATGATAATTATCGCAATTACAGACTTACGCATCGTTATTCCCCCTGACGCTGGTAGTCGTTACGCTGTGCGTTAGCACGGCGTTGGTCCATGATGTCACCCTGGCCAGCAGACGGTGCGTTACTGGTGTTGCTGTTGCTGTTCGACGCAGGTGGCAGGCGCAGCAGGTTATTGGCCGCGCTGGTATCGCTCTTAGCCGCAGGCGCGCCGCCTTTCAGCATCTGATCCAGTGGCAGAACCATCAGGTTGCCGCCCTTATCGTTAACCAGCACCTTACGGGTGTGGCTCAGCACTTTCTCCATGGTTTCGATATAGAGACGCTCGCGGGTAATTTCCGGGGCAGCCTTATATTCCGGCAGGAGTTTGGCGAAGCGTGCCACTTCACCCTGCGCTTCCAGGATAGTCTGAGTCCGGTAGGCACGCGCTTCCTCAAGAATACGCTGCGCCTGGCCGTTCGCACGTGGCTGAACTTCGTTGGCATAGGCTTCGGCTTCACGAATCGACTGCTGCTCGTTCTCACGGGCAGCAATAGCATCGTCAAACGCGGCCTGTACGGCTTCCGGCGGACGTGCTGCCTGGAAGTTAACGTCCAGCAGGGTGATACCCATATTGTACGGACGAATGGTCTCTTCCAGCTCGCGCTGGGTATCGCTACGAATAACGGTACGGCCTTCGGTCAGAATGCGGTCCATGGTGTATTTACCGATCACGCCGCGCAGGGCGCTGTCGGTGGCCTGCCGCAGGCTGTCATCGGCGCTGGTCACGCTAAACAGGTAGCGCTCAGGATCGGTCACGCGGTACTGAACGTTCATTTCAACGCGCACCACGTTCTCGTCAGAGGTCAGCATCACGCCGGAAGCCGCCAGCTCGCGTACCGACTCAACGTTTACCGCCGTGACGTCATCGATAAAGGTCGGTTTCCAGTTCAGACCTGGCTCTACCAGATGGCTAAATTTGCCGAAACGGGTAACAACACCGCGCTCCGCCTCTTTAATGGTGTAGAAACCGCTGGCCGCCCAGATAATAACGACCGCCGCCGCCACGATAGTGACAATGCGTCCGCCCATGCGGCTGCGCGGGCCAGGTGCGGAACCGCCGCTGCCCGAGCCGGTGCCTTTTCCTCCGCCAAAGCCGCCCAGTTTCTTACTCAGCTTGCGAAAGATATCGTCTAAATCAGGAGGTCCCTGATCGCGACCGCCTTTATTTCCATTTCCCCCAGAGTTGCCGCCTTGATTATTGCTGCTTCCCCACGGGTCGCGGTCTTGTCCGTTATTACCGGGCTGGTTCCACGCCATGTATGTGCTCCATATTTGTTATTCGTTATCCCCTGGAGGGGAAAGGTCTTCAGGCAAGCCGCCAGGTCAGACTACGTAGTCAACCAATGCAGGTTCTTGTTTACAGAGGCGACGCCACTCCACGATCGGCAGACGAACCTGCAGACCCAGGCTGCCGTCCTCCTCCGTCCACTCTTTTTCAATTGCCTGAAGCTGATAAAATCGGCTTCTTAGCCGTCCCTCCTGCGGAGGCAGCTGCAGCGTATGCTGGGCTACCTCTCCAGAGAGACGCTCGGTTAGAGCCTGAAATAACAGCGGTACACCCGCTCCGGTTTGCGCTGACAGCCAAACCCGAATCGGTCTGTTTTCATCGTCCCTGTCGATACGCGGTTCGAACTCCTCCAGCATATCGATCTTGTTCATCACCAGCAGGGTCGGGATCTCATGAGCATCAATCTCTTCGAGCACGGTATTCACCGCCTCAATGTTTTCCTCGACGCGCAGATCGGCGGCGTCGATCACGTGCAGCAGCAGCGTGGCCTGGCGCGTCTCCTGCAGCGTCGCCTTAAAGGCGGCTACCAGGTCGTGCGGCAGATGGCGGATAAAGCCTACCGTATCCGCCAGCACGGTCTCGCCAACGTCGGCAACGTCGATGCGGCGCAGGGTGGGATCCAAGGTGGCAAACAGCTGGTCCGCAGCGTAGACCTGCGCTTCAGTGATCTGGTTAAACAGCGTCGATTTACCGGCGTTGGTGTAGCCTACCAGCGATACCGTAGGGATATCTGCTTTCGCGCGCGACCGACGCCCCTGCTCGCGCTGTTTGCTAACGCGCTCAAGGCGCGAGAGGATCAGGGTAATACGGTTACGCAGTAAACGACGGTCGGTTTCGAGCTGGGTTTCACCCGGACCGCGCAAACCAATCCCGCCTTTCTGACGCTCAAGGTGGGTCCAGCCACGCACCAGGCGCGTAGCCAGATGGCGCAGCTGCGCCAGCTCAACCTGCAGTTTCCCCTCATGGGTACGTGCACGTTGCGCAAAAATGTCTAGAATCAGACCGGTGCGATCGATAACACGACATTCGCACAGTCTCTCCAGGTTTCGTTCCTGGGCTGGGGTTAGGGCATGATCAAAAAGCACAACCGATGCACCCGATGCTTTTACGGCGTCCGCTATTTCAACTGCCTTACCTTCACCAACAAAATATTTTGGGTGCGGTGCTTTACGGCTACCGGTAATCACCTGCATTGCGTCGACGCCAGCTGAAGAGACCAGGGATTCAAACTCCTGGAGATCTTCCATATCTTTGTCTTGCGAAAAATAGATGTGTACCAGCACCGCCTGCTCACCGGCATCATAACGGTCAAACAAGCGTAAACCCTCTTAGAATACCAGCGGGGAACACCAGGCTCCCCGACATGGAAAACAGCAAAAAACCTTATTCGGTCTCTTCGCTGTCCTGTTGTGATGCAGAAGAACCCTGCGCGTTGCTGCTGTGGTGATAGTTACTGGTGCCGCCACCGGTGTTGTTACTGTGATGAGAAACCGGACGCGACGGGACAACAGTAGAAATTGCGTGCTTATAGACCATCTGGCTGACCGTGTTTTTCAACAGGATCACGAACTGATCGAAAGACTCAATTTGACCTTGCAGCTTAATACCATTCACCAAATAAATAGAAACCGGAACGCGTTCCCGACGCAGCGCGTTCAGAAACGGGTCTTGTAAAGATTGCCCCTTAGCCATTCTATCTTTTCCTTATATGCTTGTTTTGTACTTTGAACCCGAAGGCCCTGAAAACTGCGTAAAATTTTGCGCACGATCCGATGTAATTGTACACATTCAGTCTGCGTTAGCACCAATAACCTGTAATACTTCGTTTCGCGCCTGTTCTGGCTTTTCACTGTCTAGCCAGTGAACGCCCTCCCAACCGCGAAGCCAGGTTATCTGCCGTTTCGCTAACTGTCTCGTCGCGCAAACACCTCGATAAACCATTTCCTCATATGAGATCTCGCCTTCAAGGTATGACCACATCTGGCGGTATCCCACACAACGAACGGAAGGCATGTCCGTATGCAAATCTCCACGGGCAAAAAGCGCCCGCACTTCTGCTTCAAAACCTGAAGCTAACATCTGATGAAAACGCTGCTCAATTCGCTGATGGAGCAGTTCACGGCTCGCCGGG
>JBCNNW010000050.1:0-29112 GCA_039594205.1 Pseudescherichia sp. | reverse complement strand
ACTCTACCTTCCTGCAAGAGGTCAATCAGGACCAGGTTCGCGAAGCGCGTATCAACGGACGTGAGATCAACGTTACCAAGAAAGATAGTAACCGTTACACGACTTACATCCCGGTCAACGACCCGAAACTGCTTGATAACCTGCTGACGAAAAACGTCAAAGTGGTTGGCGAGCCGCCGGAAGAGCCGAGCCTGCTGGCTTCTATCTTCATTTCGTGGTTCCCGATGCTGCTGTTAATCGGCGTCTGGATATTCTTTATGCGCCAGATGCAGGGCGGCGGTGGCAAAGGTGCCATGTCGTTCGGTAAGAGCAAGGCGCGTATGCTGACGGAAGATCAGATCAAAACCACCTTTGCCGACGTTGCAGGCTGCGACGAAGCTAAAGAAGAGGTGGGTGAGCTGGTTGAGTACCTGCGTGAGCCGAGCCGTTTCCAGAAGCTGGGTGGTAAGATCCCGAAAGGCGTCTTAATGGTGGGGCCTCCGGGTACCGGTAAAACGCTGCTGGCAAAAGCCATTGCCGGCGAAGCAAAAGTGCCTTTCTTCACCATTTCCGGTTCTGACTTCGTGGAGATGTTCGTGGGTGTCGGTGCCTCTCGTGTGCGTGATATGTTCGAACAGGCCAAGAAAGCCGCACCGTGCATCATCTTTATCGATGAGATCGACGCCGTAGGCCGCCAGCGTGGCGCAGGCCTGGGCGGTGGGCATGATGAGCGTGAGCAGACCCTGAACCAGATGCTGGTTGAGATGGACGGCTTTGAAGGCAACGAAGGCATTATCGTGATCGCCGCGACGAACCGTCCGGACGTGCTTGACCCGGCGCTGCTGCGTCCAGGCCGTTTCGACCGTCAGGTTGTGGTCGGTCTGCCAGACGTGCGTGGTCGTGAGCAGATCCTGAAGGTGCATATGCGTCGCGTACCGCTGGCACCGGATATCGATGCGGCAATTATTGCCCGCGGTACTCCAGGCTTCTCCGGTGCGGATCTCGCTAACCTCGTCAACGAAGCGGCGCTGTTTGCTGCCCGCGGCAACAAACGCGTTGTCTCAATGGTTGAGTTCGAGAAAGCGAAAGACAAGATCATGATGGGTGCGGAACGCCGCTCCATGGTGATGACTGAAGCACAGAAAGAGTCGACTGCTTACCACGAAGCAGGCCATGCAATTATCGGTCGCCTGGTACCGGAACACGATCCGGTACACAAAGTAACCATTATTCCACGCGGTCGTGCGCTGGGTGTGACCTTCTTCCTGCCTGAGGGCGACGCGATTAGCGCCAGCCGTCAGAAGCTCGAGAGCCAGATTTCGACCCTCTACGGCGGTCGTCTGGCGGAAGAGATCATCTATGGCGTTGAGCATGTCTCTACCGGTGCGTCTAACGACATTAAGGTCGCGACTAACCTGGCGCGTAACATGGTGACCCAGTGGGGCTTCTCCGACAAACTCGGTCCACTGCTCTATGCAGAGGAAGAGGGCGAAGTATTCCTGGGCCGCAGTGTGGCAAAAGCGAAACACATGTCCGATGAAACGGCACGCATTATCGACCAGGAAGTGAAGTCTCTGATTGAGCGTAACTACAACCGCGCTCGTGAGATCCTGAACGATAACATGGACATCCTGCATGCGATGAAAGATGCGCTCATGAAGTATGAGACCATTGATGCACCGCAGATTGATGACCTGATGGCCCGTCGCGACGTGCGTCCGCCAGCGGGCTGGGAAGATCCTGGCTCTAACAGCTCTGACAGCAACGGCACACCCCGTGCGCCGCGTCCGGTCGATGAACCGCGTACGCCAAACCCGGGTAACACGATGTAAGAACGGTTTGGCGCTGAGCAGTCTGGCGACAAGTAAGTCCTTGCGGCACCTGCATTAGCAACATTTAAAACCCCGGGGCGTGCTCCGGGGTTTTTTCTTATCTACCCCCCACACAGTACAAGGGATGCTCTATGAAACTCTTCGCTCAGGGAACCACGCTCGATCTCTCTCATCCGCACGTGATGGGGATACTCAACGTTACGCCGGACTCTTTCTCAGACGGCGGCGCGCATAACACGCTGATCGACGCGGTTAAACACGCCAACCTGATGATCAACGCCGGGGCCACCATTATTGACGTCGGCGGTGAATCAACCCGGCCGGGTGCAGCTGAGGTGAGCGTCGACGAAGAACTCTCTCGCGTCGTACCGGTCGTGGAAGCTCTGGCGCAGCGTTTTGAGGTCTGGATCTCGGTGGACACCTCTAAGCCGGAGGTTATCCGGGAGATCGCCCGTGTGGGTGCGCACCTGATTAACGATATCCGCTCACTGAGCGAGCCGGGCGCGCTGGAAGCGGCGGCGGAAACCGGTCTGCCGGTCTGCCTGATGCATATGCAGGGCGATCCGAAAACCATGCAGGACGCGCCAAAATATGCCGATGTCTTTGCCGACGTTAACCGCTATTTCCACGAACAGATTGAAAGGTGTGAGAAAGCAGGCATTACAAAGGATAAATTGGTACTCGACCCCGGCTTCGGTTTCGGTAAGAATCTCTCCCATAACTACGCGCTTCTGGCTCGCCTGGCAGAGTTCCACCATTTTGGTCTGCCTCTGCTGGTCGGCATGTCCCGTAAATCGATGATTGGCCAGCTGCTGAATGTTGGTCCATCAGAGCGCCTGAGCGGCAGCCTGGCGTGCGCAACGATAGCGGCCATGCAGGGAGCGCACATAATTCGCGTACACGACGTGAAAGAGACAACAGAAGCCATGCGGGTGGTCGAGGCCACGCTATCAGCGAAGGAAAACAAACGCTATGAGTAGTCGCAAATATTTTGGTACAGACGGTATTCGTGGGCGCGTCGGCGATGCGCCTATCACGCCTGATTTCGTTCTTAAGCTGGGCTGGGCAGCAGGTAAAGTACTGGCGCGTCATGGCTCGCGCAAAATCATCATTGGTAAGGATACGCGTATCTCTGGCTACATGCTGGAATCGGCGCTGGAAGCAGGCCTGGCCGCTGCCGGCATCTCTGCCTCCTTCACCGGGCCGATGCCCACGCCGGCTGTGGCCTATCTGACCCGTGCGTTCCGGGCCGAAGCGGGGATCGTCATCTCTGCCTCCCATAACCCTTTTTACGATAACGGCATTAAGTTCTTCTCAACCGACGGCACTAAGTTACCGGACGAAGTAGAGGAGGCTATTGAAGCCGAGCTGGAAAAAGAGATCAGCTGCGTTGACTCCGCGCTGCTGGGTAAAGCCAGCCGCATCGTGGACGCGGCCGGACGCTACATCGAGTTCTGTAAAGGCACCTTCCCGAACGAGCTAAGCCTGAAGGCGCTGAAAGTTGTCGTCGACTGTGCCCATGGCGCGACCTACCACATTGCTCCCAGCGTCTTCCGTGAGCTAGGGGCGGATGTTATCACCCTTGGCTGCGAGCCGAACGGCGTTAACATTAACGAAGAGGTGGGGGCGACCGACGTGCGCGCCCTGCAGGCCCGCGTGCTGGCTGAAAAGGCCGATCTCGGTATCGCCTTTGACGGCGACGGCGATCGCGTCATCATGGTCGATCACGAGGGTAATAAGGTCGACGGGGATCAGATCCTCTACATTATTGCCCGTGAAGGCCTGCGTCAGGGGCAACTGCGCGGCGGCGCAGTGGGCACGCTGATGAGCAACATGGGCCTGGAGCTGGCGCTGAAGCAGCTGGGTATTCCGTTCGCCCGCGCTAAGGTTGGCGACCGCTACGTGCTGGAGAAGCTGCAGGAGAAAGGCTGGCGTATTGGCGCAGAGAACTCCGGTCATATTATTCTGCTGGACAAAACGACTACTGGTGACGGTATTGTTGCAGGCCTGCAGGTAGTTGCCGCCATGGTGCGTAATAACATGACCCTGCACGATCTCTGCAGCGGCATGAAGCTCTTCCCGCAGATTCTGGTTAACGTACGCTTCACGGCAGGCAAAGGCGACCCGCTGGAAAACGACACCGTTAAGTCGGTGACGGCAGAGGTGGAAGCTGCGCTGGGCAGTCGCGGGCGTGTTCTGCTGCGCAAATCCGGTACCGAGCCGCTGATCCGTGTAATGGTAGAGGGCGAGAACGAAGCTCAGGTCACTGAGTTCGCTCACCGCATTGCCGACGCGGTAAAACAGGCCTGATTTAATAAGCATGCCACTCCAATTTTGGAGTGGCATTTAAGTAATAATACCCTTCTTAATTCCTTACAGATTATTTAAGATTACATGATTAAATTACAGCCTAATGTAATTGGCTGCATTAATTCATCTAATTAATGTGAGTAAGGAATTATATGGAAAGAACTGCGTTTGATTTTAAGGATATTAGCGAAAAAAACCGCTTAACAAAACAGCGTGGCGTCACGTTGCTTGAAATTATTATTGTGCTGGGTATTATCGGCGTCATTGCCGCAGGTGTTGTGGTATTAGCGCAGCGGGCGTTTACCGCTCAGGATATATCAGATATCCAGAATAATACCAATAGTATCCGTACCTCAATGGCTGAGACGTTTCAGGATGAGGGTGAATATCCACCTGCCACCGCAACGACAGTAACATTAACTAAAGGAAATATTGCAACGACGGACGATCTGGCCCCCATCGTTACGCTAAATAAGCTGGGTAAAATCTCCCCCTCTGAATCGTTTAACGGCATTTCAGGCGATGCTTTCCAGATTGGTCAGGCGCTGGTGGACTCGGGTAGTGGCGTGCATAAAGGCTTCGTGATCCTTATTAGCGGTCTCGATCAGCAGACATGTAGAAACCTTCTCTCACAGATGGGGAACCAGTGGGATTACGTTGGTATTATCTCTGCACCTGCGGGTGAAGATGAGTCAGCGGAACTTAACGGAACTGAATTAGATGCCGATAAGAAAGCGGGCAGCGTACTAAAATCTCTCTCCGTCGCAGAGGACATTACGAGTACAGATATTGTAAGCGAAGAGACCTGTAATATTGGTGGTGCGAATAACGGTATCGTCTTCGGCAGTAAATAGTGATTAATCTAAACCGTAGTATCCACTGTGAGTGAATACTACGGCCGATGGGCCGTGGAGTTGTTTATGGTTAAACGCAGGGACAGCGGTTTTTCATTACTGGAAATTATTATCGTCATGGCAATTGCTGGCGGACTTTTGATGATGTATACCCGCTATGTGCGCAAGCAAGCCGATCGATCTTCTCAACGAAATATTTCCATGGCATTAGTACAGGAGATAAAGGGCGTAATCAATTTTGTCAGAGATCCTGAAGTCGTTATAAATGACAAGGCGTCACACACGCTCGAAGAGATAAGCAACCCGCTCTATAGTAGTGAGTCGTCAGACGCTGATTATCAGATACGTTTAAGCAACGATGTTAACGATATCGATACGGGTGATGAGAGCGAGTACTACCTGTGGGGTGACGGCAGCGATGCTGGTCAGCAGCAGCGCTATCTTTTTATTAGCAGCCGCTGCAGCGTCAAGGGACCAAAATCAAACTATGCATTTGAGAAAGAGTATCTTCCCTGCTGGATGAGCGGTGCAGCAAAGAACACCTCTGCATACATAGATCGCATCGGCTTTCGCGGCAGTGCGCTTGCAGGACAAGAGAGCAGTATTAATCAAATCGACGCTATTGTTGAGTTTGGTAGCAACGATCCGAATCATCTGTTGGATTTTGCCCGCTTTCAGCCTGCTCTGAGCCAGGCCTTTGCAGATGCGGGCAGTGTGCCCTCACATGCATGGATTGTGCATCGAGAGTCATCTGAGGCTCACTGGCAGCTAGTAACGAAAAACAACGACGGTAAAACCCCCGTTGAGTTTGGCTCTGTTGGTCACAATATCGACACCTTAAACCGCTACGACAGCGGTAAATTTGGCGTCCGTTTTACTTTTGATCTGAACAATAACGACAACGGCAGTACCGCCAGCGGCGGCGGAAAAAGCATGTGCTGGAACTCTGAAGATAGCCAGGTAGAGATGTGCTATGAGCAACGCACAGGTACAGGTACACATGGTGAAAATACGGTATTAGCGCTGGATATGAAAGATGCTACCAACACCCATGGCGATCAAAAGCTCGGTACCTTACAGGCGAATCTGGTAATGGAAAATACCGCACGTAAGGTCTATATCTTCCAGCGTCGCTACGGCGGTGATTTAATAATGGACTCATCAGGCAATCCTGAATTTTATCAGTATCAGGATAGCCAGTCGCGAATGTTCACTGGCGATTATGCGATGAACGATCTGGAAGCGAATAAAAAGAACGGAGGCGGGGATTATAATCTCTATTACTATGTACCCTATACCTATGATGCCTTTGAATTAGTCACGCCAGTAATCAACGACTATATTACGCACGGCGGAATGAACGGTCAGTCTACTGAGCGCAGCAGTGGTGCACCTCCCTTTTACGATGACAGTATTGCTGGCTCAAATGATAATAATGATGCCGGCAACGTTCGTTATCCGGTCCAGACCTGCCCTCAAGTTGAGCAAGAGATTACCCTGCGCGACGGCAGTGGCAAAGCAATGATCGATACAGAGGGTAAGCCAAGAACAGTAAAGGTGATGCGGAAGTTATTCCCTCGCCTGAGCGTTGCTATCTCCTCTGTGTCTGCCTACAGAACCGGTGTTGATAGTGATATGTATAACGATCCTGCGAATAGCCGGGCAAAAATTCCTTCCACCGCAGTTTTAGGCCAGTTAGGGGGAATAACGGTCCAGGTTGGGTTCACCGAGCAGGATGTAGTCGGAAAAGGCTCCTCAACGCCGGGGCGGAACAGAGGGGATCATACGATATATGCTGACTCCACCTATATCTGGATTATCGGCTCTACGCTCGGCATGTTCGACAGAGATACGGGCGAAGGGGTAAATGTCGTCGATTCTGAAGCGGTTTCATATACCGTTAGCCGCTGGTGTAGCACGATACCGCAGCCTGGTACGCCTGCCGATCTCTTAGATTCATATCATTATCAATAGTTAATTTGAGAACGTATACAAGGAACAGAGATGTATTGGATAAGGTATTCTATATGTTCGCTACTGTTTATGGTGGGTATGCCTGTAAATGTATTCGCAGCTAAGGAGGCGATAAATCCTTTCAGCCACTCTGAAACGGTGGCAACGCGCGTAATGATTATTAAAGAGAATGAACTCTTAAGCCAGGAGGTAAAGGCCTGGGTTACTGCCAATGGTTATAAACTTTTCTGGAACAGCAAAAAGGATTACCTCATCTATAACGATATTACGCTGACGGGAAAGACCGACGACGATGTACTGGCGTCACTGGGCGAGCTTTTCTTTTCTGAAAACTATGGACTGGTCGTCAAAAAGTATGAAAAAAACCGCGTCATTGTTATCGACGAAATGTAACCATACGGACGTGCTATGAAAAATAGAGTGGGATTGTTACTGCTGATATTATTGGCGCAGGGCTGCGTGAGTGACTTTGAGAAAAAGTACGATGTCAGCGAGGCCGTGAAGAAAACATTTCATGATGCCACGACTCAGGACGCGGCTAAAGCTAAACCCTATATAAAATATGACACTGCTTTTTTGGGGCAGAAAGTAGAGTATAGCGTTGAACAGCAGAAACTGTTAAGCAAACATGTCAGGATCTCATCGTATGAGCCAGCCTCCCTATCCATTATTCTGGATGCGATCGCCGCTCAGACCGGAATCAGCTACCGTATTAATGATAAAGCCATGGGCGATAATAAATTAGGCGAGGTGGACAAGGCGTGGGATATACCCCATAGCGTAAAGTTTGACGGTACGTTTGAGGAGTTTATGCGCTATATCGCCTCCCTGTATGACATCAGTCCCAAACTTGACAGCAGTAATGTATTAAAAATAAACGTATATGAAACTTATGTTATCAAACTGGATTTTTATGGCGAGAATAATAAGTCTGAGACGACGCTCGATCTCTCCGGTAACGAAGCGACGTCTAACGGTGGCTTAACGGGCAAAACAGAGACGAAGTTTGAATCTTCCTTCTGGGATGACGTCGAGGATATGGCAAAAAACTATGTCACCTCAGGAAACTATAACCTCTTTAAAGATACATCAATTCTGATGGTTAATTCGCGTCCTTCAGAGTATGAAGCCCTGAGCAAAGCGCTGGATAAATATAGAGCCGATAACAGTCGTCAGTTTATCGTGACGTATAAAATCTTCACCCTTGATAAATCGAAGGTGAAACAGCTTGAGGCTGGGCTGGATTTCTCGCTGGATGATGGAAAAAGCGCGATGAAAATCACCTCATCAATGCTGGACTCTTTAACCGGCGGCGTCTCCGTTGGCTGGAAAAACAGTAATGTGGATATCAACAGCGGGCTGGATGCACTCTATAAGCTCACCGGCAGCCGCTCCTTGCAAAGCGGTTCGTTTATCACCCGTAACAATATGCCGGTGCCGCTGAACATGACGCGGTCACAAAACTATGTCTCCAGCAGAACGCGCACCGTTGACGACAACGGCGAGGAGAATGTAGATGTTGAGACTGACTCCATTATTACCGGTACCAGTTTTATCATTACTCCCAGGGTGCTCTCCGACGGGCGTATAGAGGTAGTGAGCGGTTTCACAAAACGTTATCTGGAAGGCATTGAGGAGTATGACGATGTGCAGCTGCCTTCCGTAAGCACTACGGAATCATTTAATTCATCGATTATCATGCCCGGCGATTTGCTGATGGTAGCGAAGTACGATATCAAAGATGAAAACGGCGGCTTGCAATATCAGGTGCTGGGGCTCAACGACAGCAGCGACGATGCTTCAGCAACGGTCGTTATGGTTATTGGCATTGACTACTATCGCCAGCCTGTAACCTCTCACTAGTAATTGGGTAAGCGTAATGAATAACCTCTTAATGCAAGAGAATATTTTGACCGAGCTGCTCTGGGAGGCGGAGGATCTTTCCCGCCTCGACCCTCCGGTGCAGTCCGCATTTCGCACCATGGTTAAAGCCAATCGTAAGCTGGTCTATCGTGATTATGAAGGCAAACTGGCAACCGGTTACTGCAATAAACTCTCTGCGAGCTATGAGCCATTTGCTATTTATATAAAAAATTTATTTGGCGACGGGATCTATTTCTCTCATCAGGCCGCAGCGATGACCTATCTACTGGTTATCAGCGCTGGACGGATTGTTAGCGGAACAGACTGCTTTATTGCCCGGACGCTCTTTGATGAACTTATGCTCCATCCTGCAGAGTATGAGCATCTTGAGGTAAAACCTCTGACATCCGTACATCTTGAGGCAGTGATTAAAGAGTGCCGTAATCATCAAGCATTATTAAAACATCGGCGTCGTTTTTTTATGATGACAGCTTTTTTCGCTATGGTCGTTTTATTTATGGTCTTGGGGATAATGCTCCCTTTTTTTACTTAAGCGAATAGGATATGCGAGAAAGAGTCTACTTTTGGAAACGGAAAAATGGCTACAACGCTCCGCCTGCCGCTATCGCAGGAATTATTGTTACTTTACTGGTCCTTATAGGCGGTTCCTTCGCCTGGTGGCATTACGGTATCAAGATTCCTGAGGAAAAGAGGCGGTTACATCAGCTAGCCATACGTAAGCAGCAAGCCGATCTCACGGCGGTCGCCTCCTTTTATAAAAAGTCGCTGGCGGGGATGGATATTCCCCAGGCTATTAATGCTCTTGCAGAAATTAGGCGTAACACTCTGACAATGGCTGCGCTCGGCCTTGCGATTAAAAATGAACGCTTTGTCTGTGACGCGTTAAGCTGCACATTAGGTTTTACACTACGGCCTGAATCCATTCTTACGCTTCCAGTTATTAATTTTTTCAATAATAAATACGCGGCTTCGCTGCCGATAAGAGGGGAGAAGGAGAGTGAGCCGCTTAATGATTTTGAATATACAAGACTTGCTTTACCTTATAAAGAGAGCCGGTTGCTGAAGGAGTGGCAAACAAAAAAATCGCTTAAGCTGTATAGCTGCGGTGACATTATATCGTATGTCAATACGTATAACGGATTGCTTAAGGGTGCTAAAGGTAAAAAGCGCCTGAGTAATGGCGTAATTAACTATAAAAGCTATCCTGCTTCGGCGGTAAAAAATAGAGAGAAAGCCTTAGCAGGTCAATTAAAGGTGCAGGGTTTGATGAGTGCGACCTGGGAGATGCAGATCAATGGCGAGGATCGTGCTTTTTATGCGCGGGCTCCTGAAATCAACGCTCAGATCGCGCTCTATAAGCAGGCTTATCAGGATGCTTTTTTAATCAGAAAAATAGAGTCGGATGATAAAGGCATCAAAATTTCAGGGGGACTAGTATGCAAAGCGTGAAAGGGAGCGTAACGGGGGGTCTGCTCCTGCTGGCGAGTGGGCTGGTGCATGCCGCGTCGACGCCAGCTTTACCACCCACGCCACCGCCTGCGGAGAGTTCGATGCAGCAGCACCTGCAGAGAATGGTAGAGCAGGATTACGCCTGGGAGACAAAAAAGCGTGAGTTAGCCAATGAACTGGAGTTGGAAAAGCTGCGGAGCGAGATCCGTAAGCTGCGCGGTGAAGACAACATACGTCCGCAAAATCAGCCGATGCCGGTACTCAATGCAGGGCCTAAACAGGACGGAGAGGGGATGCCGCATATCTTGCTGGACTCAAATATTGGTGGCCTGTCAAAGATTGCCGTGGGTAGCGCCAACGGCAGCGATCTTCTCTATGTTTCGCCAGGAGAGAACTTCACGCTTAATGGTCGCCATTACCAGCTAGTCAGCGACAGAAGGTCGGGCCTGGTTATCAAGGAAGCGGAAAGGTGAGCATAGAGTATGTGCATATTGCTTCCGAGGAGCTGCTAAAAGGGGGCTGGGAGTATGAGGAGTTTGATGGTATTGGTATTACTGCCACGCACGCTGGCAAAGAGTACCTGCTGGTGTATGCCCTGGATATCGACAAACTTTTTGAATACCAGATTCAACTGGCACGTCTGGCTACACGGCGTAAACGTTCTCTATTCGGACTGGCTAAGGTCACTGAAAAACAGTACTTCAAGGTCGTTGAGTTTATTTCACTCAGGCAGATAAGCGCTGCACAGAGTGCGATCGATATTACCGATACCCAGCGACGTCTCGGTAATATTCTTCAGCGCGTAATCAATATGGGTGCCAGCGATCTGCATATCACCCGTAATGACGTATTAGCCGTCTTCGAAGCTCGGGTAAACGGGGTGCTAACGCCATTTATGCAGGTTAAGGCGGCCCACTGTGATGAGATGGTTTTCGTGCTCTATAACGTCGAAGCCACTACCCGCGAAACAACCTGGAACCGTGCAATCCCGCAGAACGCCAATATTCTCTATAACATGGAGGGTAAACCCTACCGTTTTCGCTATGCCCACTTTCCCATTTTGGTGAATCACCGGAGTGCTATCACGCGGTGCTGCGTATCATTCCTTCCGGGCTGCAAAAAGAGGGGCTGGGTTCGCTTGATAAAATAGGCGTTTCCGCCTGTGAAAGTGAGGACTTGAAGAAGATCCTGAGCCACCCTTATGGTGCGTACGTAATTGCAGGTACCACCGGCTCAGGTAAATCCACCACCCTGAAAACCCTTATGGAGTGGTTACAGATAAACCGCTATGAGGACAGAGGTTGCTTTCTGACGGTTGAAGATCCCGTTGAGTACCAAATCTATGGCGCGAAGCAGAGTTCAGTGATTAGCGGGGATGAAGGGGGTTTTCATGCCGCAATAAAGTCAGCCCTGCGCCGCGATCCTGATGTTTTAATGATAGGGGAGATTCGGGATAGCATCTCGGCCAATGCGCTTGCCGGGGCGGTTGAGAGCGGTCACTACTGCTTCAC
This sequence comes from Pseudescherichia sp., assembly GCA_039594205.1. Lineage (GTDB taxonomy): Bacteria > Pseudomonadota > Gammaproteobacteria > Enterobacterales > Enterobacteriaceae > Pseudescherichia. The sequence continues at coordinate 17,319 of JBCNNW010000050.1, read as the reverse complement.
CACTATTCATGCCGGCAGTATTGTTTCGCTGCTGCAGCGTATGTCCGCTCTGGGCATCGGCAGCGACAAGCTCTCCACACCGGGTTTTCTTGCTGGTTTGCAGTGTCAGAAGCTTATCCCGATGCTTTGTGATTGCTGCAAACAAGTTTACACAGCGCAAAATCTTTCAGGCAGGACGTTTACGCTCTATACCGCCAGCGAAGAGGGGTGTACGGCCTGTAATCAGAGTGGCATCAAGGGTCGACAGATCGTTATGGAGTATTTTCTCCCTGGTTATGAAGAGCTGGCGGCTATCTCTCAACAGGCGTGGCTACAGGTTTTTATGCTCTGGCGTAAAAAGCGCTATACGGCAGCAGGCCTGACTGAAGGTTTTGATATCCGGGAAAAGGTGATGGCGAAAGTATTACAAGGCCAGGTCGATGCTCGCTGGTTCGCGATGGAGTTTGGTGCTATTCCGTCTGAGGATTTGGAGATTGTCGTTGAAAAAATTCAGTAAAAAACAGCGTATCTACATTTATCAATTTTGTGGCGATATGATCAAAGCGGGGTTACCGCTGTATGACTCGTTGAAAAAATTACAGACGGAAGGCCGGGCGTTGCTGGGGAAAAACTTTAGCCAAAAATTGCTGCTGCTGATTATACAGATGAAGCAGGAGACCTCTGTTTCTGCCGTATTTACCGGATCGGTTCCTGTTACTGAACTGAGCTTAATTAAGGCTGCAGAAAAAAGCGGCAGTCTGGCCGACGGTTTTTTCACGCTGGTCTCAATCATCAAATATAATGATGATCTGCGTAAGAAACTCGTTAGCGCACTGGCTTTCCCACTTATTATGATTTCACTGTCACTGATTGTGATCGCAGGCTATGCCGAAAAGGTCTTTCCTGCCTTTGCCTCGGTTCTGCCCACTGAACGTTGGCCGGGTATTACGCAAAGCCTTTATCTTTTTGGCACGCGTCTCTATGAAGGCTTATGGCTGGGGTTGTTAATCGGTTTTATTGCTCTGGTATTTTTAATCAGGTTTGCATTGGCAAACCTGATTGGTGCGTTGCGTAATAGAGTCTTAGACAAAGCACTACCTTTTTCAACTTACCGACAGCTTACCTCATCCATATTTTTAAATAATATATCACTAATGTTGACTAATAATATTCCGTTGACCGATGCCATTGCGATTATCCGCTCCAATGCAAATCGCTGGTTCACATGGCACCTTGACGTCATGCTGGGAAAGATGGCGCAGGGCGTGAACTATGGTAACGCGATGGATTCAGGACTGCTCGGTGCCGAAGAATTACTTAATATTAGCCTGTACGCCGAACTCCCTTCATTTAACGCGGTGCTATTTTCAGTCTCTGAACGTTCCCGGCAGCAGGTTTATGAGTACATCAACAAGCTTGCTATTTTTTTGAAGAATTTGGCCGTTATTACGCTGGGCGGCTGCGTTATCTGGATCTTTCTCGGGCTTTTTGCCCTCATGGATACGCTCTCTAAAACCACCGGTTAATTCAGGAAGGAAAATGAAATACGGTCTACAGGGCTTTTTAACATCTCTGTTGTATATTAGCCTGGCAGGAGGCGCCTCTGCGGGTTACCGATTTGCACCGCCCAGGTGCGATTATTTGTCACGCCCCTTTCCCCTCTATTTGAATAGCGTGGGATCTGAAAATTCGGCTTATCTCTACAATATTATTTATGTGTTACATCATGACGAAGATGTCTTTCCGGTATCCGCTCCCGCCGATACCGCGCCAAGTATTGTTACAGATAGCAGCAGTCAGATAAAGTGCCTCGATCCCTCCTGTTACAGTGATGCTCGCTGGTCGATGCCAGGCCGTCAGGGCAAGGTTTCCCGCTATAGCGCTATCGCTAACGATTCCGCGTACAGTGATAGCCACATCTATTCGATCTCCGGTGAGCTGGGGCCAGGACACGCTGGGAGCAAGCAGGCGGTCTGGATCCCCTCACGGAACCTACGCCTGCTGACTATCGAGATTTTCAATAAAAATGTCTCGGGTAGCCGCAGCGGAAATGAGAGATACACGCGGCCACTCTTAATTCAGTATCAGCGCAGCACCCATGCAGTGGTCGCGGGCGATATGACAGGCAGCCTGCACTACCGAGGGTCTGCTACGCCAGCCATCACCTTCCAGTCGCAGAGCGCCGTAAGGGCTTCGAACCTACCCGAAAATATTAATATGATCGATTTTGCTTACATGACCATTACGCTGGAGGGAAAGAGAAGGGCTGATTCCCGGCCTGATGGCGTAGTGCCGCATGCCGAGGTCGTCTCCTACACCCGGGCACCGCGATCCGCGCATTTTACATCGGCTGATATCAGGGCAGTGAAAGAGTATCTCTCTCGCTGCGCCGTTGAGGGTTAACCCAATGCGTATTGAAGAGATATTCATTGCCTGGTATCCGTGGCTGGCGCTGGGCCTGGGGCTATTAATCGGCAGCTTTCTTAACGTTGTCATTTACCGTCTGCCAATAATGGTAATGCGCAGTGCGGCAGACGACGCTACGCAGGGTAATTTTCCAGACGTTAATCTCAGTTGGCCGCCTTCGCACTGCCCGTGCTGCCAGCACGCTATATTGCCATGGGATAACATTCCTCTGCTGAGCTGGCTGCTGCTGCGAGGACGCTGCCGCTACTGCAAAAGCGCCATTTCGGCTATCTATCCGCTCAGTGAATTATTTACCGGCACCGTTTTTTTTACGCTGGCCTGTTTCTACTCTCCCCACTTAACGCTGGCGCAGATCGCTTTTCTGGCCTGCTTTTTTTGCCTGCTCTATACGCTGGCTGTAATAGACATCAATACGTTTCTGCTGCCGGATTGTCTGGTTTATCTCCTGCTGTGGCTCGGGCTGACCGCCTCGGTGCTGAACATTATTCCGGTATCACCCCGGGAGAGTGTGATGGGGACCGTCTTTATCTGGTGTTTCAACCGGTGCATAGCGCAAGGGTATATCTGGGTTTGCAAGCGAGAGGGGCTGGGCAGCGGTGACGTTAAGCTTTATGCGGCCTGTGCGGCCTGGCTTGGGCTTAACCATATCGCAGAGCTGATGCTGGGCTCGGCTCTGCTGGGCGTGCTGGCATTTTTTATCCGTGGCCTGCTGCGTTTTCGGCGCAGTGCTGCAGCCGAGCCCTACCTGCCGTTCGGGCCTGCCATCGCCGCTACCGCGCTGTTGATTTTACACATGGAGGTGCTTCGTTAATGCCGCTACTCGCGTTTTTGCTTACTCTTCTGGCGAGCTTTTTTTCGCTGCCAGCTTACGCCTTGCTTCCTTTGCAAAAGGCGGTCGTCATAGCACCCGCGCAACCGGCTCCGCTATTCAGCTGGCCGCTTTCCGGCCCGCTGCGTATAACCTCACCGTTTGGTATGCGGTTTCATCCGCTGGAGCATCTTTTCCTGAACCATACAGGCGTGGATCTCCATGCGCCAATCAACAGCGAGGTGAGAACAATTGCAGATGGCCAGGTTGCAGAGACCGGTTATGGGCCGTTAACGGGTTTTTTTATCACTGTTGACCATCTTAACGGCTGGCGCAGTCGCTATCTTCACCTCAACAAAATTCAAGTTCATAAAGGGGAGAGGCTAGAGCAGGGGGCGGTAATTGCTCTGTCCGGTGCAACCGGCCGAACAACGGGGCCGCACTTGCATCTGGCATTAAGCCATAACCAGCGGGCTATCGATCCCCTGAGTATGATAGCCACCTCGCCGGGCCGTACACCCGCGCTGGCGGAAAGCGACAAGCCAGCGGCAGTACCGGAACTGGATATGACGCCGATCGTTACGCTGGTCAGCGGAGAGGGCGAGGCGCTACAGCTAGGCGTGCGCATGGGTAATAAAACGGTTTTTTACAGCCTGAGCGAGCCTGTTGAGCAGGGCAACGATGTCTGGCGGATTGTACGCGAGTACGGTAAGTACAAATTAGTCAAAATAGATCCGAAAAGCAGCCCCCGGTAAGCGTCTGTTTTATGCGCATTTAGTGCATTGAATCGCCTTTCCATCCGGCTTTTGCTCTTTTTTTCCGCAGTTGATACAATGCGGCAAAATTGCCCTTGCGCAGGTCATGCGCTTTGGTTAGTATTCACACCCGCTCAAGTGGGAAATAACATTAACTCCCGCTTTTGGTTTGAAACCCGCTAAGGGTTTGAAGCTTATGTTACGCGGCAACTCCGCAAGGAACAGGTTGATTATGTACGAAGCTCTTTTAGTAGTTTTCCTTATTGTGGCGATTGGCCTTGTAGGTCTGGTCATGCTGCAGCAAGGCAAAGGCGCTGATATGGGAGCCTCCTTTGGTGCAGGCGCTTCCGGTACGCTGTTCGGTTCAAGTGGTTCTGGTAACTTCATGACCCGTATGACGGCTGTATTGGCGACCCTGTTCTTCATTATCAGTCTGGTGCTGGGTAACATTAACAGCAATAAAACCAACAAAGGGAGCGAGTGGGAAAATCTGAGCGCGCCAGCGAAATCTGAGCAGACTCAGCCCGCAGCGCCGGCTAACAAGCCGACCAGCGATATCCCACAGTAAGTATTCCGTACCGAGGTGGTGGAATTGGTAGACACGCTACCTTGAGGTGGTAGTGCCCTAACGGGCTTGTGGGTTCGAGTCCCATCCTCGGTACCAATATTCCGGAAAAAAGAGATCGCAGGATCTCTTTTTTTTCGTCTGTACGTCATGAAAACGGCAGCCCTCTCTTTCTCTTATTCTCCCCCGACTATACTGCTTAAAAACAGCCCCTCTCTTGTACGGTAATATCATGACCTGGCAGCGGCTCGACGGCGCAACATGGCGCAACATCTGGGTTACCGGCGACCTTCATGGTTGCTATAGCCTGCTGTTGAATAAACTGAGCTTCGTCGGGTTTGATACCTCGCAGGATCTGCTCATCTCTGTAGGCGATCTTACCGATCGCGGCGTAGAGAACCTGGAGTGCATGACGCTGGTGACCTGCCCCTGGTGCCGGGCGGTGCGCGGCAACCACGAGCAGATGATGCTGAACTGCCTGCTCTATAACGGTAGCGCCAGCCACTGGCTAATGAACGGCGGCAGCTGGTTTTTTAATCTGGATGATGAGCAGGTGCAGCAGGCCAGAGCGTTGCTGCCACATATCGCTGCGCTGCCGCTGATCGTTGAGGTCACCACACAGGGTAAAAAAGTGATTGTGTGTCACGCCGACTACCCTGACGATAACTACGTTTTTGGCACCCCGGTCGACGAAGAGCAGATCCTCTGGAACCGGGATCGGCTGGCCGCCTCACAGGCGGGCAGGGTAAAAGATATTCACGGTGCCGATCTCTTTATCTTTGGCCATACGCCGTTGCGTAAGGCACAACGCTTTGCCAATCAATACTACATCGATACCGGCGCGGTAATGAGTGGCAATCTGACCCTGATGCAGATCCAGACCGGGTAAGATAGTAAAAAGGGGCCCGCAAGCCCCGCATAAAGTTAAAGACTGCCCACGCCGCCGTCGACCAGCAGATCGGTGCCCACCGTATAGCTTGAGTCGTCCGACGCAAGATAGAGCGCGGCCTTCGCCATCTCACGCACGGTACCCATTCTTCCGAGCGGCACCAGCTTAATGATCTCCTCCTGCATGGCCCGCAGCGCCTCTTCGCCAAGGCCAAGCTTGCTCAGCGCCGGGGTTTCCACCGGGCCGGGGCTGAGACCGTTTACGCGAATGCCGCGTGGCAACAGCTCGGCGGACAGCGTGCGCGCCAGCGAAAGCAGACCGGCTTTGCTGGCAGCATAGACGCTGCTGGCGGGCAGGCCAATGCGCGCGCTGACCGAGCCGCAGAGGATCACCGAAGAGGGATTATTCAACAGCGGCAGCAGGGCCTGAATGAGAAAGAAGGGGCCTTTAAGGTTAATCCCCATCAGGCGATCCCATTTGGCCTCATCCCATACCGCAATCTCACCGTGCGTGACATCCCCTGCATTGATGAAGACCGCATCCAGACGCGGCCAGCGGGCGGCAATCGTCTGCGCTAGCTGTTTTTGCGCGGCGATATCGCCTGCATCGGTAGGGATCACCCAGGCATTATCTCCCAGAATGCGCTTCGCATCGGCGAGCGTCTCAGGGTTACGGCCTGTTACCGCCACATGCGCACCTTCGGCGATAAATTCCTGCGCCGTCGCCAGGCCAATGCCCGTTGTACCGCCGGTAATCAGCGTATATTTATCTGCTAAACGACCCATTTGCTTCTCCTGATTGAAGAGTGGAGAAAGCACTATAGAAACGTTAGTATCTAAAAAAAACCAGGTACCAATTGGATACTAAAGAGGCGAGAGGTGTGCAATGGCGCTATTACGCGACTGCGCAGAAGAAAAAAATTGTCAGCATGAGCCTTGTCCGATGACCAGCTTTATTGGGTTAATCTCCGGAAAGTGGGCCATCCCGATTATCTATCGTCTGATCGTCATCAACAAGCCAGTGCGGTTCGGCGATCTGCTGCGGGCCGCCGCGCCCATCACGCAAAAAGAGCTGACCAAACAGCTGCGGCTGTTTGAACAGCGCGGGCTGGTCACGCGAACCGTCTACCCTGAAATTCCGCCCCGCGTGGAGTATCAAATTACCGCCCTTGGTCTCACCCTGCAAAATGCCCTCGCGCCGCTGGCCGACTGGATGCATGAATACGGTCAACAGCTTAAACAGTAGCGTTTGCCCACTTTGCGAAACGGCTCCGGGAAATTTGTCATCAATCTGTCACACTAAACGCGACAATGACAACGGTAAGGAGTTAGGGATGAAAAGAGCACTACTCGCAGCTGCGCTGGCCGGGGCGTTAACGCTAACGGCAGCTGTGCAGGCGCAAACGACGCCAGAAGGCTACCAGCTTCAGCAGGTGTTGATCATGAGCCGGCATAACCTGCGTGCACCGCTGGCGGATAACGGCAGCGTGCTGCAGCAGTCTACGCCGAATAAGTGGCCTGAGTGGGACGTGCCGGGCGGACAGTTGACCACTAAAGGTGGGGTGCTTGAAGTCTATATGGGGCACTATATGCGCGAATGGCTGGCGGAGCAGGGACTGGTGAAAGCAGGAGAGTGCCCTACCTCTGATGCCGTTTATGCCTACGCGAATAGCCTGCAGCGCACCGTCGCCACGGCGCAGTTCTTTATCACCGGCGCATTCCCCGGCTGCGACGTGCCGGTCCACCATCAGGATGCGATGGGCACGATGGATCCTACCTTTAATCCGGTTATCACCGATCAGGATACGGCGTTTCGTGACAGGGCGGTACAGGCCATGCAGACCGAGCGCCAGGCGATGCAGCTGGATGAAAGCTATAAGCTGCTAGCGCAGATCACAAACTATGCCGACTCCCCCTCCTGTAAAGAGAAACAGGTCTGTTCATTGACCGACCCGAAAGATACCTTCAGCGCCGGATATGAAAAAGAGCCGGGCGTCTCGGGGCCGCTGAAGGTGGGCAACTCACTGGTGGATGCCTTCACCCTACAGTATTACGAAGGCTTTCCGATGGATCAGGTCGCCTGGGGAGAGATCAAAACCGACCAGCAGTGGCGCGTGCTGTCGAAGCTGAAGAATGGCTATCAGGATTCGCTCTTCACCTCTACGGCGGTCGCGCAGAACGTGGCGAAACCGCTGGTGAAGTATATCGACAAGGCGCTGGTGACGGACCAGGCCAGCGCACCGAAAATCACGCTGCTGGTGGGACACGACTCCAATATCGCCTCGCTGCTGACGGCGCTGGATTTCAAACCCTACCAGCTTCACGACCAGTACGAGCGGACGCCAATCGGCGGTAAAATTGTCTTTCAACGCTGGCATGATCAGAGCGCTAACCGCGATCTGATGAAGATTGAGTATGTGTACCAGAGCACAGAACAGCTGCGTAATGCGGATGTGCTCACGCTACAGGCACCGCCACAGCGCGTGACGCTGGAACTGAAGGGCTGTCCGGTCGATGCGGACGGTTTCTGTCCGGTAGATAAATTTGATGCAGTACTGAACGATGCGGCGAAGTAGCGCCTGTACGGCCATGCTGCCTTATCGCCCGGTGGCGCTATGCTTACCGGGCCTACGGTCTGGCATTGCAGCTAATAAAAAAGGGCGCTTATGCGCCCTTAGTGTTTAAACCCGAGATTACTGCTTGTCGGTGTGCTCAAGGCTGTCCATCTGCGGCAGGCCGGTGCTGGCCGAAGAGGAGAGCAGACCTGTCTCAACGTAGTTGAACAGTTTCTCACGGGTGTCGGTGATATCCAGGTTACGCATGGTCAGCTGACCGATACGATCGTCCGGTGAGAAGACCGAGTCGCCTTTCTCCATGGTCAGACGCTCTGCCTTGTAGGTCAGGTTGTCAGAGACCGTATTCAGGATGGAGTAGTCGTTACCACGACGCAGCTCCAGGGTCACTTCACCGGTAATGGCGCTCGCCACCCAACGCTGCAGGGCATCACGCAGCATCAGCGCCTGCGGATCGAACCAGCGGCCCTGATAGAGCAGCTTGCCGAGCTGGCGACCATGAGAGTGGTACTGCTCAATGGTATCTTCGTTGTGAATACCGGTCAGCAGACGCTCGTAGGCGATGTGCAGTAGCGCCATCCCCGGGGCTTCATAGATGCCACGGCTCTTGGCTTCGATAATGCGGTTCTCAATCTGATCGCTCATGCCCAGGCCGTGACGGCCACCGATGCGGTTAGCTTCCAGCATCAGCTCAACGTCGTCAGCGAAGGTTTTGCCGTTTAGCGCTACCGGATAGCCGCGCTCAAAGCGGATGGTCACCTCTTCCGCCGGGATCTTCACGCTCTCATCCCAGAACTTGACGCCCATAATCGGGTTAACGATCTTCACACTGGAGTTGAGAAACTCAAGGTCCTTCGCTTCGTGAGTTGCGCCCAGCATGTTGGAGTCGGTGGAGTAGGCTTTCTCTACAGACATTTTGTAGTCAAAGCCGCAGGCGATCATAAATTCAGACATCTCCTGGCGGCCGCCCAGCTCGTCGATAAAGTCGGTATCGAGCCACGGCTTATAGATCTTCAGCTCGGCATTGGTCAGCAGGCCGTAGCGGTAGAAGCGTTCGATATCGTTGCCTTTATAGGTGCTGCCGTCGCCCCAGATGTTAACGCCATCCTCTTTCATGGCGGCAACCAGCATAGTACCGGTGACGGCCCGGCCCAGCGGCGTGGTATTGAAATAGGTCAGCCCGCCGGTGGTATTATGAAACGCACCGCACTGAATAGCGGCGATGCCTTCGGCAACCAGCTGCTTACGGCAGTCGATCAAGCGTGCGTTTTCCGCACCGTACTCTTTTGCACGGCGTGGGATAGCCTCATAGTCATCCTCATCTGGCTGACCCAGATTCGCCGTGTAGGCATAAGGAACCGCCCCCTTTTGGCGCATCCACAGCAGGGCTGCGCTGGTGTCGAGGCCGCCGGAGAAAGCGATGCCAATACGTTGTCCAACCGGAAGATGCTTGAGAATCGTCGTCATAAAATAGATCCCTGCTAACTATACCTATGGTGAGAGACTTAACAGCCACGCCATGATGATAGGCTAAACATTACCGCAAAAAGCGCCTTAGCACCCCTCAGTAATGCATGATTATGCAAAATAAGTGAGTTTTCATTTAATCATCTTTTCGCGGAGACCGGAAGGGTTGCGTCGTAAAATCATTAAAAAAAATGAATGGATAATAGTGGGGCAGAGAAGAAGGGCGCGTTTTTTTGTTGCATTGAATAAAATCAATTGATTATAATGTCTGTCTAATCAGTCGTTCCCGGTGTTTACACCTGTCTTAACTTGCATTTAGTGCAATATCGGCGTAGTATTTGCCACGATTCAGGCGCGGGGTGGAGCAGCCTGGTAGCTCGTCGGGCTCATAACCCGAAGGTCGTCGGTTCAAATCCGGCCCCCGCAACCACTTTCCCTTAGTGTTCTTTTTCAAATATACTATGAAGACCTTGTGCCTTCGGCGTCGCATTTGAAAAAAACAGTAGCGAAAGGTTCTCCAGGCCGTTGTTACGGCTATAGGGTTCAGTTATCTAAAGCCTCGATTTATCGGGGTTTTTTGTTATCTGACTACAGAATAACTGGGCTTACGCCCTTTTTTTATGTCTTGGGGGTGGGTTTGTCCACATTAGAGCAAAAATTAACAGAGATGATTACCGCACCGGTTGAAGCGTTAGGCTACGAGCTGGTAGGTATTGAATTTATCCGTGGTCGCACATCTACGCTGCGCATCTATATTGATAGTGAAGATGGCATCAATGTTGATGATTGTGCTGATGTCAGCCATCAGGTTAGCGCCGTGATGGACGTCGAAGATCCCATTACCGTCGCTTATAACCTGGAAGTCTCCTCACCTGGTCTTGATCGTCCGTTGTTCACCGCCGAACACTACGCGCGCTATGTAGGCGAAGAGGTCACGCTGGTACTGCGTATGGCGGTTCAGAACCGTCGCAAATGGCAGGGCATTATCAAAGGTGTCGATGGCGAGATGATCACCGTTACGGTCGAAGGTAAAGATGAAGTGTTCGCCCTGAGCAACGTCCAGAAAGCGAACCTGGTCCCCCACTTTTAACAGTCTGGATTGAGGTGAAAGGCCCCCAATGAATAAAGAAATTTTGGCTGTTGTTGAAGCTGTTTCCAATGAGAAAGCGCTGCCGCGCGAGAAAATTTTTGAAGCGCTGGAAAGTGCGCTGGCTACAGCAACAAAGAAAAAATATGAGCAAGAGATCGATGTCCGCGTTGAGATCGATCGCAAAAGCGGTGACTTTGATACCTTCCGCCGCTGGGTAGTGGTTGAAGAAGTCACCATGCCGACGCGTGAAATCACGCTGGAAGCCGCACGTTACGAAGATGAGAGCCTGAACCCGGGTGACTACGTTGAAGATCAGATTGAGTCTGTCACCTTTGACCGTATCACTACCCAAACGGCGAAGCAGGTTATCGTGCAGAAGGTACGTGAAGCCGAGCGCGCGCTGGTTGTCGATCAGTTCCGCGAGCACGAAGGTGAGATCATCACCGGCGTAGTGAAGAAAGTGAACCGCGACAACATCACGCTGGATCTGGGCAGCAATGCTGAAGCCGTGATCCTGCGTGAAGATATGCTGCCGCGTGAAAACTTCCGTCCAGGCGACCGTATTCGCGGTGTGCTCTACGCGGTGCGTCCTGAAGCGCGCGGTGCGCAGCTGTTCGTGACCCGTTCCAAACCGGAAATGCTGATCGAACTGTTCCGCATTGAAGTGCCAGAGATCGGTGAAGAAGTTATCGAGATCAAAGCGGCAGCCCGCGATCCGGGTTCCCGTGCGAAAATCGCGGTGAAAACCAACGATAAGCGTATCGATCCGGTGGGTGCATGTGTAGGTATGCGCGGCGCGCGTGTTCAGGCGGTCTCTACCGAACTGGGCGGCGAGCGTATCGACATCGTCCTGTGGGATGACAACCCGGCGCAGTTCGTAATTAATGCGATGGCACCGGCAGACGTCGCCTCTATCGTGGTAGATGAAGACAAGCACACCATGGATATCGCCGTTGAAGCCGGTAACCTGGCGCAGGCGATTGGCCGTAACGGTCAAAACGTCCGTCTGGCATCGCAGCTGAGCGGCTGGGAACTCAACGTGATGACCGTTGACGATCTCCAGTCCAAGCATCAGGCGGAAGCCCATGCGGCGATTGACACCTTCACCCGCCACCTGGATATCGACGAAGATTTCGCCACCGTGCTGGTTGAAGAGGGTTTCTCAACCCTGGAAGAGCTGGCCTATGTGCCAATGAAAGAGCTGCTGGAAATTGAGGGTCTGGACGAAGAGACCGTTGAGGCCCTGCGCGAACGCGCGAAAAATGCCCTGACGACCCTGGCCCTGGCGCAGGAAGAGAGCCTTGGTAATAACAAACCGGCTGACGACCTGCTTAACCTTGAAGGCCTCGATCGCGAGCTGGCGTTTAAACTGGCTGCTCGTGGTGTTTGTACGCTGGAAGACCTCGCTGACCAGGGCGTTGATGACCTGAGCGATATCGAAGGGTTAACCGACGAGAAAGCGGGTGAGCTCATCATGGCCGCACGTAATATTTGCTGGTTCGGCGACGAAGCGTAATAAACTGTAGCAGGAAGGAACAGCATGACAGATGTAACCGTAAAAGCGCTGGCCGCTGAGATTCAGACCTCCGTGGACCGCCTGGTACAGCAATTTGCTGATGCAGGGATCCCGAAGGCTGCTGAAGACTCAGTTACAGCACAAGAGAAACAGACGCTGCTGGCGCACCTGAACCGTGAACACGGTTCCGCGCCGGACAAGCTGACGCTGCAGCGCAAAACGCGCAGCACGCTGAATATCCCAGGCACCGGCGGGAAGAGTAAATCGGTGCAGATCGAAGTCCGTAAAAAGCGCACCTTTGTAAAACGCGATCCGCAAGAGGCTGAACGTCTCGCCGCGGAAGAAGAGGCGAAGCGCGAAGCGGAAGAGAAGGCAACGCGTGAAGCAGAGGAAGCTGCGAAGCGTGAAGCCGAGGACAAAGCCAAGCGTGACGCACAAGAGAAAGCGAAGCGCGAAGCCGAAGAAAAAGCGAAACGTGACACCGCTGATACGGCGAAGCGCGACGCTGCGGAAACGAGCAAAGTGAGCAATCAACCATCTGACGAAATGACCAAAGCTGCGCAGGCTGAAAAAGCACGTCGTGAAGCCGAAGCGCAAGAGCTGAAGCGTAAAGCTGAAGAAGAGGCGCGTCGTAAGCTTGAAGAAGAAGCACGCCGCGTAGCAGAAGAAGCACGCCGTATGGCGGAAGAAAATGAGAGGAACGGGGTTATCGAACCTGCAGAAACCGAAGACACCAGCGATTATCACGTCACTACCTCGCAGCATGCTCGCCAGGCTGAAGACGAAAACGATCGTGAAGTAGAAGGCGGCCGTGGCCGTACCCGTACGGCGACCAAAGCTGCGCGTCCTCAGAAGAAGGGCAACAAGCACGCTGAATCCAAAGCTGACCGTGAAGAAGCACGTGCAGCGGGGCGCGGTGGTAAAGGCGGCAAGCGTAAAGGCTCCTCTTTACAGCAGGGCTTCCAGAAACCAGCCCAGGCCGTTAACCGTGACGTTGTGATTGGCGAAACCATCACCGTGGGCGAACTGGCTAACAAGATGGCAGTCAAAGGCTCTCAGGTCATCAAAGCGATGATGAAGCTGGGCGCAATGGCCACTATCAACCAGGTTATCGACCAGGAGACCGCACAGCTGGTGGCCGAAGAGATGGGCCACAAAGTTATCCTGCGTCGTGAGAACGAGCTGGAAGAAGCGGTAATGAGCGACCGTGATACCGGCGCAGCAGCCGAGCCGCGTGCACCGGTGGTGACTATCATGGGTCACGTTGACCACGGTAAAACCTCGCTGCTCGACTATATTCGTTCTACTAAAGTGGCTTCCGGCGAAGCGGGTGGCATTACCCAGCACATCGGTGCTTACCACGTAGAAACCGAAAACGGCATGATCACCTTCCTGGATACCCCGGGCCACGCCGCGTTTACCTCCATGCGTGCTCGTGGTGCGCAGGCAACGGATATCGTTGTGCTGGTGGTTGCGGCTGACGACGGCGTGATGCCGCAGACCATTGAAGCTATCCAGCACGCGAAAGCGGCGCAGGTTCCGCTGGTGGTTGCGGTGAACAAAATCGATAAGCCAGAAGCTGACATGGATCGCGTTAAGAACGAACTCTCCCAGTACGGCGTTATGCCGGAAGAGTGGGGCGGTGAATCTCAGTTCATCCCTGTGTCTGCAAAAGCAGGTACCGGTATCGATGACCTGCTGAACGCTATCCTGCTGCAGGCTGAAGTTCTTGAGCTGAAAGCGGTACGTAAAGGCATGGCGAGCGGTGCGGTTATCGAATCCTTCCTGGATAAAGGTCGTGGTCCGGTTGCTACCGTGCTGGTTCGTGAAGGTACCCTGAACAAGGGCGACATCGTTCTGTGTGGCTTCGAATACGGCCGCGTGCGTGCGATGCGTAACGAACTGGGCCAGGAAGTACTGGAAGCGGGTCCGTCCATTCCGGTTGAGATCCTCGGTCTCTCCGGCGTTCCGGCTGCCGGTGATGAAGTAACCGTGGTCCGTGACGAGAAGAAAGCGCGTGAAGTTGCGCTGTACCGTCAGGGCAAATTCCGTGAAGTTAAACTGGCACGCCAGCAGAAATCTAAACTCGAGAACATGTTTGCTAACATGACCGAGGGCGAAGTTCACGAAGTGAACGTCGTACTGAAAGCTGACGTTCAGGGCTCTGTGGAAGCGATCTCCGACTCCTTGCTGAAACTCTCTACTGACGAAGTTAAAGTGAAGATCATCGGTTCCGGCGTAGGTGGTATCACCGAAACCGACGCGACCCTGGCCGCGGCGTCCAACGCCATCCTGGTTGGCTTCAACGTCCGTGCTGACGCCTCCGCGCGTAAAGTTATCGACGCTGAGAGCCTGGATCTGCGCTACTACTCCGTCATCTACCATCTGATCGACGAAGTGAAAGCAGCGATGAGCGGCATGCTGTCGCCTGAGCTGAAACAGCAGATCATCGGTCTGGCCGAAGTGCGTGACGTGTTCAAATCACCGAAATTCGGTGCGATCGCGGGCTGTATGGTTACCGAAGGTAACATCAAGCGTCACAACCCGATCCGCGTTCTGCGTGACAACGTGGTTATCTATGAAGGCGAGCTGGAGTCCCTGCGCCGCTTCAAAGATGACGTTAACGAAGTCCGTAACGGCATGGAGTGTGGTATCGGCGTCAAGAACTACAACGACGTTCGCGTTGGCGATATGATCGAAGTGTTCGAGATTATCGAGATTCAACGTACCATCGCGTAATCTTCTTCGTCTTTTGGGCCACAGCGGCCTTAGCCGCGCGCGTTCGCCCCGGTCACATAGTAATCTATGCTCCCGGGGACTTACGCACTTGCTGCGTTGCTGCAACCCAAAATACTTTGAAGATTGGAAGCGTAAGTCGGGATCGCCTCGCGTCACCCGGCAATCATATTAAAAGGGGCTTATGGCCCCTTTTTTGTCTGGAGAATTTATTATGGCGAAAGAATTTGGTCGCCCGCAGCGCGTGGCTCAGGAGATGCAGAAAGAGATTGCAATGATCCTGCAGCGCGAAATTAAAGATCCGCGTCTGGGCATGATGACTACCGTTTCCGGTGTCGAAATGTCCCGCGATCTGGCCTATGCCAAGGTGTTTGTGACCTTCCTGAACGACAAAGATGAAGACGCCGTGAAAGCGGGCCTCAAAGCGTTGCAGGAAGCCTCTGGCTTTATCCGTTCGCTGCTGGGTAAAGCCATGCGCCTGCGTATCGTGCCGGAGCTGACCTTCTTCTACGACAACTCGCTGGTCGAGGGGATGCGCATGTCTAACCTGGTGACCAACGTGGTACGACAGGATGATGAGCGTCGCGTCAACCCGGACGACAGCAAGGAGGATTGATGAGTCGTCCTCGTCGTCGCGGTCGCGACGTGCACGGCGTGCTGCTGCTGGATAAGCCCCAGGGGATGTCCAGCAACGACGTGTTGCAAAAAGTAAAGCGCCTCTACAACGCCAACCGTGCCGGGCACACCGGCGCGCTGGATCCGCTGGCAACCGGCATGCTGCCGATCTGCCTGGGCGAGGCGACAAAGTTTTCCCAGTACCTGCTGGACTCCGATAAGCGCTACCGGGTGATTGCTCGCCTCGGCCAGCGTACCGACACCTCCGATGCAGATGGTGAGATCGTTGAGGAGCGGCCGGTAACCTTCAGTGCGGAACAGCTGGCTGACGCGCTGGAAAGTTTTCGTGGCGATACGATGCAGATCCCGTCGATGTACTCGGCGCTCAAGTATCAGGGCAAAAAGCTCTACGAATACGCACGCCAGGGTATTGAGGTGCCGCGTGAAGCCCGGCCCATTACCGTCTACGAGCTGCTGTTCATCCGTCACGAAGGCAACGAGCTGGAGCTGGAAGTGCACTGCTCGAAAGGCACCTATATCCGGACTATCATTGACGATCTCGGTGAGAAGCTGGGCTGCGGCGCGCACGTGACCTTCCTGCGTCGCCTGGCCGTCAGCACCTATCCGGTGGATCGCATGGTGACCCTGGAGCAGCTGCATGAGCTAGTGGAACAGGCTGAGCAGCAGGAGAGACCTGCCGCCCAGCTGCTGGACCCGCTGCTGATGCCGATGGACAGCCCGGCTGCGGACTTCCCGGTAGTCAATCTGCCGCTGACCTCGTCGGTCTACTTCAGGAACGGTAATCCGGTACGCACCACGGGCGCGCCGCTGAACGGGCTGGTGCGCGTGACGGAAGGTGACGAAGGCAAGTTTATCGGCATGGGCGAGATGGACGATGAGGGCCGAGTTGCTCCGCGTCGGCTTGTCGTAGAGTATCCAGCGGCATAAGCTTATGCAGCTACCTTGCGATAACAGGGTACTGCGAGTAGAATATTGCCGCTTAACGTCGCGTTAGCTGTGTAACAGCGAACGGGCGTTATATCTGGGATCGCTGAATTAGAGATCGGCATCCTTTCATTCTTTTAATTTTGGAGTTGAAAATGTCTCTAAGCGTTGAAGCTAAAGCAAAAATCGTTTCCGAGTTCGGTCGTGGCGAAAATGACAGCGGTTCTACCGAAGTACAGGTTGCCCTGCTGACTGCTCAGATCAACCACCTGCAGGGTCACTTTGCAGAGCACAAAAAAGATCACCACAGCCGTCGTGGTCTGCTGCGTATGGTTTCTCAGCGTCGTAAACTGCTCGACTACCTGAAACGTAAAGATGTTGCACGCTACACTGCGCTGATCGAGCGTCTGGGTCTGCGTCGCTAAGTCTGGCGAGTTTCAGAGAAAGGGGCCTTGATGGCCCCTTTTTTCAACCAGACGGCAGCAATTCACCCTAAACTATTGTATTGTTGCTTTGAATGATCTTCGTTGCAGAGGTTCGCGCGGCTAATGAGAGGCTTCACCCATGGGGGTGTCGGTTGTCATTAGTCGCGAGGATGCACTGAGGATCGGGTTTAAACGTCAGCACACCGCAAGGTGTGCTGTCAAACATTTAAGAAAGGGTAAAATTTTGCTTAATCCGATCATTCGTAAATTCCAGTACGGTCAGCATACCGTCACCCTGGAAACCGGCATGATGGCCCGTCAGGCGACGGCAGCCGTTATGGTAAGCATGGACGACACTGCGGTCTTCGTTACCGTTGTAGGCCAGAAAAAGGCCAAGCCGGGCCAGGACTTCTTCCCGCTGACCGTTAACTACCAGGAGCGTACCTACGCTGCCGGTAAAATCCCGGGTGGTTTCTTCCGTCGTGAAGGCCGTCCAAGCGAAGGCGAAACCCTGATCGCGCGTCTGATTG
>JBCNNW010000005.1:0-121277 GCA_039594205.1 Pseudescherichia sp. | reverse complement strand
GCAGGTGGTTCCCTGACGCGCCAGCTGCACAAAGGCTTCGGATGAGTTAACGATATGGCACGGCACGCTGCCCGGCGGCAGATCGAAGTTCTGCTGCAAAAAGGCCTGATGCATGTCGTCGAGGTGGTCAAACGCCACCGCCGGGGCCTTCAGCAGCGCCGAGCGGGTCACGCCGTTGGGGAAGTAGCGCTCGGCAAAGGCTTTAGAACCAACAAACAGGTAGTCGAGCGCGCCGAGACGATCCACCAGGCAGCTTGGCAGCGCCTGGGACTGGATACTGACCGCGCCGACCACTTCACCCCGACGCAGACGCTCCTGGGTTCGGGTCTCATCCTCCACCTGCAGATTAAGGCGGATCGGTGAGTCAACCAGCACCGGCGCCAGCGCAGGCAGAAGCCAGGTTGCCAGGCTATCGGCGTTGACCGCCAGCGAGAGCAGCAGTGGTGTAGAGCCGGTCTGCTCATCCCCCAGCCACTCATCCTCTAGCAGCTCAACCTGGCGCAGCAGCGCCAGCAGCTTCTGCCCCTGCTCGGTCGGTCGCGGCGGCACGGTGCGGACCAGCAGGGGCTGGCCGAACATATTTTCCAGCTGTTTAATACGTTGTGAGACGGCGGACTGGGTAATACACAGTTTTTGCGCGGCACGCTCAAACCCGCGTTCACGAATGACCGCATCAAGCGCCTGTAGTGTTCTGTAGTCCGGACGTTTCATTGCTAAGAGGTGCTCCAAAGTGTGATTAACAGCACTATGACATAAATTTTCGTTCGGTACAGACGAAATGCACGCCTGCGTTTTTCACTGAGAGTTGTGACATAGATCACAGGGACATTTCAACGATCGATGCCTTATAATGCGCGCTCAGTCTTCACACCACAGGCAAACGATCATGACGCAGGATGAACTCAAAAAAGCAGTAGGCTGGGCGGCGCTAAACTACGTTGAGCCAGGCACCATTGTCGGCGTTGGCACCGGTTCAACGGCTGCACACTTTATCGATGCGTTGGGCACGATGAAAGGGCAGATTGAAGGAGCCGTTTCCAGCTCTGACGCCTCCACTGAAAAGCTGAAATCTCTTGGCATCACCGTGTTCGATCTCAACGAGGTCGATCGTCTGGGCGTTTACGTTGACGGTGCTGACGAGATCAACGGTCAGATGCAGATGATCAAAGGCGGCGGCGCGGCGCTAACGCGCGAAAAGATCATCGCCTCCGTGGCGGATAAGTTTATCTGTATTGCCGATGCGTCAAAAGAGGTCGCCATCCTGGGCAACTTCCCGCTGCCGGTGGAGGTGATCCCAATGGCCCGCAGCGCCGTTGCCCGTCAGCTGGTGAAGCTGGGTGGCCGTCCGGAATATCGACAGGGCGTGGTGACCGACAACGGTAACGTGATCCTCGACGTGCATGGCCTGGAGATTATCGATCCTGTGGCGCTGGAAAATGCCATCAACGGCATTCCTGGCGTGGTGACCGTCGGGCTATTCGCTAACCGTGGCGCAGACGTTGCGCTGATCGGAACCGCAGACGGCGTAAAAACCATCGTAAAATGATCTGATGGCACGCCTCGCCCGGCGTTGAAAAAATTTTCCCTGGCTGAATTTGGTGACTTGTATCACGTTTTCAGCCAGCCGCTGGCGATCATGCCGCCGTTTCGCCCATCTGCCAGCATTTTCCTCTGTCAAACTTCGCTGCGTGACTTCTCTTCATACCGCCGACGCAAACGTTCATATTGCCGCAATAGTTTTTTTTGATATGTTGGCTAACGCGAACACACACTGATTTAGACAATAACAGGGTCGGGGAAATGGCAAAAGTATCACTGGAAAAAGACAAAATTAAGTTTTTGCTGGTCGAAGGCGTACACCAGAAAGCGCTGGATAGCCTTCGTGCGGCAGGTTACACCAACATCGAATTTCACAAAGGTGCGCTGGACAGCGCCCAGCTGAAAGAGTCGATCCGTGATGCCCATTTCATCGGCCTGCGCTCCCGTACCCATCTGACGGAAGAGATTTTCGCTGCCGCAGAGAAGCTGGTCGCTGTCGGCTGCTTCTGCATCGGCACCAACCAGGTTGACCTTAACGCGGCCGCCAAACGCGGCGTGCCGGTGTTCAACGCACCGTTCTCCAATACCCGTTCAGTGGCGGAGCTGGTGATCGGTGAGCTGCTGCTGCTGATGCGCGGCATTCCTGAAGCAAATGCGAAGGCGCACCGCGGCGTCTGGAACAAGCTTGCCGCTGGCTCCTATGAGGCGCGCGGCAAGAAGCTCGGTATTATCGGCTACGGCCACATTGGTACCCAGCTGGGCATTCTGGCCGAGTCGCTGGGGATGCATGTCTACTTCTACGATATCGAAAGCAAGCTGCCGCTGGGCAACGCGACCCAGGTTCAGCATCTCTCTGACCTGCTGAACATGAGCGATGTGGTGAGCCTGCATGTGCCAGAAAATGCCTCTACTAAAGACATGATTGGCGTCGAGGAGCTGGCTCTGATGAAGCCCGGCGCGCTGCTGATCAACGCCGCTCGTGGCACGGTGGTTGATATTCCGGCCCTGTGTGACGCGCTGCGTAATAAGCACCTGGCTGGGGCGGCTATCGACGTCTTCCCGACCGAGCCGGCAACCAATAGCGATCCGTTTGAGTCTCCGCTCTGTGAGTTCGACAACGTTATTCTGACTCCGCATATTGGCGGCTCTACTCAGGAAGCGCAGGAGAACATCGGCCTTGAAGTGGCGGGCAAGCTGGTGAAGTATTCAGACAACGGCTCCACGCTCTCTGCCGTCAACTTCCCGGAAGTCTCCCTGCCGCTGCACGGCGGTCGTCGCCTGCTGCATATCCACGAGAACCGCCCTGGCGTGCTGACCGCAATCAACCAGATTTTCGCTGAGCAAGGCGTCAACATCGCCGCCCAGTATCTGCAAACTACGCCGCAGATGGGCTACGTGGTGATCGATATCGAAGCGGAAGAAGAGGTGGCGCAGAAGGCGCTGCAGAGCATGAAGGGTATCGCGGGCACTATCCGCGCACGCCTGCTTTACTGATCCATGTTGCCCGGCGTGCCAGCCGGGCCTACCACTGCCAGGTCTGCGATGGCGTCACCACCGCAGGCAACGGAATATCCCACTCTTCTACCGGCAGGGCGTCGACCCGTTGACAGTCATGGGCGTAGCCCACCGGCGTGAAGCCGTGCTGCTGCCACTTCTGTAGGGTGCGATCGTAAAAGCCACCGCCCATCCCCAGCCGTTGCCCTTGATTGTCAAAGGCCACCAGCGGTGTAATCAACACGTCAAGCGTATTGAGCGGCGTAACGTCGCGCAGGTCGAGCTTTGGCTCATGAATTTTCAGATGATTCATCACCAGCTCGCTTTCAGGATGGTAGTGCAGAAACAGTAGATTGCCGGGGCTGAAGGGGTGCAAAACCGGCAGGCAGACGCGTTTGCCGCTGCGCCACAGCTGCTCGATCAACGGGCGGGTATCAAGCTCACCGTCAAAAGAGAGAAACAGCGCCACGGTGTTGGCCAGCACCATCGGCGGAAATGCCATCATGCGGTTAGCGGCCTGCTGGGCGTAGCTGCGCTGCTCGTCGTTGCTCAGGGCGCGGCGACGCTGGCGGATGTGCTGGCGAATGTGCTGTCGGGACGAAATGGGTAGCGCGAGTGATGTCATGATATTGGGTAGAGGAAGGGGAATCTCCGAGATGCCGCCGCAGGCTGTAACCCTTGAACCCTTGGTTCAAGGTGAATATGTCGTCATAGTTTTAAGGCTTCTCGGACGAACCGAGCATGCTCACCAACCATGGAGCGCCACATTCTTGTGGTATGAAATATCGGCTCAGGGGACTGGCCCGCTTGCGAACATCTCAGAGAAATTTTTTCTTCACTGTCACTCTACCATAGTCGACAATGAAGTGTTATTCAAACTTCGGTCCCGGTCTTTCGTTAGTGCGACCCTGATCAAGCAACGCCTGTTCAATGGTCTGCTGTAACAGTCGAATACGCTGCTCCATGCTGGATGCGTAGTCGCGGGTTTTTGCCTTTTCCTGAGCAAGCTCATAGCTAATGTTCAACGCGGCGATGAAAACCAGCTGCTCAGTATTTGTGACTCTAGTGCGAACTTTCAGATCTTGCAACCGCTGATTGAGATCATCTGCAGCCTGATTAAGAGCATCCCGCTGTTCAGGCGGACAGTTCACGCGCAGTGAACGGCCAAAAATTTGGATATCGACGGGTTGTGCAGACATGACACCTTCCTGCTGTTTGACTGCGCTCTACCTTGGCAACCGAGTCATGGCTGCGAAGGGGCGACACTATAGCTACCCTGGTTAGAGGATTCAAGCAGATTCTCATAACCTGAACTCTTAGCCTATTCTCTTAACATAGCCGTAAAAAGAAACCTATACGTAAAGGTCGCAAACGCATGTTTGGCGAAAGCTGACGGCTATATCACCAGGGTCCAAAGTGGTAGCATACCATGAATCTTTCTCCCAACGACGACGAATGCGCATGTCAATACAGAACGAAATGCCTGGTTACAATGAATTGAACCAGTTACTCAACCAACAGGGTGTTGGCTTAACGGCAGCCGAGATGCATGGTCTGATCGGCGGGATGCTTTGCGGTGGCAATAGCGACACCTCGTGGCAGCCGCTGCTGCACGATCTTACCAACGAAGGCCTGGCGTTCGGCCATGAGCTGGCCGAGGCGCTGCGCAAAATGCACGCCGCTACCAGCGACGCGCTGGAGGACGATGGCTTCCAGTTCCAGCTCTTTCTGCCGGACGGTGATGAGGTCAGCGTGTTTGACCGGGCCGATGCCATGGCGGGCTGGGTAAACCACTTCCTGCTGGGGCTGGGCGTCACGCAGCCGAAGCTCGATAAAGTCACCGGTGATACCGGCGAGGCTATCGACGATCTGCGTAACATCGCGCAGCTGGGCTACGAGGAGGACGAAGACCAGGAAGAGCTGGAGATGTCGCTCGAAGAGATCGTGGAGTACGTCCGCGTAGCGGCGCTGCTCTGCCACGATACGTTTACCCGTCCACAGCCGACCGCACCGGAAGTGCGTAAGCCAACGCTACATTAAGCGTCGTACTGAATGCTAAAAAGGAGGTGTCATGACCCAGTCTGAGTTTCTTCGCCGCCGCCAGGCGCTGCTTGCGCAGATGGCCCCGGCCAGCGCGGCGCTGATCTTCTCCGCTCCGGAGGCGACCCGCAGCGCCGACAGTGAATATCCCTACCGTCAAAACAGCGACTTCTGGTACTTCACCGGCTTTAATGAGCCTGAGGCGGTGCTGGTGCTGATCAAGAGCGATGACACCCATAATCACAGCGTGCTGTTCAACCGCCTGCGGGATAAAACCGCAGAGATCTGGTTTGGCCGTCGGCTGGGCCAAGAGGCCGCACCGGAGAAGCTGGGCGTGGATCGGGCGCTGGCGTTCAGTGAAATCGACGAGCAGCTCTATCAACTGCTTAACGGACTCGACGTGGTCTACCACGCGCAGGGCGAATATCCCTATGCCGATGCCATCCTCTTCACTGCGCTGGACAAGCTGCGTAAAGGGTCCCGACAGAATCTCACCGCGCCCGCCTCGCTGACTGACTGGCGGCCCATCGTCCATGAGATGCGCCTGTTTAAATCCCCGGAAGAGATAGACGTCCTGCGCCGCGCAGGTGAGATCAGCGCGCTGGCCCATACGCGGGCAATGCAGGTCTGCCGTCCAGGGATGTTCGAATACCAGCTCGAAGGTGAGATCCTGCACGAGTTCAACCGCCACGGGGCACGCTTTGCCTCCTACAACACCATCGTCGGCGGTGGGGAAAACGGCTGCATCCTGCACTACACCGAGAACGAAAGCGAGCTGCGCGACGGTGAGCTGGTGCTGATCGACGCCGGGTGCGAGTATCGGGGCTACGCGGGGGATATTACCCGTACCTTCCCGATCAACGGCAAATTTACCCCGGCCCAGCGCGAGATCTATGACATCGTGCTGGCCTCCCTCGACGCCGCGCTGGCCCTGTTCCGTCCGGGCACCTCGATTCAGGACGTTACCAGCGACGTTGTGCGGATCATGATTACCGGGCTGGTGAAGCTCGATATCCTGAAAGGTGACGTTGATCAGCTGATGGCCGACAACGCCCACCGCGCCTTCTTCATGCACGGCCTGAGCCACTGGCTGGGGCTGGACGTTCACGACGTCGGCGTCTACGGGCCTGACCGCTCGCGCACGCTTGAGCCGGGCATGGTGCTGACCGTCGAACCGGGTCTCTATATCGCTCCGGATGCCGACGTGCCGCCCCAGTATCGTGGCATTGGGATCCGCATTGAGGATGACATCCTCATCACCGAAAACGGCAACGAGAACCTGACCGCCAGCGTAGTGAAGAAGGCCGATGAGATCGAGGCGCTGATGGCGGCGGCGAAGCATTCATGAGCGTAATAATCGTCGGCGGCGGGATGACCGGCGCTACGCTTGCGCTGGCCATTTCGCGCCTGACGCACGGCACGCTGCCGGTGCACCTTATTGAAGCCACCGCCCCGGAAGAGCAGGCGCATCCTGGCTTTGATGCGCGTGCCATTGCGCTGGCCGAGGGCACTGGCCAGCATCTGGCGCGGCTCGGCATCTGGCAGCATATTGCCCAGTGCGCCACCCCCATCACCACCGTTCACGTCAGCGATCGCGGTCATGCGGGCTTCGTGACGCTGGAAGCGCAGGACTACCGCGTCGATGCCCTCGGGCACGTGGTTGAGCTGCACGAGGTAGGCCAGCGGCTGTTTTCACTGCTACGCCGTGCGCCTGGCGTCACGCTGCACTGTCCTGACCGCGTGAGCGACTTCACTCGCCGCGAGGATGGCGTCAGCGTGACCCTGGAGAGCGGTAAAACGCTGCAGGGAAGCCTGCTGGTGGCGGCGGACGGCTCCCGCTCGGCGCTGGCAGCGCAGTGCGGTATCGGCTGGCAGCAGACGCCGTATCATCAGGTGGCCCTGATCGCCAACGTCACTACCTCGCTTGCCGGACAGGGGCGAGCCTTCGAGCGCTTCACCGAGCACGGCCCGCTGGCGCTGCTGCCTATGTCGCAGGGGCGCTACTCGCTGGTCTGGTGTCATCCACTGGAGAAGCGCGATGAGGTGATGGCCTGGTCCGATGAACGCTTCTGCCACGAGCTGCAAAGCGCGTTCGGCTGGCGGCTTGGACGCATTGTCCACGCGGGCACCCGCAGCGCCTATCCGCTGGCGTTAACTACCGCCTCATCGGCGGTATCGCACCGCGTGGCGCTGGTAGGTAATGCTGCCCAGACGCTGCACCCCATCGCCGGACAGGGGTTCAACCTCGGCATGCGTGATGTGATGAGCCTGGCTGAGACGCTGGCTGACGTATGGGCAAGTAACGGCGACGTTGGGGCTTATCCGGTGCTGCACGGCTATCAGCAGCGTCGCCAGAGTGACAAAGCGGCGACAATCGGTGTTACCGACGGGCTGGTGCAGCTGTTTGCTAATCGCTGGTCACCGCTGGTTGCGGGTCGTAACGCTGGCCTGATGGCAATGGAACTTTTTACCCCGGCACGCGACGTGCTGGCGCAGCGAACCCTTGGATGGGTCGCACAATAACAGGCCTAAGTTTTGGGAGCGTATTTTGCAGAGTGTAGATGTAGCAATTGTCGGCGGCGGTATGGTTGGTCTGGCGGTAGCCTGCGGATTGCAGGGGAGCGGCCTGCGTGTAGCGGTGCTGGAGCAAAACCCGCCCCAGCCGCTGCCGGAGAGTGCGCCGCCTGCGCTCCGTGTTTCGGCCATCAACGCCGCCAGTGAAAAGCTGCTGACGCGTCTTGGCGTCTGGTCATCTATCGTGGCGAACCGCGCCAGCTGCTATCACGGTATGGAAGTGTGGGACAAAGACAGCTTTGGACGCATCGCTTTTGACGACCGCAGCATGGGCTATAGCCACCTGGGCCATATTATTGAGAACGATGTGATCCATCAGGCGCTGTGGCAGAAAGCGCAGCAGTGTCAGGATGTTACGCTCATGGCACCCGCTGGCGTGCAGCAGGTCGCCTGGGGTGAAAACGAAGCCTTTTTAACCCTGAAAGATGGCGGCATGCTGACGGCACGGCTGGTGGTTGGCGCGGACGGGGCTAACTCCTGGCTGCGTGAAAAAGCCGATATTGCACTTACCTCATGGGACTATCGTCATCATGCGCTGGTCGCTACTATCCGCACCGATGAGCCTCACGAGGCGGTGGCGCGGCAGGTCTTCCACGGCGACGGCATCTTAGCCTTCCTGCCGCTGAGCGATCCGCATCTCTGCTCCATTGTCTGGTCGTTGCCACCGCTGGAGGCGGCAGGCATGCAGGAGGCGACGGAGGAGGCCTTCAACCAGGCGCTGGACATAGCGTTCGATAATCGCCTGGGCCTTTGCCACGTAGAGAGCGAGAGACTGGTCTTTCCGCTGACGGGGCGCTATGCACGGCAGTTTGCCGCCCATCGGCTGGCATTAGTGGGCGATGCCGCGCATACCATCCATCCGCTGGCGGGGCAGGGGGTAAACCTTGGCTTTATGGATGCCGCCGAGCTGGTCAACGAGCTGAAACGCCTGCATGGCGCAGGCAAAGATATTGGCCAGCACCTCTATCTGCGCCGCTATGAGCGCAGCCGTAAACACAGCGCCGGGGTGATGCTGGCGAGTATGCAGGGCTTTCGCGAGCTGTTTGCCGGTACGCACCCGGCGAAAAAGCTGCTGCGCGATCTCGGCCTGAAGCTGGCCGACACGCTGCCGGGGGTTAAGCCGCAGCTTATCCGCCAGGCGATGGGCCTGAACGACCTGCCCGAGTGGTTACGTTAACTCGATCACACTTTCCCTCTCCGACCCTGGAGAGGGACGCGTTCTCTCATTTGAAATATTCTAATTTCACCCCTGTTTTCGGATTACTTTTTCTCATCCCTCTATTTTTCGCATTCTGGAAATCTCCGCGCTTTGCCGCGTAATACGCTGGCTAATCGGGCATCCATCGTCTTTTTTATGATGTTTATCGCAAACGTATGGCCCGTTGGCAGTGTAATATCCTGCAGCCTGATTTGGCTTTTAAGGTCATAAGCTAATGTGATGGAACATTTTTGCTTATGGTTATGCCCGCATTTCGGTGATAAGTTCAGGCAAAAGGTAACGTTTGCGTCGCCGTCTGGAAACGAGGCTACCTGCTTACGACTTCGCCTTATTTATCCTGGCCCCGCTTATTCAATGAGGAAAAGATGGCTCAGCAAACCCCTTTATACGAACAACATACGCTGTGCGGTGCCCGCATGGTGGATTTCCACGGCTGGATGATGCCGCTGCACTATGGCTCGCAGATCGATGAGCACCACGCGGTGCGTACCGATGCCGGTATGTTTGATGTCTCGCATATGACCATCGTTGACCTGCGTGGCAGCCGCTGCCGGGCGTTTCTCCGTCATCTGCTGGCCAACGACGTTGCTAAACTGACCCAGCCGGGCAAGGCGCTCTACAGCGGCATGCTTAACGCCTCCGGCGGCGTTATTGACGATCTGATCGTCTACTTCTTTACCGAAGATCACTTCCGCCTCGTGGTGAACTCCGCCACCCGCGAAAAAGATCTCGCCTGGATCACCCAGCACGCGGCGCCGTTTGATATCGAGATTACCGTGCGTGACGATCTTGCGCTGATCGCTGTGCAAGGGCCGAATGCCCAGGCGAAAGCAGCGGGCCTGTTTACAGATGCCCAACGTCAGGCCGTGGCAGGCATGAAGCCCTTCTTTGGCGTGGAGTCGGACGGCTGGTTTATCGCGACTACCGGCTACACCGGTGAGGCGGGCTATGAGATTGCGCTGCCGAGCGAGCAGGCGGCGGATTTCTGGCAGGCGCTGGTTGGCGCAGGCGTGAAGCCCTGCGGTCTGGGTGCGCGCGACACGCTGCGTCTGGAAGCGGGCATGAACCTCTACGGCCAGGAGATGGATGAAGGCGTTTCGCCGCTGGCGGCGAATATGGGCTGGACCATCGCCTGGGCGCCGGAGGATCGTGACTTCATTGGCCGCGAAGCGCTGGAACTACAGCGTGAAAGAGGCACCGAGCAGCTGGTTGGCCTGATCATGACTGAAAAAGGCGTCCTGCGTAACGAACTGCCGGTGCGTTTCACCGATGCCAGCGGCAACTCGCAGGAGGGCATTATCACCAGCGGTACCTTCTCACCGACGCTGGGCTACAGCATCGCGCTGGCTCGCGTACCGGCCGGGATTGGCGACACGGCTATCGTGCAGATCCGCAACCGTGAAATGCCGGTGAAGGTAACGAAACCTGTTTTTGTGCGCGCTGGCAAAGCCGTCGCGTAACCTAATCTATCGTGGAGAAATGTGAATGAGCAATGTACCTGGCGACCTGAAATACAGTAAAGAACACGAATGGCTGCGCAAAGAGGCAGACGGCTCCTACACCGTTGGCATCACCGAACATGCGCAGGAGCTGCTGGGCGATATGGTGTTTGTTGACCTGCCGGACGTTGGCGCTACCGTCAGCGCGGGCGATGACTGTGCCGTGGCAGAATCCGTCAAGGCGGCCTCTGACATCTATGCACCGGTGGGCGGCGAGATCGTGGCAGTCAACGATGCGCTCAGCGACAACCCAGAGCTGGTTAACAGCGAGCCATACGCCGGCGGCTGGATCTTTAAAATCAAGGCCAGCGACGAAGCAGAAGTTGAAGCTCTGCTGGACGCGACCGCGTACGAAGCTTTATTAGAAGCTGAATAAAGCTATGCCGGATGGCACGACGTTTATCCGGCCTACCGATCCCGTAGGCCCGGTAAGCGATAGCGCCACCGGGCATTTCAGGTTAAGACAACCACGATTCACCGCACGTTTCAGGAACCATCGCTCATGACCCAGACTTTAAGCCAGCTTGAACACCGCGACGCTTTTATCGATCGCCACATCGGGCCGGACGCTGCTCAGCAGCAAGAGATGCTGAAAACCGTTGGCGCAGATTCACTTAACGCCCTGATTGGCCAGATTGTTCCGCAGGACATTCAGCTGGCAACGCCGCCGCAGATTGGCGAGGCGACCACGGAGTTTGCCGCGCTGGCCGAGCTGAAAGCCATCGCCGCGCGCAACAAGCGCTTTAAGTCTTACATCGGCATGGGCTACACCGCCGTGCAGCTGCCGCCGGTGATCCTGCGCAACATGCTGGAAAATCCAGGCTGGTACACCGCCTATACCCCTTATCAGCCGGAAGTCTCCCAGGGCCGCCTTGAGGCACTGCTCAACTTCCAGCAGGTGACGCTCGATCTGACCGGTCTCGATATCGCTTCCGCCTCGCTGCTTGATGAAGCAACCGCAGGAGCCGAAGCGATGGCGATGGCCAAACGCGTGAGCAAGCTGAAGGGGGCGAACCGCTTCTTTGTCGCCGCCGATGTGCATCCGCAGACCCTGGACGTGGTGCGCACCCGCGCAGAAACCTTTGGCTTTGAGATCGTGGTCGACGACGCCGACAAGGCGCTGGATCATCAGGATCTCTTCGGCGTGCTGCTTCAGCAGGTAGGCACCACTGGCGAAGTGCATGACTACAGCGCGCTGATTAGCGAGCTGAAAGCGCGCAAAGTTGTGGTGAGCGTCGCGGCAGACTTTATGGCGCTGGTACTGCTGACCGCACCAGGCAAGCAGGGGGCGGATATCGTCTTCGGCTCTGCCCAGCGCTTCGGCGTGCCGATGGGCTACGGCGGCCCGCACGCGGCCTTCTTTGCCGCTAAAGATGAATTCAAACGCTCCATGCCAGGCCGTATTATTGGCGTATCAAAAGATGCCGCCGGTAACACCGCGCTGCGCATGGCGATGCAGACCCGCGAGCAGCATATCCGCCGCGAGAAAGCGAACTCTAACATCTGTACCTCGCAGGTGCTGCTGGCGAATATCGCCAGCCTCTACGCCGTATTCCACGGCCCGGTTGGCCTGAAGCGCATTGCGGGTCGTATCCACCGCCTGGCCGATATCCTCGCCACCGGCCTGCAGCAGAAAGGGTTGCAGCTGCGCCACGCGCACTTCTTTGACACCCTCTGCGTTGAGGTTGCCGACAAAGCGGCGGTGCTGGCACGTGCCGAAGCGGCAGAGATCAACCTGCGTAGCGACATTCATAACGCCGTAGGTATTACGCTCGATGAAACCACCACCCGCGAAGACGTGGCGACGCTGTTTGACGTCATTGTCGGCGATGGTCATGGTCTCAATATTGACGCGCTGGACAAAGAGGTGGCTCACGACAGCCGCGCAATTCAGCCGGGTATGCTGCGTGATGATGCTATTCTGAGCCATCCGGTATTCAATCGCTATCACAGCGAAACCGAGATGATGCGCTACATGCACTCGCTGGAGCGTAAGGATCTGGCCCTGAATCAGGCGATGATCCCGCTTGGCTCCTGCACCATGAAGCTGAACGCCGCCGCAGAGATGATCCCTATCACCTGGCCTGAATTCTCCGAGCTGCATCCGTTCTGCCCGGCAGACCAGGCGGAAGGGTATCATCAGATGATCAACCAGCTCTCTGAGTGGCTGGTGAAGCTGACCGGCTACGACGCCCTCTGCATGCAGCCGAACTCCGGCGCGCAGGGCGAGTACGCGGGCCTGCTGGCGATCCGCCACTACCATGAGAGCCGCAACGACGGCCATCGTGACATCTGCCTGATCCCCAGCTCCGCCCACGGCACTAACCCGGCGTCGGCGCAGATGGCGGGGATGCAGGTGGTCGTGGTTGCCTGCGATAAAAACGGCAACATCGACCTGGCGGATCTACGCGCAAAAGCGGAGCAGCACGCGGCGAACCTCTCCTGCATCATGGTGACCTATCCATCCACTCACGGCGTGTATGAAGAGACCATCCGCGAGGTGTGCGAAATCGTCCACCAGTTCGGTGGTCAGGTCTACCTGGACGGCGCAAACATGAACGCTCAGGTAGGGATCACCTCTCCTGGCTTTATTGGCGCGGACGTTTCGCACCTCAACCTGCATAAAACCTTCTGCATCCCGCACGGCGGCGGCGGCCCAGGCATGGGTCCTATCGGCGTGAAAGCGCACCTGGCCCCGTTCGTTCCAGGCCACAGCGTGGTTCAGATTGAAGGGATGCTGACTCGTCAGGGTGCGGTCTCTGCTGCTCCGTTCGGCAGCGCCTCTATTCTGCCAATCAGCTGGATGTACATCCGCATGATGGGCGCAGAAGGGCTGAAAAAGGCCAGCCAGGTGGCGATCCTCAACGCCAACTACATTGCTACCCGCCTGCAGTCGGCCTTCCCGGTGCTCTATACCGGTCGCGACGGCCGCGTAGCGCACGAGTGCATTCTGGATATTCGTCCGCTGAAAGAGCAGACCGGCATTAGCGAGCTGGATATCGCCAAGCGTCTCATCGACTACGGCTTCCACGCGCCAACCATGTCCTTCCCGGTGGCGGGTACGCTGATGGTAGAGCCGACTGAATCGGAGAGCAAAGCCGAGCTGGACCGCTTTATTGACGCAATGCTGGCTATCCGCATGGAGATCGATCGCGTGCAGGATGGCGAGTGGACGCTGGAGGATAATCCGCTGGTCAACGCCCCGCATACCCAGCACGAGCTGGTGGTGGAGTGGAGCCACGGCTACAGCCGTGAGCTGGCGGTCTTCCCGGCAGGGTCTGCGAATAAGTACTGGCCGACCGTGAAACGTCTTGATGACGTCTACGGCGACCGCAACCTGTTCTGCTCCTGTGTGCCGATGAGCGAATACCAGTAATAGTGTTGGTGTAGTAGCGTAGGCCGGGTAAGGCGAAGCCGCCACCCGGCTTTTTTATTGGGAGAATAGAATGGGTATTGCACTGGTAACCGGCGCAAGCCGGGGGATCGGCAGGGCTACGGCGCTGGAGCTGGCGCGTGAAGGCTATAGCGTGGCGGTTAACTATCATCACAACGTGGAGGCGGCAACCGGGGTGGTTAACACGATCGTCGCTACGGGCGGCAGAGCTTTCGCAGTCCAGGCTGATATCGGCGATGAAGCGCAGGTATTGGCGATGTTTGCCCGCCTCGATAAAGAGAACGCGCCGCTGACCGCGCTGGTCAATAACGCAGGCATTCTTTTTGAGCAATCGACCATCGAAAACCTGTCGGCCGAGCGCATCAACCGCGTGCTGGCTACCAACGTGACGGGCTACTTTCTCTGCTGTCGCGAGGCGGTAAAACGCATGTCGTTTAAACATGGTGGTAAGGGTGGGGCAATAGTGAATGTCTCCTCCGCAGCTTCACGCCTGGGCGCGCCGGGTGAGTATGTGGATTACGCAGCTTCTAAAGGGGCGGTGGATTCGCTGACTACCGGTTTATCACTTGAGGTGGCGGCGCAGGGCATTCGCGTCAACTGCGTACGCCCTGGCCTGATTTATACCGATATTCACGCCTCGGGCGGCGAGCCGGGACGGGTTGATAGAGTCAAGTCCATGCTGCCGATGCAGCGCGGCGGTCAGCCGGAAGAGGTAGCGCAGGCGATTGTCTGGCTGCTAAGCGAGAAGGCGTCGTACGTGACGGGCAGTTTTATTGAGATGGCGGGCGGCAAGTAGCCGCCGACCACATCAAGTAGGCCGGGTAAGGCGGAGCCGCCACCCGGCATTTAACGCTTACAGATTCTCACCGTTGCTGGCGATTACCGCTTTGTACCACGCAAAGCTCTTCTTACGGGAGCGGGACATGTCCCCGGTACCGTCGTCGTGCTTGTTCACGTAGATAAAGCCATAGCGTTTACTGTACTGGCCGGTGGTGAACGATACGCAGTCGATGCAGCCCCACGGGGTGTAGCCCATCAGATCGACGCCGTCGTAGGTCACGGCTTTGATCATCTCTTCCACGTGGGCGCGCAGGTAATCAATCCGGTAGTCGTCATTGATGCTGCCATCCTCTTCCACTTTATCGTACGCGCCGAAGCCGTTCTCCACGATAAACAGCGGCTTCTGGTAGCGCTCGTACAACTCGCACAGAGCATAGCGCAGGCCGACCGGGTCAATCTGCCAGCCCCAGTCCGAGGCTTTAACGTGCGGGTTTGGCACGCTGCCTTCAAAGCCAGAGATCGCGTCACCGCTGCCGCCTTCCGCTTTCACCGCGTTGGTCATGTAGTAGCTGAAACCGAGGTAGGCGCAGGTACCCTCACGCAGGATCTGCTCGTCGTTGGCTTCCATTTTGATGTCAAAGCCGCGGCGCTCCCACTCGTTCAGAACGTAGGAGGGGTAGTAGCCGCGCAGCTGCACGTCGGTAAAGACCCAGCGCTCGCGCATCGACTCCTGAGCATACATCACGTCTTCCGGCTTACAGGAGAACGGATAGAGCGGCACCATCGCCAGCATGCAGCCAACCTGCATCTCAGGATTGATCTCCCGTGCGGCCTTCACCGCCAACGCGCTGGCAACGAACTGGTGGTGCAGCACCTGATACATGGTCTCTTCCGGGTTTTCATGCTCGGTATAGACCACGCCAGAGCAGCAGTAGCCAAACAGCGGCGCGCGCCAGTTACGCTGGTTGTTGATCTCGTTAAAGGTCATCCAGTATTTGACCTTGCTCTTATAGCGCTCGAAAACCACTTCGGCGAAGCGCACAAAGAAATCCACCACTTTACGATTTGTCCAGCCGCCGTAGGCCTGCACCAGGTGCAGGGGCATCTCAAAGTGGGAGAGGGTGATCACCGGCTCGATGTTATATTTCAGCAGCTCATCGAACATATCGTCATAGAACTGCAGACCCTCTTCGTTCGGCGTCTGCTCGTCGCCGTTCGGGAAGATACGGGTCCAGGCGATAGAGGTACGGAAACACTTAAAGCCCATCTCGGCAAACAGCTTGATGTCTTCTTTGTAGTGGCTGTAGAACTCAACGGCTTCGTGATTCGGATAGTATTTGCCGGGCACAACGTCCTGGGTGATTTCACGCGGTACGCCGTGCGCGCCGCCGGTCAGCACGTCGCAGATGCTCGGGCCTTTGCCGCCTTTGTTCCAGCCGCCTTCAACCTGATGCGCAGCGACCGCGCCGCCCCATAAAAAGTCTTTTGGTAAGGTGATCTTTTTCATGCTTATTTATCCCGCTGTAACCGACAGAAAATAGGTTTACGCCGAGTCTAGCAAAGCCCAATCGAAAGTCACGATATAACACTTTGCCGCCTCGGTAATATGTTACAGAGAAAAAACAGCCTGTTTTTTTAGGCTAATTTTTTCGCCAGCTTGCGGCCCAGGGTTTCAAGAATATAGATCACGGGAATTTGGGTAGTCAGATCGTAACCCCCTGAAATGCGCGTCTGGGGAATATGCCAGGAGAGGTTAAAATCCGCCAGCTTAGCCAGCGCCGAGTGCTCGTGGCTGGTAATCGACATCACCTTACAGTGATGCAGGCTGAACTGGCTGGCGAAACGCAGGATCTCCTCTGTCTCGCCGGAGACGGAGAGGACAATTGCCAGCGCATTTTTCGCCATATCGTTGGTGACAGGAAAATAGGGATCGTCAACGTGATTGCTGAATTTACCGACGTTAGAAAAGAAACGTGCACCATATTTTGCCAGCGAGCCGGAGGTGCCAACGCCAACAAATATAATACGCTCGGAAGCTAAAATAATATCGGTGGCCTGATCCAGCAGGCGATCGAATTCATCGTTATTCACGCTTTTAAAAAAGCTAATAATTTCGCTGGCACCAAAATTAGCAGGCTGCGGTTCGCTTTGTGCTAAATAGAGTTTAAAGCGCACGCGGAATTCCGAGTATCCTTCGCACTCCAGCTTACGGCAGAAGCGGAGAACGGTAGTAGTAGAGACGCCTGCCGCATCGGCCAGCTCGCGAATGGTCATGTACATCACCTTGTCGCGATTTTTAATGACCACGTTGTAGACCATCATCTCAAGGTTATTGAGGCTGGCAACAGCGGAGTGGTTAAACAGGGTCACGAGGCTTCCTTTTTCAGACGGTTATCTGCACGGTGCGGCACCTCTCTATGCTGCCACATTTTGCCCGAAACGGGAATCCGCACCGCAGCGCGACACTCACTTAAAAGCGGAACAGCTGTAGCCTGAGCGAAGCGTGAGTTTGTTGCATTTTTCTGACAGTAATATTTATTTTAGCTAACAGGTGTGCACTGGAATCATTCTCAGTTACTCTAGAGTGGTTATCATTCAGGCAGCTATTGGCGACTGAGTGACCCGGCGTAAGCCTCCGTTGTATGGAGTAAGCTATGGTTGATAAACCATTGAGAAAAAAAGGATATTCACTGGCTGAGGAGATAGCCAACAGCATAAGTCATGGTATTGGATTGGTGTTCGGCGTAGTGGGGCTGGTGCTCTTGCTGATGCAGGCGACGGATAATCATGCTGGCCCACTGGCTATTACCAGCTATAGCCTTTACGGCGGGAGTATGATCCTGCTGTTTCTGGCCTCAACGCTCTATCATGCCATTCCCCATCCGCGTGCCAAGCCTTGGCTAAAGAAATTCGACCACTGTGCTATCTATCTGCTGATAGCCGGCACCTATACGCCTTTTTTACTGGTAGGGCTGGATTCGCCGCTGGCGCGTGGCCTGATGGTTGTCATCTGGGGTTTGGCGCTGCTAGGGATCCTGTTCAAATTAACCATTGCCCACCGTTTTAAGGTGCTCTCGCTTGTGACCTACCTGGCGATGGGCTGGCTGTCGCTGGTGGTCATCTACGAGCTGGCCGTCAGGCTCTCTGCGGGCGGGCTGATATTGCTGGCGGCAGGGGGCATTGTCTACTCGCTGGGGGTGATCTTCTACGTGTGCAGGCGCATCCCCTACAACCACGCGATCTGGCACGGCTTTGTGCTCGGCGGCAGCCTGTGCCACTTCCTCGCCATCTACTTCTACGTAGGTCAGGCTTAAATTTTGCCCGGCGGCGCAAGCTTGCCGGGCTTACAAAACCGTAGGCCGGGTAAGGCGAAGCCGCCACCCGGCGCACCAACTTACTCTTCTAACGAATAGGGCAGCGGCTCGATGCTGAGCGTATTGGCATCGTCGCGCACGCGGAAGACGCTGTCCGGCTCCATATCGTTATTCATCACGGCCTGTACCAGCAGACGGCCATCATCAAGCTGTACCGCCGCCAGGATCGTCCCGGTACGACGCCAGTTTTCACCCATCTTCAGCTCAAGATCTTCTCCCGCCTCCGGCAGGCGGCTCGCTTTACCCGCCAGATACCACAGGGCGCGCTTGTTGGCACCGCGGAATTTCGCCCGGGCGACCATCTCCTGGCCGGTATAGCACCCTTTCTTAAAGCTGATGCCACCGAGCGCCTGCAGGTTGGTGGCCTGAGGAATAAACTGAGCGCTGTTGGCGGCGTCGATCACCGGCAGGCCCGCTTCAATGTTCAGCGCCAGCCACTGCTGACTGTTGTTCAGCTGCGCTTCACCGCGTAGCTTCTCGCTAATCATTTCCGCCGTGGCCACGTCAGTGACCAGCAGGAAACGCTCTGCCGGGTGCGCGAACCACAGTATAGAGGTTGCCCCCTCCTGTACGACCTGCTTTTCAGCGTCGGGCAGGGTGGTAAATACATTCGCCAGCGCGGCGCGGGCCTGAAAACCGGCCACGCCCAGCAGTACATGCTCGTCATCCGGTACGATAGTGACTTTAGAAAAGACCGCATATTTTTTTAACTCGGTCAGCTGAGCATCACGAATGCTGCGGCGCTCAATCAAGGCAAAGCCGCCGTCGCGGCGAAACAGGCGCAGGTTGCTCCACATTTTGCCTTTGGCATCGCAGTGTGCCGCCAGCAGGTGCTGGTGCTCGGTCAGGGCGGCAACGTCAGCGGTGACCTGGCCCTGCAGATACTTTTCGCTATCTGCACCGGTCAGGGTTGCCAGCGCCCAGTCGTCGAGCGTCATAAGCGTCAGCGGCAGACGCGCAGAGGCGGAAGGCTGGCGCGGAGGAAAAGGAGTAAAGGCCATAGTAGTGTCCTGGTTTGCTTAACGCTGTTAGATGCTTAATGGTAAAAGAGCCGCCGACCAATGCAAGCGGTAAAAGCATACGATTTGTGCTCACTTCATCGGGATGCGTAGCGCTACGCAATAAAATGCAAAACGTACGTCCGGGATGTTTTATGTTGGAAGCTCCCTTCCTGATTATCAACTTTCCAGTAAAGGATGAACAAAAAACACGATACACTGTCTGCACTATCGATACTTCTATATCGTAATGCAGGGAGAAGACATGGACATAAATAATAGAGCCCGCATCCATTGGGCCTGCCGCCGGGGAATGCGCGAGCTGGATATCTCCATCATGCCTTTTTTTGAACACGAGTACGATACGCTGAGCGATGACGATAAACGGCTCTTCGTTCGCCTGCTGGAAAGTGACGATCCAGACCTCTTTAACTGGTTAATGAATCACGGTGAACCTGCCGACACGGAGTTGCAGAGAATGGTGCAGTTAATTCAGACACGGAATCGGGAACGTGGTCCTGTGGCAATCTGATCTACGCGTCTCGTGGCGCGCCCAGTGGCTCTCTCTTCTGCTTCATGGTCTTGTTGCAGCGCTAATCCTGCTGGCTCCCTGGCCGCTGCGCTATACGCCGCTGTGGCTTATGCTGCTGTCGCTGGTGGTGTTTGACTGCGTGCGCAGCCAGCGGCGCATTAACGCCTGCCACGGTGAAATCAAGCTGCTGATGGATTCCCGGCTGCGCTGGCAGGGTAGCGAATGGGAGATTATCGGCACGCCCTGGATGCTTAACAGCGGCATGATGCTGCGCCTGCGTAAAAAGCCGGGCGGGCGCACTCATCACCTGTGGCTGGCGGCAGACAGTATGGATGAGAGCGAGTGGCGCGACCTGCGCCGGATGCTGTTACAGCAGCCAGCGACCGGCGCGCGCTAAAGCGGTTCAGGCGAACTGCTCGGCCATTTCGCTGAGGATCTGCTCACACCAGTTCTGGATGCGCTCTTCGCTCAGGTCGTACTGGTTGGTTTCATCCAGCGCCAGGCCTACAAAGAGCTGTCCGTCGGCAATCACCGGCTTAGGACTGGTAAACTCATAGCCCTCTGTTGGCCAATAGCCGATAAAGGTCACGGCTTTGGCGGCCAGCTTGTCGTGCAGCATGCCGAGCGCGTCGAGGAACCACTCGCCGTAGCCGAGCTGATCGCCCATGCCGTACAGCGCAATGATTTTACCGTCGAGGTTGAGGCCATCGAGCTGGTCCCAGGCGGCTTCCCAGTCCTCCTGAAGCTCGCCAAAATCCCAGGTGGGAATGCCGAGGATCAGGACATCGTACTGCTCCATTAAGGAGACAGCGTCGTCTTTCAGGTTATGTAGCGTGACCAGTTCCGGGCCGATAACGTCGCGGATTTTCTCCGCCGCCATTTCGGTGTAGCAGGTACTGGAACCATAAA
The DNA here is from genome assembly GCA_039594205.1 of Pseudescherichia sp. Lineage (GTDB taxonomy): Bacteria > Pseudomonadota > Gammaproteobacteria > Enterobacterales > Enterobacteriaceae > Pseudescherichia. The sequence goes on along the minus strand of JBCNNW010000005.1, from coordinate 100,925 downwards.
AAAGACCAATGTTCATAGCGTAAACGTCTCAATTCCTGATGGGGCTTTACGCACAGTGTACCAGAATCAGTGGGCAATCAGGCATAATGGAGAGCCGCAGACCCCAAGAGGCTCAAATGGATCAGGATCTCGCACGCATAGAACAGTTTCTTGATGCGCTCTGGCTGGAGCGCAATCTGGCCGAGAATACGCTGAGCGCCTACCGTCGTGACCTCAGCATGGTGGCGGAGTGGCTGCACCATCGCGGTCTCTCGCTGCAGAGCGCGCAAAGCGATGACCTGCAGGCGCTGCTGGCGGAGCGCATTGAAGGCGGCTATAAAGCCACCAGCTCTGCGCGCCTGCTGAGCGCCATACGGCGTCTTTTTCAGCATCTGTACCGGGAGAAGCTGCGCCCGGACGATCCCAGCGCGCTGCTGGCATCGCCTAAGCTGCCGCAGCGGCTGCCAAAAGATCTCAGTGAGGCCCAGGTTGAACGCCTGCTGCAGGCTCCGCTGGTGGATCTGCCGCTGGAGCTGCGCGATAAAGCCATGCTGGAGGTGCTCTATGCTACCGGGCTGCGCGTCTCTGAGCTGGTGGGGCTGACCATGAGCGACATTAGCCTGCGCCAGGGCGTGGTGCGGGTAATCGGTAAAGGTAACAAAGAGCGGCTGGTACCGCTGGGAGAAGAGGCCGTTTACTGGCTGGAGAACTATCTTGAGCATGGGCGGCCGTGGTTGCTGAACGGCACCTCAATCGATACGCTCTTTCCTAGCCAGCGCGCGCAGCAGATGACCCGGCAGACCTTCTGGCACCGGATCAAGCACTATGCTCTGCTGGCGGGCATCGATAGCGAAAAGCTTTCGCCGCACGTATTGCGCCACGCGTTTGCCACGCATCTGTTAAACCACGGCGCTGACCTGCGCGTGGTGCAGATGCTGCTTGGACACAGCGATCTCTCTACGACCCAGATCTACACCCATGTGGCTACAGAGCGCTTGCGACAACTTCATCAACAGCATCACCCCCGGGCATGATGCTGAACAGTTAAGGACGGTTATGAAAAAGAGTTTAATGATGTTTACCCTGCTGGCGGCAACGCTCTCCGGCACAGCCCACGCTGATGACGCGGCCATCAAACAGTCGCTGGCGAAGCTGGGCGTACAGAGCACCGAGATCCAGCCTGCGCCGGTGAGCGGCATGAAAACCGTTATGACCAACAGCGGCGTGCTCTACGTCACCGACGACGGTAAACATATTATTCAGGGACCCATGTACGACGTCAGCGGTGCGCAGCCGGTTAACGTCACTAACCAGATGCTGATGACCCATCTCAACGCGCTGGAAAAAGAGATGATTGTTTACAAGGCCGCCCAGGAGAAGCACGTTATTACCGTGTTTACCGATATCACCTGCGGCTACTGTCATAAGCTGCATGAAGAGATGGCGGACTATAACGCGCTGGGTATCACCGTGCGCTACCTGGCCTTCCCGCGTCAGGGTATCCAGAGCGATGCGGCAAAAGATATGAAGTCGGTCTGGTGCGCAAAAGATCGTAACAAGGCTTTCGACAATGCGATGAACGGCAAAGGCGTGCAGCCAGCCAGCTGCGATATCGACATTGCTAACCACTATGCGCTGGGCGTGCAGTTTGGCGTCAGCGGCACCCCGGCTATTGTCCTGAGCAACGGCTACGTCGTGCCGGGCTACCAGGGCCCGCAGGAGCTGAAGGCGTTCCTCGACCAGCAGAAATCTATGAGCGGTAAATAATTTACGTGAAACATCAGAGACAACTTCGCCGCCGAACAGTGGATGAGGCGGCGGATCTCCCAGCGAACCTGCCTCCGCTGCTGCGGCGCCTGTATGCCAGCCGCGGCGTCAGTTCGGCCGGGGAGCTGGAGCGCAGCGTCAGAGGGATGCTCCCATGGCAGCAGCTCAGCGGCATCGATAAAGCCGTGGCGCTGCTCTATCGCGCCCTGCAAGAGGAGCTGCGCATTGTCGTTGTCGGCGATTTTGACGCCGACGGTGCCACCAGCACCGCCCTTAGCGTGCTGGCCCTGCGTGCGCTGGGCTGCGGGAACGTTACCTGCCTGGTGCCGAACCGCTTTGACGACGGCTACGGGCTAAGCCCGGAGGTGGTCGATCAGGCGCATGCCCGCGGTGCGCAGATGATCCTGACCGTGGATAACGGTATCTCCTCCCATACCGGCGTCGATCGCGCCCATGAGCTGGGGATCCCGGTGCTGGTGACCGATCACCACCTGCCAGGAGATACGCTGCCGGACGCCGAGGCGATCGTGAACCCGAACCTGCGCGACTGCACCTTCCCGTCGAAGTCGCTGGCTGGGGTAGGGGTTGCATTCTATTTGATGCTGGCCCTGCGCGCCCATCTGCGTGACCAGGGCTGGTTTGCCGCCCGGGGACTGGCCGAGCCTAACCTGGCGGAGCTGCTGGATCTCGTTGCCCTTGGCACGGTGGCCGACGTAGTGCCGCTGGATGCCAACAACCGTATTTTAACCTGGCAGGGGCTGAGCCGCATACGTGCGGGCAAGTGCCGTCCGGGCATTAAGGCACTGCTGGAGATCGCCAACCGCGACCCACAGAAGCTGGCGGCCAGCGATCTCGGTTTTGCCCTCGGTCCCCGGCTTAACGCCGCCGGACGGCTCGACGATATGTCGGTAGGCGTGGCGCTGCTGCTCTGCGACAACGTCGGTGAAGCCCGGGTGTTGGCCAGCGAGCTGGACGCCCTCAACCAGACGCGTAAAGAGATTGAGCAGGGGATGCAGGCCGAGGCGCTGGCGCTGTGCGAGAAGCTGGAGCGCAGCAGCGAGACGCTGCCCGGCGGGCTGGCGATGTATCACCCTGAGTGGCACCAGGGCGTGGTCGGTATTCTCGCCTCGCGCATCAAAGAGCGCTTCCACCGCCCGGTCATAGCCTTCGCTCCGGCGGGAGATGGCCTGCTGAAAGGCTCCGGCCGTTCGATCCAGGGGCTGCATATGCGCGACGCCCTTGAGCGTCTCGACACGCTCTACCCGGGCATGATGCTGAAGTTTGGTGGTCACGCCATGGCGGCGGGGCTGTCGCTGGAGGCATCGCGCTTTGAGGCGTTTCAGCAGCGCTTTGGCGATCTTGTTACCGAGTGGCTGGATCCTGCCCTGCTACAGGGGGAGGTCGTCTCGGACGGCCCGCTTTCCCCTGCGGAAATGACGCTGGAGGTTGCAGAGATGCTGCGCGATGCCGGGCCATGGGGACAGATGTTCCCGGAGCCGCTGTTCGATGGCCGTTTTCGCCTGTTGCAGCAGCGTATCGTCGGCGAGCGCCATCTGAAGGTCATGGTTGAGCCAGTCGGCGGCGGCCCGCTGCTGGACGGCATCGCCTTTAACGTCGATACCACTATCTGGCCCGATAACGGCGTGCGTGAAGTGAGCCTTGCCTATAAGCTTGATGTTAACGAGTTCCGAGGCAACCGCAGCGTGCAGCTGATCATCGACGATATCTGGCCGATTTAGCATCACTTTCACTGTAAAAAAGGGCGCGAATCCGCTAAGATCCCGCCCTTATAACCGCATTTTGACAAGCGCAGAAAAGAATACAGCCATGTTTGAAATCAATCCTGTAAAAAACCGCATTCAGGACCTCACAGAGCGCTCAGACGTTCTTAGGGGGTATCTTTGACTACGATGCCAAGAAAGAGCGTCTTGAAGAAGTAAACGCCGAGCTGGAACAGCCGGACGTCTGGAACGAACCCGAACGCGCGCAGGCGCTGGGTAAAGAGCGCTCCTCGCTGGAAGCCATCGTCGACACGCTGGATCAGATGCGCCAGGGCCTGGAAGATGTCTCCGGTCTGCTGGAGCTGGCGGTTGAAGCCGACGACGAAGAGACCTTTAACGAGGCCGTTGCCGAGCTTGACGTGCTGGAAGAGAAGCTGGCGCAGCTTGAGTTCCGCCGCATGTTCTCTGGCGAATACGACAGCGCCGACTGCTACCTGGATATCCAGGCCGGCTCCGGTGGTACCGAAGCCCAGGACTGGGCCAGCATGCTGACACGTATGTATCTGCGCTGGGCCGAAGCGCGCGGCTTCAAAACTGAGATTATCGAAGAGTCCGAAGGTGAAGTTGCTGGCCTGAAATCGGTGACCATCAAAATCATTGGCGATTACGCCTACGGCTGGCTGCGTACTGAAACCGGCGTGCATCGTCTGGTGCGTAAGAGTCCGTTCGACTCCGGTGGCCGTCGTCACACCTCCTTTAGTTCGGCGTTTGTCTATCCCGAAGTGGAAGACGATATCGATATCGAAATCAACCCGGCGGATCTGCGTATCGACGTCTACCGTGCCTCCGGCGCGGGCGGTCAGCACGTTAACCGTACGGAATCGGCGGTGCGTATTACCCACATTCCGACCAACACCGTGACGCAGTGTCAGAACGACCGTTCCCAGCATAAGAACAAAGACCAGGCCATGAAGCAGATGAAAGCGAAGCTTTATGAGCTGGAGATGCAGAAGAAAAATGCTGAGAAGCAGGCGATGGAAGATAACAAATCCGACATCGGCTGGGGCAGCCAGATCCGTTCTTACGTACTGGACGACTCCCGTATCAAAGATCTGCGCACCGGGGTTGAAACCCGCAATACGCAGGCGGTGCTGGACGGTAGTCTGGACCAGTTTATTGAAGCAAGTTTGAAAGCAGGGCTATGAGGAACCAACATGTCTGAACAACAAGCACAGGGCGCTGACGCGGCGGTCGATCTTAATAACGAACTAAAAACCCGCCGCGAGAAGCTGGCGCAGCTGCGTGAGCAGGGCGTTGCGTTCCCGAACGACTTCCGCCGCGACAGCACCTCCGATGCGCTGCATGCCGGGTTTGACGCCAAAGAGAACGAAGAGCTGGAAGCGCTGAACGTCGAAGTGAGCGTGGCCGGTCGTATGATGACCCGCCGTATCATGGGCAAGGCATCCTTCATCACCCTGCAGGACGTTGGCGGCCGCATTCAGCTCTACGTCTCCCGTGACGACCTGCCAGAAGGCATCTACAACGAGCAGTTCAAGAAGTGGGATCTGGGCGATATCCTCGGCGCGAAAGGTAAGCTGTTCAAAACCAAGACCGGCGAGCTATCCATTCACTGCACCGAGCTGCGTCTGCTGACCAAGGCCCTGCGCCCGCTGCCGGACAAGTTCCACGGCCTGCAGGATCAGGAGGCGCGTTACCGTCAGCGCTACCTGGACCTCATCTCCAACGATGAGTCCCGCAAGACCTTTAAAATTCGCTCCCAGATCATGGCCGGTATTCGCCAGTTCATGGTTAACCGCGACTTTATGGAAGTGGAAACCCCGATGATGCAGGTGATCCCGGGCGGTGCCTCCGCGCGTCCGTTCATCACCCATCACAATGCCCTTGATCTGGACATGTACCTGCGTATCGCCCCGGAGCTGTACCTCAAGCGTCTGGTGGTCGGTGGTTTTGATCGCGTGTTCGAGATCAACCGTAACTTCCGTAACGAAGGTATCTCCGTTCGTCATAACCCGGAATTCACCATGATGGAACTCTATATGGCCTACGCGGACTATAAAGATCTGATCGAGCTGACCGAATCCCTGTTCCGTACTCTGGCGCAGGACATTCTGGGTACCACCGAGGTGCCTTACGGCGAGGAGACCTTCGATTTCGGCAAGCCGTTCGAGAAGCTGACCATGCGCGAGGCGATCAAGAAGTACCGTCCGGAGACCAATATGGCGGATCTGGACAACTTCGACGCGGCGAAAGCTATTGCCGAAAGTCTTGGCCTCAAGGTTGAGAAGAGCTGGGGTCTGGGCCGCATCGTGACCGAGATCTTCGAAGAGACCGCAGAAGCGCATCTGATCCAGCCGACCTTCATCACCGAGTACCCGGCAGAAGTCTCTCCGCTGGCGCGTCGTAATGACGAGAACCCGGAGATCACCGACCGCTTTGAGTTCTTTATCGGCGGACGTGAGATCGGCAATGGCTTCAGCGAGCTGAACGACGCGGAAGACCAGGCTCAGCGTTTCCAGGACCAGGTGGATGCGAAAGCCGCCGGTGATGACGAAGCGATGTTCTTTGACGAAGACTACGTGACCGCGCTGGAGCATGGCCTGCCGCCGACCGCAGGACTGGGCATTGGTATCGACCGTATGGTGATGCTGTTCACCAACAGCCACACCATCCGCGACGTGATCCTCTTCCCGGCGATGCGTCCGGTTAAGTAACTCCTGCAAAAAAGCCGGATAGCGCTGCGCTTATCCGGCTTACAAAACCGCACTGAGCGTAGGCCCGGTAAGCGTAGCGCTACCGGGCATCCATTCCCCCAGAAATGTAAATCACCGTGAAGAGATTTAGCCTCCGGCGGATGGCTGCTATCATAAACAACCCCCATAACAATTACCTGAGGATCCGTTTTGAGTGCAGGACGCCCGATCAGAAAACCGTTTCGCCTTATTATCTGCCTGATGCTGGGCATGCTGCTGGCTGCCTGTTCATCCAACAAGCTGTCGGATGAAGATGTCTACGTCGTTAAACGGGGTGATACGCTGTCGCGTATTTCTCGCCTGACCGGCACCAGCGTCAGGGATCTGGCGCGCCTTAACGGTATCTCGCCGCCGTATACCATTGAGATCGGCCAGCGGCTGCGAACTAACGGTTCCGGTAAAAAAACCTCCGGTAAGAGCAGCAGCGGTTCCTCCTCACGCGTCGTCACCGTACCGCCAGCTTCCTGGCCACCGGTAGGGCAGCGCTGCTGGCGCTGGCCGACAAGCGGCACCGTGGTGCTGCCATACTCCTCCGCTGACGGTGGTAACAAGGGTATCGACATTGCAGGCTCACGCGGGCAGGCGATCTACGCTGCCGGGTCAGGGAAGGTGGTCTACGTGGGTAACCAGCTGCGCGGCTACGGCAACCTCATTATGATCAAGCACAGTGAGGACTACATCACCGCCTATGCCCACAACGACACGCTGCTGGTAAACAACGGCCAGAGCGTAAAAATAGGGCAAAAGATTGCCACAATGGGCAGCTCGGATACCGACTCGGTGAAGCTGCACTTCCAGCTGCGCTACCGCGCCACCGCCATCGATCCGATCCGCTACCTGCCGCCGCAGGGCACGCCGCCGAAGTGCTAACTGATTAATTAACCATCGGTTAGCGTGCTTCCGCCTTGCCAGACGGTGCGTAAGGTTTATAATGCCTTACGCACCTCAAAGCGGGCGTAGTTCAATGGTAGAACGAGAGCTTCCCAAGCTCTATACGAGGGTTCGATTCCCTTCGCCCGCTCCAGTCGATATTTAAGTGGTTAAATCCCTTAGATATCCGAACGTTAGAGCGACTCGCTTACTCATCAATGTGAACGAAAGTACCGCTATTTACCCTGAAAGTTGCCGCGATTTGTTGAACGGTGAACAGGGAGTTTAGCCAAGCGCTGGCGGTCGCTCCACTGGTCATACCACGATGGCTCAACATGAACTGAAAGCCGTAAACCCGGCCTGATTCCCTGAAAATTTTAGTGAAACGCATTTTAGCCCGATGCCTTATTCTGTCGCCGTCGCGAGACGCCGCAGGGGATAAACAGGTTTATGGTGGTCACGGTACTTGCAGACCATATGCAAGCTCTGCCAGCGGTTCGGCCTCGCTCCCCTTGGGTACATGGTCATCCTGATAAGCCCACTAACTGACACAACCCTGATGAAGTCGCCAGAGGCTCCGCTTGTCTTTACCACCAACGGGGCTTTGTGACATCTATTGTTGATTGAATAGAAAACTTCATTTAAAGCATAATAATTCAGTGCTAGCATGGCGAGTCTTTATCGTGTTTTATGAGGGTGACTATGCTGGACATAACAAACTTTGGGCTTTTTGCCCTCTCTGTTTTTCTACTTTCCGTAACGCCGGGCCTGACATGGCCTACGTTATAGGCCAAAGTGTGACTAACGGAAGACGAGCGGGAATCATCTCTGCTGCTGGCGTGGCACTGGGTAGCTGTACCCATGCTGTAGCAAGCGCAGTGGGGTTAACTGCATTGATTACAGCTTCTCCGCTGATGTTCACCATTATCAAGTACCTCGGTGCGGCTTATCTGATGTATCTCGGTAGTAAGATGATTTTGGGAACCTTCACAAAACAAACTACCAATCACAGCAATGCTGACCCCGTCAGGACAAAAGCTACGCTGACGAATCTGCTTTCCAAAGGCTTTATTACCACCTTAACCAATCCGAAGGTTCTCTTGTTCTTTATCTCCTTTTTTCCTCAATTCGTTTCACCCGGTGGTGAGAACCACACAGCCTCTTTCCTGATCCTGGGTATGGCTTACGCGCTGATTGCTTTTTTAACCGATGCCGCTTTTGCTATTCTTGCAGGTAGCGCCGCTGATGCAGTCTCACAAAATAGAGGACTACAGAAAATCTTAGATCGGATCGTGGGTGTTGCATTTATTGGATTAGGATTAAGGCTGGCTCTTACACGTCGTTAATAATAAGGGGACTAGACTTGAGGTGCTCCCACAACGCAGGCAAGGTATGTATTCGGATAGCAAAAGAGGCACACAGGGTGCCTCAGTTCTCATCGTCTTTCATGTAGCTGAGGATGATTTTCATCCTGTCTTGTTTGGTTTGGTGCAGCAGCAGTGTGATTAAAGCTAACCACAGGATGAGCAGCAGAGCACCGCCAGCCATTAGCCATTCCACTGAGTCGGCTCCTGTGATGCTTGGGAATAAATGCTGGAGAGGATGAACACAATCAGCGAGTACTGATGTTCGTCTTCAAAGATGAAGCTGTGACGTTCCAGCCCTTGCAGTACTTCCTTAAGAGATAGTTTGGTCATTTATCGCCTCCAGTGCAGCCTCGCATCCATGCCCGGCAAAAGACCCAGCCGAGGGCAAGCCACAGCGCTAGAAGGGCTGCGATTTCTAGTAGTAGTTTCATTTGGTTTTATTTCGGATGTGATTATTATCGCGGTAACGTTTCTGGTGGGTATTTTCTACAGTGAATGTCTATAAGACAAGCAACTAATTTTAATCAGGTATTAGTGGTTCTAATACTCTTGCACTCAGCATAAGGGGATTGTTTACAGCGACTTCAAAAATTGCATGGTTATCTGTGCTCCTCCCTCGACAACTCAAGGCGGCCCTTCCCCCGTGCCGTGGGGGGAGAGCGCAACAGACACCAAAACTCGACTTTTTGACAGCATGTATGACGCAAATCACAGCAGGTTGTTTGGGATTCTCAGAGGTCATCATTGAATGGTATGGATTGCCTTGCTGCTTTCAGGCTGCTGGAGATTGATACAGGCTGTCTGGTGATAGGTTAGCTAAGTGTATGAGAGACTGCTGCTGGCTGGGATTCTGCCGATGATGCAGTATCAATAGAGTAAGCCGATAGCTGTCGTACTTTAGCGTGTGGTAAATGGGGCATATCAAAACACTAGCGGTGGTTCCAGGCTCTTACCGCGACAGCAAAACAATGAACGAAAAGCCGCTTATCCAGCACAACTCCTGAAGCTTTCAGTGAAGCGCATTTTGGCCGATGCTTCCACATGCCACACGTCGAGATAACGTTGCATGGGATAAACAGGTTTATGGGTGCCTGGGCACTCTTCATACCTGCAAACAATATGCAGGCCCTATCTCCGTCTGGCTCAAGGTTTCTTAGCGATAAACGAGCACCCTGATAAATCTCGCTGTTAGATATTACCCTAATGATGTCGCTGCGCTGTGTCACCAATCGGGCATTAGGCTTGCCATACTTGCCGTCTGGGCTGGCTTAAAAATCATCGATATGATTCAGGTTTCTGATTGATACTTAGGGTGATGATAATGCCAGCAAGTAATGCGCAAACGGAAGAAGGAACGCTGCGCCTGATGACTCCCGGAGAGATAGCTATGGCCCGGAGGGTATACGGCGATTCAATTGTGTATGGCCGGGTCTGGGTGCATTGCGACAGCTACCTTCCATTCGGTTTGCAGAGCCCCCGATACGCCATGACACCTAATGGAGAACTGTGGTTCAGGAAAGAGATATACGCGCAGGACTATTCTGTTGCATCCGTGGCACTGGAGCATAAGTATGTATTCATCCATGAGTTAGGGCATGTATGGCAGCACCAGACCGGGCAATGGGTTAGATTACGGGGGTCCTTTAGCTGGGCTGCTGATTATACGTATCGGCTGGATAAAGTGAAGCTGACAGACTATTCCCTCGAACAACAGGCATCAATATTTGCAGATTACTGGCTATTGCTTGTTTATGGTATGAAGAGCTGGCGGGACAATCAAGCTCCTGGCAGGATGGGGAAGTACAGGGGAGTAGATAATCTTAATGATATTCCATTGCTTTATAAAAAGATTATTACTGGGCGAGGCTGAACAATGAATAGATATATGCTGTTGGGAGCGGTATTTCTGTTAACTGGCTGCCCCGGCCCGATGGATCCTGTACCGCTTGAGCATCCGGCAAAAGCTACCCTGAGCAATGATCGTGTCTGTATCACTGTCCCAGCCAGTGAGGGAGAAAAGATATCCTCTGTACAATTTGGTAGCGATACCACCGGGGAGGAAGTATACAAAACGTTTAGTAGAGCGGATGAGCAGATTTCCGCTGCTCGCGGGGAGTGTCTACCCGCTTTTGGCTTTGAGTTCAAGCCAGGCAATACTTATGCGGTTTTCTATCGGCTGGAAAAAAGCGGCTCTGAAACGGGCCGGGCGTTCGCAGCTCGATTCTCTCTGGAGCAGGACGGGAACGGCAGGCTTAGGCTTATTGAGAAGGCAAGATAAACACTCGACGTAACCCTTTTCTGCCAGTAGTTGAACCGCTCGGGCATGCTGATAATGGTAGGGTGGTATAGGATTGCCCGGGGAGCGCTCTCTGGTCTACTATATGAACTACTGATTAGTAAGGAGAATGAGTATGGATACTGTCGAAGAGCTGAACGGAACATATTATTTTAACGGGCTAAACAACCTGAGTGCTTATGAACTACTTTTCTGGGTCATGGTCGATGAAACAGAAAAACAACTCGGTGTGAAGGATATTATTGGTGTGGCCTCGATCATACTTGGCGATAATTCTATTGAGGTGCCGGGTAAGCCCAATACGGCAACCAAAGGTACCTCCCACGCTTCGCTTTTTTTCCGAAAACATCTTAGCTATAAATTCCAGAAACGGATCCTCCCCACACTGACCAAAAAATCATTTTCGCTCAGAAGGTTGAAAATTTTCTGGGTAAATAATCTGGGAACCTTTGTTGGCCGGACAGTGCCCGTTCTCGGATGGGTTATTTTGGCGGTTGATGTTTCGATGATTGGCTATCACACTGTAAATCGATTCAATACTATTGTGCGCCCGGAGGATAAAATCTGGTGAGCAATTCAAAAAGCGATGATCAATACAGGGCTTTCATTCTGGATAATCTGCCAGGAGTTACAACTTTTTTCAAAACCGTTGATATTTCAGATGATGAGGCTCTTCAGGAAACGTTTGAGCGAGAAGATATCTCAGATTTAATAGACGCACTGTCAACGGAATTGAGTGTAAATTGTGATAGCTTTCATATGGATAATCATTTTCCATGGAAGCCAAAAACTTTTTTCACAAAAAAAAATAATAATGCTGGTAAAGTGCCATTGACCTTGAGAATGTTTATTGATTCGGCAAAAGCAGGACGATGGCTCTACAGTTAAAGTGCGGGCCACCATGCCTTGGTGGCCCCAGACGGGCACGACAAGACTTCGCCTGACAATTACACACCTTTCTGATAACGTTACTTACAGTATTGGATTGAGCCAGGGATAGATTATGCTCGCAAGCTCGGTTACTAAAAAGCTACACGGTATGCTTACCGTGGTGCTGTTACTGCTCGTAGGCGGTTACGCGGCCTATTACTCTTTTTTTAACTCCCCGCCTCACGATACCTTTGTGGGTAAACAAAAACTTTCAGACAGCGTCTGGTTATACGTCACGAAATACGATGAGGGAAACGCAACTGTTTCAAATATTTATCGTTTTTATCTCGATAAAGACCTGGGAAACAGCGACGTAACTAACGCTCTCAAGGATAGATCGCCTTTCCTTGAAACGAATACAGATGCAGTGACGGCAACTGCCTACGGAAACACAATAAATGTGAAAATGACCGGCAAGATCTATAACTTCACTAACTCAGATCTGTTCTATGAAAATGACGTTGCAGTGATGCCTGTTATTAATATAACTGCTAACGGAGTAAGAGACTAACACTCCTGGATTTTACGGGATGGGCGCTAAGAAAGAGGAAGGTCAATGTACAAAAATTATTCAGTAATAGTCGCGGCATTTTTACTTTCTGGTTGCCCGGGGCCTGGCGACAGAATTCCGCCTAAAGAGCCCGCTAATGTAATATTAAAAGATAACAAGGTTTGTATTACTGCGCCTGTCTATCCTGGCGAGTTCGTTTCTTCAGTCCAGTTCTTTGACGGGGAAAAAAATAATCTTCTCAAAACATTAGAATATGACCCTGTGTATGTCGCTAACGGGCAGTGTCTGCCAACATTTGGTTATGACTTCCAAAAGGGCCATACCTATACCGTGTTTTATGCCATTGAAAAAAACGCTACTGATAGCGGGCGTTACCTCTCAGCTGAGTTTTCTACAAAAGATGGTCTTCAGCAGACAGGCCCGTAAGCCGGGCCTACAGGCAAATCATTATCGGAGTACCGGCATGCCACGGGGGCATAACCGGTTCATTTAGAGGTTTACTTTACCAGCAGTGAAATCAGCGGGCTGCCCTCACGAATAAAGAGCGGAATGGTCTCCAGTTCGGCAGGAGCCGTAATACGCTGCCCACCCTGATAGCACTCTCCCTGTAAATTGACCCACTGATGTTCGCCAGGCAGCCAGACATCGCGCTGACGTTGACCGGCGTGCATAACCGGCGCAACCAGTAAATCACGACCAAACAGATACTGGTCTTCAACCTGCCAGCTTTGTGCATCGTCGGGATAGTGCCAGAAGAGAGGACGCATGAGCGGATCGCCGTGATGATGCGCATTAGCGTAAAGTTCATCGATATAGGGACGGAGCGCTTCGCGAACGCCCAGCCAGCGCTGCATAATGGCGAAGTTCTCCTCACCATAGCTCCACAGCTCGTTGGGTGATCCGCTATCGCATTGCGGAATACCGTGGCGATAGCTTTCCGGCGGCTGGATCCGCGGCTCGCGGTAGCCGTGCATACGCAGCACCGGACAGAACACCGCCCACTGGAACCAGCGGATCAGCAGCTCGTGAAAGGCTGGATCGTGGATGTTGCCGCCCTGGAAACCGCCGATATCGGTAGTCCACCATGGAATGCCCGCCAGTCCCATGTTAAGCCCGGCAGCCAGCTGATTGCGGAACGAATGGAAGGAGGAGTGAACGTCTCCAGACCATGCGAGTACGCCGTAGCGTTGGCTACCTGCCCAGCTACAGCGCACCAGGTTAACGATCTCATTTTCGCCTTCCGCACGCAGGCCGTCGTAGAAGCCCTGAGCGAAATCGCGCGGATAGCGGTTGCCCACTTCCAGTACCGGTCCCGCATGGTAGCGATAGTTATCGAAGTCATACGCGCGATACTCCGGCTCAGCTTCATCCAGCCAGAACAGCTTGATCCCATAATCAAAATAGTTTTTCTTCACCGTATCCCAGACAAACTGCCGCGCCTGCGGGTGGGTGGCGTCAAAGAAGGTGGTGTTGCCCATAAAATCGAGGTTGACCTGCACGCCACGATCGCTGGTCACCAGCCAGCCTTTGGCTTTCATCTGCGGAAAGAGCGGGCTACGCGCCTCCACGGTCGGCCAGACCGACACCATGAGCCTGATGCCCATTGATTCCAGCTCTTCTACCATCGCCCGCGGATCCGGCCAGTCGACAGGGTCGAAACACCAGGTTCCCTGATTCGGCCAGTGGAAGAAATCGATAACCATCACTGACAGCGGCAGGTTGCGGCGATGATATTCGCGCGCGACGTCCAATACCTCCTGCTGGGTGCGGTAGCGCAATTTACACTGCCACAGGCCGCTGATAAATTCCGGCGCGGCGGGCGGCGTACCGGTGGCTTTGGCATACTGGCGAGTCATCTCCATCACTCTATCACCGGCGGTGATCCAATAGTCCATCTCCTGGGTGACACGTGAGGTCCACTGGCTGTGGTTTTTCGCAAAGCTAGCTTCGCCAATGGCCGGGTTATTCCACAACAGGCCGTAGCCGAGGCTGGACTGGACAAAGGGTACGCTGGCCTGCGAGTTACGCTGCGCCAGCTCCAGAGAGCAGCCTTTCAGATCCAGCCAGGGCTGCTGGTACTGCCCCATGCCATACAATTTTTCTCCCTGGCGGGCTTCAAAACGGACTGTCAGCTGATATTTACCGCCGGGCAGCGGTTTAAATTCTCGGCCATCCAGCTTCAGTGCACTGACGTACTTGTCCTGGCTCTTTTCGCTGGCGCCGATGCCAACCGTAGAGCGCTGTCGCCACATCTCTTCCAGCAGCAGCTCGCCGCGCTGATTGTAAAATGCCAGCTGACCCTTAAGGTTCAATACCGCGCTGATGTTGCCGTTGCGCAAAGTCAGGGTTTCTGCATCCTGGATAATTTCAGCCTGGCATGATTCTGGCGTCAGCAGCGCATGAAGCGCGGAACTGAACTCCGGCGCGCAGGTGGCGCGTACCCGCAGACTATTCTTGCCCCAGGGTTCGAGACGTAAAATCTGTCGTTCGAAGCGCCATTCGATAGCGTTAGCGTGTTTAATTAATTCGCTCATGGAGAGGTCATCCTTTCACAATAGATTGCATTTTAGCCAAATTGATCTCCTGCATGGTCTGGTCATCAAGCTTGTACCAGCGCAGGGTGGCGAAAGCCGCCAGAGAGAGCAGTCCGGGGACGATGGTGAAGAGGGCGACGATGCAGTGCATTGCCAGCGACGTCTGTTCCGGCGCGTTGGCGACGTAGCCGCTGAAGGCCAGGGTCCAGCCGACGATGGCACCGCTGAGCGCCATGCCCAGCTTGAGGACGGCAAGGAAGGTAGAGAAAATGATGCCATCCATACGTTTGCCCTGACGCCATTCGCCGTAGTCGGCGACGTCGGCCATCATCACCCACATCAGGGTGGTGGTCGCCTGATAGAGCGTCGAGATAATAAACGTGAGCGGAACCAGGACGAAAACGGATTTCGGTGCAAAGAAGAGGGCGATGCTGAGCACGCCCGCCAGGACGGCACAGTAGCCGAACATCTGCACTTTATTGAAGTTACGGGTCAGACGCCTGGCCAGCAGGCTACCGGCGGCTTTGCCAAGGATATGCGCGCCGAGCATCCACATGAAATAGCTGGCGCTGCCGAGGTAATAGGTGACGAAGTACATCATCGCCCCGAGGCGGATCACACCAAAGCCAATGTTGGTGATCACCAGCACCGCGACGACCCGCCATTGATCGTTACGCAGCAGATCCCGTAGTTCGGCCAGGTAGTTGTTGTGCGTGGCGGGTGCTTTAATACGCTCACGGGTATTGGCAAAGCAGATCCAGAACATGATCACCGCCGCGCTGGCCATAATCGCCATCGCCCAGCGGTAACCTGCCAGCTTATCTGCGCCGCCCAGGTACTCCGCCAGCGGCATCATGAAGAATGTCGACATTGCGCCGCCAAGCGTGGCAAGGAAGAAGCGCCAGGATTGCAGAGAGATGCGCTCGTCGTTGTCAGGGGTAATCACCGCGCCCATCGAGCAGTAGGGGATATTGATAGCGGTATACATCAGCATCATTAGGGTGTAGCTGATGCTGGCGAAAATCATTTTGCCGGTCATATCCAGCGATTGTGGGACGGCATAGGTCAGGAGGCAGCTGAGGCCAAAGGGGAGGGCCAGCCACAGCATCCATGGACGAAATTTTCCCCAGCGGGAACGGGTACGGTCGGCGATATAGCCCATTGCCGGATCGATAATGGCGTCGGCGGTACGGGCAAGCAGAAACATGGTTCCGACGAATGCGGCTGGCAGACCCACCACATCGGTATAGTAAAACGTGAGAAAAATAATCACGTTATCCAGACCAATATGGCTAGCCATATCCCCAAGGCCATAACTGATCTTTTCTTTGCGGGTAACTGTAGTTGTCATTGATGTCACCAGGTGTCGTTAAGGTACAGGTTCTGTAATCGGGAACAATAGTGTGGTTGAAGCAGGAGGGTTAACAATTGCGGGATTTAACATCTCTATTACGTAAAGTGCTTTCCGTGATACCGGTAACAAGATTGCTATAATTGAATGCAACGCTATCTGAGCAGGTTCAGCAGCGTTGCAGCCACTACAGTTAACGCGAACAAGTATCGCACTGCTCTATGCGCTGGTTCTTCCCTACCGTTTTACCTGCCTTATTCTCAATACGATAATCAATCAACAGGTTATGTTTACTGCGAGGCGTGACCGTGAGCGTTTTTACCTGCTGGCCGGAGTCAGGAGGAAGGGTCAGCGTCGTTTCGCCTTTATCAAGCACGCGGCCATTTTGTTTGACCTGCCATTTCAGGCGGCAGTCGTCGCAGGCTGACCAGGTATCATTAATGGCCCACAGGCGAATCGTTGTCGGGCTACCGGCACGCCACGCGGGCGTAACCGGCTCAATCGATGGCAGGATAGGTTGATAGGCTTTTTGTAGTGCGTAGTACCCGGCCTTTGGTTTACGCAGATAGTCCACGACGCCCCAGTTGATTGAGGGCCATGTCTCCACAAACATAAAATGGAAAAGGGCCGTGACAGGCTGATATCGCTGTCGACGGTAGCTCTCGGCGGCCATCGACACCAGCTGCGCCTGATACTGCTGAGTATTATGAATCATCTCCTGAATGTTATTACCGCGCGGTATGTGTGCGAACTTAAACGTCTGGAACGGTTGAAAATTGTGATACTTCCATAGCGTCCAGCCGGGATCGTCCGCGGCCGTGCTTTTCGGCCACATCAGGTGAGCGGGGATAAAGGTTTTCAGGGTCGAGAGCCTTGGCAGCGCCTGCGCGCCGAACTCGGTGATAATCCCTGTTTTGGCAGGTGCAAGCAGATCGCGCATGGTACCGAAATACCACCCCGCCCAGTAGTGCTCCTCTACGGCAGAGAAACGATGCACTATGCGAGAGGTATCTTCAGCCAGCGCATCGGCGACCTTTTGCGTTAAATTGTGGTTTAACGTTTTATTCCAGTCAGGGAATCTTTTTTCCATCCACGGTGAGTTCCAGGGCGGCTCGTTATGCCCTCCCCAGACGATAATGGCCGGCGAGTTGCCGAACTGCTTGACCATCTCCCGGGTCTGCCGTACCGCATTCTCAGTAAAGGCTGGGCTATCATCGTAGCCCCACTGTAAAGGGACATCTTGCCAGATCATCAGTCCCATCTCGTCAGCTACCTCATACAGTGCGCGGCCTGCCACGTGTCCGTGAACGCGGATCGCGTTAGCGTTCATTGCCTCGACGAGTTCAAAATCACGGCGATATTTTTTTCGCGTCATCGTGCCGAGCCAGGGAGAACCGATGTAGTTACTCCCCTTGATAAATAAACGCTTATCGTTGATAAGCCAGCCTTTGTTATCCGGCTGCTCTTCAAGCTTGCGTAAGCCGGTTCGGGTGACGGCGGTATCCATCACTCCCTGGTTGTCTGTGAGAGTAGCGCGCACCTGGTAGAGATTTGGCTTGCCAACGCCCACCGGCCACCAGAGCTTTGCCTCTTCCATAGGCAGCGTGACGCGCAGGGTATGTACGGTACCGTCCTTGTTATCCAGCGTTACCGGAAACTCTTGCTGAAAGCGTTGGCCGTTAAAATTATCTGGTGCGGCCGTCAGGCGCAGCGTGGCGGGGCCGCTGGTCAGGGCGCGATAGTGGATCTCAGCTTCTAAGATGGGGTTCTTCAGCCCATGACGCCAGTCCGGACGCAGAACCACCTCATCAATGGTTACCCCGCGACTCAGGTGCAACCGGACCGGTGCCCAGATGCCACCGGAGTTATTATCCTGCCCCTCTTCAGACCAGGCTCCCCCCGGGCGTGAATCGTGCTGGTTAAGCACGCCCTTCATTAGTGTCTTATGCAGAGGCCAGACTTTTTTAGGGTCCTCATAGGGGCTATCAACCCGGACGGCAAGCCGATTATGCCGACGCAGCGTATCGCTCACGTCCACTGAAAAGCGCTGGAAGTAGCCTTCATGGCGGGCTAACGGCTGACCGTTGAGCGTGACGTCGGCAAAATAGTCTACGCCGTCAAAGACCAGGGTGGCCATGGTATCCGGCGTGCGCGCAGGAAGGGTGAAGTCATGTCGATACCAAAGCGCCCCCTGATGGTCGTATCCGGCGCTGTACCAGTTGGCCGGAACGCGAAGCTTACGCCAGTCGGTGACGGGAGCGGTCGCACCGTTAAAACTGCTGTCGTTCGCATCATGTACGCGCCACAGTCCGGCGAGAGACCAGGTGACGGGCTGGCTCGCCTGCACCAGCGGTGTGCTGACTATCAGCAGCAGAACAAGTTTACGGATCATACTTTACCTCCTGCGTCCTCTGGCGTAGCCACGCTACGCTGCGCCCGACTTCCTCGATAAGTTCGCGTCGCAGGACATTCAGCCCGTCCTGGTCGAGTGACGCAGCCTGGCTCTCAAGCTGCTGCAGACGCTCGGCAAGCGCAGTGAAACAGAGAGTGACCGCTTCGCCGCGGAGCTTATGCGCGGCGCGACGCAGGGCATCACGATTGTTGTTGTCGATGGCCTGCTCTATGGTGAGCATCGCCTCGTCAAGCCCTTCGCCGAACAGCGCCAGCAGCTCCTGAACCAGCTGTGGATCGTCCGCACACTGCTTTAACAGGCTGGCTTCGTCCGGCAGTCCCTGATCCCCATCGGCGGCGACGCGCATAATTTCACTCTGAAGCGCCTCCTGATTCACCGGCTTGGCGATGTAGCCGTCGAAGCCCATCGCCAGGCAGCGCTCTTTATCGCCCTGCATGGCGTGAGCGGTCATGGCAATGGCGGGCTGATGGGGACGACCCTGTAACAGCGTCTCTTCGCGAAGCTGGCGGATGGCGGTTTCGCCGTCCATTTCCGGCATTTGCAGGTCGATCAACAGCACGTCCCAGCAGTGTTCGCGCCAGCGCTCCAGCGCTTCACGACCATTGTCCACAACCTCGCACTGGTGGCCGAGTCGCTCCAGCAGGCGTCTGGCAACTTTTTGGTTTACCAGGTTATCCTCGGCCAGCAAGATATGCAGCCCGACCTGCACAGGGGGGGGCGGGGCGGCGAGGGGAGATGTCGAAACGGGTAAGGGGGCAGGCTCAAGGACGCTGGCGATGGTCTGATGCAGTTCGCGCTGCGCAACGGGCTTATGCAGATAATGCGCAATACCAATGCGCTTAAGCATGTTGGCGTCAAAATGGCGGCTCATTGAGCTAAGCATAATGATATGGCTCTGCTCGGCCCGGGGCAGGGCCGAAAGCTCAAGCGCCAGCGAAACGCCGTCCATATCCGGCATTTGCGCATCAAGCAGAATCAACGGCCAGCGTACGCTCTCGCTCTCTGCCGCCAGCCGTAGCGCCTCGGCAGCACTATTTACGCAGGTCGGTGTCAGGCCCATCTGGTGAAGCATGGTGTCCAGCAGGCGCAGGTTGGTGCTGTTGTCGTCCACCACCAGCACCTGTTCACCGTTAAAGCGCGCCACAGGGATATCCGTTCCAGAGAGCGTCCGCTGGCCCTCCAGCGGCAGAGTGAAAGCGAACTCGCTGCCTGTCCCGGGCGCACTCTGCACCGTCAGCTCTCCACCCATCAGGCTCACCAGCCTGGAAGAGATGGTCAGCCCCAGACCCGTGCCACCGTAACGGCGGGTAGTGGAGCTATCGGCCTGGCTGAAGGCTTCGAAGATGGCTTTTTGCTTCTCCACCGGGATACCGATTCCGCTGTCGCGAATACGAAATCGCCATTTGTCGTCGCTGTCGCCAGGCTCTATCGCCAGCAGTATCTCACCCTGATGGGTAAACTTCAGCGCATTGCCCAGCAGGTTCGTAAGAATTTGACGCAGCCGGGGACCATCTACCATCAGTACATCCGGTACAGCCGGGGAGATGTCCACCAGCAGCTCAATACCTTTTTCACTGGCGGCGGGCATATGCGGACGGATCAGCGACTGGATAAAGGGACGGATTTCTACCGCCTCCTGATCCACCGTCATCTTGCCTGACTCAATGCGTGAGAAGTCGAGAATGTCATTGATAATATGCAGCAGCGACTGAGCTGAACTCATCACCAGCGAGAGGTATTCCTGCTGTTGCGGGTTGAGCTGCGTGTCCAGACAGAGCTGGGTCATACCTAAGATACCGTTCATCGGGGTGCGGATTTCGTGACTCATATTGGCCAGGAAAGCGCTTTTTGCCTCGTTGGCCTCCCGGGCAACTTTGGCAGCCTCGATAGCAAGCAGCTCGGCCTCTTTACGGCGGGTGATGTCCTGCAGGGTGCCGATGACTCGTTCCGCCTGCTGCTGCATATTAAGGGTCACTATCTGACCGGAGATGAGCATCCAGCGCCAGCCCTGTGTCTCGTGATGTACGCGAATTTCGCATTCAAACACCGGCATATGATCTTGCTTAGAGTCGATTATCGCGCGGCGCAGAGTGGAACGATCTTCCTCATGAACCAGGTTAAGCAAAAAGCGCAGCGGATAGTGTAGCTGCGTGCGCGACTGGCCCACCATCGCTAGCAGCGTATCGTTAACCTGCAGGCTGTCATGAGAGACGCGCCAGTCCCAGATGCCAATCTGGATCGACTCTGCGGTCAATAAAAAATCGTCGTGCAGCTGATGGCGCGAGCGTTGGGCCTCGTCAAGTTCGGTGATATCGGTATGCAGACTGATAATCCCGCCATCGGCAAGCCGTTGATGCAGAATATAAAGCCGGCGTTTGCCCGATTGCCGCACTTCCCGGTGACTCGCCTGGCGGCAGTTGCGGATAATGGCCTCGCGCAGCGTCCGGCGGCGGGCGGGATCGATATTGTAGCCCGCATCAATAAATTTCTCCGCCAGGCTTTCGAGGGTTGCACCGACGCTTAACCAGGGGGCAATCACCGGGTAAAACTGGGGCACCTTATCGTTCCATGTCTGCAGACGCTCGGCTTCATCGTAGATCATCACCCCCATGGGCAGCACGTTGAGATCAAAACTGGATGTCGATGGCATGGTTATTCGCCTCCCGCCGTGTAATGCAGCTCTGCCTGACGACGCAGGTACTCCAGGCCGGGCGCAATCGCCATCGCCCAGGCGGTAAGGATCTCCTCATCACATAGAGGATCGCAGGCACGTACGGTTTTGAGCATCGCCTCCCGCCAGAGCGCAAAAAATCGCGGCGGCAGGCGCAGCCCTTCATCGCTCTGCTCCCGCGCCAGACGTTCAAGAAAGTCCGGCACAAAGAGCGCACCGTCAACGGCGAGCATGGCAAAAAAGCTTTTATAGATCATCTGCTGGCCTTCCGTGCCTGGACGCCGGGCGAAGTGCTGCTCAGTTTCGGGGGACATATGGATAAAGGTGTCCCAGAAGCCCTCGAAAAAGCGCTTTTTGTCATGACCGGGTATGACCCGGCTCAGGCTTGCCTCAAAGAGATCGCGATAAAATTTCATGGTGCGGCCCTCGCGGCCCGTTCACCCGGCAGACAGAGACCGGGCAGGTTAAAGACATCTGCGGTGCGGTGGGAGAAGTAGCCGTCGTCCTCGACCAGACCGTTTTCAAACAGCGGTCCGGCGTTGTGTTTGTACAGCAGGGCTTCCAGCACCATGGCGTTGGTCGAGAGGGTAAGGGTTGGGTTGATGTCACCGGTGGCCTCAACACGACCCTCGAACCAGCCCTGCTGCGGATGGTTAAGATGTTGGGTCACCGCCATCAGGGCGTCGGTATAGTCGGTGTCCCACAGCGCCCAGAGCATAAAGACCGCTTTGGTGGTGACCTGTGCCAGGCGGGGATAGTTATTACCATCATCCCCCAGGGTGTTCCAGGCATAGCCATTTCCCCAGACGGTATCTTCGACATGCCAGGGGGCCTGGGAGAGATAAAAATCGGCGCGTGCGGTAAGCACCTTGTCACGCTCCCAGCGCGCTTTCTGGCTAAGCCAGACCCCTTCGGCCCGGGCGCGCAGCGTTTTTTGTACCTCGGACGGCACGCCCGGTGGTTGCCAGCCGAACTCCAGCCCCGGCAGCATGGCGGGCAGCGTAGTGAGTAGCGAAGGCTGCCAGGTGGTTCGTGGATCGCGGGCGTCTACGGCGAGGCTGCGCTGATAAATAATGACGTTCTGAGAAGGAGGGGAAAATGCCTTGCCGGTTGGAAAACCCCACAGGCGAAACGCGCTGGCGGCATACTCGCTTTCACCCAGACGCAGCTCATCGCGGATCAGCGGCTTGCCGTTTTGCAATGAGGAGGACCACAGCTCACCCTCTTTATCCATAACCGGGCAGAAGTTCCAGCGCAGGATGATTTTATCCAGATACTCGCGATACTGCGGCGCGCGTTCAGCAGTAAGCCGCAAGGCCAGCATCAGACGTGCCATATCTTTTGCCGACCAGCCGCTGCTGGCTGGTTTGCCGCTGAAATCGATTGGAGTCGCCGTCCGGCTGGAGTAGAGCCTGCCGGGCGTACGCGTATCGGTGAGCGTCAGGCGATTCAGCGTACCAAGCAGGCGTGTTAGCCTTGCGTCAAACTCAGCCTCCTGCACCAGCCCCAGCTCTCGGGCAGCGAGCAGCGCGATCAGCGTGTCGCCCATTTGCCACAGCGTCACGCGCGGCTGCTTGTCGCTGCCGTTGACCAGTCCCGTCTGCGGCTGAGTGTTGTTTTCAAAATAGCGCCATGCGATGCGCGCCCACTCCTGCTCCTGCGGCGTCAAACTGTCGATGCGCGCGGTAGTATGCCAGCCGCCGTGCGTCAGCCAGCGCCACCCTTTGCCATCCCGGCTGAACAGGGCAAAGGCGATGAGAAGAGTGACGATGGCGCAGGCCAGGTAACGCACTAGGGTTTTAAGCATTGCGCAGTCACCGGCGGCAGTTTAATAGGTTCGTCCGAGTTACAGGAGGCGCACTGGCAGGCCTGGCAGGCGGGTTTGGTGCGCATCGTGGTGCCAGTCTGGTCACACCATGTCTTTACGGCTGGCGTACTGTTCAGGAATGGACGATTGCGTAGGGTGTTATTGGGTTCAAACAGGTCGACAAGCTTTTTATCCCACAGGGAGGGAGCAAAATTGCGGTTTTTAGGGTTGTCGGTGTTGAACTGTAGCAGTTTGCCCTCTTTCTTAAACAGCAGCGATTCCAGCATGATGCCGTTGTTATTGGCGGTAAACTCCTTGATTGGGCCGTCGCCGTTTTCATATAGCCCTTCGTAAAAGCCTTTGCCCTCTTCATTGGCGTTTTCGATGGCGTCCAACAGGCGGTCGGTGTAGGGAGAGTCCCACAAGACCCACATGCCCAGCGCCGCCTTCAGCGAAATGGCCGCAGTATTAGGTACGTACTGGCCTTTATCGGTGATGGTGTTCCAGTTAAAGCCGTCGCTGAAGATGGTGTCGTAAACGAAGTAGGGTGACTTATCAAGCTGGTGCTCGGAGCGGGCGGTTAAAATCCCGGTGATGGTGTAGCGGTTTTCCTGGGCCTGGTAGACCCGGTCGGCGAAGTTTTTCATCCACGGGTGGGAGTAGTCGCGCGGGCTGTTATCCCGGTCCTCTGGCTTATCGAAGCCAAACTCCAGGCCATAGAGCACGTAAGACTCGGTGACGACATAGTTATGCTGGCTGGTCATTCGCGGATCGCGAGAGTCGTAAGGCACCATGACGCAGTAGATCTCCGCCAGCTCATAAGGCTCTGGCTTACTGGACTGGCAGGTGCCAAAACCCCAGAGTGAGAACCCTGCCGCGCCATACTCCTCATAACCCAGCCGTCCCTCCTGTACATACTTTGGCTGACCGTTTTCCAGATAGGCACCGTAGAGCATGCCGCAGGGGTTGATGACGTTGCTGAAATTCCACCCCAGCATCACGTTATCGATGCTGTTGCCGTACTCCGGATAGCGCTCCTTGATCACTTTTAACCAGATCAGCATCCGGCCGATATCCAGCGCCGAAAAGCCGATCTCACCGGGTTTGTTCTGGTAGTTCACCTTCTGGCCTGTGATGGTGTTATAGGCCTTGTTGGGTAGCTCGTTGCGGAACAGATCCAGCTTGTTCAGGGTGGCGAGGAGCTTCAGCATCCGGCGGTCAAATTCGGCTTTATCGATAATCCCCAGTTCACGGGCTGCCGTCATTGCGGCCATGTAGGAGGCGCTGTCCCACATGGTGGTAGAGGGGTATTTGTTCACCGCATTGACCAGCCCGGTAGTGGGCTGGTAGTTGGCGACAAAATATTGCCAGGCGTTTTTGGCAATAGCCATCTCCCTGGGGGTGAGTTCGCCGCTGCGTGGCTCATACTCTGAGGCAGGCAGCCCGGTTGCGGCCCGGGCCGCCGAGAGTGAAAGCCAGCACGCCATGAGCCCAGCCAGAAGAGGAAAAAAGAGTAAAAATTTCAGCTTCATGGCTTAGCTCCTGCGGAAGAAATAGGGGAAGTAGTAGGGCCAAGGCAGGCCAGACAAAGCATCTGCCCCTGGGCGATATAGGCCAGGCTTTCAAGGACGATCGCATTGGTATCGGCGTCAACGATATCGTTCACGCTGCTATTAAGGTTAAGGCCGCGCTGCCAGCCCTTTCCGGGGATCTGCAGCTTCTGCACCTGCTGGCGCAACGCTTCGCTCCAGCCGTTGCGGAACAGGGCATACCAGGCAAAGGCGGTGCGGGTGGAGGTAATTGCCGTTTGCTCTGGGGTGGCGTCGCGCAGGGCGCTATGTTGCACCGGCTGCCGGTCCGGCAGATCGTTAACATAGTCCGGGGCAGGCTCGGCATAGTCGGTGCTGATGGGGGGCTTGCTTACCCGCAGGCCGTGGCGACGCTGTTGGATCTGCATAATGCGCCAGGCGATCTCCGCACTCTGGGCGTCAAAGCCCAGCTCAATACCGGTTAACAGATAAGGAAGGCTGATGAGGGAAGGCTGTCGTCCCCATGGGGTACGAAGCCCTTCGTCAGGCACCATAATGCCGTCGATATCAATCATCTGCTGCCCTTCAGGCGGGTTGGTGACCGCCAGCCCTGCACTACTGTCAATCAGCCGCAGCGTATGGCTGGCATACAGGCGATAGCCAAAGCTATTTCGTGGTTCGTCCGCCGCCAGCGCCCAGTGGTGTAGTGGGACCGCAGCCGGGCTGGCGGTACTGCTGGCGATCAGGGCTCCTGTCTTCCATTGATTGAAGAGATCGCGCACGGCGGCAGCGTGCTGAGGATAGCGCCACAGCAGCGTTTGCAGGGCGTTAAGCAGGCGACCCATGCCGATGGCGGAAGAGTCCGGTTTACCCAGCATCTGCAACGTGTCAGCATGATAGTAGGCGGCGGGCAACCCTTCAGGGTTCAACGGAAGCTGACCCAGGGTAAACAGTGCGGCCGTGATGCGTTCATCAAATTCGTCGGTAGTGAGAATGTGCAGCTGCTTTGCCGCCGCGACGGCAAAAAGATAGCTGCCGGTGCTCCACAGGCTAAACCAGGGCTCGCCGTCATGCGCGTTAGCCAGCCCGTTCGGCTGCGTATTGTTGACATAATACTGCCAGGCCACTCGCGCCCAGATGGCTTCGTCGAAGGTCAGCTCACGGGGGGCGGGTAGGGGAGGGAAGTCTTTGCTTAGGTTCATCCCCGCACTGCTCTCTACGCGGGTGGGCATCTGTTTCTCTACCCAGACAACAATGGCGAACCCCAGCAGAAAGCCGAGCAGGATGGTGAGATAGCTGCGGGCTGACAAAAGCGCGTCGCGTTTTCTCATTGGCTCGTCTCCTCTTCTTCCGCTGGCGTCCAGATGGCGGCAAGGATTAACGGCAGCATGGCGGCAATATTTACCGCGCCCCAGAAGATGTTGATGACATAGCCGGAAGGATCGTCAACCTGCCCACGCGCCACCTGGATCCCACCCCAGATAAGCCCCGCCAGAGTAAGCACGACGATGGCGATCTGCGGTTTTACAAGATAGAGAAAACGGCCTGTCTGGCGCTCTTTCGGGGTGACATGAAATTTGATCTGCTCCCCACGCAGTACGGTGTCGAGCGCGCGCAGATTCATGGAGAAGAAGGAGAGGTAAGAGGCCCGCCCATCCCAGGCGGATATCCCCCATGTGCCAAACATAAAGGCCAGCTCAGAGACAATAAAAAAGGGTAGAAAGTGCAGGTAGAAAGGTTCAGACCAGGCTGAGACAGGTGGAATACCGGTGAACAGGTAGATAACGGGTGAGATCAGGAAAATGGTATTCCATACGCAGGCCATATAGGACCAGAACGTGGTGGCGTACATCAGGGTTTGTGGCAGAGAAAGTTTAAAGCGGCGGCGGCTAAAGATATTGTCATGAAACAGAATATCCAGCGATCCTGCGGCATATTTAAAACGCTGGATCATCCACGTCAGCATATCCTGCGGGGAGAGCATTTTAGACTCAATGCGTGGATGCATAACCGAGCGCCAGCGCCGTGCGGCATCGCCGTGGAGCAAAATTGAGGTATAGATATCTTCCGATACGTGAAACTTATAGGGCGTCAGCTCTGTATCAAAAGCCACATGTGGGCGCATGGCATTTTCTAACGTTTCACGGATAGCCGGATCGCGGATATCACGCGTATGCCGGCCTATCTCCTCCTCAATGCTCCAGACATAGCTGCGAAGCGCTGCCTGCATTACCGCTTCGCGACGGTGGATCGAGGCTGCACCACAGCAAAATGCGGCATTAGCCCAGTTGCGGCGGCGTAAGATCACGTCATAGAACATACGCGGATCGTTAAAAAACGGATCGCGACCCACGGTGACGGGGCCAATGAGTTTTTGCGTTAGCCAGCCCAGCCCGTACCCCGCTTTACCTGCTTTACGCCCTAGCCAGCGAGAGAGGTTTTCCCCTTCTGGCAAGTCGAAGAACCACTGGGGCGTCTGAACCCAGGCAACGTCCGGGTCGCGGAAGTAGCCCAGCGTATGGCTGAGCAGGGTAGGAAAAACGCGGGTATCAGCATCGCAAATCACCAGAAAATCACCGTCGGTTTGCTCAAGCCCGTTGCGCAGGTTGCCAGCCTTATAGCCGATATTGGTCTGACGGGTGATGTAATTGGCACCCTCCTCTTCGCATACGGCTCTCATCTCCGGGCGTCGCCCGTCGTCAAGAACGTGTACCCGGTAGTCCAGCGGAAAGGGGTAATGCATTTTCATTGCATCGCGAATAGAGAGTCTGACAAGCTCCACGTCTTCGGAATAGGTCGCGATGAAGAGATCCACCTTGACAGGTCTCTGCTCCACCTGTTCGTCCGGTAGCAAACAGTCGTTGATCTCAGTCGGCGGCGAGGTTTGCGGCGGGTCTTCCTCTTTCCACAGGTTAATCGTGAACAAAATCGTCCCGATCCAGGCCAGCGTTTCCGCCAGTACCAGAGGAATGGCATACCAGAGTGCGTCAGTATTCAACGATGCCGTCCAGCGCCAGTAAATATAATTCGCGCCGAGAATGAGCGCCGCTACCGCTAATACCTGCCAGGTTGCCATCACCCAGCGCGGTGTGCTGAGTGGTTCTGGTGGCTGCCGATTTTCAAAACGGGAAAAGTAAAAATCCATAGCGAGGGATATCCTGATTCCGCAATAATTCTGAATTAAAGACGTTTTGCCAGCAGGGAGCGGCTCGCCAGAAAAGATAACGTCTAACAAAAATGTAAATTAAGTGTAGATCGCAGAGACAAACTTTCCAGCAGGAGAAAGGGCAAAAAAATAGCTATTTTTGAGCCAGGATCGCTGAGAGGAATACTCTTTTATCATCGCCTCATAAATTGCCAGATGCACGCCTTTGAGCTATTTAAATAATTAACCCGCTGTGTATTAGAATGGATGAACGGACTGACTATGAGCCAGGTTTTGCCAGCGATCTCGCATAATAATAACGAAAAATCAACTACCTGGCATTATTCAGTGGCGGGCAGTCGTGATTTGAGAATCGATCTTATGCGTGGTATTGCGCTGGTTATGATGGTTGTGGCCCACACGGAAGTTATGTCGATATTTAATATATTCACCTGGGAGCGATTTGGATTGACCACTGGCGCTGAGGGGTTTGTTATCCTCTCCGGATTTATGTTAGGTATGCTAAATCGTGCCCGCCTACGTAAAGTCGTTTTGCTCACCGTTTCCTGGGGGCTTTATCTGCGGGCATGGAAAATATATCGCGTTAATATCATCATCATCCTCTCCTTTTTAGGGTTGGCATATATCTCTTTTATTAATGTCTTTGAGGTAACCCATTTTACCGATCGCTTTTCGGGAACGAGTTGGTCGCTCTACCCCATTACGCCGCAAATTAAGGAGACGTGGTTCAACATTGTGCTCTACCTACAGATAGGGCCTCATCAGACACAGATTTTGGGACTCTATATCTTTCTTCTTCTGCTCAGCCCGCTTTTTTTAGGGATGCTACAGAAGGGTAAGGTGCTGTGGCTGTTAAGCCTCTCTCTGCTGGTCTATGCCTGCTGGCAGCGTTGGCCTGTGCGCGTGACGGCAGCCGAGTTTGAGTTCGCCTTCCCGCTGCTGGCCTGGCAATTTATTTTCGTATTAGGCATGAGCTGCGGCTGGTACAAAGAGGAGCTGATCTCCTTTGCCCGTACCCCGCCGGGAAAAGTGACCGTTACTGCGATGGTGCTGGTGGCGCTGATGCTGGGTTTTGTCGCACAAAATCACACTAACCCCTTTATGCCGCCCGCTCTGCTAATGCATACCATTTCACCTGCAGACTTCAACGCGTTCTATCACACATGGGCAGCGAAAAACGGACTGGGACCAGTAAGGGTGCTAAACGATATCTGCCTGATGGTAACGGTCTACCTGCTGCTGACCCGGTGCTGGCAGCCGATCTATCGCCTTGCAGGATGGTTTCTCATCCCGCTTGGGCAACGCTCTCTCTACACCTTTATTTTGCATGTGTACGTTGTGCTCGTGGTTAGCCAGTTCGTGACCTTCGATCTGTGGCGACAGGACTGGATTATGAACACCTTTGTTCACGCGACAGCGCTGGGCGCACTATGGCTGATGGCGAAATATAACGTCGGTGCACGCTGGATACCTAACTAAGGAAGAGCACATGCGGGATAAATATTTGCTGGCCTGCACACTGTTGTGCGTGATCTCAGGAGCAGAGGCGGCACAAAAGGAGGATGCAGAACCATTACGTGACAAGAATGGCGAGCCGGTGCAGGCGGGTGTGTTTACCAGCCGTTGGGGACGTCTTTTCTCAGGTAATGAGGACGTTTTTTCTGGCGCACTGAGCTTTAGCTCAGGATTGAAAGAGCAGTGGATGACCATCCCTAATAGTTCGGACAGTGCGGAGCAGAAAAGAAAATACAACCAGACGTTAAATCTTAGCCTGCAGTATTCACCCTACAGCTACTGGTTCGCCAATGTGACATCGCGTTTGCCGGTGACCGACACCAGCCGCTACACGGCCGATTTTCGATACAGTTTTGGCTATGACGACTGGCATGCCAATACGGTCAGCCTGGTTTATAGCAACTACGGCGATAATCGCTTCTGGACATCAGGCGGCGGTCGCCATACCTACTTTGAGCAGGGCGCTGTGACCCTGGCCTATAAATTTTCGCTGCCAAAGCCTGTAGAGAAAACGCTACTGATCAATAAAGGTGACTCTATTATTTGCCAGGTAGGCTACAGCTGGGTTCCGCGCTACTACGATTTAGACAGCAACGACATCCGGAAAGATAAAAACGTGATGTTAGGGGGATGCGGCTACACGTTTAAGCAGCACTTCTTTGTACGCGCGACGGCGTTCTGGTTCCCGGACAGAAGCCAGCAGCAGCCCTGGAACGGGGATTACAGCTACAGTTTTGGCTACGCAGGCTATACGCCAGGCTCTTTCTCTATCCAGTATGCGAACTTCTCCGGCACCCGCTATCCCGGCCATCAGAGCGGTAATGGGAAGTTTCGTGAAGGCACTGTTAGCCTTATCTGGTTCTTACCGTTATAGGGGGTGACATGTCAGCACTACCCGTACTGATTGTTGAAGACTCACCTGTCTATCGCCGACTGCTTTCCCGCATGCTAGCCCAGTGGGGATATCGCGTGAGCGAGGCGGAAAACGGTGTCGTTGCCCTTGAGATGCTGGCCAGCCAGACATTCAGCATGGTGATCAGCGACTGGGAGATGCCAGAGATGGACGGCCTGACGCTATGCCGCGAGATACGTTGTCGCCAGTTTGGTCACTACATCTATCTTATTCTCCTCACTGCCCGTGAAGCTCCGGGCGATCTGACGCTGGGGTTTGATGCCGGTGTGGATGATTTTCTCAGCAAGCCTGTCGAGCAGACGGAGCTGCGGGCGCGGCTGCATGCGGGCGCCCGTATCCTCTCTCTTGAGGCCACGCTTGCTGCGCGCAATGCGCGTCTGAGCGAGGCGCTGCGGCAAATTGAGCAGGATCTGGAGGTTGCCGCACGCATTCAGCAATCGGTACTGCCTTCTCACCAGCTTCACTATCGGGACTACCTTTCCGACTGGCTTTTTTTACCCTCGGCGTGGGTGTCCGGGGATATTTTTAACGTTTTTCCGCTGGATAATCATCTGGGGTTTTACTGCGTCGATGTATCAGGTCACGGCGTCGGGGCGGCGATGATGTCGCTTGCCGTTGCCCGGCAGTTTTTACACGGTCGGGCCGTCGAGCGATTTCTCTATTCCGAAGAGGGTGGCGTAGCGTCCCCGGCAGAGGTTGTACGCATCCTTAATAGCCGTTTTTGTAGTGACGAGGCAGAGATCGTCAGCTATTTCACGATGATCTATGGTGTCATCGATCTGGATACGGGGCAGGGGAAGCTGTGCCAGGCAGGCCATCCTACGCCGTTTATTGTAAGTCCTGTTGGCGAGGTTAACGCAGTGGGTAGCGGGGGCGCACCGGTTGGGTTAATGCCCGATCTCTCCTGGTCCGACGTTCCCTTTGTGCTGAAGCCCGGCGAGCGGCTATGCCTGTTTAGCGACGGCATTACCGAGTGTGAAAATCCTGGCGGAGAGCAGTTTGGGCAGCTGCGGCTGCAACGCTGGCTACGGGACAGTAACGGTCTGGCATTAGAGGCGCTTTTACCGCAGTTTGGCCACTATCTGACCCACTGGCGCAGCGGTGAAAACGCAGAGCAGCACGCTATGGCTGACGATGTCTCACTCTTAATCATTGAGCGCAAAGGAGATACAAAATGAATATGAATACAGAAAGAGAGCTAACCGTGAATATTATTACCCCCTCGGTGCGTAGGCTGGACGCTTCGGTAGCCGCAGCGTTCAAGGAAGCGGTTGTCCGTGAGATAGGCGAGGATCGAAAAGCGCTAATCATTGATTTTAGTCAGATTGAATTTATCGACAGTAGCGGCCTGGGGATGCTGGTTTCTCTGCTGAAGTTGATGAACGGCAGAGGCGAAATGACGCTGTGCGCCATCAATCCCGGCATCCACAATATGTTTACGCTAACCCGTATGGATCGTATCTTCCGCATCTGTCCGGACCGCGCTTCGGCGCTGGCTCAGCTAAATGGGTGACGCGCCCATGCCTAACGCTATCACGCTCCCTGCTGCCCTGGCTTCGCTTTCGCCGTTGGCTACCTGGCTTGCAGAAAAGATGGCCCCGCTGCACGTTAGCGATGAGTGGCGCTTTGCGCTCGATCTTGCCGCATGTGAGGCGGCAACCAATATTATCCGCCATGCGCTTCACGAGGATGAACACTGCCTGTTTAGCGTACAATTTACTGCTGTTCGCCAGGAAGTCACGGTGCGATTTACCGATGCCGGCGATGAATTCCCCCTTCAGCGCCTGGAGGAAGCGCGTAATCAACCCCTATCTGATGTTTCTCCGTTCTCAGAAAGTGGCAGGGGATTAAAACTCATTTTACTTTGTGTGGATGAGTTGAATGTAGAGCGCCATTCAGGAGAAAATGTCACCACGTTCAAAAAGTTTCTTTCATCTTAGCAAAGGAAGATATCGATCCGGCGCTATTGAGGCAGTGGCTAATGGTAGTAAAAGATCTCTTTAACCCGGTTATAAAAATTGCATTATTCATTGTAATTATGTTTCTTGCGGCTAAATGGGTGCCCTACGGTGGGTTAGTCGACACAATTACGGATAAGTTTGACTATCAAAGCGCCCAGCGATTTACTGCTGCAATTGAGGGGGAGCCAAATCCTGAGGCATGGGAGGCAGTGTCCGATTACTTCAGCCTTTTAATTAATACGCTAATCAGCATCCCGTTACTGAGTGCACTAATAACGACATACCATCTTGCGTTAAACGCCGCAAGCCCGGCCATCATGCGAAAGAGTGGATGACGTCTATAGCCCGGCGGTTCCTGAAGGTCTTCTTGTTTACCTGGCTGTTTTGGATCGTTTTTCGGGTTATGCCTTATGAGTCGCTGGTTAACGGTTCGCAAAGCACGGCCGTTTACATCGCAATTTTTACTGTCAATATAGCTATCACTACTGCTGCATATATGTTCATTATGAGATTCATAAAAAAGAGATAAGATTGTAATGAAAAAGTATATGTCAATGGCTATTGTGTTCCTGTTGACTGGATGCCCAGGGGATAAGCTGGTTCCGCGAGAGTCTGCAACAGTAATAATGAGAGGAAGTAATATTTGTGTAGTGTCGCCACTTGAACCACAGGAACATATTACAGCGATTGAAATTAATAGCACCCATAGTAACGGTCTCCATAAGATATTTGATAGTAACCCTTTTTATATAGCGAAGGGTGAATGTTTGCCGCTATTTGGGTACTTATTTATACCTGGCGAGAAATATTCTGTTGCGTACGATATTAAATCCGCGGATAGTGAAGCTCATTTAATTATCGCAGAGGTTTCTCGATGATAACGATAACGACAGCCAGGCTTCTTTGCACGCAGATTACGGAGAGCGACTGGGACTTTTTCTACGCGCTACAGACAGACCCGCAGGTGATGTATTACGTGGCGGATATGCCGACGGAAGAGGAGATACGCGCCGCGTTTACCTCAAGGCTGCCGCTCTGGTCACCCCAAAGCCCGCACTGGCTGTGCCTCGTGGTTTCTGACAGGGCCAGCGGAAAACGGCTGGGCGTTACGGGCTATATCCATCGTGATAGCGACTGCGCCGAAGTGGGCTTTTTATTCGCGCCCGACGCCCAGGGGCAGGGCTATGGCACCGAATCCCTGCAAGCCGTCTGCGATTACGCCTTCCGCGAGGGTAGGATCAAGCGTCTTATTGCCACCGTCACCGCAGGTAATCTCGCTTCCCGCAGCCTGCTGGAAAAAGTCGGCTTCACCCTCGAGCAGGAATTGCACGAAAGCTATCGGCTGAGGGGTAAGCTACATAATGACTGGCTGTTTGGCCTGATGCGTAACGCCTGAGACCGTTACGCCTCGGGCCTGTTACTCCTGCTCTGACCCTTTCCCCGCACAAAACGACAAATTTGCAGCGACGCTAACTCTATATTTTTTTTGTGATCGTTGTAACATTGTTTCGAAATTGTTGTAAAACGACGTTTCAATTGTACATTTGTCTATGTCAGGGGAATCATGCTTAACAAAATAACAAGTATTGTCATCGCGCTCATTGGGCTCGCGATGCTCTATATGGGGGCGAAGCTGCTGCTGGTCGGCGGCTCGCCATTCTACGCCGTGATGGCCGTGGGGCTGATTGCCACCGCCGTAACGCTCTACCTGAACAAACGCATTGCGCTTAGCCTCTACGCGGTGCTGATGTGGATTGTTCTGGCCTGGATCATCTACGAGGTCGGCTTTGATAAGTGGCAGTGGATCCCGCGTGGCGATCTGATTGGCGTCATTGGCCTCTGGCTGGCGATGCCGTGGGTAGTGCGTCCACTATTCCGCGCCAATGGTGTCGGGGAGCGTCGCTTCCATCCTTTCCTCGGCGGTACCGTCGCGGTGATGATCGCCCTGGTGATCGGCCTCTGCTTCTACGATCCGTACCCGCAGGAGGGCACCATTACGACTGCACGTAACGCCTCCAGCGCTGACGTTGCGGAAAACAACTGGACCGCCTACGGTGGTACCACTAACGGCCTGCGTTTCTCTAAGCTCAACCAGATCAATAAAGACAATGCCAGCGATCTGGAAGTAGCCTGGACCTACCACACCGGTGACCTGCGCGACAGCAGCAAAGATGCGACCGAATACACCTTCGAGGCGACGCCGCTGAAGGTCAACAACGCGCTCTACTTCTGTACGCCGCACAACGAAGTACACGCTCTCGATCCGCAGACCGGGGCGCTGAAGTGGAAATACGTTCCTGAGAAGGATCGCTCTTACCTCCAGCAGCACCAGACCTGCCGTGGCGTAAGCTACTACGACGGCAGCGCAGCCGCGCAGAGCAGCAGCCCGGCTCAGCCAGCAGCCGCTAACGCTGCACCGGCGGCCTGTACTCGCCGCATCTTCAACGCCACTACCGATGCAAAACTGATCGCGCTGGATGCCGATACCGGTAAACTGTGCGCCGATTTTGGTACTAACGGCATTGTCGATCTGCATGACAACATGGGCACCGTTCGTCCGCACGCGCTGATGCAGACCGCTGCCCCGCTGGTCGCCGGTAAGCTGGTGATCCTTGGCGGCTCCGTGATGGACAACGGCTATAACGCCGGTAACCCGTCTGGCGTGATCCGTGCCTTTGACGCCGAAACCGGTCGTCTGGTCTGGAACTTCGATCCGGCAAATCCTGAAAATACCCAGCCGATTGCCGCCGGGCAGACTTTCCCGCAGGATACCCCTGTAGCCTGGGCTACCCTCAGCGCCGATCTGAAAAACGGCCTGGTCTACGTGCCGTTTGGCAACGCCTCGCCGGATGAAGTTGGTACTCAGCGCGACCCGCAGAGTAACACCGAGAAGTTCCGCGACACGCTGGTGGCGCTGGATCTCAACACCGGCGCGTTCAAATGGCGTTTCCAGTCCTCGAAGCATGACCTGTGGGACCGCGATAACCCGTCCCAGCCGTCGCTGTTGGATATCGACTACCAGGGCAAAAAACAGCCGGTCGTTATCCTGCCGACCAAAACCGGCAACCTGTTTGTGCTTAACCGTCTGACCGGGGAGCCTGTCTACCCGATCAACCAGCAGAAAGTGTCGACCGAAGGCGGCATCACCGGGGAGAACTTCTCGCCGACCCAGCCGGTCTCCGCGCTGAACTTTATTCCCGATCCGCTGAGCGAAAAAGCGATGTGGGGGATCACGCCGTTCGATCAGATGGCCTGCCGTATCGATTTCAAATCGCTGCGCTACGACGGTAACCCGTGGACGCCAGCCACCGAAGGCGGCTCTATTGTCTTCCCGGGGAACATCGGCGTGTTTAACTGGGGTTCAGTGGCTATCGACCCGGAGCGTCAGATCCTGATCGCTTCGCCGGTACGTCTGGCCTACAAATATAACCTGATCAAACGTACCCCGCAGACAGAAGAAGAGCGTCTGTTTACTAAGGAGAACTCGCCGTACTGGAATGAGAACTTCCAGGGCACCTACGCGATCCACATCCAGCAGCTCTCCTCCGATCTGGGCATTCCGTGTATCGCTCCGCCGTGGGGCCGGATGGTGGGTGTCGATCTGACCACCGGTAAGACGGAGTGGATGCGTCGGGTCGGCACGACCAAGAACCTCAACACCACATTCCTGCCAGGGCGTTTCCCAATCGGCTTCCCGATGGGGATGGTTGCTCACGGCGGTCCGCTGGTGACGGCGGGTGACGTGGTGTTCCATGGCGCAACGGCAGATAACTTCTTCCGTGCCTATGACATCAACACCGGTAAGCTGCTGTGGCAAACCGAGCTGCCAGCAGGCGGCCAGGCGACCCCGGCGACCTACCTGGGCAGCGATAACAAGCAGTACGTCGTTATTGCCGCGGGCGGTCACGGCTCGCTGGGCACCAAAGGCGGCGACGCCGTGGTAGCCTACCGTCTGAAGTAATCTTTACCCTCTCTGCTACGGGTCAGCCGACCCGTAGCATTTTCCCTCTTAGTGACGATAGCGAACCAAAATCGCCATCACCAACGTCAGCGATGTAAACGACACCGTATATAACGCCTGAGCCGCTCCCCATTGCGCCGCCACGATGGCCGCGATGCCGGTTGTTAACGCAGCGCTCACCGCCTGCCACCGCCACGCTTTACCACTCGCGACCGACACCGTTTCCGCAGTGAAGTCGTTCAGGACGCTAAAAGTGCCCAGCGCAAAGACCATGTTAGATGCCAGGTGTGCCAGAAATATCATCAATAGCGCGACGCTCCTGTACGCTGAAAAGCCAGGTAACAGAGCGTAAGCAGTAAGAAAAATCAGCAGGCAGCCCAGCAGGTAGCGGTTGCTGCGGGCATACTCGCCGAGCCGGTCAGCGTTGAGCAGAAGCGGGCCACAGAGCTGACCCAGGCTGCGGGCAAAGATCAGCGGCAGCGCCAGCCCGGTAGTTTCATCCGGTCTGATCTGCTGCGCCAGAGCGGGCAGCAGTGCCATGGCCGGCGCGCCGACCGCAGCCAGCGCCGGAAGCAGGAGCAGGCTCCGTTTTTGCCGGCGGGATAGCGCGTGCCAGCGCAGCGCCATTTGTGTAGCAGATTGCTTATCAGGCTGCTCATCAAGCGGCCCGAGGCAACGCATGGCAAGCAGCAGAAATACGGCAGAAAGCAAAAAGCTTATCGCATCGGCGCAGAGTAGCGTCGCGGGGGAGACGCGATCAAAAAGCAGCACGCCGATACCGGTGCCCAGCAGCACCTGCGAGGCAAAAATCACTGTCTCCATTGCGGTTGCGGCAGGCAGCTCTGAAGTGCTTAACCCCCGCTTAAACAGCAGGCTCATCGCTGGCCATGACAGCCCCGCCAGCAGCGCCTCTGTCGACTGCAGAGCAAGCAGTGAGGGAGTGCTGTGCGTCATCAGACCATATGCCGGGAGCAGCAGCGCCACCATGCCAGCCAGTTCGCTGAGCAGCAGCAGGCGCAGCGGAGAGACGCGTCGGCATAGCCTCTCCCCGAGGTAGCTGCCGATAAAGCCAGGCAGGGTAGCCAGCATATAGGTCAGCGTCAGGGTTGAGGGCGGTGCATGCCAGCGCAGGAGCTGGCCAAGGATCAGGGTTTGGGTCAGTCCATTACCCACCGAAGAAAAAATATAGGCGACGCCAAACAGGCATAGCCAGCGATGCTGGCGTAGCGCCTGCACCAGAACCATCATAAGGTTATTCATTGTTAACGTACTCAATCAAACAGAAGTCCTCATGCAGCAGGTGCCGCACGATCGTGAAAGCTGTCAGAATTGAGATGTCGTTACATTGGCAGGTCCGGGCGTTAAGAGCGAACCGATAACGTAGCATCTATTTCGGCTCTGGAAAAGAGAGGTACAAGATTGCTTATGCATCGCTGCTAAGCGGCTGGAAGCATTTTACATTCAGCGCATGTTAGCAGCCTGTATTACTGGATATGGCTTATTAAAATAGTTGATCAGCTATAAGCTACATTTTTTTACTAACCGTTTTAAAACGTAGAATAAGATGACCATTATAAGCGTAAAGCTCCAGCGGCCAATTAAAAAACCATAAGCATAACTATTTGCAGTCTCACCAAAAGCTAACGAAAGCATAAGCATAACATTTAACGCTGCTGATACAACGCCAAGTATCGCTGATAGGGTGATACCTGACCATAGTAAAAAAAGTACTGCTTTCTTCATTGCCTGGATACTTCTTAATGTGAACAAGGTGACAAAGAGACCTTAAGCTTTTCTCACCAATAAGTAAAATAAACCATTATTGCTTAGCAGAATTAATTTATAAGTTAAGTATATCTAACAAGCATAGAGCTTTATTTTCACATTTAATGCGGTTTTGCCTGATTCTGCTAATCATACGCAAAAGATTGCTTATGCCTCGCCGTGTTTTGTCTACCCTTGCCTATACCGTAACTCAAAAAAGAGGGTATTGCGCATGGCTTTACGTTCATTAGGCACGACGGGATTACACATTCCGCCGCTGGTTTTTGGCGGAAACGTCTTTGGCTGGACCGTTGATGAGCAGCAGAGCTTCACTCTGCTGGATGTGCTGCTGGAGCGCGGCCTGACCGCTATCGACACCGCTGACGTCTACTCTGCCTGGGCACCGGGCAACAAAGGTGGCGAATCCGAAACGATCCTTGGCAAGTGGTTCGCTGCCCACCCTGGCGCACGGGAAAAGATCACCCTGTTTACCAAAGTAGGCTCTGACCTGGGCGAGCCGGGGAAAAAGGGGCTTTCCGCCCGCTGGATCGAGCAGGCGGTAGATGACTCCCTCAAGCGGCTGCAAACGGACTACATCGATCTCTACTTCTCCCACTGGCCGGACGACAGCACGCCCTACGAGGAGACCCTCGGTGCGTATGAGAAGCTGCTGAAGGCAGGCAAGATCCGCGCCGTGGGTGCATCCAATCTCAATGCGGCGCAGCTGGACGCCTCACTTAAGGCGGCCGACGCCAACGGTTTGCCGCGCTACCAGGTGCTACAGCCGGAGTACAACCTCTACGATCGCGACGGCTTTGAAGGTGAACTGCAGGAGCTGGTGGTGCGGGAGAATATTGGCGTGGTGACCTACTTCAGCCTGGCCTCCGGCTTCCTCTCCGGGAAGTATCGCAGCGAGAAGGATCTGGGCCAGAGCCAGCGCGGCGAGGGCGTCGGTAAATACCTTAACCCGCGCGGCTACGCCATTCTGGCGGCGCTGGACAGTGTGGCTGATAAGCACAACGTCAAGCCTGCCCAGGTGGCGCTTGCCTGGCTGATTAGCCGCCCCGGCGTGACCGCGCCTATCGCCAGCGCCACCAAAATTGAGCATGTGGACGGCTTTGTTGAGGCTATTAATCTTCAGCTGACCCCTGAAGATATCCTCGCCCTGGACAACACAGGCGCATAACGCTTCCCCTCTGCCCGGTGTTTACCACCGGGCGCTCTATCCTGCGGTGGATTATTGCCGCGCCGCGCAAAAGCTAAGCCATTTAAATTCTTTGTCATTACCGCTGTTTTCTCACATCGTTTGCGCTATCTGACGAGCAAGCGGAGTAGGGGAAAACGATGGCGAAAATCACCGCTGGCTGGCTGCACGAGCAGCAGCGCGACTGGGTTCAACAGCGCGCCCGCTCCTGGCTGTGGCGCAGCGAGCTGCCGACCTGGATGTTGTTCGGTGCGATCTACGGCGGCTGGTTTGCGACGCTGGCCTTTTGGCAGACGCTGGGGCTGCTGCCCGCCACGCTACTGCTGATCTGGTTCACCACCTGGTACATGTCGCTTCAGCATGAGCTGATCCACGGCCACCCCACGCGCTATCCACGGGTGAACCAGCTGCTGGGGCTGATGCCGCTGGCGGTCTGGTATCCCTATGGCCTCTATCGGGACGCGCATCTGGCGCATCATCGCACCCATCTGCTCACCCAGCCGGAGGACGATCCCGAATCCTACTATATTCCCGAGTGGCGCTGGCGGCGCTATGCGCCCTGGCAGCGCAAGCTTATAACCCTGCGCAACACCTTTCCCGGTCGCCTGCTACTGGCCCCGGCGCTGGATATCGTCCAGCTGCTGGTCGGGATGCTAACCGCGTTTCGCCGGCTGGATTGGCGGGCGATGGCGATGTGGATCGTGCACGGTGTTCTGCTGGCGGTAATCTTTGCCTGGCTGGTGCACTGTGGGTTTTCAATTCTCTACTTCGTACTGGCGGTCAGCTATCCGGCGCTGGCGCTGACGAAGGTGCGATCGTTTCTGGAGCATCGCGCGGATAACGATCTGCTGGCGCGCTCGGTGATCAACGAGGCGTCGCTGCCGTGGCGGGTGCTGTTCCTGAATCTGAACTACCATTCTGTGCATCACGATCTGCCGGGCGTGCCCTGGTACGGACTTCGCAGCGTCTATCTGCGCGATCGGGCGAGCTATCAGCAGCGCAACGGTGGTTTTCTGGTGCGCGGCTACGGCGAGTGGCTGCGGCACTTTTTATGCCGCTCGGTGAACGTCAATGTCCACCCCGGCTTTAGCAAGGCGAACGGTAATGAGCAATAAGGTTGCGTTTCCAATGTATGACCTGCACCGCCCGGATAGCGAGGCGCTGATCCAGGCGGTGCAGGATCTGCTGGCGGCAAGGGGCGTTGCCGTCACGCCGGTCTGGCCGCAGGCGGATCTGCTGAGCCACTGGCAGGATGACGCGCTTCTGCTCGGCCAGGCGTGCGGCTATCCGCTGGTCACGCAGCTGAAAGAGGTGCAGACGGTAGGCTGCTTTCACTACTCTGCTCCGGGCTGCGAAGGCATCCGCTACCGCAGCCTGCTGGTGGTGCGCCAGAGCGACAGGCATAAAACGCTGGCGGATTTTCGCGGCAGCCGCGCGGTCTGCAACGCACCCGACTCCCAGTCGGGTTACAACGTATTTATGCAGATGGTTGCCCCGCTGGCGCAGCAGGGGACCTTCTTTAATAACGTTACTTTCAGCGGTAGCCACCGCCAGTCGCTGGTTGAGATCGGTGAGGGCAGGGCGGATATTGCGGCCATCGACTGTGTGACCTTTGCTCTGCTCCAGCGCCATGCACCTATGCTCGTTGCCGATCTGGCGGTGATTGGCGCAAGCCCCGCCGCGCCCGGACTGCCGTTGATTACCGCCAGAAACACGCCACCGTCACGCATTGCGTTGCTGCGGGATGCGCTGCGCCAGCTGGTGAGCGATCCGGCGTATCGCACCCTGTGTGCAGCGCTGTTGATCAGCGGCTTTAGCGAGGCTTCACGCCAGGATTACGCTTCCCTCCTCACCGGTGATTATCCACCTCTGTAAATAGTCCTTTCTATTTTCCACTATTTTTCACTAATGCAATGCGCAGTAGAGTTCATCCATGCCCTGACGACGCGGTGACGGGCACTCCCGATACTCACTATTAAACAGGTAAGGAATAAGAAGATGAGCAAACAACTCGACGGTAAAATTGCATTAGTCACCGGCGGTACAAGCGGCATTGGTCTGGCAACGGCGCAGGTGCTGGCGGCGCAGGGGGCGCAGGTCTTTATTACCGGACGTCGCCAGGCCGAGCTGGACGCAGCGGTAGATGCCATCGGCGCGGCGGCAACCGGCATTCGTGCCGATGCCTCTAAGCTAGCGGATCTGGACGCAGTCTACGCCCAGATTGCGAAACAGGCCGGGCGGCTGGACATTCTGTTTGCCAACGCCGGGGGCGGCGACATGCAGCCGCTGGGGGCCATTAGCGAAGAGCATTTTGACCGTATCTTTGGCACCAACGTGCGCGGCGTGGTGTTCACGGTGCAGAAGGCGCTGCCGCTGCTGGTGGATGGCGCATCGGTGATTTTAACCGGTTCGACCACCTCGGTTAAGGGCACCGCCAGCTTCAGCGTCTACAGCGCCAGCAAGGCCGCCGTGCGCAACTTTGCCCGCTCGTGGGCGCTGGATCTGAAAGATCGTGGCATTCGCGTTAACGTGGTCAGCCCCGGCCCGGTTCGTACCCCTGGGCTTGGCGAGCTGGTGCCGGATGAGCATCGCCAGGGGCTGTTTGACGCCCTCGCCGCGCAGGTGCCGCTGGGCCGCCTCGGTGAGCCAGAGGAGATTGGTAAAGTGGTGGCGTTTCTTGGCTCCGACGCAGCCAGCTTTATCAACGGCGCTGAACTGTTCGTTGATGGCGGTATGGCGCAGATTTAAAGCCTGGGCATCTTATGCGGCAATCAATGTAAAACTACTTCAGAACCTGGCGAGAGCTATCCGCGCGGTCTACGGTTAAGTGATACTACAAGACAATACAGCGGGTAACCTTGCAATGGTGAGTGGCAGTAACGCGGGCGCTTCGCCTCATCGCGAAATTGAAGTAATGAGACAATCCATTGACGATCACCTGGCTGGCCTGTTGCCTGAGCCCGACAGCCAGGATATCGTCAGCCTTGCGATGCGTGAAGGCGTCATGGCTCCCGGCAAACGGATCCGTCCGCTGCTGATGTTGCTGGCCGCCCGCGATCTCCGCTACCAGGGCAGCATGTCAACGCTGCTCGATCTCGCCTGTGCCGTTGAGCTGACGCATACCGCGTCACTGATGCTTGACGATATGCCCTGCATGGACAATGCCGAGCTGCGCCGCGGTCAGCCTACCACCCACAAAAAATTTGGTGAGAGCGTGGCGATCCTCGCCTCCGTCGGTCTGCTCTCTAAAGCCTTTGGCCTGATCGCCGCTACCCGCGATCTACCGGGAGAGGCGCGCGCGCTGGCGGTTAATGAGCTTTCTGCTGCCGTAGGCGTGCAGGGCCTGGTGCTGGGGCAGTTTCGCGATCTCAACGATGCGGTCATGGATCGTACGCCCGACGCTATTCTCAGTACCAATCACCTGAAAACCGGCATTCTGTTCAGCGCGATGCTGCAAATCATCGCCATCGCCGCTGCGTCGCCGGAGAGTACGCGGCAGACTCTGCACGCTTTCGCGCTCGACTTCGGCCAGGCCTTCCAGCTGCTGGACGATCTGCGTGACAATCATCCGGCCACTGGCAAAGATCGTAACAAAGACGCCGGTAAATCGACGCTGGTAAACCGGCTGGGCGCAGATGCGGCCCAGCAAAAGCTACGCGAGCATATCGATTCCGCTGACAGACACCTCACCTTTGCCTGTCCGCAGGGCGAGTCCATCCGACAGTTTATGCATCTGTGGTTTGGTCATCACCTTGCCGACTGGTCACCGGTCATGAAAATCGCCTGATACCGCCCTTCCGGGTTCAAGCCGTACTTAACAATGGATCCACATTACAGGAGTAGTGATGAATGAAGGACGAGCGCCTTGTTCAGCGTAAAAACGATCATCTGGATATCGTCCTCGACCCCCGTCGCGCCGTAACCCAGGCCAGTACCGGCTTTGAGCAGTGGCGTTTTACCCACTGTGCTCTGCCGGAGCTGAATTTTAGCGACATCACGCTGGAAACCACCTTCCTTAACCGGCCGCTACAGGCTCCGCTACTGATCAGCTCCATGACCGGCGGGGTTGAACGCTCGCGGCATATTAACCGCCACCTGGCCGAGGCGGCGCAGGCGCTGAAGATTGCGATGGGGGTTGGCTCCCAGCGCGTCGCCATTGAGAGCGATGCGGGCGTAGGGCTGGATAAAACCCTGCGGCAGCTGGCCCCGGACGTGCCGCTGCTGGCGAACCTCGGCGCAGCGCAGCTAACCGGCAGGAGAGGTATCGACTACGCCCGGCGCGCCGTGGAGATGATCGAGGCGGATGCTCTGATTGTGCACCTCAACCCGCTGCAGGAGGCACTGCAGCCCGGCGGCGATCGCGACTGGCGCGGGCGGCTGACGGCCATTGAAACGCTGGTCCGCGAACTGCCCGTTCCGCTGGTGGTGAAAGAGGTGGGAGCAGGGATCTCCCGCACGGTGGCCGGACAGCTGATCGAGGCTGGCGTAGCCGTGATTGACGTCGCAGGCGCGGGCGGCACCAGCTGGGCTGCCGTCGAGGGCGAGCGGGCGGCAACGGCGCAGCAGCGTAGCGTAGCCAGCGTTTTTGCCGACTGGGGGATCCCCACCGCTGAAGCGCTGGTTGATATCGCCGGGGCCTGGCCGCAGGTGCCTCTCATTGCCTCCGGCGGGATTAAGAACGGCGTCGATGCGGCGAAAGCGCTGCGGCTCGGCGCCTGCATGGTAGGGCAGGCCGCTGCCGTGCTCGGTAGCGCAGGTATCTCCACGGAGAAGGTGATCGATCACTTCAACGTAATTATTGAGCAGCTGCGGGTGGCCTGTTTCTGCACGGGCAGCGGCAGCCTGTACGATCTGAAGCAGGCGGATATCCGCTATTTGCGGGATGCGCCATGAGCCATTTTGCTATTGTGGCACCGCCGCTCTACAGCCACGCGGTGGCGCTGCATGCCCTGGCGCTGGAGCTGGCCCAACGCGGCCACCGGGTGACCTTTCTCACCGGCAACGTCGCCTCGCTGGCAGAGCAGGAGACGGAGCGGGTGGCGTTCTACCCACTTCCTGCCAGCGTGCAGCAGGCCCAGCGCAGCGTTCAGCAGCAGAGCAACGGCAACCTGCTGCGGCTGATCGCGGCGATGTCATCCCTGACCGACGTGCTTTGCCAGCAGCTGCCCGCTATTCTGCAGCGGCTGACGGTGGACGCGCTGATTGTCGATGAGATGGAGCCTGCCGGAAGCCTGGTCGCCGAGGCGCTGGGGCTGCCGTTTATCTCCATCGCCTGCGCGCTGCCGGTCAATCGTGAGCCGGGCCTGCCGCTGCCGGTGATGCCGTTTCACTACGCCGAGGATAAGAGAGCCCTGCGCCGTTTTCAGGTCAGCGAGCGGATCTACGACGCGCTGATGTATCCGCACGGGCAGACGATCCTGCGCCACAGCCAGCGCTTTGGTTTGTCGGAGCGCAGGCGTCTTGACGAGTGTCTCTCGCCGCTGGCGCAGATCAGCCAGTCCGTTCCGCTTCTTG
Organism: Pseudescherichia sp.; assembly: GCA_039594205.1. Classification (GTDB taxonomy): domain Bacteria; phylum Pseudomonadota; class Gammaproteobacteria; order Enterobacterales; family Enterobacteriaceae; genus Pseudescherichia. The sequence goes on along the minus strand of JBCNNW010000005.1, from coordinate 56,410 downwards.
ATTTCCCGCGCCGGGCGCTGCCGGACTGTTTCCACTACGTGGGGGCGCTGCGTTACCAGCCGCCGCCGCAGGTGGAGCGCCCGCCGCGCAGCACACCGCGGATCTTTGCCTCGCTGGGCACCCTCCAGGGCCACCGTCTACGCCTGTTCCGTAAGATCGCCCGAGCCTGCGCCAGCGTGGGGGCAGAGGTGGCGATCGCCCATTGCGATGGCCTGACGCCCGCCCAGGCCGACTCGCTCTACGCCAGCGGCGCGACCGAAGTAGCAAGTTTTGTCGATCAGCCGCGCTACGTTGCCGGAGCGGATCTGGTTATTACTCACGGCGGTCTCAATACCGTGCTGGATGCGCTGGCTGCCGCCACGCCGGTGCTGGCCGTGCCGCTGACCTTCGACCAGCCCGCCGTGGCTGCCCGGCTGGTCTATAACGGGCTGGGTCGCCGGGTGTCGCGCTTCGCCAGGCAGCAGACGCTGGCGGATGAGATAGCCCAGCTGCTGGGTGATGTGAGCCTGCCTCAGCGCCTGGCGGTGGCTCGCCAGCAGCTTAACGACGCCGGGGGTACGCCGCGCGCGGCAACCCTGATTGAACAGGCCATAGCAGGGAGCACAAGCGTATCGTGAGGGATCTGATTTTAGTTGGCGGTGGGCTGGCCAACGGGTTGATTGCATGGCGTCTGCGCCAGCGCTACCCGCAGCTCAACGTGCTGCTCATCGAAGCCGGAGAGCAGCCTGGCGGGAACCACACCTGGTCATTCCATGAGGACGATCTTACCCCCGAGCAGCACGCCTGGCTGGCTCCGCTGGTGGCCCATGCCTGGCCAGGCTATGAGGTGCAGTTTCCCCATCTTAGCCGTCGCCTTGCGCGTGGCTACTACTCCATTACCTCAGAGAGCTTTGCCGAGGCCCTGCAGCAGGCGCTGGGGGAGAACATCTGGCGTAGCTGCCCGGTAAGCGAGGTCTTACCTAACAGCGTACGCCTTGCCAGCGGTGAGGCGCTGCTTGCCGGAGCGGTAATTGACGGACGCGGCGCAACCGCGGATCCGGCGATGCAGACCGGCTACCAGCTCTTTCTTGGTCAGCAGTGGCGGCTGAGCCAGCCTCACGGCCTTACCGTGCCGATCCTGATGGATGCCACGGTAGAGCAGCAGCAGGGCTACCGCTTTGTCTATACCCTGCCGCTCTCCGCCGATACGCTGCTGATCGAGGACACGCGCTACGCGAATGCCCCTCAGCTCGATAGCGACGCCCTGCGCCAGACTATTACCGACTATGCTCATCGCAAGGGGTGGTCGCTGGCCCAGCTTGAGCGAGAAGAGTCCGGCTGCCTGCCTATTACCCTGGCGGGCGATATTCACGCGCTGTGGGCCGATGCGGCGGGCGTAGCGCGCTCGGGAATGCGGGCGGGGCTGTTTCACCCTACCACCGGTTACTCGCTGCCGCTGGCGGTCGCTCTGGCCGATGAGATCGCCGACAGTCCGCGTCTGGGCAGCGTCCCGCTCTATCAGCTCACCCGACAGTTTGCCGAACGCCACTGGCGCAGGCAGGGTTTTTTCCGCCTGCTAAACCGAATGCTCTTTCTGGCGGGACGCGAAGAGAACCGCTGGCGAGTGATGCAGCGCTTCTACGGGCTGCCGGAGGCGACCGTTAGCCGTTTTTACGCCGGTCGGCTCTCTCTTTTCGATAAGGCCCGCATTCTGACGGGCAAGCCGCCGGTTCCGCTGGGTGAAGCCTGGCGGGCGGCGCTGAACTATTTTCCTGACAGGCGAGAAAAAGGATGAAGAAAACCGTTGTGATTGGCGCAGGCTTTGGTGGCCTGGCGCTGGCGATCCGCCTGCAGGCGGCAGGGATCCCAACCGTGCTGCTGGAGCAGCGGGACAAGCCCGGCGGTCGCGCCTACGTCTGGCATGACCAGGGCTTTACCTTTGACGCCGGGCCAACGGTGATCACCGATCCCACCGCGCTTGAGGCGCTGTTTACCCTGGCCGGCAGGCGCATGGAGGATTACGTCAGGCTGCTGCCGGTAAAACCCTTCTACCGGCTCTGCTGGGAGACCGGGAAGATCCTCGACTATGCGAACGACACTGCCGAGCTTGAGGCACAGATTACCCAGTTCAACCCCCGCGACGTCGAGGGCTACCGGCGCTTCCTGGCTTACTCGCAGGCGGTGTTCCAGGAGGGCTATCTGCGGCTGGGCAGCGTGCCGTTCCTCTCTTTCCGCGACATGCTGCGCGCCGGACCGCAGCTGCTTAAGCTTCAGGCATGGCAGAGCGTCTATCAGTCGGTCTCGCGCTTTATTGAGGATGAGCATCTGCGGCAGGCCTTCTCGTTCCACTCTCTGCTGGTCGGCGGCAACCCTTTCACCACCTCATCCATCTACACCCTGATCCACGCCCTTGAGCGGGAGTGGGGCGTCTGGTTCCCCGAGGGCGGCACCGGTGCGCTGGTGAACGGCATGGTGAAGCTGTTTACCGATCTCGGCGGAGAGATCGAACTCAACGCCCGGGTCGAAGAGCTGGTGGTGGTCGATAACCGCGTAAGCCAGGTCCGGTTGGCGGATGGACGCACCTTTGACGCCGACGCTGTAGCCTCGAACGCCGACGTGGTGAATACCTATAAAAAGCTGCTCGGCCGCCATCCGGTCGGGCAGAAGCGGGCGGCAGCGCTGGAGCGCAAGAGCATGAGCAACTCGCTGTTTGTGCTCTACTTCGGTCTGAACCAGCCCCATCCCCAGCTGGCGCACCATACCATCTGCTTCGGTCCGCGCTACCGGGAGCTGATCAACGACATCTTTACCGGCAGCACGCTGGCGGATGACTTCTCGCTCTATCTGCACTCGCCCTGCGTGACCGATCCCTCCCTCGCGCCTCCCGGCTGCGCCAGCTTCTACGTGCTGGCCCCGGTGCCGCATCTTGGCAACGCGCCGCTGGACTGGTCGCAGGAGGGACCCAGGCTGCGCGACCGCATCTTTGACTATCTTGAAGAGCGCTACATGCCCGGCCTGCGCAGCCAGCTGGTGACCCAACGGATCTTTACCCCGGCAGACTTCCACGACACCCTGGATGCACACCTGGGATCGGCCTTCTCCATCGAGCCGCTGCTGACCCAGAGCGCCTGGTTCCGGCCGCATAACCGCGACAGCGACATTGCCAACCTCTATCTGGTGGGGGCAGGTACTCACCCTGGGGCGGGCATTCCCGGCGTGGTGGCCTCGGCGAAGGCCACCGCCAGCCTGATGATTGAGGATCTGCAATGAGCCAACCGCAACTGCTTGATCACGCCACGCAGACCATGGCCAGCGGATCGAAAAGTTTTGCCACCGCCGCGAAGCTGTTTGACCCCGCCACCCGTCGCAGCGTGCTGATGCTCTACACCTGGTGCCGCCACTGCGATGACGTTATCGATGACCAGTCCCACGGTTTTGCCAGCGAGGCTACGGCAGAAGAGGAGGCGACGCAGCGCCTGGCCCGGCTGCGCAAGCTAACTCTGGCGGCGTTTGAAGGCGCCGAGATGCAGGATCCGGCCTTCGCTGCCTTTCAGGAGGTGGCGCTGACCCACGGCATTCCACCCCGCATGGCGCTCGATCATCTCGATGGCTTTGCAATGGACGTGGCCCAGACTCGCTATGTCACTTTTGAGGATACGCTGCGCTACTGCTATCACGTGGCGGGCGTGGTGGGCCTGATGATGGCAAGGGTCATGGGCGTGCGGGATGAGCGGGTGCTGGATCGCGCCTGCGATCTGGGGCTGGCCTTCCAGCTGACGAACATCGCCCGGGATATTATTGACGATGCGGCCATTGACCGCTGCTATCTGCCTGCCGAGTGGCTGCACGATGCCGGGCTGACCCCGGAGAACTATGCCGCGCGGGAGAACCGGGCGGCGCTGGCGCGGGTGGCGGAGCGGCTGATTGACGCCGCCGAGCCGTACTACATCTCCTCACAGGCCGGGCTGCATGACCTGCCGCCGCGCTGCGCCTGGGCGATCGCCACCGCCCGCAGCGTCTACCGGGAGATCGGGATTAAGGTAAAAGCGGCGGGAGGCAGCGCCTGGGATCGCCGCCAGTACACCAGCAAAGGTGAAAAAATCGCCATGCTGATGGCGGCGCCGGGCCAGGTTATTCGGGCGAAGATGACGAGGGTGACGCCGCGTCCGGCTGGTCTTTGGCAGCGTCCCGTTTAGGTGGGCGGCCATGACGTTCACGCAGGATCGCCTGCAGGTCGGCAGGCTTGCGGGCGTAAATAAAACCGAAGGAGACGCAGCCCTCCCGGCCGCGCACCGCGTGGTGCAGGCGGTGGGCAACGTAGAGTCGCTTCAGGTAGCCCCGGCGCGGGATCCAGTGGAAGGGCCAGCGCTGATGCACCAGACCGTCGTGCACGAGGAAGTAGAGCAGGCCATAGACCGTCATGCCGCAGCCAATCCACTGCAGGGGCCAGACCCCCGCCGTGCCCACGGCAATCAGTGCGATAGCCACCCCGGCAAACACCACCGCAAAGAGATCGTTTAGCTCAAACACCCCCTTGCGCGGGGTATGGTGTGACTCATGCCAGCGCCATCCCCAGCCGTGCATAATGTAGCGATGGGTAAATGCGGCGATACCCTCCATCGCAATGACGCTCAAGATGACGATCAAACTATTTACTAGCATAGCGGTGCGCGCTCCTGCGACTCAGACTGGCTTAATCAAAACCCTTAGCCTCTAAGCATAGTCGCAATCGCAGGCGGCGCGCATCGCTATCAGGCCAGAGCCTGCTTTAGATCCGCCAGCAGATCCTGCTCATCCTCAATGCCCACCGACAGGCGGATCAGCTGCGGCGTAATGCCGTTTGCCAGGCGCTGCGCCAGCGGGATCGAGGCGTGGGTCATGCTGAACGGCTGGCTAACCAGGCTCTCAACGCCGCCGAGGCTCTCGGCGAGGGTGAACAGTTTCAGTTTGCTAATAACCTCCGCCGCGCGCTGGTCGTCGCCTTTGATCACGATGGAGATCATGCCGCCCGGCTGAGCCATCTGCTGGCGTGCAAGGGCATACTGCGGGTGGGAGGTCAGCCACGGGAACCACACTTTCTCGACCTGCGGCTGCTGCTCAAGCCAGCGGGCCAGCGCCAGCGCATTGCTGCTGTGGCGCTCGATACGCAGGGCGAGGGTGCGGATGCCGCGCAGGGTCAGGAAGCTGCTGAACGGATCGAGCACGCCGCCTACTGCGTTTTGCAGATAGCCCAGCCTCTCCGCCAGCTCAGGGCGATCGCCCACCACCGCCAGCCCGGCGACCACGTCGGAGTGGCCGTTGAGGTATTTGGTGGCCGAGTGCACCACGATATCAAAGCCCAGCGTCAGCGGGCGGTGGATCAGCGGCGAAGCAAAGGTATTATCCGCCACGCTAATCACGTTGTGACGGCGGGCGATCCCGGCGATAGCCGCCAGGTCCGCCAACTTAAGCAGCGGGTTGGTGGGCGTCTCTACCCAGATCATCCGCGTGTCGGGGCGGATGGCGGCCTCCAGTCCGGCGAGATCGTCCGGCTTCACCCAGCTCACCTGTAGGCCGGTGCTGCGGCGGCGCACGTTCTCAATCAGTCGATAAGTACCCCCGTAGACGTCATCGATAGCGACGATATGGCTATCTTTATCCAGCAGCTCCAGCACGGTCGAGATCGCTGCCAGGCCAGAGGCAAAAGCGTAGCCGCGCGTGCCGCCCTCCAGCTCGGCGATAGCGCTCTCCAGGGCGTGGCGCGTCGGGTTGCCGCTGCGGGAGTACTCGTAGCCGGTGTGCTGGCCCGGCGCGGGCTGGGCAAAGGTTGAGGTGGCATAGATAGGCGGCATCACCGCCCCGTGCTGATCGTTGAAAGCTCCGCTGTGCACGCTGAGGGTTGCCAGGGCATTAGCAGGCGTAGCGGACACGGGCTGAGCATCACCCTGCAAACCCTGCTGTTGCAGCCACTCGTCGTTAAACATGCGGGAGAGGTATTTGTTGCCGCTGTCGCAGGCGAAGGTCACCACCCGCTTCGGCGTCGTCTGGGCCTGGCAGTAGCGCAGCGCGGCGGCCAGCAGCGTGCCGGTTGAGGAGCCAGCCAGCACCCCCTCCGTCTGCAACAGCTGGCGGGCAGTGGCAAAGGCCTCTGCATCCGTGACCCGATAGGCCTGGTGGACATTCTCTAGCTGGGCGAGGGGAGGGATAAAGTCTTCCCCAATCCCTTCGACACGCCAGGATCCCGCCTCGCCATGCTGCCCGGTCTCAACCTGATCCGCCAGAATCGAGCCGACGGGATCGGCCAGCACAAATTCGGTATGCGGCGAGTGTTTGGCAAACCACGCCTGCAAACCACCCAGCGTACCCCCGGAGCCAACGCCTACTACCACGGCATCAACCCTGCCCGCCAGCTGGTCAAACAGCTCTGGCGCAGTGGTGGTGGCGTGCGCCAGCGGGTTGGCCGGGTTGGAGAACTGATCGATATAATAAGCACCCGGCGTCTCCTCTGCCAGGCGGCGGGCATAGTCCTGATAGTACTCCGGGTGACCCTTTGTCACATCGGAGCGGGTCAGGCGCACATCCACACCCAGAGCACGCAGATGATAGATCTTCTCCTGGCTCATCTTGTCTGGCACCACCAGCACCAGCTTATAACCCTTCTGCGCAGCTATCAGCGCCAGCCCGAGACCGGTATTGCCTGCGGTGGCCTCAATAATAGTCCCGCCGGGCGCAAGCAGGCCCTGGCGCTCGGCCTCGTTGATCATCGATAGTGCCACCCGATCTTTTATCGAGCCGCCGGGGTTCTGGTTCTCCAGCTTCAGGAAAAGCTCGCATGAGCCGGTATTCATTTTGTGCAGCTGTAAAACCGGCGTCTGGCCGATAAGGTCGGTAATAGAGTGGAATACAGACATGTTGTGTCACCTGTTATGAGATGCGATAGCAGGAGGATAGGGCGGCAAAAAAGAGGTTTTAAAGAATGATTCTCTGCTAAATAGAACAAAATAGCATATCTGTGCTGTTTAGCCGTCAGGATGGAAAGCCGTCTACCATTAGCGTCGCACGGTACTGCGCTTATAGTGCATACAAAACAATGGGTTAGATCGAGATGATGTCGTTGCCGCTGGAGAGTGCAGCCGAGTCTTTATGCACGCTTTAGCAAAGCATTGCCGAATTTATCCTATCGCTTTCAGGCCACTGGAATCGCCATATAGATCGATAAATTATTTCATATCTCTTTTTTATCATTTGCAAAGGTAGTAACGGCTGTTTATCATCGTTCAGACATCCATACTGCTAAACTGCCATAACGGATACACCAACGAAATGATCGTCCTGAGGAATATCTCTAAGATTTTTGACCACGGAAAGGTCCCTATTACCGCCGTGGATAATGTGAACTTGACGGTCGAGCAGGGACAAATTTACGGCATTATCGGCTACAGCGGCGCGGGGAAAAGCACCCTGATCCGCCTGCTCAACGGCCTGGAGAAGCCCACCGAGGGCAGCGTGACCATCAACGGCCAGGATATCTCCGCCGCGCGCGGCGAGAGCCTGCGCCAGGCGCGGCTGAAGATCAGCATGGTCTTCCAGCACTTTAACCTGCTCTGGTCGCGCACGGTAAATGAAAACATTGCCTTCTCGATGCAGATCGCCGGCGTGCCGAAAGCAAAAATCACTGCCCGGGTGGCGGAGCTGGTTGAGCTGGTGGGTTTGACCGGGCGTGAACACGCCTATCCGTCCCAGTTGAGCGGCGGGCAGAAGCAGCGCGTCGGCATCGCCCGTGCGCTGGCAAACAGCCCGGACGTACTGCTGTGCGATGAAGCGACCTCGGCGCTCGATCCGCAGACCACCGATCAGATCCTCGATCTGCTGCTGGACATCAACCGCCGCTTCAAGCTGACCATCGTGCTGATCACCCATGAGATGCACGTGGTGCGCAAAATTTGCGACCGCGTGGCGGTAATGGAGAACGGCAGAGTGGTGGAAGAGGGCGATGTGCTGGATGTTTTTACCCGTCCGCAACAGCCCATCACCCGCCAGTTTGTGCGTCAGGTGAGCCAGTATGCAGAGGAGGAGGCCTTCAACCCGGAGCTGGCTAACGATCTGGACGGCAGCGTGATCAAGCTGACCTTTACCGGCCACAGCACGCACAGGCCAATCGTTGGCGAACTGACCCTGCGCTACGGCCTGCCGTTCAATATTCTGCACGGTAAAATGACCCAGACGGCGCACGGCGTCTTTGGACAACTTTGGGTACACGTAGTGGCAACCCAGGAACAACTAGGCAATATCCTCGCAGATCTGCAGAAAAGCGATATTGACGGCGAGGTGATTAAACATGGTTGAGAATTTATTCCCGCATCTGCGTCTGGACCAGCTGTGGTCCGCCACCCAGGAGACCCTTTACATGACGGCGCTCTCCGGCGTCGCGACCTTTGTGCTGGGGATCCTGCTCGGGCTGGCACTGTTTTTAACCGCGAAAGGCGGGCTGTTCCAGAACAAGCCGCTCTACAGCGTGATCTCCATCGTGGTGAACGTCTTCCGTTCGATTCCGTTCATCATCCTGATTGTGCTGCTGATCCCCTTCACCAAGACGATCGTCGGCACAATTCTGGGGGCCAACGCGGCGCTGCCGGCGCTGATTGTCGGTGCCGCGCCGTTCTACGCCCGTCTGGTGGAGATTGCGCTGCGTGAAGTAGACAAAGGCGTTATTGAAGCCACGCGCTCAATGGGCGCGCGCCTCAGTACGCTTGTGTTTCGGGTGCTGTTGCCTGAATCATCGCCTGCGTTAGTGTCAGGCATCACCGTTACGCTGATCGCGCTGGTGAGCTACAGCGCCATGGCGGGTGTGATCGGCGCGGGCGGTTTAGGAAATCTTGCTTATCTGGAAGGATTCCAGCGTAACCACAACGACGTCACGCTGGTGGCGACGGTGACCATCCTGATCATCGTTTTCATCATCCAGTTCTGCGGCGACGTGATTACTTCTCTGTTAGATAAACGCTAAAACACAACAACAATTTGGGAACCAACATCATGAAAAAGACACTGACACTGATCGCCGCAGCAACCCTTAGCGCCCTGAGCTTCGCCTCCTGGGCTGACACCCTGACCGTGGGCGCTTCTAACGTGCCGCACGCAGAGATCCTTGAGCAGGCTAAACCTATCCTGGCCAAACAGGGTATCGATCTCGAGATCAAACCGTTCCAGGACTACATTCTGCCGAATACCGCTCTGGCCAGCCGCGACATCGATGCCAACTACTTCCAGCACATCCCGTACCTGAACAGCGTCCTGAAAGATCACGAAGGCGACAAAACCTATGACTTCGTCAGCGCCGGTGCGATCCACATCGAGCCGATCGGTATCTACTCTAAGAAATACAAGTCGCTGAAGGATCTGCCGCAGGGTGGCAAAGTGATCATGCGTGATGCCGTGGCGGAAGAGGGCCGTATCCTCTCTATCTTTGAGAAAGAGGGCGTGATCAAGCTGAAGCCGGGCGTGAATAAGGTTAACGCGCGCATCAGCGACATCGTGGAGAACCCGAAGAAGCTGGAGTTCCTGCCGAACGTAGAAGGCTCTCTGCTGCCACAGATGTATAACAACGATGAAGGCGACGCGGTGGTGATCAACGCTAACTACGCCATCGACGCGGGTCTGGACCCGGTGAAAGATCCGATTGCGGTTGAGAGCGGCGAGAACAACCCGTACGCTAACATCATCACCGTACATCGTGGCGATGAGAAGAAGAAAGACGTTGTTGCGCTGGTGAACGTGCTGCACTCGAAAGAGATCCAGGAGTGGATCCGTACCAAGTACAAAGGCGCGGTAATCCCGGTTAACAACTGAGTTTGAAGAGTGAGAAAGGCCCGCTGTAAGCGGGCTTTTTTTTACGCCAAAATTAAAGCTTAAGAAAAGTATTATACAAATATAATAAAATAACGCATGTAACTATTTGTTAGCTAATCCAGTAGTGTGTTGATAATAAAGGGTTTTCTCTTATTATAAAATATTTGTAATTATTACGTTAATACTTATCTGCTGTGATCTGCGTCGTTGTTTATAGCCAAAAAAGCCTCTCTTTGTTGATATTCATCACGTCTTTATTTGCCTGTTTTTTTGAAACAGACAATTACGATCTCGATCACTAAAATAAAGTTGTTTAAAAAATAAAATGCAATTCCATAAAAACGGAACATCATTTTAATTTTTGAGGGTGGCTATGTTTAAAAATACTCTGATCCTTGCATCTCTCATCGGTGCCTCTTTTGCTGCGCAAGCTGTGACTGTCGATCTGCGTCACGAATATATTGATAATGAGACTAACGCCGACCGTGTATCGGTCTCGCACCGCTTTGATAACGGCCTGGGTTTTGGCGTCGAAGCAAAATGGAAGTCGGGCGGCGATGATGCCGATAAGCCATTAACCGAACTGGTTGGCAACGGTCATGAAGAATCCATAAACTGGCGCTGGAAAGCGACAGATAACATTGCCCTTACCCCGGGCTTCAATATTGAAAGTAAAGACACCTTCTCTATCTATAAACCTTATCTGCATGCGCAGTACAGCTTTGATAACGGCATCTATATTGCGGGTCGCTACCGCTATGAGTACACCCGCAACCCGGACTCAAATGTGGTTGATAACAAAGTGAATAAATTTGATGCCTGGGTAGGCTGGGCGATGGGCGACTGGCGTCCTGAGCTGAACTACGTCTACGCGAAAAGCAGCGAAGACGTTATTCGTGAAAATAACAAAACCTATTCTAACGAATATAACGCCAAGCTCGCCTATAAATGGGATAAGAACTGGGCACCGTATGCAGAAGTGGGTAACGTCGGCGTGCGAAATACCGACGAGCGCCAGACCCGATTCCGTGTCGGCGTAGCATATACCTTCTAAAAGAACCCTCATGAGAAGACCCCGGAGCAGTTAGCCGGGGTTTTTTCTTTATATTAATAGCGGGAGAGTGAAATAGATTTTTGCGAAGAGTTCATGCAGATAAAAAAAGGCCCTCCATACGGAGGGCAAGGCCAGTTACTAAACACACTCAATTATGCCTGAAGCCATTCACGCTGTTCAGGAAGCCGGGCAATATAGAGCGCAGGCTTACCATCTTTGTCGGAGCTAAACAGAACCGCGCTGTCGTCCGGCGTAAATGACGGATGCGGATGGGTCACCTGACGGCTATTTGCCACCGTGGCCCATGAGGTATCATGACGTGCCGCGCGGAAGTAGCGCTTCTCCGCCACGTCGAATACGTAGATATAGGGATCGTTATCGATGCTGTAGCCATCGGCATCGTTAACATCGACCGGCGAGCCTGAACCGTCACCTACCAGCAGCGTGCCGTCAAAGTTGCTCATCAGATGGGAGCAGGCCGGCATCGCCATGATCGCTTCGTTAACCCCCGTGGTCGGATCAAAACGGTAGACGGTGCGGCCCTGCTGCCCTTTCAGGTAGGAGACGTAAACCAGCGCCGAGCCGTTCGGTACCCAGAATTCATGGGTGCAACTCTCGCCTTCGGCATGGGTCTTCACTTTACGGATGTTACTGCCGTCCTCATTCACCAGCCACATGCGGGCATCCACCAGATCGTGCGGACCTTCGTGGCAGAAGGCAACGGTGTTGTCGTCAAACGGACGATAGATAGGATGGCCCAGCCAGAGCTTCTCTTCATGAATGGTGGCGCTTTCGCCAGTCTGTAAATCGACGCGCAGCAGGCGGCAGCGGGGACCTTTCAGGAAGAAGTCGTGGAAAATTTTCCAGTCATTAAGCGGCGTCCAGTCACTTTTGGCAATTTCGATACCGACCAGCCTGGTGCAGTCGCTATTCGCCACCCAGGTGCCGTAGCCAACCCACTCGTCCGGTACGCGGTACACTTCCCGCTCGGCCAGGGTTTCGAGGTTCACTTCGCGCAGGGTGCGATCGTTTTTAACGTAGTAGAGGGCCGTGTCATCCGGCGACAGGAAGCCGCCAAAGGTATTGTCGCCCGCGCCCTCGGTCAGCTGTACCGCTTCGGCTTTCGCAATGTTAAGCAGATAGTAGTTCCAGTGGCCGTCAAACTCGCCAGCGAAGAGCAGGTGACTCCCATCGTTAAAAAAGCATTTCTGATAGAAGTAGTTGCGATGACAGGTGACTTCGGGAGGCGTTAAGCGGATCACTTCCGCACCCGTATCCGGATCGCGGCTGATTTCATAGTTAAGCTTAACACGCATACCTTTCGCCATACTGATCTCCTTGTTAAGAGGGCCTGTCACGATGTTTCGGCTCGCGTAATGACCCGAATAGATTATGAGTTTAAAAACGAGGTGTTAAATTATCAAAACATCGTTTCAATATGTGTGATTGCTCACGCACTTTATAAGAAAAAAGTCGTGAAGATAGGGGATTAAGGCAGGAGAAAAATGGGCGTTTTTGATCAATCGTGATCCTAATTACAATTTTCAAATGAAATCGCAGAAAAAATGAAACAATGTTTTATTTGTAATTGAAAACACGTTTTAGCCGGGATAATATGGCCGCCATACTACAAAACGGAACAGCGTTTCGTTGCGCCGTTATGTGACGTTAGGTCAAAAACGATTTTGGAGGTAAATGTGGAAGTCAGACAAAGCATCCACAGCGCGCATGCTAAGACGCTGGACACTCAGGGGCTGCGTGACGAGTTCTTAGTTGAGCAGGTATTCAAGGCCGACGCTTACACTATGGTGTACAGCCATATCGACCGCATTATCGTTGGCGGCATCATGCCGGTGGCAAAAACCGTCGCCGTCGGCGGCGAAGTGGGCAAGCAGCTGGGCGTCAGCTACTTCCTTGAGCGCCGCGAGCTGGGCACCATCAACATCGGCGGTCCGGGCACCATCACCGTTGACGGCCAGTGCTACGAAATCGGCCATCGCGATGCGCTGTACGTCGGGAAAGGCGCTAAAGAGGTGGTGTTTGCCAGCGTCGATCCGGCAAAACCGGCTAAGTTCTACTACAACTGCGCCCCGGCGCATACCGCATTCCCGACCAAAAAAGTGACCCCGGCGGACGTTGCCCCGGTGACCCTGGGCGATCCGCTCACCAGCAACCGCCGCACCATCAACAAATATTTCGTGCCGGACGTGCTGGAGACCTGCCAGCTGAGCATGGGCCTGACCGAGCTGGAGCCGGGTAACCTGTGGAACACCATGCCGTGTCATACCCATGAGCGCCGGATGGAGGTCTACTTCTACTTCAATATGGATGAGGACGCCTGTGTGTTCCACATGATGGGGCAGCCGCAGGAGACGCGTCACATCATCATGCACAACGAACAGGCGGTGATCTCACCGAGCTGGTCTATTCACTCTGGGGTCGGTACCCGGGCTTACACCTTCATCTGGGGGATGGTAGGCGAGAACCAGGTCTTTGATGATATGGACCACGTTGCCGTTAAGGATCTGCGCTAAGTCGCGGAGAGCAAAGCAAACCATGCCTGGCGAACAGGCGCAGATAGATTAAGGAACCACTATGATTCTGAATGCATTTTCTCTTGAAGGTAAAGTTGCGGTTGTCTCTGGCTGTGACACTGGCCTGGGTCAGGGTATGGCGCTGGGTCTGGCAGAAGCGGGCTGCGACATCGTCGGGATTAACATCGTTGAGCCGACCGAGACCATCGAGCGCGTTACCGCCCTGGGTCGCCGCTTCCTGAGCCTGACCGCTGACCTGCGTCAGATCGACGGCATCCCTGCGCTGCTGGAGCGTGCGGTGAACGAGTTCGGCCATATCGACGTGCTGGTGAACAACGCCGGTCTGATCCGTCGTGAAGACGCGATCAACTTCAGCGAAAAAGACTGGGACGACGTGATGGATCTGAACATCAAGAGCGTATTCTTTATGTCCCAGGCAGCGGCGAAGCACTTTATCGCCCAGGGTAACGGCGGCAAGATCATCAACATCGCCTCGATGCTCTCCTTCCAGGGTGGCATCCGCGTACCGTCCTACACCGCCTCTAAAAGCGGCGTAATGGGCATCACCCGCCTGATGGCTAACGAGTGGGCGAAGCACAACATCAACGTGAATGCTATCGCACCGGGCTACATGGCGACTAACAACACTCAGCAACTGCGTGCCGACGAGCAGCGCAGCGCTGAGATCCTCGACCGCATTCCGGCGGGACGCTGGGGTCTGCCGAGCGATCTGATGGGGCCGGTGGTGTTCCTGGCTTCCAGCGCCTCAGACTACATCAACGGCTACACCGTGGCGGTAGACGGCGGCTGGCTGGCGCGTTAATCCAGCACAATTAAATGTCGGGTGGCGCTGCGCTTACCCGACCTGAACTATCCTGCCCCGCGGCGGGATTTTTTATCGCTAAAAATCGGATAAATCCATATCACTAATCGCGAAATATCCATATCAAAATGCCAAATAAGAGCGATTCTCTGCTTATTTATTAGCTAAAACATCATATTAAAATAATTTGATAATATTAAATGTGGTTATGAAAGTGGAATATCCATCACATAAACAATATGCATAGCAAATAAATCCATATCTATGACTGTTACTGCCTGACACCTTTCGCCGTCCCTCTCTTACTTTCAATAGACGATTTACTACTTCAGGCAAGAAAAGATGAGTTCATTGAGTCATAACGCACCGTCAGTGCCGCGCGCGTTGCAGGATACGCGGCGCATGAATCTTTTTGTCTCGGTCTCGGCCGCCGTAGCCGGTCTACTGTTTGGTCTGGATATTGGCGTGATCGCCGGAGCGCTGCCGTTTATTACCGACCACTTCACGTTGACAAGCCGCCAGCAGGAGTGGGTAGTGAGCAGCATGATGCTGGGGGCGGCCATCGGGGCACTGTTTAACGGCTGGCTCTCGTTTCGCCTGGGGCGTAAATACAGCCTGATGGCGGGGGCCATTCTTTTTGTCGTGGGATCCCTCGGGTCGGCCTTTGCCTCTGGCGTAGAGATGCTGATCTTCTCCCGGGTGATCCTCGGCGTGGCGGTGGGTATCGCCTCCTATACCGCGCCGCTCTATCTCTCCGAGATGGCGAGCGAGAACGTGCGCGGCAAGATGATCAGCATGTACCAGCTGATGGTGACGTTAGGGATCGTGATGGCTTTTCTCTCCGACACGGCGCTGAGCTACTCGGGTAACTGGCGCGCGATGCTGGGGGTGCTGGCCCTGCCAGCGCTGGTGCTGATCGCGCTGGTGATCTTCCTGCCCAACAGCCCGCGCTGGCTGGCAGAGAAGGGGCGGCATATTGAGGCGGAGGAGGTGCTGCGCATGCTGCGCGATACTTCCGAGAAGGCGCGCGAGGAGCTGAATGAGATCCGCGAAAGCCTGAAGCATAAGCAGGGCGGATGGGGACTGTTCAAAGCCAACCGCAACGTGCGCCGGGCGGTATTTCTCGGCATGCTGCTGCAGGCGATGCAGCAGTTTACCGGGATGAACATCATTATGTACTACGCCCCGCGCATCTTTAAGATGGCCGGGTTTACCACCACCGAACAGCAGATGATCGCCACCCTGGTGGTTGGCCTGACCTTTATGTTCGCGACCTTTATCGCCATCTTTATGGTCGACAAAGCCGGACGCAAGCCCGCGCTGAAGATCGGTTTTAGCGTCATGGCCTTTGGCACGCTGGTGCTGGGCTACTGCCTGATGCAGTTCGATAACGGCACCGCCTCCAGCGGTCTCTCCTGGCTCTCTGTTGGCATGACTATGATCTGCATCGCCGGATACGCCATGAGCGCCGCGCCGGTAGTGTGGATCCTCTGCTCGGAGATCCAGCCCCTGAAGTGCCGCGACTTTGGTATTACCTGCTCGACCACCACCAACTGGGTGTCGAACATGATTATCGGTGCGACCTTCCTGACCCTGCTTGATGCGATTGGTGCGGCGGGCACCTTCTGGCTCTATACCGCGCTGAATATCGCGTTTGTGGGAATTACGTTCTGGCTGATCCCGGAGACGAAAAACGTCACCCTTGAGCATATTGAACGCAGGCTGATGGCGGGAGAGAGGTTACGCAACATCGGCGTGTAACGTTGATGCCCGGTGGCGCTTACGCTTACCGGGCCTACGATACCCTGTAGGCCGGGTAAGGCGTAGCCGCCACCCGGCTTTTTGTCACCGCATTGCGCGTTTCAGGATACGCTCCGCCTGGCGCTGAAAATCAGCCGCCGTCTCTTCCACGGTTTTCTGACCGTAGTCGATGTACTGCAGAGACGTACCAAACTGGGCCACCACCTGCGGATCGTCAAAGTAAGGTGATACCGTCAGCCTGGCAGGCAGGGACTGCGCCAGGCGCAGGCCGGCAACCGACGGATCTTCCTCTTTGATGGTGCCGTTAGCGGTCAGGGTCTCTACCGCCGCCTTGCTCAGCGGTACGCCGCGCTCAAGGCCCAGCGTCTCCGCGCCCTCTTTGCTGTTCAGCAGGAAGTTAATCAGCTGCGCCGCCTCTTTCGGATGCTTAGTGGATTTACCAATCGACAGCATCTGGGCCGGTTTAAAGAACAGGCCCGCGTCGGTGGCACCCGGCAGCATCGGGTAGCTGCCCAGCTCCAGCTTCGCCGGTGGCTTCAGGTTGTCAGAGTATTTGGTGATGGTGGAGTTCCACATGTAGGTGCCGCCCCATTCACCTTCAATCCACGGCTTCATCTCATACATGTTGCTCTTACCAAACGACGCGTAGTATTTGGTATCCGGCATCACGTGGTTGTCGACGAGATCCTTATAGGTCTGGAAAAACTCCACCCACTGCGCTTTGCTGTAGGCGAATTTTTTGGTTTTCTCGTCCACTGCCGGAAGGTTGTACTTCTGGATCATGTAGGAGTTCAGCAGCGCCAGGGTGTCCTGATGCTCCAGCACCACCGGGTAGTACTGCTTGCCCAGCTTGCTCTCAAAGGTTTTACCTGCGGCTTTCAGCTCATCCCAGGTTTTGGGGTAGGTAACGCCCGCTTTTTTCCAGGTCTCATCGTTGAAGTAGAAGACGCGCGCGGTCACGGAGATCGGGATGCCGTTCAGCTTGCCGTTGACGGTGGTCGACTTCAGCTCTTTCGGATCGAACTGGCTCAGATCGATCACATCCTTCAGCTGATTGAGGTCGTAGAAGCCGTCGCCGTTTTTCGAGAAGATCGGCAGCCAGTTCCAGTTGGTCTGCATCACGTCAGGCTCGGTGCCGCCAGCGATCTGCGTGGTCAGGCGGGAGAGATGCCCGTCCCAGCCGGTATATTCTGATTTAACATTAATGTCCGGGTGCTGCTTATGGAACTCCTCGATCGCCTTCAGCGTCACCTGATGGCGGCCGTTGCCGCCCCACCAGGACATACGCAGGTCGACGCTATCCGCCGCCTGGGAAGGAAGGGCGCTCAGGCCTAATGTGGCGGAGATGACTGCGCTTAGAAGCACTTTTTTCATTTTTATACTCCAGTTAGAGAGAGATGTTCTGTTCAGTTTTTGCGTCAAAGATATGACACTTATCCATGTCAAACGTAAACCAGACCTTGCGGTTAAGGCCCTTTTCAATCATCGGCTTAGCCTCGTCGGAGGGGATACGGGCGGTCAACTCATAGTCGGCCACTTTGAGGTAGACAAAGAACTCATGGCCCATGTTCTCGGTGCGCACCATCTCGCCGCTGCAGCAGCCTTCGGCAAAGGGTTCATCGGAGAGGGAAACGAACTCCGGGCGCACGCCGAAAAAGAGTGACTGGTTCTGGTACGCGGCGACCTTCTCCTGCTGGCGCGCGTTCAGCGGCAGGCTCTCATCGCCGATGGTGATATGCAGGCGGCCTGCTTTATCAATCAGCTTGCCGGGCTTGATGTTCATCTCAGGTGCGCCGATAAAGCCCGCCACGAACATATTCTTTGGGTGGTGATAGAGATTGTCTGGGGTATCAACCTGCATGATATGCCCCAGCTTCATCACGCAGATGCGATCGCCCATGGTCATGGCTTCGGTCTGGTCATGGGTTACGTAGACGGTGGTAGCCGGTTTCCCGGACTTCTTCAGCTCCTTATGCAGATCCGAAATACGGATGCGCATGGAGGCGCGCAGCTTGGCGTCGAGGTTAGAGAGCGGTTCGTCAAACAGGAACACGTCCGGCTTCTTCACGATCGCCCGGCCCACCGCCACACGCTGGGCCTGGCCACCGGAGAGCTGGCGCGGCAGGCGTTCCAGCAGCTCCTCAAGCTCAAGGATCTTCGCCGCTTCGTCCACGTACCTGTCGATCTGATCCTTCGGCATCTTGCTCAGCTTGAGACCGAAGGCGAGGTTTTCCCGCACCGTCATGTGCGGATAGAGCGCATAGTTCTGGAACACCATCGCAATGCCGCGCTCTTTCGGCGCGAGGTTGTTCACAATCTTCTCCCCGATCCGCACTTCACCGCCGCTGATGGTCTCCAGCCCGGCCAGCATGCGCAGCGTCGTGGACTTGGCGCAGCCGGACGGCCCGACAATCACCATAAACTCCCCGTCAGCGATCTTCAGGTCGATACCATGTACCGCTTTAAAGCCGTTGGAGTACACTTTTTCCAGCTTGTTGAAAATAACTTCAGCCATGATATTTCCCTCTTAACCTTTAATTCCGCTGCTGGTCACGCCCTGTACGAAGTAGCGTTGAGCCAGGAAGAAGACAATGATGGACGGCAGAATGGAGATACTCGCCATTGCCAGAATTTCGTTCCACGGCGCGCCTTCGGTCACGTCGATGGACATTTTCAGCGCCAGGGCAATCGGGTACTTATCCACGCTGTAGACGTAGATCAGCGGGCCGATAAAGTCGTTCATCGACCACATGAACTGGAACAGCGCAACCGAGATAATCGCCGGTTTCAGGATCGGCACCACCACGTACCAGAGCACCTGGGCAGAGTTACAGCCGTCGATCTGCGCCGCTTCCTCCATGTCACGCGGCACGCCGCGCAGGAACTGGATCAGCATGAAGACGAAGAAGCCCTGGGTCGCAAAGGCCAGCGGCAGATAGAGCGGCATATAGCTGTTGAGCATGCCCATCTCACGGAACATCAGGTACTGCGGGATCAGCAGCACGGTGCTTGGCAGCAGCATGGTGGTGATAAGCGTCGCAAACCAAAACTTCTTCCACGGGATCTCGAAGCGGGCAAAGCCGTAGGCCACGATGGTGGAGGAGATAATGGTCAGGATCACTTTCGGGATCACATACTTGAAGGTGTTCAGCATGTAATGGCCGAAGTTATACTCGGTACCGGTTTTCCAGCCGTTGATGAAGCCATCCCAGGTGGCGTTGGCGGGCCACAGGCTCAGGGTGGTGAAGATCTCGTGGTTAGGCTTGAATGCCGCCGAGAACATCCACACCAGCGGGTAGAGCATCAGCAGACCCACGAACAGCAAAATCACGTAGCGGACCCAGGCGCTGATCTTCTCGCGACGCAGCGTGCGGGCCACTTCACGTTCGGCGTGGCTCGCTGCAGGGGAAATGTGTTGAACGTCAGCCATTTTTGCCTCCCTTATCGGCGGAGTAGAAGACCCAGTATTTTGATGACTTAAAGGCAATGGAGGCGAAGACGGCCACCACCAGGAACAGTACCCACGCCAGCGCCGCGCCGTAGCCCATATCGAAATACTTAAAGGCGGTGTCGTAGATGTAGAGCGAGAAGAGATAGGTGTAGTAGGTCGGGCCGCCGCCGGTAATGACGTACGGGCCGGTAAACTCCTGGAACGCCTGGGTGGTCTGCATAATGAAGTTGAAGAAGATCACCGGCGTAATCAGCGGCACGGTCACCTTCATAAACATCTGCCACTTCGACGCGCCGTCGATCATCGCCGCCTCATACTGCGACTGGGGCACGTTTTGCAGCGCGGCGAGGAAGATTACCATTGCAGAACCGAACTGCCAGACGCGCAGCAGGGTGACGGACATCAGCGCCAGCGACGGCTCGCCCAGCCAGTTCACCGGGTCGAGACCAAAAACGCCGATAAAGCTGTTCAGCAGGCCGTCGATGGCAAACAGCGCCCGCCACAGCACGGCGATGGCGACGGAGCTGCCAAGAATAGAGGGAATATAGTAGGCGGTACGGAAGAAACCGATGCCGCGTAATTTAAAGTTAAGAACAAAGGCAATCCCCAGCGCAAAGGCGAGCTTCAGCGGGATGGTTAAAAATACGTAGGCAAAGGTAACGCCCATCGATTTCCAGAACAGGGAGTCTTCGGTCAGCATGTAACGATAGTTTTCAATTCCGTTAAATACCGGCGGACTCATTAAGTCATACTCAGTAAAACTGAGGAAAAACGAGGAAACGAAGGGAAAGGCCGTAAAGACGATCAACCCAATGATATAGGGCGATATCCAGGCCAATCCCAGCAGTCTGTTTTCATTCATATATACCTGCCTGGGTGTATGATTTCTTTTTAAAACGGTGTTTTAATTTATCTTATTGCGATTTATTCCGCCGTCATTCGATTAATTTTGGAAATGTGATCAAAGTCGAAACGATGTTTCAATAAGGTGAGCCAGGTGACATTTCCCGTGAGCACGCAAGGTAAGTGCCTGGATAAATGAATGATTAACCCGCTAATGATTTGTTATAAATAAAAATGCCCTCACAAAGGAGGGCATCGATTTTGTAGGTCGGGTAAGGCGAGAGCCGCTACCCGACATAGCGGTGATTAATATGCTGTGAGGAAATCCTCACGCACCGGCGTAAAGGTATCGAGCAGGGTACCTGCCTTTAAGCAGACGCAGCCGTGCACGATGTTTGGCTCTTTATAGAGGGTGTCCCCGGCACGAACGATATGTTTTTCATCGCCGATGGTAAATTCAAACTCGCCGGATAAAACATAGGTAAGCTGTTCATGGGGGTGGTTATGCAGCGGGCCAACCGCGCCTTCGCTAAAATTCACCTCTACCGCCATCATCTTGCCTGCATGGGCCAGAATGCGCCGGGTAACGCCATTGCCCAGATCGTCGAGCTGGGTCTGCTGGTGGAAAGTAAACATGAGAGCGTCCTGTAGTAAAATAGTTTAAGAGTAAAACAATGTTTCATTAAATTTATATCAGCTAGCGTTAAAAAGAAACGCGACGCCTGATAAGTGGAAAGTCGATCACAAGTTTGCTTTCACGGGCGGATAACAGGGGAGAGATACGATGAAAACGATAGGGCTGCTGGGCGGCATGAGCTGGGAATCAACCATTCCCTACTACCGTCTGATTAATGAAGGAATAAAGGCCCGGCTGGGTGGCCTGCACTCCGCCAGCCTGCTGCTGCACAGCGTCGATTTTCATGATATTGAGGCCTGCCAGTCGAGCGGCGACTGGGACCGGGCGGGCGAGATACTTGCCAGCGCTGCCGCAGGGCTTGAGCGCGCCGGTGCCGAAGGGATCGTGCTCTGCACCAACACCATGCATAAGGTTGCCGACCAGATCGAAGATCGTTGCAGCGTGCCGTTTTTGCACATCGCCGACGCCACCGCCCGGGCGATCCAGAGCGCCAGCCTGCAACAGGTAGCGTTGCTGGGCACTCGTTACACCATGGAGCAGGATTTCTACCGCGGGCGGATGCGTGACGCCCACGGCATTGAGACCCGCGTCCCGGACGGCGAGGATCGCGGCAGGGTTAACCAGATTATCTTTGACGAGCTATGCCTCGGCACCTTTAGCGAGCCATCGCGGGCTTACTTTATCGACCTGATCGCACGGATGGCGAGCCAGGGGGCGGAGGGGGTGATCTTCGGCTGCACCGAGATTGGCCTGCTGGTCTCCCAGGATCAAAGCCCGATCCCGGTGTTTGATACCGCCGCGCTTCACGCCGCCGACGTCGTCAATTTCATGCTGGATTAACGCTCCGCCAGCACCGCCTCTAACGGTGCGATAATGCGCGACACCGCCTGCTGTAAATGGGCGGAGAAGGCATCCACCAGCGCAGAGGCGGGGCGGTGCAGAGGGCGGATCAGGCTGACGGTAAAGGGCACGGCGATGCTGAAGGGCCTGACCACCACGCCGCTGCTGGCATAGTCGAGGGCGGTGAGGGGGTTTACCACCGACACCCCGACACCGGCGCGCACCATCGCGCAGACGCTGGCGGCACTGTGGGTCTCTACTACCATGCGGCGTTTCACCTGGTGCTCACTGAACAGGGCATCCAGCAGTTGACGATAGCTGTCCGAGCGCGACAGGCTAATGTAGTTCTCACCCTGGAAATCCTGGGGAGTAAGCACCTCACGCTGGGCCAGCGGATGTCCGGCGGGCAGGACGCACACCTCGTTGAGGGTCAGCAGCGGCGTGCGCTCGGTCCCGGCGGGGGTGCTCAGGGTTTCGGTCAGGCCAAGATCGTGTCGCTGGGCTGAGAGCCACTCCTCCAGCAACGGCGACTCCTGCGGCACCACGTTGAGGCTCACCTCCGGGTAGCGGGCCAGGAACGGCTGCAGCAGCAGGGGCAGAAACGACTGGGAGAAGACCGGCAGGCAGACAATAGACAGCTCTCCCTGGCGAAACTCCCGCAGGCTCTCGGCGGCGCTGACGATGCGATCCAGCCCGTACCACGAGCGCTGGACCTCTTCAAACAGGCGCAGGCCTTGTACCGTTGGGTGCAGCCGCCCCCGCGAACGTTCAAACAGCGTCAGGCCAATCACCTTTTCAAAGCGCGCCAGCTCCCGGCTTACCGTAGGCTGCGAGGTGTGCAGCAGGCGTGCGGCCTCGGTCAGGTTCCCGGCGGTCATTACGGCGTGGAAAATTTCGATATGGCGAAGGTTAACGGCGGGCATCGGCTCTCCTGCGACACAAGGTATATCAGATATGAATAGGATCGTAACATAACGATATTTTTTATTCCCTTCGGCCTGTGGCGTAATAGGGAAAAATCATTATGGAGTTCGCCATGCCACGCCCGTTAAACAATACCGATACCGCACTCACTGCCGCAAACCTGCACGGCCTGGTGACTGAATTTGGCTGCCCGGTCTGGGCCTACGACGCCGGGATTATCCGCCGCCGTATTGCTCAGCTGGCAAAGTTTGACGTGGTGCGTTTCGCCCAGAAGGCGTGCTCCAATATTCATATTCTGCGTCTGATGCGCGAGCAGGGTGTTAAGGTCGATTCAGTTTCGCTGGGGGAGATCGAACGTGCGCTGGCGGCAGGCTATCAGCCGCAGAACGGTGCGGATGAGATCGTCTTTACCGCCGATCTGATCGATCCCCCGACGATGGCCCGCGTGCATGAGCTACAGATCCCGGTTAACGCCGGATCGGTAGATATGCTGGCCCAGCTGGGGGAGGTCTCTCCGGGCCACCGCGTCTGGCTGCGGGTTAACCCTGGCTTCGGTCACGGCCACAGCCAGAAAACCAATACCGGTGGCGAAAACAGCAAGCACGGGATCTGGTACAGCGATCTGCCTGCCGCGCTGGAGGTCATGCAGCGCTACCAGCTTAAGCTGGTGGGCATTCATATGCATATTGGCTCCGGCGTGGACTACGGCCACCTTGAGCAGGTGTGTGGCGCGATGGTCAGCCAGGTTATTGAGTTCGGCCAGGATCTGGAGGCGATCTCCGCCGGCGGCGGGCTGTCGATCCCCTATCGTGAAGGGGAAGAGGCGATCGATACCGATCACTACTTTGGCCTGTGGAACAGCGCCCGGGAAAAAATTGCCGCCCACCTGGGGCACCCGGTAAAGCTGGAGATCGAGCCTGGACGTTTTCTGGTAGCCGAATCCGGCGTGCTGGTGGCTCAGGTACGCAGCGTCAAAGCGATGGGCCGCCGTCACTTTGTGCTGATCGACGCCGGTTTTAACGACCTGATGCGCCCGGCCATGTACGGCAGCTATCACCACATCAGCGCGCTGGCGGCAGACGGTCGCGACCTGGCGGCTGAGCCGCTTATCGATACCGTGGTGGCCGGTCCGCTGTGTGAATCCGGAGACGTCTTTACCCAGCAGGCGGGCGGGGAGGTGGAAACCCGCGCCCTGCCTGCGGTCGCGCCGGGAGATTACCTGGTGCTGCATGATACCGGGGCCTATGGCGCATCAATGTCATCCAACTATAACAGCCGTCCGCTGCTGCCGGAGGTGCTGTTTGACAACGGCGCGGCGCGGCTGATCCGCCGTCGGCAGACCATCGACGAGCTGCTGGCGCTGGAGCTGCTGTAAGACGATGAGCCTGAAGATCCTGCCCCTGTACGAGGTGCCGCACTTTGCGGCGCAGGTAACCGACTGGCTGTGGACGGCCTTTGGCGAGACGCTGTCGCGCGACTTTTTTGCCAGCGTGATTGCCCATAGCCAGCGGCCCGAGGCGCTGCCGATAACATTCATTGCTACCGAGGGAGAGGCGCTGCTGGGCACGGTGGGTCTCTGGCGCTGCGATCTCATCAGCCGTCAGGATCTCTGGCCGTGGCTGGCGGCGCTCTACGTTGATGAGGCCGCGCGCGGGAAGGGGCTGGCGGGCAGGCTTCAGCAGCATGTAAAGGATTACGCCCGTGAACGGGGCTTTACCCAGCTGCATCTCTACTCTGCCTGCCGCGATTTTTATGAGCGTTTTGGCTGGCACTACATTGGTGATGGCCTGGACTATCCGGCCACTACGGTGCACCTCTACCGCTGCACACTCTAGCTCTCCTGCGGCGTGCCCACCGAGTGACGGCGCACCAGCGTCGGGCTAAAGAGGTGAGTGATATCCGGCAGCGGCTGCTCTTTCGCCAGCGCCAGCGCCAGCTCTGCGGCCTGGGTTGCCATCGTGACGATGGGATAGCGCACGGTAGTGAGGCGCGGACGAACGTAGCGGGAGATCAGCACGTCATCAAAGCCGATCAGCGAGATCTCGCCCGGTACCTCAATGCCGTTATCGTTTAATACGCCCATCGCCCCGGCAGCCATCGAGTCGTTATAGCAGGCGACGGCGGTAAAGTGCCTGCCACGCCCGAGCAGCTCGGTCATTGCCTGCTCGCCGCCGCTCTCATCTGGCTCACCCCAGGTCACCAGCCTGTCGTTACAGGGCAGGCCGTTCTCCCGCAGCGCATCGTAATAGCCCTGGAGGCGATCTTCCGCATCGGAGATGGCGTGGTTAGAGCAGAGGTAGCCAATTTTGGTATGCCCCTGCTGGATAAGATGCCGGGTCGCCAGCCATGCGCCATAGCGATCGTCCAGCGCCACGCAGCGCTGCTCATAGCCGGGTACAATGCGGTTGATCAGCACCATGCCGGGCATCTGATCCATCAGGGCGGCTAACTCTTCATTGGGAATGCTTTTCGCGTGCACCACCAGCGCCGCGCAGCGGTGGCGCATCAGCTGCTCAATGGCCCGTCGCTCTTTCTGTTCATTATGGTAGCCGTTACCAATCAGCAAAAAGTTACCGGTGTGGTAGGCCACCTGCTCCACGGCTTTGACCATGGCACCAAAAAAGGGGTCAGAGACGTCGCCCACTACCAGTCCGATGGTCTCCGTTGACTGCTGCGCCAGGGCGCGGGCGTTGGCATTAGGGTGGTAGTTAAGTGAGGCCATGGCGCTCTGTACCGCCTGCCGTGAGGCATCGCTGGCTTTGGGAGAGTGATTAATGACGCGCGACACCGTGGCGACGGAAACACCCGCGAGTTTTGCAACATCCTTTATGGTCGCCATTCTGAACCTTCTCTGATGGGTAAGCGTTTACACGTGGTTAAGTGTTGCGGAAAAGCGCGGCAGGTTCAAGGCGCTTGCGATCCCGGAGCATGCAAACGTGAGCTAAAGCGCATGTACAGCGTGAAACCGTTACACTGTTGTTAGCGGACAAATAAAACAGGAAAAGGGTAATTCAAACCTTTAGTTACACTTTGCGATGAGCTGTTGCGATTGTTCCCTGGCATCTACCGGGGGGAGGGACCACAATCAAGATCCCAGAGGTATTGATTGGTGAGATTTCAGTACGTATAGAGTACTCACTTTTTGCACCAACCTGCGCGGATGCGCAGGTTTTTTTTCGCCCCGATTTTGCCGCCCGCTACACTTCTCGTGTAATCTGCCACAATCTGCCATACCCAAACGACTGACACAGGAAGTTAATGATGCTGGGATTTTTCCGTACCCTCTTCCGTCTGCTTTACCGCGTAGAGCTTACTGGCAATACGCAGCCGCTGCGCGGCGAGCGCGTACTTATCACCCCTAACCACGTCTCCTTTATTGACGGTATTCTGCTGGCGTTATTCTTACCGGGGCGTCCGGTGTTTGCGGTCTACACCTCAATTAGCCAGAGCTGGTACATGCGCGCCCTGTCGAACCTGATCGACTTTGTCCCTCTCGATCCTACTAAGCCAATGTCGATCAAGCAGCTGGTGCGCCTGATCGAAAGCGGCCGTCCGGTAGTGATCTTCCCGGAGGGGCGCATCTCGGTCTCCGGCTCGCTGATGAAAATTTATGACGGGGCCGCCTTTGTGGCGGCGAAAGCGCGGGCAACGGTGATCCCGATACGCATTGAGGGCGCAGAGCTGACCTTCTTCAGCCGCCTGAGAGGGCTGGTGAAGCAGCGCCTCTTCCCGCGCATCACTCTGCATATTCTCCCCCCAACCCAGCTACCGATGCCGGAAGCGCCCCGCGCTCGCGACCGCCGCAGGCTGGCGGGCGAGATGCTGCACCAGATCATGATGGAAGCGCGTATGGCCGTGCGCCCCCGGGAGACGCTGTTTGAAGCCCTGCTGGCGGCGCAGTACCGCTACGGCGCCGGGAAAAACTGCGTTGAGGATATCAATTTCAAGCCCGATACCTACCGCAAGCTGCTGACCAAAACGCTGTTTGTGGCGCGCATCCTGGATAAATACAGCGCCCAGGGCGAAAAAATTGGTCTGATGCTGCCGAACGCGGGCATCGCAGCGGCAGTGATATTCGGTGCCATCGCACGGGGACGCGTTCCGGCTATGATGAACTACACCGCCGGGGTGAAGGGCATGGGCAGCGCCATTACCGCCGCGCAGATCAAAACTATTTTTACCTCCCGCCAGTTTATGGACAAGGGCAAGCTCTGGCATCTGCCGGAGCAGTTGACCCAGGTGCGCTGGATCTATCTGGAGGATCTGAAAGGCGAAGTGACAACCGCCGATAAGCTATGGATCTTCGGCCATCTGCTGATGCCTCACCTCGCCCAGGTACCGCAGCAGCCGGAAGATGACGCGCTGGTGCTCTTTACCTCCGGTTCAGAGGGCAATCCAAAAGGGGTGGTGCACAGTCATAAAAGCATTCTCGCCAACGTGGAGCAGATCCGAACCATCGCGGACTTTACCGCCCGGGATCGCTTTATGTCGGCCCTGCCGCTGTTCCACTCCTTTGGCCTTACCGTAGGGCTATTTACCCCACTGCTGACCGGGGCAGAGGTCTTTCTCTACCCCAGCCCGCTGCACTACCGTATCGTGCCGGAGCTGGTCTATGACCGTAACTGCACCGTACTGTTTGGCACCTCGACCTTCCTTGGGCACTATGCCCGCTTTGCCAACCCTTACGACTTCTACCGCCTGCGCTACGTGGTGGCCGGAGCGGAGAAATTGCAGGAGAGCACCCGCCAGCTCTGGCAGGACAAGTTTGGCCTGCGGGTACTGGAGGGCTATGGCGTGACCGAGTGCGCGCCGGTGGTCTCTATCAACGTGCCGATGGCAGCGAAGCCGGGTACAGTAGGGCGTATTCTGCCTGGCATGGACGCACGCCTGATGGCGGTGCCAGGCATTGAAGAGGGTGGCAGGCTCCAGCTGAAGGGGCCGAACATCATGACCGGCTACCTGCGCGTTGAGGATCCTGGCGTGCTTGAGCGCCCGGCGGCAGAGAACGCCGAAGGGGAGATGCAGCCCGGCTGGTATGACACCGGCGACATCGTACGCTTCGATGAGCAGGGCTTTGTGCAGATTCAGGGCCGGGCAAAGCGCTTCGCCAAGATCGCCGGAGAGATGATCTCGCTGGAGATGGTAGAGCAGCTGGCATTAATGGCCTCGCCGGACAAAATGCACGCTACGGTGGTGAAGAGCGACGCCAGCAAAGGCGAGGCGCTGGTGATGTTTACCACCGACAGCGAGCTGACCCGTGAGATGCTGCTCCAGCAGGCACGTACCCAGGGCGTGCCGGAGCTGGCCGTGCCGCGCGATATCCGTTTCCTGAAGCAGCTGCCGGTACTGGG
The DNA here is from genome assembly GCA_039594205.1 of Pseudescherichia sp. Lineage (GTDB taxonomy): Bacteria > Pseudomonadota > Gammaproteobacteria > Enterobacterales > Enterobacteriaceae > Pseudescherichia. The sequence continues at coordinate 28,385 of JBCNNW010000005.1, read as the reverse complement.
CAGCGGCAAACCGGATTTTGTTACCCTGAAGAGCAAACTCGACGAGGCGGAAGCGCAACATGCATGAGTCAGTAAGCACGAACAATTCTCTGCTGTCGAAAGGGATGCTGGCGGTGACCGCTGCCCAGTTCCTCTCGGCGTTTGGCGATAACGCCCTGCTGTTTGCCACTCTCGCGCTGCTCAAGGCAGAATTTTATCCTGACTGGAGCCAGCCGATCCTGCAGATGGTGTTTGTAGGCGCTTACATTCTCTTCGCCCCCTTTGTTGGTCAGGTGGCAGACAGCTTTGCCAAGGGGCGGGTGATGATGTTCGCCAACGGGTTAAAACTGCTCGGCGCGCTGAGTATCTGCGTGGGCCTTAACCCGTTTATTGGCTATACGCTGGTGGGCATTGGCGCGGCGGCTTACTCTCCGGCCAAATATGGCATTCTCGGCGAGCTGACCACCGGCGATAAGCTGGTGAAGGCCAACGGCCTGATGGAGTCCTCAACCATTGCCGCTATCCTGCTGGGTTCAGTAGCCGGGGGCGTGCTGGCGGACTGGCATGTGCTGGCGGCGCTCGGCATCTGCGCTCTGGTATACGCCGGGGCGGTGGTAGCGAACCTGCTGATCCCTAAGCTTCCTGCCGCCCGGCCTGGGCTGAGCTGGCGCTTTAAGCCGATGACCCAGAGCTTCTTTCACGCCTGTAAAACGCTGTGGCTTAACGGCGAAACCCGCTTCTCGCTGGTGGGCACCAGCCTGTTCTGGGGAGCAGGGGTGACGCTGCGCTTCCTGCTGGTGCTGTGGGTGCCGGTGGCGCTTGGCATCAGCGATAACGCGACACCAACCTACCTTAACGCCATGGTAGCGGTGGGTATCGTCGTTGGCGCGGGCGTGGCGGCGAAGCTGGTGACCCTGGAGAGCGTGGCCCGCTGCATGCCCGCCGGGATCCTGATTGGCGTGGTAGTGACGATTTTTTCGTTACAACATGCATTAATTCCTGCTTACGGCCTGCTGGTGCTCATCGGCATGCTGGGTGGGTTTTTTGTCGTGCCGCTCAATGCGCTTCTGCAGGAGCGAGGAAAACGCTCCGTCGGCGCAGGTAACGCCATCGCGGTGCAGAACCTGGGCGAGAACGCGGCGATGCTGCTTATGCTGGGGCTTTACTCGCTGGCGGTGAAGGCGGGTGCGCCAGTGGTTGGCGTCGGGGTAGGCTTTGGCGTGCTGTTTGCGCTGGCGATTGCCGCCCTGTGGCTGTGGCAGCGCCATCGGTAGCTCATCTTATGTCGGGTGGCGGCTTCGCCTTACCCGACCTACACATCGTACTGTGCCACCGTAGGCCCGGCAAGCGTGCGCCGCCGGGCAATTCACTCACGGTGCCGGGTAGGTATAGACCTTGTGCACCGCTTCAATCTCCGCCAGCACCTCTTCGCTCAGCTCCAGATACAGGCTCTCAACGTTGGTTTTCAGCTGCTCCATGGTCGTAGCTCCCAGCAGGGTGCTGGCGACGAACGGCTGACGGCGGACAAAGGCCAGCGCCATCTGCGCCGGATCCAGATTATGCCGTTTGGCGATATCCACATAGGCCGCGATCGCTTTTTGCGTCTGCTCGCCGCTGTAGCGCGTAAAGCGGCTAAACAGCGTATTGCGCGCGCCGGCGGGCTTCGCACCGTTCAGGTATTTACCGGTTAGAGTGCCGAAGGCCAGGCAGGAGTAGGCCAGCAGTTCAACGCCCTCAAACTGGCTCACCTCTGACAGACCAACCTCAAAGCTGCGGTTCAGCAGGCTATAGGGGTTCTGGATAGTGACGATGCGCGGCAGATCGTGTTTATCCGCCAGGTGCAGATAGCGCATCACGCCAAACGCCGTTTCGTTCGAGACGCCGATATAGCGGATCTTGCCCGCTCGCTGACACTCGGTCAGTGCTTCGAGCGTGTCGAGAATAGTGACGCCGGGCGCGGATTCGGCCCACTCATAGCCCAGCTTGCCAAAGCAGTTGGTCGGGCGCTGCGGCCAGTGAACCTGGTAGAGATCGAGATAGTCGGTTTGCAGGCGCTTCAGGCTGGCGTCCAGCGCTTCACGGATATTTTTGCGATCCAGCACCTGATTCTGACGAATGCCGCTGTCGTTATTGCGGCTTGGCCCGCTCACCTTGGAGGCGATAACCAGCTTTTCACGGTTGCCGTTCCTGGCCAGCCAGTTGCCGACGTAGGTTTCGGTTAAACCCTGCGTCTCCGGGCGCGGCGGCACGGGATACATCTCTGCCACATCAATCAGGTTAATACCCTGGGCTACGGCGTAATCAAGCTGCGCATGGGCCTCGGCTTCGCTGTTCTGCTCACCAAAGGTCATTGTGCCCAGCCCCAGCGTGCTTATCTCAAGCGAGCTGTGAGGGATACGGTGATAATGCATAGCCGGCTTCCTTGTTTTTTAACAACGTCAGGGGCTTCCTGACAAAGGAATATAAACATGGCAGAGGGGAGGCAAAAGGGGAAGAGAAAAATCAAAAGGCCAGCAGATTGCTGACCTTAGCACTTAGCGTTCGATAATTTGCGACACGTCATCACGGTTAATCTGCATCTCGTTGCCCTGCAGGTCGCGGTAGCTGACCAGCCCGGTATCGTCATCTACTGCCGGCTTACCTTCAGTCAGGATCATACGGCCATCTTTGGTCGCCATCACATAGTCGCTGCTGCATCCTGAAACTGCACAGGCTAAACCCACTGCGGAAATCACTACTGCCCATTTTTTCACGGTTGTTCTCCTTCTCAAGGCCAAAATCTGTATTGAGTGTAGTAATAACGCACGGATACGAAAGGAAAAAGCGGGAAAATCTTAAAAGACTACGAGAAATAGCGGCATTCACCACGGTTTACTATACCCGTAGCATGGTAATATTTTCGTGACGTAATTAACGTTACAAATAACGGAGAAGGAGAGATGGAGATACGCGTCAAAACGCTTGAGGAGAAGGTAGAGTCTCTGGTTACGGATGTCGCCGTGATTAAGTCTAACTACGCAACGAAGGAGAACACGTCCACGCTCACAATTGAAATTGCCAATTTTAAGGTTGAGCTACATAACGCTTTAAGTGTTCAGACTATGACTATTGTTAGCTCAATGATTGTGATTACTAGCATCGCTTCAGTCATCATCATCAAATTTCTCGCCCATTCATCATAGGGATAATAATGAAAGGCACTCGCAAAATTAGTCCACTCTTACTGGTTGCTTCCATCGTTTTATTGACCGGTTGCCCGGGATCCGGTGACAGATTAAAAGCCAATGAAACTGCGGCCGTGAGTAAGATTGGAGAAAGCATATGCTTCCAGGTTGCGGATGCCGGTAGCTACCAGCCTACTCTGATCGCCATAAATCCGCGCGGTACCCCTCCGCAAAAGTTAAAAGTAACAGACTCGCCCGCGCTGGCCGTAAAAAATGGAAAGCTATGCATACCACCTGACTTTTATCACTTCCCGGAAAAAGGTCAATACATCGTGCAGTACATACTGGAAGAGTCTGACGGTCATGCTTCACAGCGAAGCGTGGTAACAGGGATTGAGTTCTCAGACGGGCATGTTAAAAGCATACCGCTTAACGAAGGTGAAACGACGCGCCAGGGTAAGTAGCGATGGCTCCCCCGTAGCGGGGGAGCGAGAGATCACAGCGGATTCTTTTTATTGCGCAACAGGTTCAGGGTCTCGACGGCGATCGAGAAGAACATGGCGAAATAGATATAGCCTTTTGGTACGTGGATGCCAAAACTCTCCAGCATCAGCGTAAAGCCAACCAGGATCAGGAACGACAGGGCCAGCATTTTTACCGACGGGTGACGATCGACAAACTCGCCAATAGGGCGGGCGGCAAACATCATCACGCCGACGGAGATCACTACCGCCGCCATCATAATGAACAGATGATCCGACAGACCCACCGCCGTAATCACCGAGTCGAGACTGAAGATAATATCCAGCATCATGATCTGCACGATAGCGCCGAGGAAAGAGTGAACGTTGGTTTTCAGCCCCTCCTCTTCACCTTCGATCGTTTCATGGATCTCCTTGCTGGCCTTCCAGATCAGGAACAGACCGCCGAGTAGCAGGATCAGATCGCGGGCAGAGATCGCATGATCGAGCACGGTGAACAGCGGCGTAGTCAGCCGGGTAACCCATGAGATAGAGGCCAGCAGCGCCAGACGCATCAGCATTGCGCCTGCCAGGCCAATACGCCGGGCATGGTTACGCTGTGCGGCCGGGAGCTTTGCAACGACCAGAGAGAGGAAAATAATATTGTCGATCCCGAGCACAATCTCCAGCAGCGTCAGCGTACCGAGCGCGAGCCAGGCGTTGGGATCGGTTATCCATGCAAATAACATCGTAAAGTCCTGCCAAAAAAAGAAGCGCTAATTATAAGCCTCTGGCAGGAGAGGGCAAAAAATTTAATAACCCTGCAACAAAAAATGCCGCGCCAGCAGCGCGCGGGTGAAGTTCTTCTTCAGGTAGAAGCCGCGCGGCAGGGTCAGAATCGGCTGGCCATGCTGGCCCACCGCCTCGGTCAGCGCCTTGCTGTTGGCCGCCTTTGGCCGCAGCTGCAGCACCTCGCCGTGACGAGCGGTAATGCTCTCTACCCTGCCCAGCACGATAAGATCCATCAGCTCCTCCCAGTCCATGCGTAGCTGCTGCTCCTCCAGCTCGCTGGGACTCCACAGCAGCGGGGAGCCAACCCGGCGGCTGGCGACAGGGATCTCCCGCGAACCCTCTACCGGGATCCACAGCACTCGCTTGAGCTTGTGCCGCACGTGGCTGCTCTCCCAGGTCACGCCGCTATTGCCGGTCAGCGGCGCAACGCAAACGAAGGTGGTCTCCAGCGGACGGCCCAGGCTATCCACAGGAATAGTCTTCAGTTCCACTCCCAGCGCAGCGAAATCTTGCTCAGGCTTGCTGCCCGCGCTCGCCCCCAGCCAGCGCTCCAGCAGCACCCCGGTCCAGCCCTTATCACGCTTGAAGTCTGTTGGAACCGGCAGTCCAGCCAGCGCACCCAGCTCGCCAAGAGTCAGCCCGGCTAACCGCTGCGCCTGCTCAAACAGAGCGCTTTCCGAGTCTGGCGGAGAGGTAAAAGGAGAGAGCGGCAGCATATATATAACCTCTGGTTAAAAAATGAACAGCAATAGTGCACAGGGGGCAACGGGATAGATCTTTTCCCACAGCGATAAACAACGCAATGATTTTTAGGATTTTTTTCCCTTGCGCGCTCTTTGTTGCGCAACGGGCTGCCATGTTTTCCAAATCTGGTCACTGACAATGAACAGGATCTTACACCATGTTATCCACAGAAAAGTGGGATAAGTAAGAAAAACCCGGACTACTGTTTCCATTTACAGCCTTGACGTGCGACCAAAATCGAATTTTCGCACAAATTGTGCTTAACTTAGTGGCACAATCTGTGGATAAAATCGACTCTGTTCGATCTTTCATCACTTGCCGGATCGTGCCTGTGATACACATCACATAATGATCCCGATAGCATAAAGATCGTGATATAACCTAATGAATAGTCCCAAATTATTTTTACGAGTGATAAACTGATTGTTCAGAGCTGTCAGGGTTTTCCCGGAGTAATTCCGTACTTCTTCACAACTCTATCCACAGAAATCGTGAATAAAACCGCAGCCGATGCGCCCATTCTGTTTATAACTCAGGTGATAATTGTGAGTTATTCAAATGTTATTCGGTTATAGCGCATTCAGAGAGTGGTTTACCGTACCTCACGAGTGTGAAACAATCGTTTAATTCAGGTTTATTTTGAGGTAGTCCGGTGATTGATGACGATGGCTACCGCCCAAATGTGGGTATCGTAATCTGTAATCGACAAGGCCAGGTCATGTGGGCCAGGCGCTTCGGTCAGCACTCATGGCAGTTTCCCCAGGGCGGTATCAACCCTGGCGAGTCCCCGGAGCAAGCTATGTACCGGGAGCTGTTCGAAGAGGTGGGGCTGAGCCGTAAGGATGTACGTATTCTTGCTTCGACCCGCAGCTGGTTGCGTTACAAGTTACCAAAACGTTTGGTGCGTTGGGACACAAAGCCGGTTTGTATCGGCCAAAAACAGAAGTGGTTTCTTTTGCAATTGATCAGCAACGATGCGGATATCAATATGCAAACCAGCAGTACCCCTGAGTTTGATGGCTGGCGCTGGGTAAGCTACTGGTATCCTGTTCGTCAGGTTGTCTCGTTTAAGCGCGATGTTTATCGTCGGGTGATGAAGGAGTTTGCAAGTGTGGTCATGGCGCTGACGGAGAGCACCCCTAAGCCACAACACTCTCCTGCCTGGCGACGTAAGAGAGGATAAGCCATACATATCATGCTCACCCGGTTACGAGAAATAGTTGAGAAAGTTGCCAGCGCGCCGCGCCTTAACGAGGCGCTGGATATCCTGGTGACCGACATCTGTCTGGCGATGAACACCGAAGTCTGTTCGGTTTACCTCGCCGATCATGACAGACGCTGCTATTACCTGATGGCGACGCGCGGTTTGAAAAAGCCGCGCGGACGCACCATCACGCTCGCATTCGATCAGGGTATCGTTGGCCTGGTAGGCAGGCTGGCGGAGCCGATTAACCTCGCCGACGCGCATAAGCATCCCAGCTTCAAATACATTCCCTCAGTAAAAGAGGAACGCTTCCGGGCGTTTCTGGGCGTGCCGATTATTCAGCGCCGCCAGCTGCTGGGCGTGCTGGTTGTCCAGCAGCGCGAACTGCGCCAGTTTGACGAGAGCGAAGAGTCGTTTTTAGTTACGCTGGCAACCCAGATGGCTGCCATCCTCTCCCAGTCGCAGCTTGCCGCCCTGTTTGGTCAGTATCGCCAGACGCGCATTCGTGCGCTGCCAGCCGCTCCCGGCGTAGCGATCGCCGAGGGGTGGATGGATGCCACGCTGCCGCTGATGGAGCAGGTCTACGAGGCCTCAACGCTGGACACCGGCCTTGAGCGCGAACGCCTTACCGGCGCGCTCGAAGAGGCTGCCGGCGAGTTTCGCCGCTACAGCAAACGTTTCTCTGCCGGGGCGCAGAAAGAGACGGCGGCCATCTTCGATCTCTATTCTCATCTGCTATCGGACGCCCGCCTCAGACGCGAGCTGTTTGACGAGGTCGATCGCGGCTTTGTGGCCGAGTGGGCGGTGAAAAAGGTCATCGGGCGCTTTGCCGAGCAGTTTGCCGCCCTTACCGACGGCTACCTGAAGGAGCGTGCCGGCGACCTGCGCACGCTGGGGCAGCGCCTGCTGTTCCATCTCGACGATAGCCTACAGGGACCAAACACCTGGCCAGAACGCTTTGTGCTGGTGGCCGACGAGCTATCCGCCACTACGCTCGCCGAGCTGCCTCACGATCGGCTGGTAGGGGTGGTGGTTCGCGACGGCGCAGCCAACTCCCATGCGGCGATTATGGTGCGGGCTTTGGGTATTCCAACCGTAATGGGGGCCGATATCCAGCCCTCGGTACTGCATCGCCGCACGCTGGTGGTAGATGGCTACCGGGGCGAGCTTTTGGTCGATCCCGAGCCGCTCCTGCTGCAGGAGTATCAGCGTCTCATCACCGAAGAGAACGAGCTCAGCAAGCTCGCAGAGGATGAGGTTAACCTTCCCGCCCAGCTAAAAAGCGGCGATCGGGTTAAGGTGATGCTCAACGCCGGGCTGAGTCCTGCGCATGAGGAGCAGCTGGGCAGCCGCATCGACGGCATTGGTCTCTACCGCACTGAAATCCCGTTTATGCTGCAAAGCGGCTTCCCCTCTGAGGAGGAGCAGGTGGCTCAGTATCAGGGAATGCTGCAGCTGTTTAACGAGAAGCCGGTGACCCTGCGTACGCTGGACGTCGGGGCGGATAAGCAGCTGCCCTATATGCCCATCAGCGAGGAGAACCCCTGCCTGGGCTGGCGTGGGATCCGTATTACGCTCGATCAGCCGGAGATCTTTTTAATTCAGGTGCGGGCCATGCTGCGCGCCAACGCCGCTACCGGCAACCTCAGCATCCTGCTGCCGATGATCACCAGCATTGAAGAGGTGGACGAAGCTCGCCGACTGATTGAGCGCGCCGGGCGGGAAGTGGAAGAGATGATTGGCTACGCTATCCCCAGGCCGCGCATCGGCGTGATGCTGGAAGTCCCTTCCATGGTCTTTATGCTGGCGCATCTGGCCAGCCGGGTCGATTTTATCTCCGTCGGCACCAACGATCTCACTCAGTACCTTCTGGCGGTCGATCGCAACAACACCCGTGTGGCAAGCCTCTACGACAGCCTGCATCCGGCGGTTCTGCGGGCGCTGGCGACCATTGCTCAGGAGACGGAGCGCCACGGGATCGATCTCTGCCTGTGCGGCGAAATGGCAGGCGATCCTATGTGCGTTGCGGTGCTGATTGGCCTTGGCTATCGTCACCTGTCAATGAACGGCAGATCGGTGGCCAGGGTTAAATATCTGCTGCGCCATATCGATCGTGAGGATGCCCAGACGCTGGCTAACCGTGCTCTGGAAGCACAGTTTACCAGCGAGGTTCGTCACCAGGTGGCTGCCTTTATGGAGCGCCGCGGCATGGGTGGCCTGATTCGCGGCGGACGCTAGCGCCCCGGCGGCGGGCAAAGGGAAGATACAGATCTTTTACAACTTCGCCCTAATCGCCCGCCTGGCTTATGCTATGATTCCCAGCTTTGGAGCGCCCTGTTAAGCAGGCGCACATCTTAACCGCTGTCGATTTTTGGCGGAATAACAACACTTTGTGGTGACAGATGAATAATGGATATCTGCATTTTCCCGATTTCGATCCGGTAATTTTCTCTATCGGACCGCTTTCGCTGCACTGGTACGGCCTGATGTACCTGGTTGGCTTTATTTTTGCCATGTGGCTGGCTGGCCGCCGCGCAAACCGTCCCGGCAGCGGCTGGACGAAAAACGAAGTGGAAAACCTGCTCTATGCGGGCTTCCTGGGCGTCTTCCTCGGCGGGCGCATCGGCTACGTGCTGTTCTATAACTTCCCGACCTTTATCCAGGATCCGCTCTATCTGTTCCGCGTCTGGGATGGCGGCATGTCCTTCCACGGCGGTCTGATCGGCGTGATCGTGGTGATGATCATCTTTGCTAAACGCACTAAGCGCACCTTCTTCCAGGTCTCTGATTTTATTGCGCCGCTGATCCCCTTCGGGCTGGGTGCCGGACGGCTGGGTAACTTTATCAACGGCGAGCTGTGGGGCCGCGTCGATCCGAGCTTCCCTTATACCATGCTCTTCCCTGGCTCTCGCGCCGAGGATATGGCGCTGCTGCCTTCACATCCCGAGTGGCAGTCTATTTTTGATACCTATGGCGTCCTGCCGCGCCACATGTCTCAGCTCTACGAGCTGGCGCTGGAAGGGGTGGTGCTGTTTATCATCCTTAACCTGTATATTCGTAAGCCGCGCCCGATGGGGGCAGTATCGGGCCTGTTCCTGATCGGCTATGGCGCATTCCGCATTATCGTGGAGTTCTTCCGCCAGCCGGACGCGCAGTTTACCGGCGAGTGGGTGCAGTACATCAGCATGGGTCAGATCCTCTCTATCCCTATGATTATTGCGGGCGCGCTGATGATGGTTTGGGCGTACCGCCGTCGCCCGCAGCAACACGTCTCCTGAGGAATCATGAAACAGTATTTAGAACTGATGCAAAAAGTGCTGGATGAAGGCACGCAGAAAAACGACCGTACCGGCACCGGCACGCTTTCCATTTTTGGCCATCAGATGCGTTTTAACCTGCAGGAGGGCTTCCCGCTGGTGACAACCAAGCGCTGCCACCTGCGCTCAATCATCCATGAGCTGCTGTGGTTCCTGCAGGGCGATACTAACATCGCCTACCTGCATGAAAACAACGTCACCATTTGGGACGAGTGGGCCGACGAGCAGGGTAACCTTGGCCCGGTTTACGGCAAACAGTGGCGCGCATGGCCCACGCCGGACGGTCGCCACATCGACCAGATCGCGACCGTGCTGAACCAGCTGAAGACCGATCCGGACTCCCGACGGATCATCGTCTCTGCATGGAACGTGGGCGAACTGGACAAAATGGCGCTGGCCCCGTGCCATGCGTTTTTCCAGTTTTACGTGGCGGACGGCAAGCTCTCCTGCCAGCTCTACCAGCGCTCCTGCGATGTCTTCCTCGGCCTGCCGTTTAATATCGCCAGCTATGCGCTGCTGGTGCATATGATGGCGCAGCAGTGCGACCTGGAGGTAGGTGACTTCGTCTGGACCGGTGGCGATACCCATCTCTATAGTAACCATATGGAGCAGACGCACCTGCAGCTGACCCGGGAGCCGCGCGCGCTGCCAAAGCTTATTATCAAGCGTAAGCCCGACTCGCTGTTTGACTACCGCTTCGACGACTTTGAGATCGAAGGCTACGATCCGCACCCTGGTATCAAAGCCCCGGTCGCTATCTAGTCATCACAATCTGCCACAGCCGGCGCGCTACTGCGCCGGTTTTTTTCGCTTTTACCCCCGTTCTGCGACCCGCCTTCCCGCTGTGATGTAACCTGCTGCAAATTTTAATATTCCTTTCGTAGCCCCTCGTAAAAGGCACAATCTCGCCTCGCATGCATTGCATTTTGGGCGCAGAGTGCGGCCATGAAAAAAGAGCAGGGCTACACCCTTATAGAGATCATGGTGGCGACGATCGTTCTGGTGATCCTTAGCGCGTCGGGGCTGTACGGCTGGCAGAGTTACCAGGCGCATCAGCGCCTGTGGCAAACCGCCTGGCAGATACGTGACTTTCTGGAGCTGCTGCGGGACGACGCCAACTGGCACAACCGGGATCGCAAGGTGCAGGTAAAACAGGAGAGCGGTCGCTGGTGTCTGCTGACGTCTGCTGATGCGCAGGCAACGTGTGGCGTCGATAACCCCTTTGCGCTGCATCCGCTCTGGCCAGAGGTGGCGCTGGTGGATATCACCCCTTCGCTCGGCTTTTACGGGCTGCGTAATACCGCATGGGCCGGACACATCACGCTGCGTAGTGAGGCGGGGGAGTGGCAAATTATTGTATCGAACTGGGGGCGGATAAGAGTATGCCAGCGTACAAACAGCGGTTCATGCAGCTAACCGAGGGCGGTTTCTCGCTGCTGGAGGTTCTTATGGCGATGACCATCGGCAGCGTGCTTCTGCTCAGCGCCGCCCGTTTTTTACCTGCGCTGCAAGGGGCAATGCTCCATCAAACCCGGCAGCAAGTGCTCGAAGAGGCGGTTTGGCAGCATCTTTTCACGCTGGGGAAGCATCTCCAGCGGGCAGGATACTGTCGGGGAGAGTGCAGCGGGCAGCCGCTGGTCATTAGCCGTCAGGGAGCCTGCGTTATCATGCAGTGGGACGCCAACAGCAACGGCCGGTGGGAACACTCCCCCCTCCCGGAGGCCGAGCAGACCGGCTTTCGCCTGCAGAACGGCGTGCTGGAGACTCGGCAGGGAGCGCAGAGCTGTGAAGAGAAGGGGTGGGATAAAATCACCGATCCCGCCACGGTCAGCGTGCAGCGCTTCGCGGTGGTTCGCCAGCCGCCGGGCATTTTGGCCCCTGGGCTAACGGTGATGCTGGCGGCGGCCCCCCTTAACCATCCTGAGGAAGCCATCAGCGCGACGTACAGCGTAGTGGGTTACAACCTGTGAGGTGTGAAAGAGGAATATCCTCCCTGGCATTGGTACTCCTGCTGCTGGTGCTGGGTAGCCTGATGCTTAGCGGCTTAAACCAGCGCCAGCGCACCCATACGCAGCGCATCACCAGCGAAAGCCGGGCGCTGCGCAATCTGGCTGCTGCTCACTCAGCGCTGGAGTGGGGACGGATGCAGAGCTGGCAGATACAGCCTGCCGTACAGTGCCGGGAGCATAACCATCAGCCGTGGCGAGCCTGCCTGCGCATTTTTGCCGACCGGACGCTGGTGCTGATCGCCGCCAGCGGGAGTGAAACCCTGTGGCGCAGCGGAGCAATAGGTGAAAGCGGGGTGACGTTTTCACCCCACGGCTGGAGCGATTTCTGTCCCCTCAAGGAGATACGCCAGTGTCAGATGCCGTAGCCCGCCAGCGGGGTTTTAGCCTGCCGGAAACGTTGCTGGCAATGGTGCTGCTGGTCATGGTTGTGACGGCGCTGACAGGGTATCATCGCGTGCTGCTGGAGAGCTTCACCGCCTGGAGCCACTATCGTTATCTGTGGCGCTACGGCTGGCAGCAGGCGCAGCCCCGGCCCGCGCCGCTACCGTCGGGCTGGCAGGTCAGTCGGGTACAGACAACGGACGCCGGATGTGTCAGCATCAGCGTAATCATCACCTCGCCGGTGGGCAGGCAGGGGAAGATGACGCGGTTATATTGCCCAGTTTATAAGTAGTCAGGAGCGTTTATGTTAAGGGTCTATCACTCCAATCGTCTGGATGTGTTGGAAGCGTTGATGGAGTTTATCGTTGAGCGCGAACGGCTCGACGATCCCTTTGAGGCCGAAATGGTGCTGGTACAGAGTACCGGCATGGCGCAATGGCTACAGATGACGCTGTCGCAAAAGTTTGGCATCGCCGCCAATATTGATTTCCCGCTTCCGGCGAGCTTTATCTGGGATATGTTTGTCCGCGTGCTGCCGGACATTCCGAAAGAGAGTGCTTTTAATAAACAGAGTATGAGCTGGAAGCTGATGACCCTGCTGCCGCAGATGCTGGAGCAGGAGGCGTTCACCATGCTTCGCCACTACCTCAATGACGATGATGACAAGCGCAAGCTGTTTCAGCTCTCGTCTCGGGTAGCGGATCTCTACGATCAGTATCTGGTCTTTCGCCCGGAGTGGCTGACCCGCTGGGAAGAGGGCGGCCTGATCGACGGTCTCGGTGAAGCGCAGATCTGGCAGGCACCGCTCTGGCGAGCGCTGGTGGAGCACACCGCGGCGCTGGGGCAGCCGCACTGGCACCGCGCCAACCTCTATCAGCGTTTTATCAACGTGCTGGAGTCCGCGACGGTGCCGCCTGCCGGCCTGCCCTCCCGGGTGTTCATCTGCGGCATTTCGGCCCTGCCGCCAGTCTATCTCCAGGCGTTGCAGGCGCTGGGTAAGCACGTGGACATTCATCTGCTGTTTACTAACCCCTGCCGCTACTACTGGGGGGATATCAAAGATCCGGCGTTTCTCTCCCGGCTCATTGCCCGCCAGCGCAAACACCACCTTGATGCCCATCCGGTGGCCCTGTTCCGTGAAGATCAGCCGGTAGAGGGTCTGTTTAATAGCGAAGGCGAGCAGGAGGTGGGCAATCCGCTGCTGGCCTCGTGGGGCAAGCTGGGGCGCGACTACATCTATCTGCTGGCAGGGATGGATCGCTACGACGATCTCGATGCCTTCGTTGATATTACGCCCGGTGCGCTGCTACAAAACCTGCAGTATGACATCCTTGAGCTGAAAAACAGCGCCGTCGCCGGCGTGACGGCCCAGGAGTATGAGCGCAGCGACGCCAAGCGCAGGCTGGAGCGAGAGGATCGCAGCGTGACGGTGCACGTCTGCCACAGCCCGCAGCGTGAGGTCGAGGTGCTGCACGATCGCCTGCTGGCTATGCTCGAGGAGGATCCCAGCCTCTCCCCACGTGACATCATTGTGATGGTGGCGGATATCGACAGCTACAGCCCCTTTATCCAGGCGGTATTTGGCAGTGCCAGCGGGGAGCGCTATCTGCCCTATGCCATCTCCGACCGCCGCGCTCGCCAGTCGCACCCGGCGCTGCAGGCCTTTATCAGCCTGCTTTCGCTGCCGGACAGCCGCTTTCAGTCGGAAGACGTGCTGGCCCTGCTGGATGTGCCGGTGCTTGCCGCGCGGTTTAACATCGACGAAGAGGGGCTGCGCTATCTCCGTCAGTGGGTCAACGAGTCCGGCGTGCGCTGGGGCATGGACGACGACAACGTGCGCGAGCTGGCGCTGCCTGCCACCGGCCAGCACACCTGGCAGTTTGGCCTGACGCGCATGCTGCTTGGCTACGCGATGGAGAGCCGTCAGGGTGAGTGGCAGTCGGTGCTGCCCTACGATGAGTCCAGCGGCCTGATTGCTGAGCTGGTGGGGCATCTGGCCTCGCTGCTGATGCAGCTCAGGCTGTGGCGCAAAGGCCTGGCGCAGGATCGCCCCCTCGCCGAGTGGCTGCCGGTCTGCCGCGATATGCTCAACGACTTCTTCCTGCCGGACCCCGATACCGAAGCCGCGCTGGCGCTGATTGAGCAGCAGTGGCAGGCGGTGATCACCCAGGGCGTCGGCGCGCACTATGACGAGGCGGTGCCGCTCTCGCTGCTGCGCGACGAGCTGGCGCAGCGGCTTGATCAGGAGCGCATCAGCCAGCGCTTCCTCGCCGGGCCTATCAATATCTGTACTCTGATGCCGATGCGCTCGATCCCCTTCAAGGTCGTCTGCCTGCTGGGGATGAACGATGGCGTCTATCCGCGCGCGCTGGTACCGCTCGGTTTTGATTTAATGAGCCAGAAACCGATGCGCGGTGACCGCAGCCGTCGGGACGATGACCGCTACCTCTTCCTGGAGGCGCTCATCTCCGCGCAGCAGAAGCTCTACATCAGCTATATCGGGCGCTCGATTCAGGATAATAGCGAGCGTTTCCCGTCGGTGCTGGTGCAGGAGCTGGTGGACTACATTGGGCAGAGCCACTACCTGCCTGGCGATGAAGGGCTGACCTGCGACGAGAGCGCGCAGCGGGTGGTGGACCATATTACCCATCTGCATACACGAATGCCGTTCGATGCAGAAAACTTTATTGCCGATGAGCTGCAAAGCTACGCCAGGGAGTGGTTGCCCGCCGCCAGCCAGCAAGGGGTAGCGCATGCCACCTTTATCCAGGAGCTGGAGGAGGAGCCGCTGGAGACGCTGCCGTTCGAGCAGCTGCAGCGCTTCTGGGCGCATCCGGTACGGGCCTTCTTCCAGATGCGACTGAAGGTGAACTTCCGCCCCGAGGCGAGCGATATTCCCGACGCCGAGCCGTTTATTATTGATGGCCTGGACCGCTATCAGCTTAACCAGGCGCTGCTCAACACCCTGGTGGAGGAGGAGGATGTCGGGAAGCTCTTCCGCCAGTATCGTGCGGCAGGCCAGCTGCCCTACGGCGCATTTGGAGAAATTGTCTGGGAGACCCAGCACCAGGAGATGCAGCAGCTGGCATCGCGGGTTCACGAGCACCGCAAGCCAGCCGAGAGCATGGAGATCGAACTTGACTGTGGCAAGGTGCACCTGACCGGCTGGCTACAGCACGTGCAGGAGGATGGCCTGCTGCGCTGGCGTCCTTCGATGCTGAAGGTCTCACAGGGGCTGCAACTTTGGCTGGAACATCTTGTCTACTGTGCCAGTGGCGGAACGGGAGAGAGCCGGCTGTTTGTGCGCAATGATAAAGCCTGGCAGTTCCCGCCTCTCAAGCAGGATGAGGCCCTGAAGTACCTTGAAGAGCTGGTCGAGGGCTACCGGGAGGGGATGAAAAAGCCGCTCCTGCTGCTACCAGAAAGCGGTGGCGCATGGATAAAAGCCTGTTATGACACAACGAATGATGCGATGTTAAAAGACGAGGAGACGCTCGCTAAGGCACGGAGCAAATTCCTGCAGGCCTATGAAGGCAACATGGTGGTTAGCGGTGAGGGGGAGGATGTATGGTATCAGCGTCTGTGGCGTACCCTCGAACCTGAAAACTATGCCGAGATAGTTAAGCAGGCAGAGCGCTATCTGCTGCCGCTCTTTCGCTTTAGTCAGTCCTGATGAGGTGTATAAAAATTGCGCAACGGAAGGGCTTCCATTATGATGCGCAGCGAATCATGGACTGATTGGATATGCCGGTCTTACCGGCACTGGTTTGTTAATGATGAGGTTCGTGAATGCCCAGCAGCACCCTGTTCAAAGCGTTACTCATAGTTGTCGCCTTCTGGGCACCGTTAAGTCAGGCAGACACCGGTTGGCAGCCCGTTCAGGAAACCATTCGTAAAAGCGATAAGGACACTCGCCAGTATCAGGCTGTTCGCCTTGATAACGCTATGGTGGTCCTGCTGGTTAACGATCCGCAGGCCGTGAAATCTCTCTCCGCACTGGTGGTGCCGGTTGGCTCACTACAGGATCCCGACGCGCATCCCGGTCTGGCACACTACCTTGAGCATATGACCCTGATGGGGTCTACGCACTATCCCCAGCCCGATAGCCTTGCTGAATTTTTAAAGCTGCATGGCGGTAGCCACAACGCCAGCACCGCGCCCTACCGTACCGCGTTCTATCTGGAAGTCGAGAATGACGCGCTGGAGGGGGCCGTGGATAGGCTGGCGGACGCTATCGCCTCGCCGCTGCTCGATAAAAAGTACGCCGAGCGTGAGCGCAATGCGGTCAACGCTGAGCTGACCCTGGCCCGCTCCCGCGACGGGATGCGCATGGCGCAGGTGAGCGCAGAGACCATCAATCCGGCGCATCCGGCCTCGCGCTTCTCCGGCGGTAACCTGGAGACCCTGAGCGACAAACCAGGCAGTCCGGTACAGGAGGCGTTGCTGGCGTTCCGCGATAAATACTACTCGGCAAACCTGATGAAGGCCGTGGTCTACAGCAACCGTCCGCTGCCGGAGCTGGCTGCCATCGCCGCGAAAACCTTTGGTCGCGTGCCGAACAAAGCGCTGGCTCTGCCGAAAGTTGACGTGCCGGTAGTGACCGATGCGCAGAAGGGGCTGATCCTCCACTACGTGCCAGTGATGCCGCGCAAAGTAGTGCGGGTCGAGTTCCGCATCGATAACAATACGCCGCAGTTCCGCAGCAAAACCGACGAGCTGATCACCTACCTGATTGGCAACCGCAGCCCGGGTACGCTCTCTGACTGGCTGCAACAGCAGGGACTGGCCGAGGGTATCCGCGCCGACTCGGATCCGGTTGTTAATGGTAACAGCGGCGTGCTGGCTATTTCCGCCACCCTGACCGACAAGGGGCTGGCACACCGTGACGAAGTGGTTGCCGCTATTTTTAGCTATCTTCAGCTACTGCGTGAGAAGGGTGTGGACAAGCGCTACTTTGACGAACTCGCCCACGTACTGGATCTCGACTTCCGCTACCCCTCTATTACCCGCGATATGGACTACGTCGAGTGGCTGGCGGACACCATGATCCGCGTGCCGGTTGAGCACACGCTTGATGCAGTAAATATTGCCGATCGGTTTGACGCTGAGGCCGTTAAGGCACGGCTGGCAATGATGACGCCGCAGAACGCGCGCATCTGGTATATCAGCCCGCAGGAGCCGCACAACAAAACCGCCTATTTTGTCGATGCGCCCTACCAGGTCGATAAGATTAGCGCCCAGACCTTCACCGCCTGGCAGCAAAAATCCAACGCCATTGCGCTGAAGCTGCCGGAGCTGAACCCCTATATTCCGGATGACTTCACGCTGCAAAAGCCGGCGCAAAACGCGAACCATCCCGCGCTGATCGTAGATGAACCAACCCTGCGGGTGGTGTACATGCCGAGCCGCTACTTTGCCAGCGAGCCGAAGGCGGACGTCAGCGTGGTGCTGCGCAATCCGCTGGCGATGGACAGCGCTAAAAACCAGGTGATGTTCGCCCTGAACGACTATCTCGCGGGCATCGCCCTGGATCAGCTGAGCAATCAGGCCGCCGTTGGCGGGATTAGCTTCTCCACCAACGCCAATAACGGTCTGATGCTCAATGCTAACGGCTATACCCAGCATCTGCCGCAGCTCTTCAGTGACCTGCTGGCGGGCTACTTCAGCTATACGCCAACCGAGGAGCAACTGGCGCAGGCGAAATCCTGGTATGCGCAGATGATGGACTCCGCTGAGAAGGGCAAAGCCTATGAGCAGGCCATCATGCCGACACAGATGCTCTCTCAGGTTCCTTACTTCCAGCGTGAAGAGCGCCGGGCGCTGCTGCCTGAAATCACCCTGAAGGAGGTGATGGCCTACCGCGATCGGCTGAAAAGCAACGCCCGACCGGAGTTCTTAATCGTTGGCAATATGAGCGAGACGCAGGCGAAAGATCTGGCCCATAACGTGCAGGATCAGCTTGTAGCGAAAGGAAACCAGTGGTGCCGCAACCGCGACGTGCTGGTGGATAAAAAGCAGGGAGTAATTTTTGAAAAAGCGGGCAGCACCAGCGACTCGGCGCTGGCCGCCGTGTTTGTGCCACCGGGTTATGACGAGTACAGCAGCTCGGCCTACAGCGCGATGCTGGGGCAGATTATCCAGCCGTGGTTCTACAATCAGCTGCGTACCGAAGAGCAGCTGGGCTATGCGGTGTTTGCCTTCCCGATGAGCGTTGGTCGTCAGTGGGGCTTAGGCTTCCTGCTGCAGAGCAGCGACAAGCAGCCGTCGGCGCTGTGGGCGCGTTATCAGGCCTTCTTCCCAACGGCAGAAGAGCGGCTGCGCAAAATGAGCGCGGAAGAGTTTGCCCAGCTGCAGCAGGCGGTAATCGCTCAGGTCACCCAGGCTCCACAAACGCTGGGGGAAGAGGCGGCGCAGATCAGCAAAGATTTCGATCGGGGTAATATGCGTTTTGATTCCCGTGATAAAGTTGTCGCTGAGATTAAACAGCTGACGCCGCAAAAGCTTGCCGATTTCTTCCACCAGGCGGTGGTCGATCCGCAGGGGATGGCGATCCTGTCCCAGGTCTCCGGCACGCCAGGTGATAAATCCGGGTATGTACACCCTGAAGGCTGGAAGGTATGGGACAACGTCAGCGCCCTGCAGCGCACGCTGCCCCTGATAAGTGAGAAGCAATGAGTAACCCCGCTGAGACTCTGGACCCCCTGCGCTTACCCTTACGTGGTGAGCGCCTGATTGAAGCCTCTGCGGGCACCGGAAAAACCTACACCATCGCCGCGCTCTACCTGCGCCTGCTGCTGGGCCTGGGCGGCGAAAGTGCCTTTTCACGGCCGCTTACCGTGGAAGAGCTGCTGGTGGTGACCTTTACAGAAGCCGCTACCGAAGAGCTGCGTGGCCGAATTCGCAGCAACATTCACGAACTGCGCATCGCCTGCCTGCGCGAAAGCACCGATAATCCGCTCTATGCCCGCCTGCTTGATGACATTCCCGATAAGCAGCAGGCGGCGAGCTGGCTGATGCTGGCCGAGCGGCAGATGGATGAGGCCGCGGTCTTTACTATCCACGGCTTCTGCCAGCGGATGCTGAGCCTCAACGCCTTTGAGTCGGGCATGCTTTTCCAGCAGCAGCTGATTGAAGACGAATCTCTGCTACGCGCCCAGGCCTGCGCCGATTTCTGGCGTCGCCACTGCTATCCGCTGCCTCGCGATATTGCCGAGGTGATCCACGCCTCGTGGAAGGGACCGCTGGAGCTGCTGAATGCCATCAACCGCTATTTGCAGGGCGAAGCTCCGGTTATCAAATCGCCGCCGCCTGCGGATGAGACCCTGGCCTCGCGCCATGCGAAAATCATCGCCCGCATTGATGGTATCAAGCAGCAGTGGCGTGCGGCGGTAGCGGAGCTGGATGCCCTGATTGAAAATTCAGGCATCGACCGTCGCAAATTTAACCGTGGTAACCAGGGTAAGTGGATTGAGAAGATAAATGCCTGGGCGCAGGAGGAGACCCGCAGCTACCTGCTACCGGATGCGTTGGAGAGGTTCGCCCAATCCTTTTTAACGTCGCGTACCAAAGCGGGCGGCGTTGTGCCAGAGCACCCGCTGTTTGTTGCCATTGAGGGGCTGCTGGCCGAGCCGCTGACCCTCAGCGATCTGGTGCTGACCACCGCTATGCGGGAGATCCGCGAGGCGGTAGCGCGGGAGAAACGCCGTCGCGGCGAGCTGGGCTTTGATGACATGCTGAGCCGTCTCGACCAGGCGCTGAACAGTGAAAACGGCGAGGCGCTGGCGACCGCGATTCGGCAGCGTTTCCCGGTCGCGATGATCGATGAGTTTCAGGATACCGATCCCCAGCAGTACCGTATCTTCCGCCGCATCTGGCGGCAGCAGCCGGATACCGCGCTGCTGCTGATTGGCGATCCCAAGCAGGCAATTTACGCCTTTCGCGGCGCGGATATCTTTACCTACATGAAAGCGCGTGGTGAAGTAAGCGCCCACTATACGCTCGATACCAACTGGCGTTCTGCTCCCGGCATGGTTAATAGCGTGAATACGCTGTTTAGCCAGATGGACAACGCCTTTATGTTCCGCGAGATCCCCTTCATGCCGGTGAAGGCGGCGGAAAGAAACCAGCCCCTGCGCTTTGAGCTGCACGGTGAAACCCAGCCCGCTATGAACCTGTGGTTGATGGAGGGGGACGGCGTTGGCATCGGGGACTATCAAACCTTTATGGCTCAGCTCTGTGCGGCGCAGATCCGCGACTGGCTGGTGGCGGGCCAGCAGGGCAGCGCCCTGCTGCACGATGGCAAGCGTTCCCGACCGGTGCAGGCCTCCGACATCACCGTGCTGGTGCGTAGCCGCCACGAAGCGGCGCTGATCCGCGACGCCCTGACGCTGCTGAACATTCCTTCGGTCTACCTCTCTAACCGCGACAGCGTCTTTGAGACGCCAGAGGCGCAGGAGCTACTGTGGCTGATCCAGGCGGTGCTGACCCCCGAGCGGGAGAGCACCCTGCGTAGCGCCCTGGCGACGGGGATGCTCGGCTTGACCGCTCAGGATATTGAGCGGCTCAATAAAGATGAAGAGGCCTGGGACGAGGTAGTTGAGGAGTTTGACGGCTACCGCCAGACGTGGCTGAAGCGCGGCGTCATGCCGATGCTGCGCACCCTGATGGCCCGGCGCAATATAGCGGAGAACCTGCTGGCCACCTCCGGCGGCGAGCGGCGTCTGACCGACATTCTGCACATCAGTGAGCTGTTACAGGAGGCGGGAGCGCATACCGAGAGCGAGCATGCGCTGGTGCGCTGGCTGGCGCAGCATATTGCCGAGCCGGACAGCAACGCCGCCAGCCAGCAGCTCCGGCTGGAGAGCGACAAACATCTGGTGCAGATCGTCACCATTCATAAAGCGAAAGGGCTGGAGTACCCGCTGGTCTGGCTGCCGTTTATTGCCAACTATCGGGCGCAGGACCAGGCCTTCTATCACGATCGCACCTCCTTTGAGGCAGTGCTGGATCTTAGCCAGGCCGACGAGAGCGTTGAGCTGGCCGAGGCGGAGCGGCTGGCAGAGGATCTACGTCTGCTCTACGTGGCGCTGACGCGCTCCGTCTGGCACTGTAGCCTCGGCATTGCGCCCCTGTTTCGCCGTCGCGGAGAGAAAGCTGGCGAGAGCGATTTTCACCACAGCGCGTTAGGCAGGCTGATCCAGCGGGGCGAGCCGTGCGACGCCGCCGGTCTACGTCACTGCCTTGAGGCGCTGTGCGGTGACGATATCGTGCTGAGCATCCCCGGCACGCCGGATAACACGCGCTGGGAGTATACGCTCTCTTTGCCGCCGTCGCTGCGCGCCAGGCATATTGACCGTCCGGTTCTCGACGACTGGCGGGTAACCAGCTACTCCGGGCTGCAGCAGCGCGGGCACGGTATCGCCCAGGATCTGCTCCCGCGGCTGGACGTGGATGCCGCTGGCGAGCGCCAGACGGATGAGGTACCGGCCTTAACGCCCCACGCCTTCCCGCGCGGCGCGTCGCCAGGCACCTTCTTACACGGACTGTTTGAAGATATCGATTTCACCCAGCCGGTGACCGAGACGTGGGTGAGCGAGCAGCTCCAGGCCGGTGGTTTTGACGAGCAGTGGCAGCCGGTGTTGCTGAAGTGGATCGACGCTGTCCTGCACGCGCCGCTTATAGAAACGGGTCTGTCGTTAAGCCAGCTCACTGCGAAAGATAAGCAGGTGGAGATGGAGTTCTACATTCCTATTGCCCAAACGTTAACGCCTCAGGCGTTGGATGCGGCGATCCGCCGCTACGATCCGCTCTCGGCGGGCTGTCCGCCGCTGGATTTTCGCGACGTACGCGGCATGCTAAAGGGCTTTATCGACCTGGTTTTCCGCCACAACGGTCGCTTCTACCTGCTGGACTACAAGTCTAACTGGCTGGGCGAGAGCAGCGAGGCTTATACCCGAGAGGCGATGGCGGCTGCGATGCAGTCACACCGCTACGACTTACAGTATCAACTTTATACGCTGGCGCTACACCGCTATCTCCGCCATCGCATTGCGGACTATGATTATGAGCGCCACTTTGGCGGCGTGATCTACCTGTTCCTGCGCGGCGTTGATGGGCAAAACAGCGAGCAGGGCATCTACACCACTCGTCCGGATGTACGGCTGATTAGCGAGATGGATGCCCTGTTTAGCGGTGAAGAGGCCAGCGAAGACTATCAGGAGACCGCACAGTGACGATGCAAACTCTGCTTATAGAGGCGCTGGCTCAAAAGCTGTTTCGCCCGTTGGACGTCCAGTTTGCCCTGACCGTGGCCGGACGCGACGAGCCGGCGGTAACCCTGGCGGCGGCGATACTCAGCCGCGACGCGGGGGAGGGGCACGTTTGTCTGCCTCTCTCCCGGCTGGCAGCAGAGGCCGAAGATAAGAGCCACTCCCTGCTGATGGCGCTGTTTGCCGAGGCCGGTGCGCCCTGCGACTGGGCAGCTATTTTACAGCGATCCGACGCCGTTAGTGACGGTCAAACCCCTGCGCCGATGGTGCTGGCCGGGGAGCGCCTCTACCTTAACCGTATGTGGTGCAACGAGCTGACCGTAGCGAGTTTCTTTAGCGAGGTTAACCAGCCGCTGAACGTTGACGAAGCCCAGCTGCGTCAGATCCTCGACGGGCTTTTCCCGCCAACGGAGGGGATCAACTGGCAGAAGGTGGCCGCGGCGGTGGCGTTGACCCGGCGGATCTCGGTGATCTCCGGCGGGCCCGGCACCGGAAAAACCACCACCGTGGCCAGGCTGCTGGCGGCGCTGGTACAGATGGCGAACGACAGCCGCTGCCGCATCCATCTGGCGGCTCCGACCGGGAAAGCCGCGGCGCGGCTGACGGAGTCGTTGGGTGCGGCTCTGCGTCAGCTGGCATTAACCGACGATCAGAAAAAGCGCCTGCCGGTGGAGGCCAGCACGCTGCACCGTCTGCTGGGTGCCCAACCCGGCAGCCAGCGCCTGCGCTATCACGCAGGGAACCCGCTGCACCTTGACGTACTGGTGGTGGATGAGGCGTCGATGATTGACCTGCCGATGATGTCGCGGCTGATCGATGCGCTGCCCGCCCATGGCCGGGTGATTTTTTTAGGCGATCGCGATCAGCTGGCCTCGGTAGAGGCGGGCGCGGTGCTGGGGGATATCTGTGCGTGGGTCAGCGCCGGTTTTACTCCAGACCGGGCGGCGCAGCTCTCCCGCCTGACCGGCATGGACGTTCCTGGCGGTGAGCCGGGCGGGGCAGGCGCGCTGCGCGACAGTCTTTGCCTGCTGCAAACCAGCTACCGTTTCGGCAGCGACTCCGGCATTGGCCAGCTGGCGGCGGCGGTAAACCGGGGCGATAAGAAGAGTACCCGGTCAGTATTTAGCCAGGGCTTTAGCGATATTGAACATAAATCCCTGCAGGCACGCGATGATTATCAGACTCTGCTGGACGATGCGCTGGCGGGCTACGCTCGCTATCTGCAGCTGGTGCGGGACGAGGCGGAGCCAAAGGCGATCCTCGCGGCATTCAGCGAGTACCAGCTGCTGTGCGCCCTGCGTGAGGGGCCGTTTGGCGTAGCGGGCCTCAACGAACGGCTGGAGCAGACCCTGGCAAACCAGCGACGAATCAAGCGAACGCCGCACTCGCGATGGTTTGATGGACGACCGGTGATGATCTCCCGCAACGACAGCGCGCTGGGGCTGTTTAACGGCGATATCGGCGTGGCGCTAAACCGGGGACAGGGGACGCGCGTCTGGTTCCCGCTGCCGGATGGCACGATTAAATCGGTACAGCCCAGCCGCCTGCCGGAGCACGAAACGGCCTGGGCAATGACGGTGCACAAGTCTCAGGGATCGGAGTTTGACCACGCCGCGCTGATCCTGCCGGGGCAGATGGTACCGGTGGTGACTCGGGAGCTGGTCTATACCGCTATCACCCGCGCCCGCCGTCGGCTGTCGCTCTATGCCGATGAGCGTATTCTGGTGCAGGCCATTGCCACCCGTACCGAGCGGCGCAGCGGCCTCGGCGACATCTTTGCTAAAGTAAAATAGAGAAATCCCTACCCAGGCGGGTAGGGAGGGAGTGGCTCAGGTGAGATCCGCCATCAGCACCTTTGAGCGGCGCTGGTAGTTGTACATCTGCTTTTTGCTCTCCGGCAGCAGGTCGATATCTACCGGGGTAAAGCCGCGCTCCTGGAACCAGTGGATGCTGCGGGTGGTCAGCACAAACAGTTTGCTGAGGCCCATCTGGCGTGCCTGCAGAGCCACGCGCTCCAGCAGCGCCTCGCCGCGTGATGAGCTGCGGTAGTCCGGATGTACCGCCACGCAGGCCATCTCGCCAATCTTCTCTTCCGGGAAAGGATAGAGCGCGGCGCAGGCGATGGTCAGGTTATCGCGCTGAATAATGGTGAACTTGTCGATCTCCATCTCCAGCTGCTCGCGGGAGCGCCGGACGAGGATCCCCTGCTGCTCCAGAGGACGGATCAGCTCCAGAATGCCGCCGATGTCGTTGATGGTAGCGCGGCGGATCTGCTCGGCGCTCTCCATGACAATCTGCGTCCCGATACCGTCGCGGGAGAACAGCTCCTGCAACAGCGCGCCATCCTCCTGATAGCTAATCAGGTGGCTGCGGCGCACGCCGCTGCGGCAGGCTTTTACCGCACCGCGCAGGAAGCGTACCGTGCCAGAGTGGTAGTCCTGGCGCGCTTCCAGCTCTTCAACCCGGGTCTGGGCCTCGTTGGGGAACAGCTCCGAGACGATATTGCCCTCGTCGTTGATCACCCCCTGTGAGGAGCAGAAGCCGATCATCTTCTCCGCCTTCAGCTTGATAGCGAGCTGGGTGGCGACCTCTTCCGAGGTGAGGTTAAAGCTCTCGCCGGTTACTGAGACCGCCACCGGCCCCAGCAGCACAATCGCGCCGCCGTCGAGCTGGCGGTGGATCGCCTCTTCATCAATGCGGCGAATACGCCCGCTGTGGCAGTAGTCGACGCCGTCATCGACGCCCAGCGGCTGGGCAATGATAAAGTTGCCGCTCACCACGTTGATATGCGCCCCCTGCAGCGGCGTATTGTTGAGGCTCATAGAGAGACGGGCGGTAATATCCAGCTGTAACAGCCCCGCCGCCTGCTTGACCAGCTCCAGGGTTTTCGCGTCGGTGACGCGGGTATGCTTGTGATAGATAGGCTCGTGGTGGTGCTCCGCCAGGTTAGCATCAATCTGCGGGCGTGCGCCGTAGACCACGACAAGGCGGATGCCGAGGCTGTGCAGCAGCCCGATATCGTTAACGATGCTGGAAAAGTTCTCATGCTCGATGGCTTCCCCGCCCAGCATGATGACAAAGGTTTTTCCCCGATGGGCATTAATATAGGGAACAGAGTGGCGGAATCCCTGCACCAGTTCGGTTCGACGCTCCTTCACCACGGCACAACCCTCATTGCATGTTTATTCGTAATTTATGTATTTTTATTCTTTTATTGTCGTGGGCGCAAGTCAAAATTTCACCGGGATGCGAGAAAAATCTCCACATTGTCACCGCCGTTAAACTAATGTTTACCCTTTTGTTGATGACAGTTTATGCATCATTCGTTAAAGTTTTTCGTCAAGCAGGCCGTTTTAATAATAAATGTCATAATTTTTGCTCGGGAGAGGCATGTCAGGATCCAACTCAGCTCTTAGCCGTCGCCAGCTGTTGCAAGGCGCTGGCGCTCTGTGGTTGCTTAGCGTAAGCAAGGCAGGTTTAGCCGCGGTGAGTCAGATTATTGCCGTCCGCGTCTGGCCCGCATCGACCTATACGCGCATTACCGTAGAGTCAAACCGGGTGCTGAAGTACCGTCAGTTCGCCTTAAGCAACCCTGAACGGCTGGTGGTGGATATCGAAGGGGTGAATCTTAATTCGGTCCTGAAGGGGATGGGGACACAGATCCACGACAGCGATCCCTTTATTAAATCTGCCCGCGTGGGGCAGTTCGATCCCAACACCGTGCGCATGGTATTTGAGCTTAAGCAGAACGTTACGCCACACCTCTTCTCGCTGGCGCCGGTGGCCGAGTTCAAAGAGCGTCTGGTGATGGATCTCTACCCGGTTAACGGGCAGAACGAGCAGGATCCACTCCTGGCGCTGCTGGAAGACTACAACAAAGGCAGCCTGGAGAAGCAGGTTCCGCCTGCCCAGAGCGGGCCGAAGCCGGGCAAGGCCGGACGCGACCGTCCGGTGGTGATCATGCTCGATCCCGGTCACGGGGGCGAGGATCCAGGGGCGATCGGCAAATACAAAACCCGTGAAAAAGACGTGGTGCTGCAAATTGCCCGCCGTCTGCGTGCGCTGATTGATAAAGAGGCCAATATGAAGGCCTACATGACGCGTAACGAAGATGTCTTTATTCCGCTGAAGGTGCGGGTCGCTAAGGCGCAGAAGCAGCGCGCCGATCTCTTTGTCTCTATCCACGCCGATGCCTTTACCAGCCGGGCCGCTCGCGGTTCGTCAGTCTTTGCACTGTCAACGAAAGGGGCCACCAGTACGGCAGCAAAATACCTCGCCCAAACGCAGAATGCCGCCGACCTGATTGGTGGCGTAAGCAAGAGCGGCGATCAGTATCTGGACCACACCCTGTTTGATATGGTGCAGTCCCTGACCATCAACGACAGCCTGAAGTTTGGCAAAGAGGTGCTAAACCGCCTTGGGCATGTCAACAAGCTGCATAAGAACCGCGTCG
This sequence comes from Pseudescherichia sp., assembly GCA_039594205.1. GTDB lineage: Bacteria > Pseudomonadota > Gammaproteobacteria > Enterobacterales > Enterobacteriaceae > Pseudescherichia. Next base: position 1,613 of record JBCNNW010000005.1, on the reverse strand, counting down.
ATCAGGCTGGCTTCGCAGTACTGAAAGCGCCGGATATTCCGTCGATTCTGGTAGAGACGGCGTTTATCAGTAACGTGGAAGAGGAGCGCAAGCTCAGAACCGCGGCGTTTCAGCAGGAGGTCGCAGAGTCGATTCTGGCTGGGATCAAGGCGTACTTTGCTGATGGTGTGACGTTGGCCCGCAGGGGCTAACGCTTTTGCCGGGAGGGTTTGCCGGGAGACAGATACAAAAAAACACCCGGAAGGGTGTTTATTGTTGAAGTGGTTGCGGGGGCCGGATTTGAACCGACGACCTTCGGGTTATGAGCCCGACGAGCTACCAGGCTGCTCCACCCCGCGTCCGAGTCTTCTACTTCTTATTTTTACTACACGGTACAGTGTTGGTTGCGGGGGCCGGATTTGAACCGACGACCTTCGGGTTATGAGCCCGACGAGCTACCAGGCTGCTCCACCCCGCGTCCGTCTCTGCTTACTCAGCAGGTTTCTTTCTTTCACACTGTATTGGTTGCGGGGGCCGGATTTGAACCGACGACCTTCGGGTTATGAGCCCGACGAGCTACCAGGCTGCTCCACCCCGCGTCCGTGGAAGCGCACTATACTCCGCTCGCTCTTTGACGCAACCCTTTTTCGAGAAAATTGTTAAATTATGAAAGCATCTGCATAAAAAAGGCACATTATGCGCGTTTTTTGAACGTAATTGCCGTTAAGTCCCCTATTTCGCATTTCATTAGCGAAACTGGTTTGTTATCTTCATCACGCCCCCTGGTTAACCAAAAAGATGAGAGACAATGAAAGGACGTTGGTTGAAGTATCTCCTCACGGGCGCAGCGCTGGCTTTGCTTGCCGCCTGCACCTCGAAACCGACCGATCGCGGTCAGCAGTATGAAGACGGGAAATTAACCCAGCCTTTCACCCTGGTAAACCAGCCGGATGCGGTGGGTGCGCCGATTAACGGCGGCGACTTTGCCCAGCAGGTAGGCCAGATCCGCAGCGCTTCGCCGCGCCTCTATGGTAACCAGAGCGCCGTCTACAGTGCGGTGCAGGAGTGGCTGCGCGCCGGGGGCGATACCCGCACTATGCGCCAGTACGGCATTGACGCCTGGCAGATGAACGGCACCGATAACTACGGCAACGTTCAGTTTACTGGCTACTACACCCCGGTCGTACAGGCCCGCCATACTCGTCAGGGCGAGTTCCAGTATCCTATCTACCGCATGCCGCCTAAACGCGGCCGCCTGCCGTCCCGGGCAGAGATCTACGCGGGCGCGCTCAGCGACAACTATGTCCTGGCCTACAGCAACTCGCTGATGGACAACTTTATTATGGACGTGCAGGGCAGCGGCTATATCGATTTCGGCGATGGCAGCCCGCTCAACTTCTTTAGCTACGGCGGTAAAAACGGCCACGCCTACCGCAGCATCGGTAAAGTGCTGATCGATCGTGGGGAAGTGAAGCGCGAGGATATGTCGATGCAGGCGATCCGCCACTGGGGCGAAACCCACAGCCCGGCCGAAGTGCAGGAGCTGCTGGAGCAGAACCCGTCATTCGTCTTCTTTAAACCGCAGTCCTATGCGCCGGTGAAAGGGGCCAGCGCCGTGCCGCTGATTGGCCGCA
>JBCNNW010000049.1:0-30383 GCA_039594205.1 Pseudescherichia sp. | reverse complement strand
TGCTTCTCCATCACCATCAGCCCCAGCGAGGTGATGATGTTGAAGGCGGCCACGGCGACGATCAGGCTCAGCAGCAGGCCCATCATGTTTTTCTCCATGCGCACGGCCTGGAACAGTTCACCTTTGCGATCGCGCCAGTCCTGCCACTTAGTGCCGTCCGGCAGGGTCTGCTGGCTCAGGGCGTCCACCTTCAGAGGTTCGTTGAGCCACAGCCGCCAGCCGGTAATATTGCCCGCCGGGTAGCGCATCAGGCGCGATGCGTCCTGAATGTTTACTAGCATCTGGTAGCCATCAACTTCGCTGTTGGCAGCAAAGGTGCCGATCACGTTAAAGAGACGCTGGCTTGGCAGGCGGCCCATCGGCGTAAACTGGCTGGCGGAGGGCACCATCACCCGCAGCTGGTCGCCGCGGTTCACGCCCAGCTGTCCGGCCAGCTGCTCGCCAAGAATGACGTTATATTTGCCCGGCTGCAGGTCGGTCTGTTTAACGTTGACGAGGTACGGGGTAAGCGGATCCTTTTGGCTGGGATCGATGCCGAGCATCACTCCCACCGAGACGCTGCGCGCGCTCTGTAACACCACGTCGCCGGTGGTCAGCGGCGCAACGCGGCTGACGCCCTGCAGCGTCGCGGCACTGGCCGGAAACTGCTGCGGGTTCAGCGAGCCGTTGGCCGAGGAGAGGACCGCCTGCGGCATCAGCCCCAGGATGTTGTTTTGCAGCTCGCGCTCGAAGCCGTTCATCACCGACAGCACGGTCACCAGCGCCATCACGCCGAGCGTAATACCGATGGTCGAAAGCCAGGAGACAAAGCGACCGAAGCGGTCCGCTGCGCGCCCACGCATATAACGCAGGCCTATGAATAGTGCGACAGGTTGGTACATGACATCCGTCTGGTTGCGGTTAGCAGACTCACGAGTATATAAGCGAAACAGGGGATGGTAAATCGCTTATGCGTTAAGATTTGTCGGGGTTTACGGTAAAAAATTGTTCAAAATCAATTTGGTAAAACGCGGTTTATCGGCTAAGCCCAGCCGCAGGGACCTGATCTTTTTCCGAAAACGCCCCCTAACCGGGTAAATCCAGAGCGTTACCGATTACAGCGCCATCCGCCCCGATCACTATTAACGCCGAAATTTATCGCAACTCAGGCGTTTTAACGATGAAGCAAAAAGCATTGTGGATTAACCAGATCAAAGGGTTATGCATTAGTCTGGTGGTGATCTACCACTCGGTGATCACCTTCTACCCGCATCTTGAGGGGCTGCAACATCCCCTCTCCGGCCTGCTCGCCAAATGCTGGCTCTATATGAATCTCTACCTCGCCCCGTTTCGCATGCCGGTCTTTTTCTTCATCTCTGGCTACCTGATCCGCCGCTATATCACCGAGGCCGAATGGAAAAACTGCATCGATAAGCGGCTGTGGTCGATCTTCTACGTGCTGGCGCTGTGGGGCGTTCTACAGTGGCAAGGGATCGGTTTTCTTAACCGCTGGCTGGCTCCCGAACGCGATCTTAGCCAGTCGGCCAACGCGGCCTATGCCGACTCGCTGAGCGAGTTTCTGCACGGCATGCTGACCGCCAGCACCAGCCTGTGGTATCTCTATGCCCTGCTGATCTACTTCGTGGTCTGCAAATTCCTGAGCCGCTGGAAGCGCCCCGCGCTAATACTGATGCTGGTGGCGTCGGTAGCCATTAACTTCCTGCCGCTGCCGTGGTGGGGAATGAACAGCGTGGTGCGCAACGTCATCTACTATGCCCTGGGGGCCTGGTACGGCGTGACTATTATGGCCTGGCTGCAGAGCATCCCACTGCGCCGGCAAATTTTACCTCTGGTGCCTGCCCTGCTGGTGGCGGTGGCGCTCTGGTTCTGCAACGTGCCGGTTCTGCTCTCTCTGCTGTCGGCCTGGCTGATCATGTCCCTGTTCTGGCGGCTGGAGCAGCGCTTTACCCCCGGTGAAGATCGGCTCCTGAACGTGATTGGCTCCAATACCATTGCCATTTACACCACCCACCGCATCCTGATCGAGGGCAGCAGTCTCGCCCTGCTCCCGCTGTTTCGCCAGGGCATGCTCTCGCCGACGCTGGAGCTGGGCCTGTTGCTGGTTTACCCCCTGCTGAGCCTGCTGGTGTGCACCCTGGTTGGGCTGGGTATTCGCCGTCTCTCCGTGCGGCTGTTCGGCGACCTCTTTTTTTCACCGCCGGAGAAACTGCGTCTGGCTCCGACCACGCGCTAGCGGTCTAACTTTGCTAATATTGAGGGATCAAAGATAATAAACTGCATTGTGTATCAGTGATATGCCCCCATATCCGGGGGCATAAACCCAAGAGATCCCGATATTCGCTATGCCTGAACAATACCGTTACTCCCTTCCCGCCAAGGCGGGCGACCAGCGCCAACTGGGTGAGCTTACAGGCAGCGCCTGTGCCACAGAAGTGGCAGAAATCGTTGAGCGTCATGCAGGCCCGGTGGTGCTCATTGCACCCGATATGCAAAACGCGCTGCGCCTGCATGATGAGATCCGTCAGTTTACCGACAGCATGGTGATGAACCTTGCCGACTGGGAGACGCTGCCCTATGACAGCTTCTCTCCGCACCAGGAGATCATCTCTTCGCGGCTCTCGACGCTCTATCAGCTGCCCTCTATGCAGCGCGGCGTGCTGATTATGCCGGTGAACACGCTGATGCAGCGCGTCTGCCCGCACAGCTATCTGCATGGACATGCGCTGGTGATGAAAAAGGGCCAGCGTCTCTCCCGCGACGCGCTGCGCGCCCAGCTGGATATCGCCGGCTACCGCCACGTTGATCAGGTGATGGAGCATGGCGAATACGCCACTCGCGGCGCGCTGCTGGATCTCTACCCGATGGGCAGCACCCAGCCCTACCGCATCGACTTCTTTGATGATGAGATCGATAGCCTGCGGCTGTTTGATCCCGATACCCAGCGCACGCTGGAAGAGGTAGAGGCGATTAATCTGCTGCCCGCCCACGAATTCCCCACTGACAAGGCAGCCATTGAGCTGTTCCGCAGCCAGTGGCGCGATACCTTTGAGGTGAAGCGCGACGCCGAGCATATCTATCAGCAGGTGAGCAAAGGCACCCTGCCGGCAGGGATCGAATACTGGCAGCCGCTGTTTTTCAGCGAGCCGCTGCCGCCGCTGTTTAGCTACTTCCCGGCCAATACGCTGGTGATTAACACCGGCGATCTTGATGCCAGCGCGGTGCGTTTCCAGAGCGAAACCCAGGCCCGCTACGAGAACCGCGGTGTCGACCCGATGCGCCCTCTGCTGCCGCCGGAGACGCTGTGGCTGCGCAGCGACGAGCTGTTTGCCGAGCTGAAACGCTGGCCGCGTATTCAGCTGAAGACTGAACAGCTGGCAGAGAAAGCCGCTAATACCAATCTCGGCTACCAGACGCTGCCGGATCTGGCCGTACAGGCCCAGCAGAAAGCGCCGCTTGATAGCCTGCGCAAGTTTCTGGAATCCTTCACCGGTCCGGTGGTCTTCTCCGTTGAGAGCGAGGGCCGACGTGAGGCGCTAGGGGAGCTACTGGCGCGGATTAAAGTCGCACCGAAGCGGATCCTGCGCCTTGATGAGGCTGCCGACAGCGGGCGCTACCTGCTGATCGGTGCGGCGGAGCGCGGGTTTATTGATACCCTGCGCAACCGGGCGCTGATCTGCGAGAGCGATCTGCTGGGTGAGCGCGTCGCGCGCCGTCGTCAGGACAATCGCCGGACCATCAACCCGGATACGCTGATCCGCAACCTGGCGGAGCTGCACCCCGGTCAGCCGTTGGTACACCTGGAGCACGGCGTCGGGCGTTACGCAGGCATGACTACGCTGGAGGCAGGCGGCATCAAAGGTGAATACCTGATGTTGACCTACGCCAACGATGCCAAACTGTACGTCCCGGTGTCATCCCTGCACCTGATCAGCCGCTACGCGGGCGGTGCGGAGGATAATGCCCCGCTGCACAAGCTGGGTAGCGATGCCTGGACGCGGGCGCGGCAGAAGGCGGCGGAAAAAGTGCGCGACGTGGCCGCCGAGCTGCTGGACGTCTACGCCCAGCGCGCGGCCAAGACCGGCTTTGCCTTCAAACATGATAAAGAGCAGTATCAGCTCTTCTGCGACGCCTTCCCGTTTGAAACCACACCGGATCAGGCTCAGGCGATCAATGCCGTGCTGAGCGACATGTGTCAGCCGCTGGCGATGGACCGTCTGGTGTGCGGTGACGTGGGCTTTGGTAAAACCGAAGTGGCCATGCGCGCCGCCTTCCTCGCGGTGGAAAACCACAAGCAGGTTGCGGTGCTGGTGCCGACTACCCTGCTTGCCCAGCAGCACTACGATAACTTCCGCGACCGCTTCGCCAACTGGCCGGTGCGTATTGAGCTGCTGTCGCGCTTCCGTAGCGCTAAAGAGCAGGCCCAGGTGCTGGCCGATGCGGCAGAGGGCAAGGTCGATATTCTGATCGGCACCCACAAACTGCTGCAAAGCGATCTGAAGTGGCGCGATCTCGGCCTGCTGATCGTCGACGAGGAGCACCGATTCGGGGTGCGCCACAAGGAGCGTATCAAAGCGATGCGTGCCGACGTCGATATCCTGACCCTCACCGCCACGCCGATCCCGCGCACCCTGAACATGGCCATGAGCGGCATGCGCGATCTGTCGATTATTGCCACGCCGCCCGCACGCCGTCTGGCCGTTAAAACATTTGTGCGCGAGTACGATAGCCTGGTGGTGCGTGAGGCGATGCTGCGTGAGATCCTTCGCGGCGGCCAGGTTTATTACCTCTATAACGACGTCGAGAACATCCAGAAGGCGGCCCAGCGGCTGGCGGAGCTGGTGCCGGAAGCGCGGATCGCCATCGGCCACGGCCAGATGCGCGAGCGCGAGCTGGAGCGGGTGATGAACGATTTCCACCACCAGCGCTTTAACGTGCTGGTCTGCACCACCATTATCGAAACCGGGATCGATATCCCTACCGCCAACACCATCATCATTGAGCGGGCGGATCACTTCGGTCTCGCCCAGCTGCACCAGCTCCGCGGTCGCGTTGGGCGCTCCCATCATCAGGCCTACGCCTGGCTGCTGACCCCGCATCCGAAAGCGATGACCACCGACGCGCAGAAGCGTCTGGAGGCCATCGCCTCGCTGGAGGATCTCGGCGCAGGCTTTGCGCTGGCGACTCACGACCTTGAGATCCGCGGCGCGGGTGAGCTGCTCGGGGAAGATCAGAGCGGCTCGATGGAGACCATTGGCTTTTCGCTCTATATGGAGCTGCTGGAGAACGCCGTTGACGCACTGAAGGCCGGGCGCGAGCCGTCGCTGGAGGATCTGACCAGCCAGCAGACCGAGGTCGAGCTACGCATGCCTGCCCTGCTGCCGGATGATTACATTCCTGACGTTAATACCCGCCTGTCGTTCTATAAGCGCGTCGCCAGCGCCAAAAGCAGCGGCGAGCTGGAAGAGATCAAGGTCGAGCTGATTGATCGCTTTGGTCTGCTGCCCGATCCAGCCCGCACCCTGCTTGAGGTGGCCCGACTGCGTCAGCAGGCGCAGAAGCTGGGCATTCGCAAGCTGGAGAGCAATGACAAAGGCGGCGCGATTGAGTTTGCCGAGAAGAACCATGTTAATCCGGCCTGGCTGATCGGCCTGCTGCAGAAGCAGCCGCAAAACTTCCGCCTCGACGGCCCTACCCGGCTGAAGTTTATGCAGGAGCTGGGCGAGCGCAAAACCCGCATGGAGTGGGTGAGTAACTTTATGAAAGAGCTGGCAGAGAACGCTATAGCTTGATCTCAAGGCGCACGCGATAAGGCGTGCGCCACTCTTTACAAATCCTTGCACATCTGAGAAACATTTCGACACACCTTCCGTCCATACTTCACTTTTGCTTTTGAATAACAATAAGCTGAATGAACGGTGGTTCCATGATTAAACAGATGCGTATTGCTCGCTGGATAACCCTGCTGGCCCTTGCGGCAGCGGCCCTCCTCTCTCTTCCTGCCCAGGCCAATACCTGGCCGCTTCCCGCAAACGGCAGCCGCCTGGTAGGCGAGAACCGTTTTCATCTCGTCGAAAACGACGGCGGCTCGCTGGAAGCGATTGCCAAAAAATACAACGTCGGCTTTCTGGCGCTTTTGCAGGCCAACCCAGGCGTGGACCCCTATGTGCCGCGCGCTGGCAGCGTGTTGACCATCCCGCTCCAGACCTTACTGCCGAACGTGCCGCGCCAGGGAATCGTCATTAACCTGTCCGAACTGCGTCTCTACTGGTTCCCGCCTGGCAAGAACGAAGTGACCATCTACCCCATCGGCATTGGTCAGCTGGGAGGCGACACCTTAACGCCAACAATGGTCACCCGCGTGTCCGATAAACGTGCCAACCCGACATGGACGCCGACGGCCAACATTCGTGCGCGCTATAAGGCGCAGGGCGTCGATCTTCCGGCAGTTGTGCCCGCTGGGCCAAATAACCCAATGGGCCACCATGCGATCCGCCTGGCAGCCTACGGCGGCGTCTACCTGATCCACGGCACTAATGCCGACTTTGGTATCGGGATGCGCGTTAGCTCGGGCTGTATTCGTCTGCGCGATAACGACATTGCGACACTGTTCCGGCAGATCACGCCAGGAACAAAGGTCAATATCATCAACGCGCCGGTAAAAGCCTCGGTGGAGCCGGACGGCACGCGGCTGGTTGAAGTGCATCAACCGCTGTCGAAATCCATCAATGACGATCCGAAAACGCAGCCGCTGGTGCTGAATGCCAGCATGGAAAGCTTTAAATCTGCTGCCGAGACCGATACCGCGCTGATGGACGAAGTGATGGCGGTGCGCTCAGGGATGCCGGTGGACGTCACGCAGCATAGCGCCGCGTCAACGCAGTCTATGTAACATGTTAAATCTTTAAAAATCATTAAGATATAACATAATTATTTTTAAACATTCACTGCTGGCCTTTGGGGGCAATTATTTTTATAATGATTGTTCAATAATTCAACATTGGGTGAGGAGCCACTATGACCACCGACGTCAGCAGTTGCACAAAAAAAAGCCGTGGCCGACCAAAAGTTTTCGACAGGGAAGCGGCGCTCGACAAAGCCATGACGCTCTTCTGGCAGCATGGCTACGAGGCCACGTCGCTGTCCCATCTGGTTGAGGCCACGGGCGCGAAGGCACCCACGCTCTACGCGGAGTTCACCAATAAAGAGGGGCTGTTCCGCGCCGTGCTTGACCGCTATATCTCACAGTTTGCGACCAAATATCAGGCGGAGCTGTTTTGCGATGAGAAGCCCGTTGAGCAGGCGCTGCTGGATTACTTCACCGCCGTTGCTACCTGCTTCACCAGCAAAGAGACGCCCTCTGGCTGCTTTTTAATCAGCACCTCGGCGGCGCTGGCGGCCTCGTCAAATGAGATTGCCCAGACCCTGAAGTCGCGTCATGCCCTGCAGGAGGCGGCTCTGCTGCGCTTTCTGGAACAACGTCAGCAGCGCGGTGACATTCCTGCCGCCACCTCCCTGCGCTCGGTGGCGCAATTTCTTAACTGTGTTATCCAGGGGATGTCGGTCAGCGCCCGTGAAGGGGCATCACAAGAGAAACTGTTGGAAATCACCCGCACTACCCTCGCCCTCTGGCCGGAACTGATTAAATCCTGATAACGCTGTGGCCTATTTTAACGATAGGCCAAACCTTTCTCACACTTTTGCATGACACTTGCTACGCTTTATTAGTGATTATTCCCCTGCTAATGATTAGCAGGTTTATGCGGGAAAACGAGAGACGTCATGAAGACGCAGCTTAGTATCTCTTTCTTTTATGGATATCCAGGAAAGTATTACGACTATTCACATGCAGAAGGATAACGGTCATGGTTTTGCTATTACCATTATTTAAGGTGTTAATAGTAATTACATTGTTATTTAGTCTCTGGGTAGTATGTGGTGGTTCGATCCTGTTTGCTTTCATCTCCGTATTGATTACGGGATGCCTGCTGATCCGCCAACAAAATATGATTTAACACTGAGCGATAATAAAAGCCTTGCGCAAGCAGGGCTTTTTTATGCCTGTAAAAAAAGCTCCCCAGCCTGAGCGAATGAGGAGCCAAATCGGGGGTACTGCTTTTTTATGCTTTGTTATTCAAAACCAGCTGCCCATTACCGTCTAGCGGGATCTGGGTACCTGGATCGTTCTCCATGCGAATTTTTCCCTGCTGATCGCCAATTTTATAGGTCACGTCGTAACCGAGCATCTTCTCTGATTTGTCGTAGACGGTTTTGCAGCGCTGCTGGGTGCTGGTATAGGTATCTCGCTCCTGCATTGCCCCCTGCACCTGGTTGCCGGCGTAGCCGCCGCCCAGTGCCCCAACGACGGTAGCGACATCTTTACCGCGTCCGCCGCCAAACTGGTGGCCAATGACGCCACCCGCCACTGCGCCCAGCACCGAACCGGTCAGGCGGTTCTCATCCTGAACCGGACGTCGATGGGTTACCGTCACGTTGCGGCACTCCTTGCGCGGCGTTTTAACAGTCTCCTTAATAGGTGTAGCAGAAACCACCTGAGCATACTGAGGGCCGCGGTTGAAAACGTCCAGGCCCGCCACCGCAGCAACGCCCAGTGCAGCGGCCACACCAATTCCGATACCCGCTAACATGGATTTATTCATTGAATAGTCCTTCTGGTTGGCTCTGATAGTCATAATTCTGCAATCAGAGTGGCGAGAAGCCAATCAGAAAGGCGGTAAATAACGGGGGGTTATGTTGCAATTTGATGTGATTCAGAGAAATCTGAGCCACCTGATGGAAATAAGCAGAAGGATATGCTAAAGCCCCGCCGGGGGTTGGCGGGGCGATGGGCTTAGTGCAGTTTGAGTCGCGGACGGATCACGCGGTTAATGCTGCCGACCAGCATCATCAGCCCGGTTTTGAAATAACCGTGCAGGGCGACCTGGTGCATGCGGTAGAGCGAGATATAGACGAAGCGCGCCAGACGTCCCTCAACCATCATCGAGCCGCGCATCAGGTTCCCCATCAGGCTGCCGACGGTGGAGAAGTTCGATAGCGATACCAGCGAACCATGATCTTTGTAGACGTAGGCTTTCAGCGGCTTGCCTTTGATCTGCGCGATAATGTTATGCAGCGCGCAGGTTGCCATCTGGTGCGCAGCCTGTGCGCGTGGCGGTACGAAGCCCCCTTCCGGACGAGAACAGGAGGCGCAGTCGCCAATGGCATAGATATCCGCATCGCGCGTGGTTTGCAGCGTCGGCTCTACCGCCAGCTGGTTAATACGGTTGGTCTCAAGGCCGCCAATCTCTTTCATAAAGTCAGGCGCTTTGATCCCAGCCGCCCAAACCATTAAGTCAGCCTGAATATATTCGCCGTCCTTGGTGTGCAGACCGCCCTCGTCAGCGCTGGTGACCATGGTCTGGGTCAGCACGCGCACGCCCATCTTGGTCAGCTCGCTGTGCGCCGCCCCGGAGATACGCGGCGGCAGCGCAGGCAGGATCCGCTCGCCCGCCTCTACCAGCGTCACGTTCAGCGCCTCGTTGGTAAGCCCTTTGTAGCCGTAGCTGTGCAGCTGCTTCACCGCATTGTGCAGCTCAGCGGACAGTTCAACGCCGGTGGCACCGCCGCCAACAATGGCGATATTAACCTTGCCGCTGGCACCCAGGTTAGCAGAGTACTTCAGGAACAGGTTCAGCATCTCCTGATGGAAACGGCGCGCCTGATGCGGGTTATCAAGGAAAATGCAGTGCTCTTTCACACCCGGCGTGTTGAAGTCGTTGGAGGTACTCCCCAACGCCATTACCAGGGTGTCGTAAGGCAGCTTGCGCTCAGGCACCAGCAGCTCGCCTTTCTCATCGCGCAGCTCGGCCAGAGTGATGGTTTTACCTTCGCGGTTGATATCCACAACCGAGCCAAGCTGGAACTGGAAATCATGATTGCGTGCGTGCGCGAGGTAGCTCAGCGCGTCTACGCCCTCATCCAGCGAGCCGGTGGCAACTTCATGCAGCAGCGGCTTCCACAGGTGGCTGTGATTGCGGTCGACAAGGGTAATTTTGGCTTTTTTACCCCGGCCCAGCTTCTTACCCAGCTGGGTTGCCAGCTCCAGTCCGCCAGCTCCACCGCCAACAATCACAATCTTTTTCAATGGTGTAGTCAACACGACCCCCTAAAATATTAACCAATTGTTAACTAAAAGTTATTTAAATAGCTTTTAATTAACAACAAGTTAGCTGCAAAAATTGTCATCCACCCCCTGAGAATAACATGAACGGTGCATTGGTCATACCAAAATTGATATATATCAAGTTTTGATGCATAAAAGATAACCAGGTTTCGATTGCAGGGCGAAAAAAAACCAGCCATTAAACGGCTGGTTTGTTAGCTGGCGTCTCAACCAAGGGTTTTAAAAGCCTTGATGCGCTGTAGATGAGGAGAGATATTCTTGAACTTATGCGTCTGCTCTTCGTCCCAGACAATCTCATAATAGTCGTGCAGCACCTCGGCGGTGCGCTGGCTGTTAAGGGCTTCATCGTGGCGGGAGAGGATCGCCAGGCAGCGATCGCGGTTTTTCTCACGGAAGTTGGTCACGCACTTGGTGGCGATATCCACGTACTCCTCCGGCCGGTCAATTTTGCCCTCCATATTCTCCTGTGGATAGAGATTAGGGTTAAAAATTACCTGCCGAATGTCGCAGAGGAAACCGATGCGCTCGGCCCAGTATCCCCCCAAACCTACGCCGCAGATCAGCGGTCGCTCATCAACGTTTAGCTGCAGCATCTTATCGACCTCTTTTAGCAGATGCTGCATATCGTGCTTAGGATGGCGCGTGCTGTAGCTCAGCAGACGTACGTCGGGATCGATAAACTGCAGCTGCAGCACCTTTTCGTGATTGCCCGGACTGTTTGAATCAAAACCGTGTAAGTAGATGATCATCTGTCCTCACCCTGTGCTATCTCCCTTTCAGGGAGGGTTAATGGGTCGCTGACCGCTCCAGCCAGCGGGCCTGAAGCTGTTCCAGTTTGCTGCTCACCGCTTTCCACTCGGCGGAGGCAACCAGCTCCTGACGCGTAAACGAACCCCTATGATACAACTCTGTAACACGCGCTGCATTGATCGGCGACAGGTTATCCAGCACGCTTACCGCGCCCTGGCGATTATTGCAGACCAGAACCATATCGCAGCCGGCATTCAGCGAGGCCTGGGCGCGCTCGGCATAGCTGCCCATGATCGCCGCCCCCTCCATGGAGAGATCGTCAGAGAAGATTACGCCGTCAAAGCCCAGCTCACCGCGCAGCACCGTTTTCAGCCAGTGCGGCGAGCCGCTGGCCGGACGCGGATCCACCTCGCTGTAGATGACGTGTGCGGGCATAATGGCATCCAGCTTGCCGTCGCGGATCAGCGCGCTAAAGATCGACATGTCGTGTTCGCGGATCAGCGCTTCCGGACGCGGATCGCGCGGGGTCTCTTTATGGGAATCCGCCGCAACCGCCCCGTGGCCGGGGAAGTGCTTGCCGGTGGCTTTCATGCCTGCCCGATGCATACCGTCGATCACGCGGGTGGCGATAGCCAGCGCCTTGTGCGGTTCGGCATGGTACGCGCGCTCACCAATGGCCGCGCTAATATGGCCGACGTCCAGCACCGGCGCAAAACTGATGTCGATATCCATGGCGATCATCTCGCAGGCCATCAGCCAGCCCGCCTCCTCGGCCAGCCTGCCGCCCTCCTCCATGCCCAGCAGCGCTGCGAACGACTGGGCCGCAGGCAGGCGCGTAAAACCGTCGCGAAAACGTTGCACCCGCCCCCCCTCCTGATCCACCGCCACCACCAGCCGATGGTGCGACGCGGCGCGGATCTGCCGCACCAGCTCGCGCAGCTGGGCGGGATCGTGATAGTTTCGGGTAAAGAGGATCAGGCCTCCTACCAGTGGATGCGCCAGAATCTCGCGCTCCTCCGCATCCAGCTCATAGCCTGCCACATCTAACATTACCGGACCCACACTGACCTCTCTTATCCTTTTGTCTCTAGCTGACACCATGTTTCATCTGCCAGCATAATAAATTGCTGCTCCCCGGTCTGCTGCCAGCGGCACTCGTACCAGCCGGCCATCAGCATCAGCACCCAAGGCCGCCAGCGCTGCACCTGCCACGCCAGCCGCACGTTCTCTATGTTTGCTACGCGGGCGTAAGCCTGAATAAGCCGCCGACGCTCAGCCTCATCCGCTGTCCAGACCGAAGCCAGCTCAAGGGCAATATCGCCGTCGCCCGCATACTCCCAGTCAATCAGCCGCAGCCCAGAAACGGTATGCACCAGGTTACCTGCATGTACATCCATATGTAACGGCGCCAGCCTGATAACGCCTGGCTCACGCTCACGCTTCAGGCGTTTTAGCCATGCCAGCCAGCGCCGCGTACGGCGCGCAGGATCGCACGTTTGCCAGTAGCGTTCCAGCAGCGGCAGCAGCGTGATGCGCCAGCCAAAGCGGGGCTGCTGATGCAGATGATACAGCAACTCGGCAAGGTGATGGGGTTCCGGAAGCGTGGTTTTCACCTCGCCGGCAAGATAGTCCACGGCCATCCAGCCCTCGCCCAGCCATCGAGGGCGGGGTGCCAGGGTGTGAGGAAGCTGCTTAAGGGCGCGGTATTGACGGAGAAACGGCGCGGGGGTGGTAGCCGCATGCTGCTGGCGCAGTACCAGCCGCTGCGGACCGTTGGCAATGACGCAGCTCCCGCCGCTCAGCCCGGTACGTTCAGGGCTGGCGACGAGCGCTGCGTGGGGAAAGAAGCGTGACAGGATTTCGTCACGCTCAGGATTACTGTTGTTGAACTGCACCTTTACCTGACCAGACGATCTCGCCCGTCTGCACCAGCATCAGCTGCATCTGTAGCGCGGGGGAGTTAACGTTGCCGGATGCGCTGGTGTAGAGCACATACTGCGCCCCCACGTTGCGGGCAATACCGATCGCTTTACTGCGTGTGCCGAGGCTGTCCTGCGGCGACAGGCCGAGCTGCTGCTTAGCCATGGAGAGCTGCTGGGCAGAGACCAGGGTAAACTTGCCGTTATTTGCCAGCGCGCCGCGCAGTACCTCTGTCGCTTCGCCGGTATTCAACGAGCCGTTAGTGCGGTTATTGACGCTGTCGACCAGAAGCACGCTGCCGCCGGAGGCGCCGCTGGCCTGCAGCATCTTGCTGACCATCGGCGAGACCGCTCCGCTCCAGTCAAAATGACGTTCGCGTGGCGTCGGCTGCGCCGTTTCATCCTGGTGCTCAATCGGCCCTGGCTGGGATGGCACCGACGGCACGGACGGCACCTCAGGAACCGGCTGCGGCTGCGGCTGTTCCACCGGCTGCTGCGGCTGCGGTTTGGCTTCTTCAACCGGCGCGGGCTGCTGCTCGCCGCGCATAATACATCCCGACAGGATCATCGCTACGGTCGTGAGTAGCGCATAACGACCCAATTTATTGATCAAGATTCACCCCTTACAAATAGAGATAGAGTCTCACTTTACGCGCACCCAAATAGTTGGCGCTGCCGTAGAGCGTTACCGACGAATGCGCAGGAATAGTGATGCGCCGCGGCGCTTCCAGCGGATGCATCTCGAGACCTCTGGCGTCATACCAGAAAAAACGATAGTTAACGGTGACGGTTTCGCCCCGTTCGTTATAGAGCGTTGAGGACGCAGCGGGCTGGATCTCAGCGTTATTCAGCACCGGTTTTTCTGCGTTTATACCTGCCGCCAGCACGGTTGCTTCCATCACCAGCGTCTGCTCATCGCTCACCGGAATTGCCGGACGTGAGCTACAGCCAGTCAATGCAGCCAGCGCCAGCAGCGCGGCCAGGCCTCCTCTCAGCATCGGCTTAACCTTTATGTGTCAGCATCGGACCCAGCGTGCGGCCACCCAGCAGATGCAGATGAATATGGTACACCTCCTGGCCGCCGTGGCGGTTGCAGTTCATGATTACCCGGTAGCCATCTTCGGCAATCCCCTCCTGGGCTGCGAGCTTCGCCGCCACGGTGAGCATACGCCCCAGCGCCTGCTCGTGCGCCTCGGAGACATCGTTCAGCGTCGGGATCAGCAGGTTAGGCACAATGAGGATATGCGTCGGCGCTTGCGGAGAGATATCACGGAATGCCGTGACCAGCTCATCCTGCCAGACGATATCCGACGGAATTTCGCGGCGGATAATTTTACTGAAAATCGTTTCTTCGGCCATGACGTCTTCCTTAATAAAAGCTGCGGGACTCAACAAGAGAGTATGATCGAGAATCTCCTGATGTTTCAACTATTACGCCGCTTTTCTTCACGCATTCGGATTAAGCAACGCCGTTACGCCTGATTTTTCGCCACTCTACACGCGGTAGTAATTTTCTTCATAAATATTACATCTGTTTACAGCGTTAAGATGAATGCGTATATTTCGCATTTGCATTTTCATGCGCAATTGCAACATGAGAACAAACACAGCACGCTCGACATCGGCAACGTATCGGTCAGAGCGCACTCTTAAACTTGCGAAAAGGGTTTACCATGTCTTTCACCGTTCACGCCAGGGATGGACACTGTCCACCTGCTGCCGCTCCGTCACTGCTGGCAGTCTGTATTGCCTTTGCACTTGCGCCTGCCGCGGCTTTTGCCGCTACCCCGGACACCACCAGCGGCGATACCGTTATCGTTGATGGCTCCGCAGCCAGCAGCTATGCCGATGAAGAGAGTCAGGACTACAGCGTTAAGACCACCACCTCCGGTACCAAAATGCTGCTGGTTCCGCGTGACATCCCGCAGTCCGTAAGCATCATCAGCAAACAGCGTATGCAGGATCAGAAGCTGGAGTCCCTCGGCGACGTGCTGAAGAGCACCACCGGTATTACCCAAAGCGCGACGGATTCTGAGCGCACCAACTTTTACTCCCGCGGTTTTGAGATCGATAACTTTATGGTCGACGGTATTCCGACCCTGTTTGAGACCCGCTGGAATATGGGCGATGCCCTCTCTGATACCGCGCTGTACGAGCGGATTGAAGTGGTTCGCGGTGCCAACGGCCTGACCACCGGCTCCGGTAACCCATCCGCCGCCATTAACATGGTGCGTAAACACGCCGACAGCCGTGAATTTGTAGGGAACGTCTCTGCCGAGTACGGCAGCTGGAACAAGCAGCGCTACGTGGCCGATCTCTCTACCCCGCTGACCGACGACGGTCGCATCCGTGGCCGCATGGTCTCAGGCTACCAGCACAACGATAGCTGGCTTGACCGCTACAGCCAGGAGAAAAAATTCTTCTACGGCGTGCTGGATGTTGATTTGACCGATGCGACCACCTTCTCCGTTGGCTATGACTACCAGGATACCAATGCCAACAGTCCTACCTGGGGCGGCATTCCACGCTGGTATACCGACGGCGGCCGCGTCAATCCGGACCGCAGCTACAGCACCGCACCAGAGTGGGCCTATGTGGATAAAAAGTCCGAGCGTACCTTTGCGACCCTGAAGCAAAAGCTGGGTGACAACTGGCAGCTGACCGTTAACGGCACCCATACCGAACAGGAACTCGACAGTAAGCAGCTCTATCTGGATGGACAGGTTGATCGCACTACCGGTCTGATGGTCAGCCCGTATGGCGCCTCCTACCCGTATGTTGGCGGCACCGGTTACAACACCGGCAAACGTAAAGTGGACGCTATTGATACCTTCGCCAACGGCTCTTACGATCTGTTTGGCCGCCAGCATGAGCTGATGATCGGGACCAACTACAGTCGCCAGAACAACATCTACTACAGCTCATGGGAGAACATCGGCGATACCCAGCTGGGTAACTATGCTGACTATAACGGCAACTTCCCGCAGACCAACTGGAACCCGCTGAGCCTGGCCCAGGATGACACCATCCACCAGAAATCAGTCTATGCCGCGACCCGCATCTCTCTGGCGGATCCGCTGCACCTGATCCTTGGCGCACGCTATACCAAGTACAATCTTGATACGCTGAACCAGCAGATGGAGAAGAACAACACCTCTCCTTACGCGGGCGTGGTGTTTGATATCAACGACAGCTGGTCTACCTACGCCAGCTATACCTCGATCTTCAAGCCGCAGACCCAGCGTGACATACAGAGCAAGTATCTGTCGCCGATCACCGGCAACAACTACGAGGCGGGTGTGAAAGCTGACTGGATGAACAGCCGACTGACTACCTCGCTCGCCGTGTTCCGTATTGAGCAGGATCATCTGGCGCAGTCGACCGGTGTGATCATCCCGGGCAGCAACGGCGAAACCGCCTATCGCGAAGCGGATGGCACGGTGAGTAAAGGCGTTGAGTTTGAGATCAACGGCGCGCTGACCGATAACTGGCAGATGACCTTTGGCGCAACCCGCTACGTAGCGAACGATGCCGAAGGCGACGCGGTTAACCCGAACCTGCCGCGTACCAGCGTGAAGATGTTCACCAGCTACCGTCTGCCAGCAATTCAGGATCTGACCGTTGGCGGCGGCGTCAACTGGCAAAACCGCGTCTGGTCTAACGTTGCCGTTGCCGACGGTACGCTGCGCGCTGAACAGGGTAGCTATGCGCTGGTGGATCTGTTTGCCCGCTATCAGGTCACCAAAGCGTTCTCTCTGCAGGCTAACGTCGACAACCTGTTCGACAAATCCTACGAGACCGACATCGACAGCCGCACCATCGTCTATGGCGAGCCGCGTAACTTCTCTGTCAGCGCTAACTACAGTTTCTGATAGCAGTGATGTGAAGAAGGGAGCCGAAAGGCTCCCTTTTTATTATTTGCAAACCGGCTTGCCCGTTGCTGACACAAGAGCGACGAAAACCCGGCTGGTTTTCCAGCGTCAGTTACGAAGAGTGAACCACTAACCGTTTTAGCTGGTGGTTCGCAATATGCCGAAAGCAGTTACTGATGCTTTCATAATGCTTGCCGGGTCCACTCTTTGAGTGGCTGAGTGCGTTTACATACGTTTTGGGCGCGTAGCGAGATACACCACCGCGGCGCCAATAGCGACGATGAGCGTATCCTCAACCAGGCCACTCCTGGTCTGCCCCACTTCTGCCATGGCTTTTTTGCGCGCCGCAAGCGTTGCATAGGCAAGTGGCACAGCGGTAGAGACAGCGATGGCTGCCCCGGCTTTTTCTTTCCCGCTGGGTGCTAACGCGGCGCCCGCAATTCCTGCACTGGCCACGCGTGCAGACAAACCCAAAAATACGGTGCGGTCTGGCGCTGACTTCATCTTGTCGCCCAACAGCTCACCTACACCCATTGCTAATGCGCCGTATTTGAACAGCGGACGGTCCAGCAGTAAGAGTCTGCCCGGTGTATCACGCCGGGTAATGCGCGCCGCAGCGATGGCTGCCATCGGCGTCATCGAACGGCAGCTGGCAACAAGGCCAATTAAGGCGGAATAAACGAAACGGGTTATTTTCATTGGTTATATCCCTGATAAGTAAAGTTTTTTATGAGGAAAACTTTATTTGGGTGTAAGGTGATTAACGTTACGTGGCCTCGTATGCAACTAACCACTGCACGAGTCAGTATAGATGAACGACTCGGGGCAGCATAAATGACGGACACAGGAGTTTGAAGATCCGTTACTGCTCACCCGGTTACACATCCTCGCTGAGTTTTACAGGCCCGATTTTCATCCTTTTCTTCTAATAATGCGCGTAAAGCAGGCTAATATATTCAATGGCTTCATGGGTAAGCATACTCATTTTTTACCCAACTAATAATACAGGGTTCTGGCAGGATTTAAGGGGAACGAATGTCTTTTTTATTTGGTGAGTTATCTGTCGCGCCGGCCTGGGTGCCTGCTGTATTGGTCGTAACACTTTCGCTGGCGGTGGGTTTCCTCGCGAGATTTATCCTGCTCCAATTTATACGATACTGGCAGGGTCGTGACAGAAAGTTATTCAAATCACTTGAGAAACATCTGCGCGGATCGATGTTCCTTTTTATCCCCCTGCTGTTAATTCGCGTAGGCGTTAACTATGTCCATATTCAGCCTGAATATTTTCTTTTTATTACAACTACAACTAATATATTTATTATACTGTCGTTCTGCTCAATCCTGATTCGATTGATCAATGTTGCGCAGGATATGCTTTTCATACGTTACGACATTAATATCTCTAATAACCTTCGCGCCCGCAAAATTCGCACGCAGATAATGTATGTCAAGAAAGTCGCTATTGTTGTACTTGTGACGTTCTGTGTTTCACTGATTTTGCTGAGTTTCCCTGGCGTTCGTAAATTCGGCACCACCATCCTGGCCGGTGCCGGGGTTGCCGGAATAATAATTGGTTTCGCTCTGCAGAAATCGCTTGTCAATTTGTTTGCCGGAATTCAGATAGCGTTTACGCAACCCATAAAAATCGATGATGCTGTGGTGGTTGAAAAAGAGTGGGGCTGGATTGAAGAGATAAACCTGACCTATGTTGTGGTGCGCCTCTGGGATCTGCGCCGACTGGTCTTGCCGATTACCTACTTCACAGAAAATCCATTCCAAAACTGGACGCGTAATAATGCCCAAATTTTAGGCTCTGTGTTTCTGTATGTGGATTATTCCATGCCTTTAGAGCCTCTGCGAAAACACTTTGAGAAGGTGCTCAGTGAGACAAGACTTTGGGATCAACAAACTCAGGTACTTCAGGTTACCGATACAACTGAAAAGACAATGACCATCAGATTGTTAATGACGGCACAAAATTCCCCCACGGCCTTCGATTTACGCTGTTACGTGCGGGAAAAAATGATTGAGTTTATTCAACAAAATTACCCGCAGAGTCTTCCTCAGGTAAGGGCTACGCTGACGGGTCCCGGTACCTCCGGGAGTGAGTGATTGTATGACAGGCAGTCATGAAAAAAGAAAAGGCAACGGACCGGCGTGAACGCATTGAAGAGAGGGTGGCGCTGAGCGATCTACTGACTTCCCTCTTTTCTTTTTCTGCGGTAGTCGATAATCTGTGCGGCTTGCTTTTATACGGATGCCGCCACGCACGATGCAAAAATTTACGCTTCTTTTACTCAGCCTGGTGCTGCTGGGTCCGCTGGGTATTGACCTCTACCTGCCTACCCTGCCAGACATTGCGCAGGGGCTGAACACGCCAGTCACTACGATCCAGACCACCATTCCTCTGTTTTTGCTGGTCATGGGTTTAGGTCAGATCGTTGCGGGTCCTTTGGTAGATAATTTTGGCCGCAAACCTGTAGCTATAGCCGGGATCCTGCTTTATCTGCTGGGCAGTATTCTGGCAGCCACTGCCACCGGCTGGCCGCAGTTCCTTAGCGCACGTATTGTTCAGGGTTGCGCGGTCTGCTGTACCGCCGTAGTGGCGTTTAGTGGCGTCAGGGATCGCCTTGAAGGTGATGAAGCGGCCCGAGCTTACGGTTTCCTCAACGGCGCCCTGAATATTGTCCCGGCGCTGGCACCGATGCTGGGCGGTTTGCTGGCCGATACGTTTGGCTGGCGTGCCCCCTTCTGGTTTCTGGCCAGCTATGTGCTGGTCATTGGCCTGATGATCCTGCGTTTCCTGCCTGAAACACGTCCAGCCGGCACGCAGAAGGTCAAAGGCGTTCCGCTTGTCCAGTATGCCAGACTCCTGCGTGAACCCCGCTTCCTTGCCTTTACGTTTGCGAATGCGGGTGCAATGGGTATGGTGCTGACCTACGTGTCGCTGGCTCCGCAGGTGCTAATGACCGAAGGCAAACTCTCTGCCCTGCAGTTCTCCATAGCCTTTGGCGCTAACGGTTTCTGGATCATGCTGGTCAGCGTGCTGGTCAATAAAATCATCCGCAAGCTTGGTCGGCCCATCTGTCTGGCGTTTGGCAGTCTGGCAATGGCCTGTGGTGCGTTGACGATGCTGGCAGGCATGGCCCTCTTCCCGACAGAGATGCAAACAAGCTGGGCGTTATATATGCTTCCGGTGGCTATCTCAGTGGCCGGTCTGGCCTTTACGGTCGGCCCCGCTACCAGCTATGCGCTGGAACCTTATAAGCAGCAGGCGGGAGTTGCGTCGGCGCTGGCAGGATTTATTCAGATGGCGGGTGGTTCCTCTGCCGGTTTACTGGCGATGGCTCTGCCGGTAAACGAGAAGCTTGCGTTGAGTGCGATGATGATTGTTGGCGCCGTGCTGGCAGCCGTGGCGTGGCGGTGCAGTAAGCATGTGCATGGTACGCTTACCGCGCTGAACAACAACTCGTCTCATCATCAGGAATAGGCAGACGTGACATGTCTGCCAAACCTTTATCGTTCAACAAATACCAGCACCACTTATTTATATTGGTGATGTTCTATTCGGCGCATGGGCGAGCAAGCCGGTAATGCGATAGTGGGGATATTTACCGCCATGTTATGAGAGGTTCTCTGTCTCGTGCTGTTTAACTTGCGCAGCGTTGTCGAGCCGCCTAATCGCAGGAACCAGACAGGCACCAAACGTGGCGACAACGACCGCCATCGCTGAAACCAGAAGTACATTTGTACTCCCATACTGTATTGCCAGCGGTCCAGCGACAAGCTCACCAAAGGGGATGGCCACAAACGAACCTACAGCATCATAGGCGTATACGCGGGCCAGTTTTTCCTGTGGGATGTGCGTTTGTAACGAATGGGCCCAAACCACGCCAAAAAGGCCAAACGTGACCCCCGCTATGAAAAAGGCGGCAATAAGCCATCGTGCCGAAGCAGGCTGGCTAAGCATAAAAATGGGCACGGCACAAAATGCAACCAGCATTACGCCAACAAATAGATCGCGGCGAGGACGCCATCGCAAAGCAAGGAACGAACCTGCAATCAGGCCAACGCTTTGCGCAGCAATAATCACTCCCCAACGGGTTCGTCCGAAAGTGGCATCAGCAATCACCGGGCCAAGTACCATCACCACCCCACTAAAGGCAGCATTGATTACGGTGAACTGAACGACCACTGACCACACCCAGGGCCGGCTGGCGAACTCTTTCCACCCCGCTTTTAAAGCCTGCAGGATATTATCCTGGGATGAGTCTGCTTTGATTGACGTAACGCGAGTTAAAAGATAAAGCGGCGCAGATGCTGCAAAGCCTAACGCATCAATTACCAGTCCCCAACCCGGTCCGATAGAACTTGTCAGGATCCCACCTAGCGAAGCGCCAATCACCGTACCACTATAAATACCGAGCTGGATTAATGCGTTGGCTGCACGCAAATTCTGCACCGGCACAGTCTGAGGAACCAGCGCAGAGGATGCAGGCAGTGCGATGCCGGCTGCCGCACCATTAATGGCACTAAGTAGTGCCAGACTCATCACCGTTGCGGAGCCATCCAGCACGGTCCATGCGACAATAGCCTGTGAAACTGCCGCCATAGCTGAAGAATAAACCAATACCTTGCTACGTGAGTAACGGTCCGCTAATACACCACCGATTAGCAAGAATACGACGTTTAAGATGGAACGCGATGCAACAACAATACCCAGATCGGACACCGATCCGCCAATATCCAGTACAGCAAACGCCAGTGCAATGGGTGCAATGCCATTGCCAAGAACGGTAAGCAGGCGAGCAAAAAAGAGATACCGGAAGGGAATGAAGTGAAAAGCACCAGCTCGTTTACTAAGCATATTCATCGTGGCAATAGCTTCCAGGCTAAAGAAGGTATTTTAAAATAACCAAATTCCGTTGATATTTACACACCAGCCAATCCTTGCATAATATTTTGCGATTTTAACCCGGGAAGATCGGACCCGCTCGGTTCACTCAACGGCGTCTACAAAGTGTTATGCCAGAAGCAGACGTCGCCACTCACAACTTAATGCCCCATAAAAAAAACCTTCTTCTATACTCAGTTACGTTGAGTGAGCGATGCCGCTGTTGTTGCCCTGGGTGAATAACCGCAGCATTAGCCCACTATTATCTCATCGTGATTTTTGTTCATTCTGGAGAGGGGATTTCCTGGTATGTTAAAAACTCAACCTTCACGCCTCGGCAGTATATTATTACTGCTGTCAGCCGTGATTGGCTTTGCAGTGGCTCTCTACGCCTGGCTGACTCCGCTTACCGGCGTCACCGGCACTATCGGGGCACTGGGTGTGGCCATCGCCAGCGTCCTGTTGGCGATCCTGGCCTTTTTACTGCGTACCGCATCCCGCCGTGGGGCGCGCGTTTTCCTGATTATTGTCACCCTTGTCGTGTTGTTTGGTATTGGTTTTGCTGGCGCACTGTTGCACCAGTACCTCATTACCGCAGCAATGGTGGTCGGCCTGATTGGTCTGATTGCGCTGAGCAGCAATTCCGTTCGTCCCAATCATCACGCCAGAGCCTGAGGAGCCACCCGTGCATAACGAAAAACACGCACTTTCACTGAAGGTCAGCATGACAGCGCTGGCGCTGCTGGTCTCTCCCCTGACGCTGCAGGCGCAGGAAAAAGCACCTCAAGCTTCGATGGGCGCCCGGGACAAGGTCAATGCAGATGCAGCCAATCAACAAGCGCCGGGAACCACGACAACCACTGACGAAGCCTCAACGGGCAAAAGTGAGGGTCAAAAAGTGGACTCAGTCGCGCAGCCTACGACACCGCTGGTTCCGGCTACTGCTACCTGGGACAGCTTCCATGGCCAGCTTAACGCTCAGAAATACAGTCCACTAACGCAGATTACAGCTGACAACGTCAGTAAATTAACCAAGGTGTGGGAGTTTCATACCGGTGACGTTTCGGATGGCAAAGGCGATACGCCTGCAACCGTCTGGTCAGCAACGCCTATTTTTGCCAACGAAACGCTCTATGTCGGTACGCCTTTTGATCGTCTGATTGCGCTCGACCCAGGGACAGGCAAAGAGAAGTGGCATTACGATACCAAATCATCGCGCAAGGCTCTGACCCAGCCCGTACTCAAAAACCGCGGCGTTTCGTACTGGCAGGCTAAAAATCCAGTTGCCGGGCAGGCATGCCAGAAAATCGTTTACATGGGTAACGTGGATGGCCATCTCTACGCGCTGGATGCCGACTCAGGGAAACCCTGTGCAGGCTTTGCCAATAATGGCGTGCTGGATATCAATCAGTGGAACACGCTCAACGCTAAATACCCGTTATCTATCCTGCAGCCGCCAACCGTAGTAGGTAATCATCTGCTGGTCGGCTGGGCAGGAAAAGATTGGGCCTATGCTGAAGCGCCTCCGGGGACGGTATTCTCCATCAATGCGCAAACCGGCGCGCGTGAGTGGACCTTCGACGCGATTCCTGCCGAAATTCGCCAGCGTACCGGTACGGCCAACGTCTGGACCCACATGTCTGCCGATGAGGCTAATGGCCTGGTCTATCTACCGGTATCATCCCCTTCCCCTAACTACTGGGGCGGTAACCGTGTTGATCCTATTCCGCTTGCAACCTCCACGACGGCGCTGGATATCAACACCGGCAAAGTGGTTTGGTCGCGCCAGTGGGTACATCATGACGTATGGGATTACGATATTAACTCTGCACCGACCCTGATGGATATCACCGTTGACGGCAAACAGATCCCGGCGTTAATCCAGGCAACCAAACAGGGCTTTCTCTTTGTCGTGAATCGCCTGACGGGTGAGGATGTCTGGCCAATTGAGGAGCGGCCGGTGCCGCAGGGGGATGGTTCGGTACAGGGAGAAGTGCTCTCACCGACTCAGCCCTTCCCGACAAAACCTGCGCCGCTGCTCGATCAGTCGAAGAAGCCTGAGATCTGGAAACTGGCAGATGCTGTTGGAGCCGGTCAGTGCTCTCGCCTGTGGGATAATCTGAGCTATGAGGGAATGTATACGCCTCCCACCACGAAGGGAGAAGGTACGTTAACCTATCCGGACAGTGCCGGTGGCGTTCAATGGGGCGGCGTGGCGTTCGATCCGAAAAAACAGATTGCCATCGTCAATACCTCACATATTGTCCAGTATGTGAAGTTGTATAACCGTGAAGATTACAAAAAGGCGGATAAGGGTTCCGGCAACGAAAGCGGCTTTGCCCCTCAGGAGGGTGCTCCGTATGGTATGCGCCTGATGGTGGCGAATAACTGGCTTGGTATGCCGTGCTGGCAGCCGCCGTTTGGTGAAATCGTGGCGCTGGATATGCACACGGGTGATGTTAAATGGCGCCGCCCGGTTGGTGCAGCACAGCAGTATGGCTTCTTTATGCCGGAAAGCTGGGGCTCGCCGACCATCGGTGGTCCTGCGGTGACGGCGGGAGGCGTGGTCTTTATCGGAGCTTCTATGGATGCCAAAGTCCGCGCCTACTCTGTTGATACCGGTGAGGAGCTGTGGTCCGATCAGGCTGAAGCGCCTGCGGTAGCGAACCCGTCAGTGTATGAGTACAAAGGCCGCCAGTATGTCGCGTTTGTCGCCGGCGGCAATACTATCCTGAAGGATCAGGTGGGGGATCAGGTCGTGGTGTACGCGCTTCCTGAATAGTGGTTTCGCTAAGAAGCTTACCCTCTGCGTGGGGCCTCTGTGCCCCACGCTTTTTTATGAACTGAATGCCTACCGCCCAGCCTGTTTAAGCAGTAGCTGGGCAACCTCTCTTGCATCGTCTGCGGCGCTGTAATCGCCCATCACTCGTGACATGGTGATAGCACCCTCGACCAGAATGAGCAGCTGTCTTGCCAGCGCCAGCGACCGGTCCGTATTCAGTTGCCCGGTAAGTTCAATGATGTAATCCAGCAGTTTCTGTTTATGCACTCTGGCGATTTGACGAACCGGATCCGTCGCGTCGCCCACTTCCCCTGCGGTATTGATAAATGCGCAGCCACGATACCCCTCAGACTCAAACCAGGCTTTGAGCACGGTGAACATGTTGAGGATGCGCGCCTGCGGCGTATCCGCCTTGTCGCACTCTGTCCTGAACCAATCCATCCAGCGTATATCACGCGCATTCAGTGCCTCTGCCGCAACCTCATCTTTGTTCGTGAAGTAACGATAGATAGTTTTCCTTGCTACGCCTGAGGTCTTCACCAGAAGATCCATGCCGGTGGCATGAATACCGTTCTGATAGATCAGCTGCTCGGCGGTGGTGAGAATTTTATCTCGTGGGTTAGTCGTCTCTTTGTTCATAAGGCGATCGTAGAACGACCGTTCTCATCCGTCAAGGGGCAGTTAAAAATCTTTTTACACGCTCTTGACGCGCATCTCTATCGCACTGCTCCCTCGCCTCAGGGGACGCTAACCGTGTTTGATTTTCTCATCGATACCGGGCTGAGGTTTACCAAAAAGGTATCCCTGGGCAAAATCGCAGCCCAGGGCCTGAAGACTTTCTAGCTGTTCCTGCGTTTCAACACCTTCTGCAACAGCCTTCATATTAAGCGATTTCGCCATGCCAGCGATCAGTTTAATAATCGTAATGGCGTCTTCCTGGAAAGATATTGAGTGCACAAAGGACTTGTCTATTTTAATTTTGTCAAAGGCAAGCGTACTTAGCCGTGAAAGAGAAGAGTATCCGGTACCAAAATCATCAATGGAAATTTTCACCCCCATGTCTCTGAGTGTGTTAAGGGTATTCATCGGCGTATCGCTCTCAGTAAAGAGAGATGATTCCGTTACTTCCAGTTCAAGGCGATCGGCCGCAAGCCCTGTCTCTTGTAAAATTGACAGCACTATTCCAGCAAAGGCTTTACTGCTTAGCTGAACAGGGGAAACATTGACTGAAATTTTAGCCGGAACCGCCCAGGATGACGCTTCCCTGCAGGCCATTTCAAGCACCGATCTACCCATCTCGTTAATCATCCCGGTTTTTTCAGCAACAGGGATAAAGCTATCCGGCGACAGCAGACCTTTTCGAGGATGCATCCAACGAATAAGGGCTTCATAGCTGTAAATTTCACGGCTGAACGAGTCTACAATAGGCTGATAATATACCACGAACTCTTTATTCACTAATGCCATAGCCATATCGTGCTCAAGAGTTCTGCTCTCTTGCAGCTTCTCTAGCATGCGTTGCCGGAAGACTTTTATTTTCCCGGCCCCCTCATTTTTGGCTTCATACAGCGCCAGATCGGCAAACTTATAGAGATAGTCGGAGCGGCGCTCAGTGTCTGAAATTACAATACCTACACAGGTGGTTATATTTATAATGGCATTATAGATAGTGTAGGGCTGGTTAATTGAGGCACCTATTTTTTTGGCCTGCGAAACCGCACTGCTCTCTGTCATACCACTTGAAAGAAACGCAAACTCATCTCCGCCGAGGCGATAAAGCGTCTCTGACGGCAGGCCCAGCGAAATCAGGCGTTGGGATATCTGGCGCAATAACATATCCCCGGCGTCATGCCCGTAGGTATCATTGACTTCTTTGAATCGATCGAGATCAAACAGCATCACCGTCACAGAATCGCTGTTTTTAACTGCAATTTCGATTGTTTTATTTAAATTCTCCCAGAAAAACTGACGGTTATTCATCTCGGTGAGCGAGTCATGATAGACATCATACTCCAGTTTGGTATTCTGGATTTGCAGTTTTTCTTTGGATTTCTGCAGCTCTTCAGCAAGGCTCTTGACCTGAAGATGCGCCTGGAAAATATTTCTGTTTTGATAAAATATCAGGACGCCGAGTATTGCACTGAGAATTATCAGCAGCACTGAAGTCGCTGAGTAGATATAGTACAGGGTCTGGATTTTAAGGTTAGTATTATTGATCGAGTTGACATCTTTATTAAACGCGCCGGAGGAAAGACGACTGAGTGGCGCATCAAACGCATGCATCATCTTCAGGTAGGTCTGAATCTCAGAACGGTCCATCTTTTCCAGATGTTCATCCAGATATTTAAGATTTTTCTCCAGCTGTAACGCCAGCTCATATTGCGTTTTATTACTTTTAATATAATGCCCTAAATCACCCTCCTTCATTAAATCACTTTGACTAAGCATGATGTCGAGACGCAGGCGCAGATCATCGAAATTAACATTGTCATCGATAGTATAAAGGGCAAGCCATGACTCAAATCGGTAATACTCTGACACCAGCTGTGCGGCAGACCATGAATCTGTGTAGTGAGTCAGCTTCTGTAACTCTTGTTGCCTCTCATGCACCAGAAAAGAGATATATCCGGTAGATATAAACAGGGAAAATATGATGCCAGCCAATATTCTGTTCATTATGCTCTACTGGACTCCTACTCAATATTCATTTTGCTGACCTGCCAGGCCGAGCGTGAATAATAGATCTGATTATTCAGTTCAGGCATGCTGTCATAAGGATAGACAACAAAAAGCGGGCCTTTATCACGGATGCGCATATATTCTCCGTTGACTTTTAAGGCAAGAATAACATTGTATTTTTTGAAATCATTGAGTGGGACAACAGTAGTATAGTCATTGAGCGCGGTGATCCTGACAACAGATCCTTCCGCGCCAACGTAGTCCATGAGCTTTTGCAGCGGAATACCCGTAAAGGTAGTGCGCCCATTATACCAGGGGGAGGTGGTCTGGAAACTTACCATACCCAGTTTCTCAAGGCTGGCGATATCAAAAACGGCTTTCCCGTCTTCATTTGTATTTTTTATATTCCCGGACAGGGTTAAAAGGACTTTACCGGCGGGTTTGGAAAGTTCACCCGCCCAGACATGGGTGGCGACCACAAAGCTTAACAACATAACAATTAACC
Organism: Pseudescherichia sp.; assembly: GCA_039594205.1. Taxonomy (GTDB): domain Bacteria; phylum Pseudomonadota; class Gammaproteobacteria; order Enterobacterales; family Enterobacteriaceae; genus Pseudescherichia. The sequence goes on along the minus strand of JBCNNW010000049.1, from coordinate 2,802 downwards.
GCATTCTAACCTCACCTGGCTACCGGATGTGAAAGAATTATAATTTAGTTATTATGATATTTATATATCCTGCCTGGCTATTATTAATGCAATAGATTTATTTATAAATTAATTCATTATAATCAATAGGTTAAAACGGCATCCATTTTTAACTTTGATTACGCAGGGTGAATAGTGTGACGAGGCGACAAGGCCATTCAGATACCTTGTCGCCCACGGCGATCAGGACTTAAACAGATCCTTCAGCGTATGTGGCTGGCAGCGCAGATATTGACTGGCAGCGCGTACCTGTGCGCCGAGCGTCGCCGCAGCATGCCAGGGCCAACGCGGATCGTAGAGCGCCGTACGTGCAATCCCGATGATATCCGCATCGCCACCTGCAACAATTGCCTCGGCATGGTGTGGGTCGGTGATCAATCCAACCGCAACAACCGGGACACTGACCGCAGCTTTCACCGCTCTTGCCAACGGAACCTGATATCCCGGGTAGACATCGATCTGCTGATCGGGATGAAGCCCACCGCTGGAAACATGGATTGCATCAACGCCGCGTGCCTCCAGCATTTTTGCAAACGCCACGGCCTCTTCAATATTAAATCCGCCTTCGACCCAGTCCGTCGCTGAGATCCGCACGCTAATCGCTCTATCTGCCGGGAACGCTTCACGGACCGCGTCAAAAATTTCCAGCGGGAATCTGGCGCGGTTCTCCAGCGACCCACCGTAACTGTCCGTACGCTGGTTTGAAAGTGGCGACAGAAACTGGTGTAACAGATAACCATGCGCCGCATGAATCTGAATCAGATCGATCCCGAGCTTCGCGGCACGCTGCGCTGCGCTGGCAAACTGGTTACGAATCTCCGCTAACCCGGCACTATCAAGGGCGGTCGGATCGGTATAGCCCGTGCTGTAGGGGATAGCGGAGGGCGCTAGCGTTTGCCAGCCGTTTTCCTGATTCGGTGGTATTTGACCCTGCTTATCCCAGGGCTTGTAGGTCGATGCTTTCCTGCCTGCGTGAGCCAGCTGGATCGCAACAGGCATAGCGGACCACTTACGGATGGAGTCAAGTACCCGGGCCATAGCCGCTTCACTCTTATCATCATAGAGTCCGACGTCTGCAAAGGTGATACGCCCTTCAGGCGAAACCGCTGTCGCTTCAATGGTCAGCAAACCTGCACCAGACTGTGCAAGCTGGCCCAGATGCATGGCGTGCCAGTCAGTCATGCATCCCTCTTCAGCAGAGTACTGGCACATGGGCGCAATCACGATCCGGTTCTCAATTTCGAGGTTTCTGATGCGTAGCGGGGTAAAAAGCGTTGGTTTGGACATACACATTACTCTCTGTTTCAACATTAGCCATGTGTAGAAATAGTAATATATATCAGCGCATCGACAGGCTTACATTGTGCTTTATCATTTTCGCCAGCAATAAAAAAGGGAGCCTGACGGCTCCCTCAGTCTCCCCAGACTGCAAATTAGCTGTTGCGGATGTACTCATCCATTTCAGTTTTCAGGTTATCGGATTTAGTACCGAAAATTGCCTGAACGCCCGAACCTGCAACCACCACACCCGCTGCGCCCAGTTTCTTCAGGCCAGCCTGGTCAACCTTCGCCACGTCGGCCACGCTTACGCGCAGACGCGTAATGCAGGCGTCGAGGTTAGTGATGTTCTCTTTACCACCGAAGGCAGAGACCAGTGCCGGAGCCATCTCGCTGGTTGCGCCAGCTTTGGAATCTTCGGTTGCGTCTTCACGACCCGGCGTTTTCAGATCCAGCGCTTTGATCAGCACGCGGAACACGGTGTAGTAGACTGCCGCGTAGCACAGGCCAACAATCGGGAACAGCCACAGTTTGCTGCCGTTACCGCTCAGCACGATGAAGTCGATCAGACCGTGTGAGAAGGAGGTTCCGTCACGCATGCCCAGCAGGATACAGATCGGGAAGGCCAGACCTGCCAGCACCGCATGGATTGCGTAGAGGATCGGCGCAACGAACATGAAGGAGAACTCGATCGGCTCGGTGATACCGGTCAGGAACGAGGTTAGCGCGGCGGAGATCATGATACCGCCCACTTTGGCACGGTTTTCCGGTTTTGCAGAGTGCCAGATGGCAATCGCAGCAGCCGGCAGGCCGTACATTTTGAACAGGAAGCCACCGGAGAGTTTACCTGCGGTCGGGTCACCTGCCATATAGCGCGGAATATCGCCGTGGAAGACCTGGCCTGCCGCGTTGGCGTATTCGCCAATCTGCATCTGGAAAGGAACGTTCCAGATGTGGTGCAGACCAAACGGCACCAGGCAGCGCTCAATGAAGCCGTAGATACCAAACGCCACAACCGGGTTCTGGTAGGCAGCCCACTGGGAGAAGGTCTGGATAGCCGTACCGATCGGTGGCCAAATAAAGGAGAGAATGACGCCCATGAAGATCGCAGCCAGACCAGAGATGATCGGCACGAAACGCTTACCGGCGAAGAAGCCCAGATACTCAGGGAGCTTGATACGGTAGAAACGATTGAACATGTAGGCGGCAATCGCACCCGCGATGATCCCGCCGAGCACACCGGTATCTGCCAGGTGTTTCGCCGTGATCTCTTCCGCCGGCAGATGCAGCACCAGCGGCGCAACCACGGCCATGGTTTTAACCATAATGCCATAGGCGACCACTGCAGCCAGCGCAGAAACGCCGTCGTTATTAGTGAAGCCAAGCGCAACACCGATAGCGAAAATCAGAGGCATGTTAGCAAAAACGGAACCGCCCGCTTCTGCCATAACATGGGAAACCACTTCTGGAAGCCAGGTAAAGTTT
>JBCNNW010000048.1:0-30779 GCA_039594205.1 Pseudescherichia sp. | reverse complement strand
GACGGAGCCGACGTTAGCGAGCGCTTTCGCCTGCAAACCCCTGCCCAGCGCACCGCCTTTGAGCAGCTGTTTATCCGCCCGCATACCCGCACACCGGGCGTGCCGCTGCGCTGGATCGTCGCCGCCGATATCGTCGCCCAGCAGGCGCTGCTGCGCCACCCCGATTTTGTCGTGGCGCGCCTGAAGGGCCAGTACTGGCAGGTGCGGGAGAAGGTATTTGATTATGAGGGCCGCTTCCGCCGGGCAAACGAATTACGCGGCTAGCGTACTTTTCGTTGAAGAAAAGGCAATTCAGGGCTACTATATCGCCCGCTTTACATCCGTAAAGCCAGAAATCTGCCTGCTGCTGGGTCGCCTGTAGCAGGAATTATAGAAGAGAAATTGATATGTTCACTATCGAAGCACAAGCACGTAAAGAGCAGGGTAAGGGTGCGAGCCGCCGCCTGCGTACCGCGAACAAGTTCCCGGCGATCGTTTACGGTGGCACTGAAGCCCCGATCGCTATCGAACTGGATCACGACAAAGTCATGAACATGCAGGCCAAAGAAGGTTTTTACGGCGAAGTTCTGACCCTGGTTGTTGACGGTACCGAAGTAAAAGTTAAAGTTCAGGCTGTACAGCGTCACCCGTACAAACCTAAACTGGCTCACATCGACTTCGTTCGCGCTTAATCGCTGACGTGTTGAAAAAAACCCCGCTTCGGCGGGGTTTTTTATTATAGCAGCCTGGCTCGGGCCTGTAGGCCTGATAAGCGCAGCGCCATCAGGCGTTACCCATGATGCCGGGCGGCGGCTTTGCCTTGCCCGGCTCATCATTATTTACCAGACGTTCTGCGCTGCAGCTGGTCGCGCAGGTTGGGTGGCGTGCCCTTAATGGTCAGGGTGTCGGTGGCCGGATCCCAGAAGATGCGCTCGCCGAGCAGCATTGCATCAAAGCTGATAGTTAACCCGCCGCCGCTGCCGGCGTACTTAGTCAGCTGACGCAGGGTGCTGCGATCCGCCGGGAAGCTCTCCTCCAGCTCGTAGCCTTTATCGGCCGTAAACTCCTGGAAGCTTACCTCGCTGACGCCCCCCAGCTCTTTCGACAGCGACGCCAGCTCGATCTCCTCCCCGGCCTGCAGCTGCTCATTGCAGTAGCTGTAGACCTGCTGACGCACGCTCTGGCGCTCGGCTTTGTCCAGCTGTGCCTCGGCGGTAAAGTCATCCACCGCCTGCAGCAGGCCGCGGTTCTGCGCTTTGGCGTTCAACCCTTCGCTGGCACCGAGGAAATCCATAAAGAAGTCGGCGACCTTGCGCCCTACCCTGCCCTTCAGGAAGGTCAGGTAGCGGGTTGACTCCGGATTGGTCTCCCACTCGGTGAGATCGATCCGCGCCACGATATCGGCATGGTTAATGTCGAGATAGTGGGTAGAGCTGATATCAAGCTGCTCGTTGACGCGCATGCTGCTGAGATTATTCAGCACCGCGACCAGCAGATACTCTACCGCCAGATAGCGGTAGTGACAGAACAGCACGACGCCGCCGTCGGCAAAGGGGTATTTCGCCAGCTCGTCGCGCAGGCGTCCGGTCGCCGCCCGGCTGAAGGCGAGAAAATCGTCGTTGCCCTGGCGCTGCTGGCGCAGCGTCTCAGCCAGCTCGCTCTCTTCGCTGAACAGACCGTAGGCTTTATTTTTTGCACTGTAGACCCGGTGCAGCTCGGCCATCATCTCTACAACGGTGGCCGTCGGCTCCAGTAATGAATCGCGCAGCACCAGCTCAAGGGTTTGCTCATCACGCTTGATAAGCTGGTGCAGGGCAATCTGGTTGATATCCAGACTCATGATAAACTCTCCTGTTAGACCGGCGGTATTCAACCACCGCAGAGGTAACAGCGCAACCAGAGATCAAACCAGAGATAAAAAAGCAGAAAAAAAGCTGTTGCTACGGTAATATGTTGCCCTTTCATAAAGAGAATGATTCTGATTTTATGCCACAGATTTCCCGTTATAGTGATGAACACGTTGAACAACTGCTGAGCGAGCTGGCGAACGTGCTGGAAAAACACAAGGTTCCGACCGATCTCTCCCTGATGGTGCTGGGAAACATGGTCACCAACCTGATCAACACCAGCGTTGCCCCGGCTCAGCGCCAGGCTATTGCGAAATCCTTCGCCCAGGCGTTACAGTCCTCCGTGGCTGACGATAAAGCGCATTAAGGACAACGACGGCATTTTATGGTGACTCATCGTCAACGCTACCGAGAAAAAGTCTCCCAGATGGTTAGCTGGGGGCACTGGTTTGCCCTGTTCAACATTCTGTTGGCCATGGTACTTGGCAGCCGTTACCTGTTTGTCGCCGACTGGCCGACCACGCTTGGCGGCAGGATCTACTCCTGGCTGAGCGTCCTCGGCCACTTCAGCTTTCTGGTGTTTGCCACCTATCTGCTGATCCTATTTCCGCTGACCTTTGTAGTGATGTCGCAGCGGCTAATGCGGGCGATCTCCGCCGTGCTGGCCACCATTGGCATGACGCTGCTGCTAATCGATAGCGAAGTCTTTACCCGTTTCCACCTGCACCTAAACCCCATCGTCTGGGAGCTGGTCATTAATCCGGACCAGAATGAGATGGCCCGCGACTGGCAGCTGATGTTTATCAGCGTGCCGGTGATCCTGCTGGTGGAGCTGCTGTTTGCCAACTGGAGCTGGCAGAAGCTGCGCAGCCTGACGCGCCGTCGCCGCTACGCTAAGCCGGTGGCCGCCCTCTTCTTTAGCGCCTTTATCGCGTCGCACCTGACCTATATCTGGGCCGATGCCAACTTCTATCGGCCGATCACCATGCAGCGCGCCAACCTGCCGCTCTCCTACCCGATGACCGCCCGCCGCTTCCTGGAGAAGCACGGCCTGCTGGATGCCCAGGAGTATCAGCGTCGGCTGGTTGAGCAGGGTAATCCGGAGGCGGTGTCTGTACAGTATCCGCTGAGCGATCTGCGCTATCGTGATATGGGACCGGGTCAGAACGTGCTGCTGATCACCGTCGATGCGTTGAACTATTCGCGCTACGAAAAAGAGATGCCGTCGCTGGCAGGCTTTGCCGCTGAAAACATCACTTTCACCCAGCATATGAGCGCCGGTAACGATACCGATAATGGCCTCTTCGGCCTGTTCTACGGCATCTCGCCCTCCTATATGGACGGCGTGCTGTCAGCGCGTATTCCGGCGGCGCTGGTGACCGCACTTAATCAGCAGGGTTACCAGCTGGGCCTCTTCTCCTCGGACGGCTTCAGCAGTTCGCTCTACCGCCAGGCGCTGCTCTCTGACTTCTCTCTGCCAGCGGCGAAGGCACAGTCCGATAAGCAGACCGCCGACCAGTGGATCAACTGGCTGGACCGCTACGCGCAGGAAGATAACCGCTGGTTCTCATGGGTGGCGCTGAACGGTACGTCGCTGGACACAGATCAGCAGGACTTCGAACGTCGCTATGTGCGGGCTGCTGGTAACGTTGATGCCCAGATCGAGCGCGTGCTGACCGCCCTGCGCGACGCGGGCAAGCTGGATAAAACGGTAGTTATCATAACGGCGGGCCACGGCGTCTCCGCGGAGAAGGGTGAGATGGACGAGGGCTGGTCACGGGGCGATCTGCATGTGCCGCTGGTGATCCACTGGCCGGGCACGCCAGCCCAGCGCATCAGCAAGCTGACCGACCATAAAGATGTGATGACCACCCTGATGCAGCGCCTGCTGCACGTCAGCACTCCGGCAAACGAGTACTCTCAGGGTCAGGATCTGTTTAACGCTGCGCGCCGCCATAACTGGGTTACTGCCGCAGATAACAATACGCTGGCGGTGACCACGCCGGAGATGACGCTGGTGCTGAAGCACAACGGCACCTATCAGACCTACAACCTGAAGGGTGAGAAGATTGGCGATCAGAAGCCACAGCTCAGCCTGCTGTTGCAGGTGCTGACGGATGAAAAGCGCTTTATCGCTAACTGATTGATTAATTATAAATCACTCAGCGGGTTGCCTCTTGCATTCGATGATGAAAAGGGTACTATTAGCGCCACAGTTCGGCACGTAGCGCAGCCTGGTAGCGCACCGTCATGGGGTGTCGGGGGTCGGAGGTTCAAATCCTCTCGTGCCGACCAAAAAATCCCAGAAAAAACCAGCCTCTTACGGCTGGTTTTTTTATGCCTGAATTTTATGTTTTACGCACTGACTTTACCCTCAACCCAGTGTTCCAGCAGACCGTCCTCCACTACCCATAAAATAGTTGCCAAAGGCGGTCCTGAATCTGGAGAAGGTCGTCTCCTGCCATGCTGTGCTTACTGCTTGAGTTAACCGTGAAGTTTCACCTCCGGTATGGATATCCATAGCATGGTGTATACCTACGGCAGTTGCGCCTAGCGCAGCGCCAGCAAATTCCGCATGCCCGCCTGCCGTTCGTTTTGCGAGGAAGTTAGCTATTTTATCCATGAGTGTCTGAGGAATAACCCGCCGTGCCGCCTGCCAAAATCCCGACACTGTGTTCGCGATACTCGAACTCACTAAAGGTAAAGCTACATTCAGCGCAAAATTAAAGCCCACAGACTGGGTTTGTCTGCTTATCCAGATATCGACTTCCCGGCCAAAATTACCTCCGGCAAATGCACCAATACCTGCAGCTTCACCAACTTCACTGCTTCCCTCTGTCGTACCTAGCACCCAGCCAGCAATATTGCCCCCAATTGCCGCCCCCGCCTGAGTTGGCAGGCGAGCCTGGCCGCCCGCCAAAGTATCTATTGTACCTACCGCACTTCCGCCCGCGTTGGCAGCCGCCATTGCGGCTTCAGTGCTATCAACAATTGCGCCAATAGCACCTGAGACCATACCGGCGGTAGCCGAAACCGCGCCCCCTATGTTACTGGCGTTGTGGCTGACGGCACTTTGCGTTGCCACTGCGGCGGCTGCAAGCGTCTGCACAGCAATCGATTTACCCGCCGCTCTTTTTGCCATCCATCCGGCAAAAGAATCTGAAATTTTATTGGCAAACCAGGCGACAGCGCCACCGGCAACAGCACCTGCAGCAAAAATACCACCAATAACTGCCAGCGGTGCACCAAAGCTTGCGGCAACGCCTGCCACTAACCCTCCCACTGCTATCCCTAACATCAACGTTCTTCTGGCCCGATTCCAGCGCTTAACGCCTTCACTGGTGACACCTCTTTTAATAAGGAATTTCGACGTTTTTCTGGTGAGATACTTGTCTGCCGTTTTTATCGCAGTGATTGCAATGTCTTTTATTGAATACTCGCCATTGCGATCCATCAGCGTAACGGGGTTATTTTTTACCATCAAGAACAGGTTCAGACCATCCACTTCCCCGGCCGGGTCGGCACTTATCCAGCGGCAGAGCCACGGGACGTAATAGCGGTGGTCGTAGTAGTAAAGCCCGGTTGCGTCCCGCTCTTTACCGGAATAGCGCACGGTTTTGTAATTTGCCTCCACCTCGCTGCTTGCCGCCCATACTGCCGTGCCGCCGAAGGGGTAGTACTCCTCCCGGCTGATAATGCCGCCCTCATCATCCAGCTCCAGCATCAGCGAGCCGATATTGTCATTCACGCTCCAGCGCACCTGATTATTATTAATGTCGTCCGGTTTTCCGCTTTCCCAGTGCAGCACCCGGATACCCGCTCGTCCCGCGCGGCCGATCAGCACATGCAGCTCTTCTGATACCGTACCTGACGTAGCGCTCCCCTCCAACACTGTCTCCTGACGTGTTTGACGTAACTCCAGCCCCGGCAGGTAGCGCACCTCATCTACGCTCCACAACTGCGTGTCACCGTTTATCAGGGTCCGGGTTTGCTTGCGCACCCGCTGGCTGCCGCTGTACTGGTACACCTCCCTGTCGTTTTGGGTGCTATCCGTACCACGGCTTACCAGGGTTACCGACTGCAAATTATTACTACCATCCCAGACCAGCCCGTCAGCACCTGAGGCGCTGGCCTGCAGCGTCAGCAAATTGCCGTTGCTGTCGAACCAACCAGCGACTTCATCCGGGGTTTGTGGTCCACCGTCGTTCTGCTGCACGCTGCGGTTCGACATCTCTTCTGTCGTCATGGTGCGGGTGAAATTACTCGCGCCACTATGTGTGAGTGTGGCCAGATTACCGCTATCATCCCAGGTGTAGCTGCGGCTGTAGTTTATATACTGGCTGCTGTCGGGAGGCATCACTGCCGGCAGACTGCCGTAGGGCATACCGGTATTGGTTGCGTTCTCGCGCCCGGTGGCGCTCAGCAACTGATAGAGGGCGTCGTAGGTGAACTGCCGCTCACCGCTGGTGGTCTGGTTGCGGTAATAGCCTACCGCTACCGTACCGTCACTTATCGAGGTGACGTTGCCGGTAAAGTCATAGCCGTAGCTAAGTGCCTGAAGAAGGGTTTTATCCGTACGCTTCGTCGTGATGCTGGCAAGCCACTGGTTCTTCGGGTCGTAGCTATATTCGGTGACAACACCATTCCCAGCCGACTCCACCAACACTTGCCCCGCGGCACTCCAGGTGATGTTATCCAGCAGAATCTGTGTCTCACTGCCTGAAGGCGTTACGTTCTGGTAGCATATATTACCGCTGACATCATAGCGCCAACCCTGGACATGGCTCGCCGCATTTGTCTGGTTCAGCATTGCCCCGCGAGCATCGGCTGTTGTAGTTGTGGTGTAAATATTGTCTTCCAGTAATGTTTCACGCTCTGCCTCATCCTCCGGCCAGTTCGGTAACGCTTCTGCTGAGACCAGAAACCGTCGTGCCACGTCTGCTACTGACCCGCTGAGCGCCACCGCATTTACTACCAGCATTCCGCCGTCGTCATAATGCGCCACACAGACGCCGCGCAGATTGTTCCCCTGCGAGCCGTCATCCGCAGGACCGACATCACCATACTCGCTACGCCCGCTAACGCGAACCTCATCGCTGCCGCTCAATTGCTCGCTGCTGCTTACGGGACGGCCTAGCTCATCATACGCCACGGTCTGCACCATGCCGCGTCCGTCCTGGGTCCATACCGGGCGGCCTGCTGCATCAAACAGCATCACCTCCTTCCCGCTGTCAGTACTGTCTCGCCTCAGCAGCTGGCCTGCCAGCGAGGGCGTGGTGCGCAGGTTTGCCTGGTCCAGACTGTCAGCTGCCCAGGCAGCAAACAGACGCGGGTCGCGGTGCGTTGTTACTCGGCTGACGTCATCTGCCTGCATTTGGCTGACGAGCAGATGAAGCGAGGCCGTACTATCATTACGATTCCAGTTGAGGACGCGTGCGGCCAGTCCCCGGTTATCATGTACGATGACCACCGGCGTGCCGGTGGCAATGGTGATATCGCTCATAGCTGGCTCCTGTTAATAATGTATAAAAAGCATACAGGAGACATATCCAGGCCAGATGTGTATATTTATACGCACCATGCTAATAAAAAACGCATCAGCCTTTCGACCAATGCGTTCTTTTATTCAGCAGAAATTAGTGTAGATTCAAGCCAGCTCCGTCACCGCCTCAAGATCAACCTGTACCTGCTTCTGTGCCGCTTTCGCCGCTGGAGCCGCATCCACCACCGGCTGCGGCTCATACGACAGGCCCAGCACCTCGCTGGTCTGCTGCAAGACTCGCTGGGTCGCTTCGACGTTGCCATTCAGCTGTGTGCCAAAGCTCGGGATAATCTCCTTCAGCTTCGCCTGCCATGCGGGCGAAGCGAACTCCGCGGTAAAGACCTTCTTCATTAGCTCCAGCATGATCGGTGCGGCGGTAGAGGCCCCCGGCGATGCGCCAAGCAGCGCGGCAATGGTGCCCTGCCGATCGCTTACCACTTCGGTACCCAGGCGCAGGACGCCACCCAGCAGCGGATCGCGCTTGATGATCTGCACCCGCTGTCCCGCCTGCCACAGACGCCACTCCTCTTTCTTCGCCTGCGGATAGTACTCTCGCAGGGCGGCAAAGCGTGCATCGTCGTTCTGTAGCACCTGCCCTACCAGATATTTCACCAGGCTGAAGTTGGTCAGGCCTACCTTCACCATTGGCATCAGGTTAGACGGGGTGGTAGAGCGCGGCAGATCCCACAGGGAGCCGTTCTTAAGGAATTTAGTCGAGAAAGTAGCGAACGGTCCGAAGAGCAGCACGCGCTTGCCGTTGAGGATGCGGGTATCGATATGCGGAACAGACATCGGCGGTGCGCCGACCGACGCCTGGCCGTAGACCTTCGCCAGGTGGCGGTTCACTACCTCCGGGTTATCCGATACCAGGAATTGACCGCCTACCGGGAAACCAGCAAAGTCCCGCGCTTCCGGGATGCCGGACTCCTGCAAGAGTTTCAGCGCCGCGCCGCCCGCGCCGATAAAGACAAACTTTGCGATGATAGTCCGCGTGCTGCGGGGATGATTGACGTCGGCAACGGTCACCGCCCAGCGGCCATCGGCGTTGCGCTTGATGGCGCGCACCTCGGTGCTCAGGTTAAGTGAAAAGTTATCGTGCTTTTGCAGAGAGGCCACCAGCTGGCGGGCGATCTCGCCGAAGTTGACGTCCGTCCCCAGCTCGGTGCGGGTGGCAGCAATCTTCTGCTTCTCGTCGCGCCCCTCCATCACCAGCGGTGCCCAGCGTTTGATCTGGTCATGGTCTTCGCTGTAGCGAATGCCGCTGAAGAGGTTGCACTGCTGCAGGGCGGCGTAGCGGGCGCGCAGGAAGTTGACGTTCTCTTCGCCCCAGACAAAACTCATGTGCGGCACGGTATTGATAAAGGAGCGGGGGTTGTTCAGCACGCCCACTTTCACCTGGTGCGCCCAGAACTGGCGGGAGAGGTGAAACGCCTCGTTGATCTCGATGGCTTTGTCGATGCTCACGCTGCCATCGGCCTTCCGCGGCGTGTAGTTCAGTTCCATTAATGCAGCGTGCCCGGTGCCAGCGTTATTCCAGCCCTCGGAGCTCTCCTTTGCGACTTCATCCAGGCGCTCAATCATGGTCATCGACCACGTTGGTTCCAGCGCCTGCAGATAGGTTCCCAGCGTGGCGCTCATAATGCCGCCACCCAGGAGGAGTACATCAGTTTCTCGCTTCTTCACCGCAGTTGTCTTTTCTGTCCGTGAGGCAGCGCGACTACCCGTAGCTACAGAAGAGAGCACGGCACGCATTTTTTTCATAATGTTAATGCCCTACAATTAGTACTGCTTTATTGGAATTTATTGGAGTGAAATTACCCGAACAACTAACCTACCATCCTCATCCGGGAATTTAAATATTGTTGAGATAGTACACAGCAAGTTGATAGATGTTAACAAAAAGTTAGATTTTTATAACGGCTATGACAAAAAAACTGGTATCTCCTGCGCCGCGCCGCTACTATTCCTCTGCTTTGCCATACCGCACACTTTTTTGTCCGTTTTAACTCAGTGAACCCTATGCCTGATACCCAAAAAGCGTTAACTCCTGTACAAGCGGGAAGCGTTGCCACGGTGCTGCGCTCGCCGTCGCTGCTGATGCGCGAAACCCTTGCCGGGGTAATGACTGCCCTCGCCCTAATCCCGGAAGTGATCTCCTTCTCGGTGATTGCTGGCGTCGACCCAACCGTAAGCCTGATCGCCTCCGTCGTGCTCTGTCTGGGGATGTCCTTCCTCGGTGGCCGCCCGGCGATGGTCACGGCTGCGGCAGGCTCCGTGGCGCTGGTCATCGGCCCGATGGTGCATCAGCATGGCGTGGAGTACATTCTGCCTGCCGTCCTACTCGCCGGGGTGATTCAGATCGTCTTCGGCTTGACGGGGATGGCGCGCCTGATGCGCTTTATTCCGCACACCGTCATGACCGGGTTTGTTAACGCCCTCGGGATCCTGATCTTCTTTGCGCAGGTGCCCCACTTCTGGACCCGCGATCCGCTGATCCTCGGGCTGTTTATCCTGACGATCCTGATTGTGCTCTGGCTGCCGAAGGTGCTGAAGAGCGTCCCCTCCCCGCTGGTGGCGATTGTGGTGCTGACCCTGTTTACCGTCTTCTCCGAGCAGATCCTGCCGGTGGTGGGCGACGAAGGCCCGATGCAGGGCGGCCTCCCCGGCCTGACCCAGTGGCTGGTGCCATTTAACCTGACCACGCTGAGCATCATCTGGCCGTGCGCGCTGAGCATCGCCTTTGTCGGCCTGATGGAGTCGCTGCTGACGGCGAAGCTGGTGGACGATCTCACCGAGTCGCCGTCAAACAAGGGCCGCGAGAGCGCGGGTCTTGGCATTGCTAACATCCTGGCGGGTTTTTACGGTGGGATTGCGGGCTGCGCGATGATCGGCCAGACCATCGTCAACGTGGAGATGGGTAAAGGGCGGAGCCGCGTTTCGACCATCGCGGCGGGGCTGGTCCTGCTGCTGCTGGTGACCGCGCTGAGCAACGTGATGGCGAAGATCCCGATGGCGGTGCTGGCCGGAATTATGGTGATTGTGGCGGTGAAGACCTTCAACTGGCACAGCATTCAGCCTGCGCAATTAAAACGCGCCCCGGTAGCCGAGACGCTGGTGATGCTGGTGACGGTGATTGCCACCGTCACCACCGGGAACCTGGCAATTGGCGTGGTCGCCGGGGTGGTGCTGATGTTCCTCCTGCCTCCGGTCTTTAGCCGTAAAAAACGCGCTACAGCAGAAAAATCGTCGCCAGACCCAGAAAAATAAAGAAGCCGCCGGTGTCCGTCAGGGCAGTGATCATTACGCTGGAGCCGACCGCCGGGTCGCGCCCCAGCCGGACCATGATCATCGGGATTAGCACCCCCATGGTGGCGGCCAGCAGCAGGTTTAGCACCATTGCCAGGGTCATCACCCCGCCGAGGGCCATATCATCATAGAGCCACCAGGTCACGCCGCCCATAATCCCGCCCCACACCAGACCGTTGATCAGCGCCACCCCAAGCTCACGGAAGATAAGGAACCGGTAGTTCCCCGGCTGAATATTCTGTAGCGCCAGCGCACGCACAATCATGGTGATGGTCTGGTTGCCGGTGTTGCCGCCGATCCCGGCGACGATAGGCATCAGCGAGGCCAGAGCCACCAGCTGGGAGATGGTATGCTCGAAGCCATCGATCACCCGCGAGGCGATAAAGGCGGTACAGAGGTTAATCGCCAGCCACGCCCAGCGGTTCTTGACCGCTTTGCCGACCGGGGCAAAGACATCCTCCTCCGGGCTGAGACCGCCCATCAGACGCATGTCGTTATCGCTCTCCTCATAGACCACGTTAACAATCTCATCGATAGTCACCCGCCCCAGCAGTTTTCCCTCAGGGTTAACCACTGGCGCACTCACCAGGTTATCACGCTCGAAGGTGCGGGCGGTCTTCTCCGCATCGTCATGAGGCGAGAAGGTGACCGGATCGTCCACCATCACCTCACTCACCGCCGTCTGGGTATCATTAAGTAAAATCGTTTGCAGCGGCAGCTCGCCGAGCAGCAGCCCATCGCGATCGGTGACAAATAGCTTATCGGTGTTCTGCGGCATGCTGCCAAGGCGATGCAGATAGCGCTGCACCGTCTCGAGGGTGACATCCGGACGGACGGTGATCACCTCAAACTCCATCAGCGCGCCCACGCTGTTCTGCTCGTAGCTCATCACCTGATGCACGCGGGCACGGTCATCCGGCGGCAGCGAGGCCACCAGCCGTCCGGTCAGGTTACGCGGCAGGCGCTTAACCAGATAGATCTGCTCGTCGATATCCAGCCCGCGCAGCGCCTCCAGCAGCGCTTTGTCACTCATCTCCTCGATCAGATCCTCGCGCACGCTGTCTGTGGCCTCAAGCAGGACGTCCCCGCGCTTGAGATCGTCAACCAGACGCCAGAGCGCCCGACGCTCCTCGGTGGGCAGCGCCTCCAGCGTATCCGCCAGATCCGGGGCCGGAAGATGGGAGACCAGCACGCCAACTTCAGCAATATCATCGTTTAGCGCGCTGCCGTCGAACTGCTCGACCAGAGTCAGCTTGCCAAGGATCTGAGAGGTAATGGCGCTGTTGGTATTCAGCAGCCAGATGAGGCGCGCCCGCTCCTCGTCACGAAGGCGGGCGCTATTTTTAGGGGTGGCGGACATTAACGACTCCTTATCCTTACGCTGTGCGTGAAACGGCGTCGCGTGAAGCGAGCGCCCGTTCTTCTCCTGTCAGCTCTGTGAGCACGCCGCTGCGCATCTCCAGCAGACGATCGGCATGTATAAAGTAGTGGTCGTCGTGACTAATAGCAAAAATGGTTTTCCCTTCAGCCTGCATCAGCGGCAGGATCGTCTGGTAAAACTCGCGGCGGAAGTGCGGATCCTGATCGGCAGCCCACTCATCCAGCAGGATGATATCGCGCTCCTCCGCCAGCGCCAGCAGCAGGGCCACGCGCTTCTTCTGTCCTTTCGACAGCTTCAGATTGAGGATCTTGCCGTTATCCAGCTCCAGCTTGTGGTTCATCTTAAGCTGCGCTAACCATCTGTCGACGATAGCCGGATCCGCCTGCTTCCCTTCCGGGCCAATCAGCTGCTCAAACAGCCAGACGTCAGTAAATACCGCGGAGAAGAGCTTACGGTAATCCTCTTCACGTCCGGCGGCCAGCGGCTGGCCGTCGATGAGAATGGTGCCCGATACCGGCTGGTAGAGACCGGTCAACAGCATCGCCAGGGTCGACTTGCCGCTGCCGTTGCCGCCGATAAGAAACACCAGCTCGCCGCGCTTGAGGGTCAGGTTAATCGGCCCAACGGAGAAAGCGCCCTCCTGGTAAGTAAAGGTAACGTCGCGCAACTCCAGCGTCTGCCAGCCGGTAAAGGCGGTCGGGCGTGGGAACGCAGGGTTATAGGGCGCGAGAGAGAACTGCTTGAGCTTGTTAAACGCCACCTGAGCGCTGAGCAGGGTCGGCAGCGCCCCCACCGCCGACAGCAGCGGCGTGCGCAGGAACAGCACGGTCAGGGAGAAGGTCGCCGCAACGTTGGTATCCGCCCAGCCAAGGCCGTTAGCCATCCAGAACACCAGTCCAATTGCCCCCAGCATCATGATATTTGACCAGTTCACCGCGCTGAGGTGGAAGGTGTCGGCGCGAATAATATGGTGGCGATACTCACGGGCATCCGGGAGGTAAGCGTCGTTAAAGATCGCTTCGGCACGCTCGCGGTTGAGGGTCAGCTCTTTGCGTCCCTCCAGCACCGTCTGGTAGTCATGGTGCAGCTTGTCTTCGGTTTCACGCAGTCTCGCTAAATGCTTATAGACCCGCGATACCAGCACAAAACCGCCCCAGATAGTGATCGCCATCCACAGGGCGGTGACCAACAGCATTTTGCCAGAGAGCCAGCCCAGGTAGGCCGCCGATCCGGCGGTCAGGATGATCCCCTGCACCAGCTCCGGCAGGCGCACAAAGGCGATAGTGATATTACGCACGTCGCTGGTCAGGGCGGCCAGCAGCGCGGCGTTGCCTAACTGCTCCACGCGCTCCACTGGCGTGTCGAGAATACGCTTAATGAACTCGCCCCGCAGGCGATAGACAAAGTGATGGCCAAGCGCGGTCAGCGCCAGCTGGGAGCCAAGGGTCACCGCCATCAACAGCAGCAGCAGGCCGAGAAACTCCGGCAGCACCGCCAGGGAGATGTCCACGTTCTCAATGAGCCGCGCATTAATAAAGGCAATCAGCCCAATGCCCAGCGCTGCGCTGAGCAGGGTTAACAGGATGACAGCAATAAAAGGCCAGCGGTACTGCCGCCAGACAAGAAGAAGGAGTTCCATAAGCGCGATCCGGCAAGAAAAATCAGCCCGCAGTGTAAACTGCCGTCGCTCCGAATCAAGAATAATTCTGATTTATATTCTTAATTACCTGCCCGACGAAAGGTTAAGTTGTAGCGGCATTCACCGGTCGCCGGATGCTGGCCTGGCTTAAGCGGCTGTATGCCGTGATAGAAGAGACGCGACGGGCCGCCCCACACCACTACGTCGCCGTGCTCCAGCAGCAGGCGCTTAAGCGCATCGCTGCGGCGAAGTCCACCAAACTGGAAGACGGCGGGCAGACCCAGCGAGACCGAAACGATGGGCGCAGCCAGATCCGGCTCGTCTTTATCCTGATGCAGAGAGAGCTTCGTCCCCGGCAGGTAGCGGTTTATCAGGCAGGCGTCCGGCTGAAAATTGCTGTAGCCCGCCGCCTCAGAGGCCCGCTGGCAGAGCGCGGCAAAAGCGGGCGGCATGGCAGGCCAGGGCTGGCCGGTGAGCGGGTCGTGAGAGGCATAGCGGTAGCCACGCGCATCGGTCGTCCAGCCCAGCGTACTGCAGTTAGTCATCGCCACCGACATGGTATAGCCGCCGGGAGTGATCATCTGACGAAACGGCGAGGTGCTGGCAACCGCATTGATTCCCGCCAGCAGCGCATCGGCATCGGCAAGAGCAAAGCGACGCAGGATAGTCGCCCCAGGCGCCAGCGGCTCCTGCCAGGGTTCGGCATCGGCAAACAGATCGAGCATCAGGTCTCCTCTTTCAACAGTTCACGCGCCAGCAGCTGCGCCTTGCGCGTCGCTCCCCAGCGGTATCCGGAGAGCAGGCCATCGGTGCGCACGACGCGATGGCAGGGGATCACAACCGCCAGGCGATTGGCCGCGCAGGCGCTGGCCACGGCGCGGATCGCCTGCGGCTTGCCGATGGCAGCAGCGACCGCACGGTAGCTGGCGGTCTCCCCCGCCGGGATCGCCTGCAGTGCCTGCCAGACCTGCATCTGAAAGGCGGTGCCGCGCAGATCCAGCGGCAGGGCCAGCGGGCGGCCCGGGTTTTCAATGGTTGCTATCACCTCAGCAACCCGGGCGCTGAAGTCGGCGTCGTCCTGCTTAAGCTCCGCCTGGGGGAACAGCGTATGCAGCTCGGCGGTGAGCAACAATTCGCAGTCGGCCAGCAGGATCGCACAGATCCCACGCTCGCTCTCGGCCACCAGGCAGCGCCCCAGCGAGCAGTGCGTAAGCGCGTAGCGGATCGCGGTCCCCTCCCCGCCCTGCCGATACTGGCTGGCCGTCATACCCAGCGTTGCGTCGGCCTTGCGGTAGTAGCTGCCGCTGTCCGGGAAACCGGCGGCCAGCACTGCGTCAGTCACGGTTGCGCTCCGGGGAAGCGCGCTACGCAGGCGTTTCGCCCGCGCGGCCTGCTGCCAGGCTTTAGGCGTCAGGCCAGTAACGGCTTTAAACTGACGGTGAAGATGGTACGGGCTGAGGCCCACCCGTTGCGCCAGCGCCGCCAGGGTTATCGGCGTCTCCTGCTCCAGCAGACGGCAGGCAGCGGTAATTTTTTGCGCCAGGCTGCGCTCGTCTACGGGCCGGTCAGGCTGGCAGCGCTTGCAGGGGCGAAACCCTGCCTGCTGCGCCGCCTGTGCATTGGCAAAGAAGCGCACGTTTTCGCGCCGGGCGTGACGCGCCCGGCATGAGGGACGGCAAAAGATGCCGGTGGTTATAACGGCAAAGACGAAACGATCGTCTGCGTCTGCCCGCCGCTCAAGCACCGCCTGCCAGCGGTGCTCGTCTTCAGTAAAGGTCGTTACGCTCATAACAGGCTCCTCTCTTTAGCTTAGCCCGACTATGCCCTGGGGCTGTGCCACCTTCACCTGAAATCTTGCGCTTTAATTCTATTTGCTCTGTATAAAGGCGGCAAACTGCGGCGACATCCAGGGCGTAAAGGTATCGCCCTCTTTAGTGATCATATAGATTGCCAGCCCTTCTCGCATCGCCACCTCGCGGGCCTTCTGTGGACCCAGCACCATCAGACCGGTATCCCAGGTATCGGCCTCCAGCGCCGTCGGGGCGATCACCGTGACCGACACCAGGTTATGATCAACAGGATGCCCGGTGTGCGGATCGATGACGTGCGACAGGCGTTTGCCGTCCAGCTCATAGTAGTTGCGGTAGCTGCCGGAGGTGCTGATCCCGTGCCCGTTAATGTCTACCACCGCCTGCACCGCGTTCTCGCGATCGGTCGGCTTCTGGATCGCTACCCGCCAGGGTTTGCCTTCGCCGTTCATACCCCGGCTAACCAGTGCGCCGCCGACCGAGACCAAATAGCGAGGGATACCCTCCTGCTCCATCAGCCGGGCCAGGTGGTCGGCCGCATAGCCTTCACCGACCGTAGAGAGATCGACATAGAGATCGGGGATATCCTTCTGTAAAAACTGCTGTCCCGCCAGATAAGAGACCGACAGATGCTGCAAACCCACGCGCATTTTCGCCGCTGCTATTTGTGCGGGCGTCGGGGTGGTGGTGGGCTGTTTATCCGGGCCAAAGCCCCACAGGTTCACTAACGGGCCAACGGTGATATCCATTGCGCTGTCGGTTTTGATACCGATACGCAGGGCAAGGGTGACAATGTCCGCCATCGCAGCATCAACCGGCCACGGCGTTGTACTGGTGGAGGCGTTAAAGCGGCTCAGGGCCGAGTCGCTCTTCCAGGTGGAGAGCAGCCTGTCGTCAGCGTCGAGCTGGGCGGTGATTTTCTCCCGCAGCGCATCGGCCTGAGGTTTATCCATATCCACGACGCTGACGCGCCAGGAGGTACCCATGGTCTTGCCTTCCAGCACGGTAACGGCAGCACCGGGCGGCGGCGCAGGGGGCGTTGGATCGCAGCCGACAAGAGTAAGCGTCAGCGCCAGCAGCGCGGCGCGAAAAAGAGTCGTATTCATGGTAATGATTCCCTTGCTGAGTGCGCGCAAGAGTACAGCAAAAGCGGGCCTTTTCAGGAGAGTAACGATAAAAAAAGGGGCCAGCGTGGCCCCTTCATGCGTATCGGTAACGGCTTAGAACTGGTAAACCAGGCCCAGCGCTACGATATCATCGGTGCTAACACCGGCCTGACGGGTGAAGTCGTTGTCATCCAGCAGGTTGATTTTGTAATCAACGTAGGTAGACATGTTTTTGTTGAAGTAGTAAGTCGCGCCAACGTCAACGTACTCCAGCAGATCCTGGTTGCCGTAGTTAACGAAACCGTTGTCCACGTCTTTGCCTTCAGACTTCAGGTAAGCGATGGACGGACGCAGGCCGAAGTCGAACTGGTACTGAGCAACCACTTCGAAGTTCTGCGCTTTGTTAGCAAAACCGTATACGGTGGAGTCGTTCTGGGAGTTGCCGAAACGGGTTGCGTTGTAGGTCTGGGAGTACTGCGCTGCCAGGTAGAGGTTGTTTGCGTCGTATTTCAGACCGCCAGTGTAAACGGTAGCGCGGTCGCCGCTGCCGTAGACGCCGGTAGCATTCTGGTCAGCAGTACGCTTGGAGGTAGTGATCGCACCACCGACGCTGAAGCCTTCGCCCATGTCATAGGTCAGAGAGCCGCCGTAGCCGTCGCCGTTCTGGCGCAGGGTGCTACGACCGGTGTCGTTTTCGCCGCTGGCGCTGCCGTTTTTGCCCTGGTACTGGAGAGCAAAGTTCAGGCCGTCAACCAGGCCAAAGAAGTCGGTGCTGCGGTAGGTCGCCACGCCGTTAGCGCGGGACTGCAGGAAGTTGTCGGCACCGTAGGTGTCGCCGCCGAACTCAGGCAGGACGTCGGTCCAGGCAGTCACATCATAGGTTACGCCGTAGTTACGACCGTAGTCGAAAGAGCCTGCGTCGCCGAATTTCAGACCGGCAAACGCCAGACGAGTCCAGGACTGGTTGTCGCTTTCATCGGTGTTACCCTGTACCTGATATTCCCACTGGCCGTAGCCGGTGATCTGGTCATTAACCTGAGTTTCGCCTTTGAAGCCAAGACGCATGTAGGTCTGGTCGCCATCGCTACCGTCGTCATCAGAGAAATAGTGCAGGCCGTCAACTTTACCGTAGAGGTCTAATTTGTTGCCGTCTTTGTTGTAAATTTCAGCCGCGTTCGCTGCGCCTGCTACCAGCAGAGCCGGTACCAGGAGGGACAGTACTTTAACTTTCATGTTATTAACCCTCATTTATATGCTTTTATTATTGCCACTGCTTACTGATTGAGCGTCAAATCAGTCGGCCCAGCCATTCTCCTAAAAAATACAGAATAATCCAACAAGAAAATGCTACTAAAACTTTTAATATGTTTCAGGTAGAGTGATAGATGTTTCATTTTGTAAATTTCGGGGAACTTTTTCTGCCACGAATGGTTAAAAAATAACGCACTAATAATCAAGAAATAATATTTTTAAATAAAAATCATGAGGTTGTATGATTTTTCACTCATAGCACTGAAAGACAAAACAAATCGTCGACGGGCTACTAAAATAACTCTCGCTATCATCATTAACTTTTATTTATTACCGTCATTCGACTCTGAATGTCCGTTTACCCCAATTCTCGCCGAATGCTCTGCATTCGGCTTTTTTTTACCTTTCTTTACGTTGCTCATGCAAATTTGTGCTACCGCTCCGGAATCATAACGACTATTAACTAATGATGACGGAAAGTAAGTAAAATTGGCCACCTCTAAGCCATAACCAATATCTTGTTATTTAGTGCTATTTCTCTGCCTTCAGCGGTGGTTATTTATACTATTGCCTGAACAGTGTACAGGTTTACCGCTTCGCTATGTAAAATCCCCTTTTTTACCGCTAAGTTTCTCGTCAGATGCGAAGAGAGTCTGGAAATTCAGGCATTACCCTTTATACTGCCTGCTGTACGCCACCCAGTAGCCTAACTTTTACCAGCCTGATGACACACTGATGAGTCGATCTGACAGCATGATCCCTGGCAAGTTTTCCCTGATACCAGGCAACATTACCCGTTTCTTTCTATTACTGATTATCGTTCTGCTGGTAACCCTGGGCGTCATGGTGCAAAGCGCCGTTAATGCATGGCTGAAAGATAAGAGCTATCAGATAGTCGACATCACCCATGCGATGCATAAGCGTATCGATACCTGGCGCTATGCGACATGGCAGATCTACGACAATATCGCTGCTGCGCCCGCCGCCCCCGCTGACGGTCTTCAGGAGACGCGTCTGAAGCAGGACGTCTACTACCTTGAGAAGCCGCGCCGGAAAACCGAAGCGCTGATCTTCGGCTCCCATGACAGCTCTACTCTTGAGATGACGCAGCGCATCTCTACCTACCTTGATACGCTCTGGGGCGCGGAGACCGTGCCCTGGTCGATGTACTATCTTAACGGCCAGGATAACAGCATGATCCTGGTCTCTACCCTACCGCTGAAGGATCTCTCTTCGGGCTTTAAGGAGACGACCATTGATAATATCGTCGACTCACGCCGGGCAGAGATGCTCCAGCAGGCTAATGCCCTCGACGAGCGGGAGAGTTTCTCCCCGCTGCGCAGCCTGAGCTGGCAAAACGGTTACTACTTTACCCTGCGCACCACATTTAACCAGCCGGGCCATCTCGCAACGGTGGTCGCCTTCGATCTGCCGATTAACGATCTCATTCCTCCCGGCATGCCGATGGACAGCTTCCGCCTCGAAGCGGATAACGGCCCTGCCCCTCTGCGTAATTCTGACAAGGAGACGGCTGACAGCGTCTCGGTCAATTTTAGCGGCGCGAAGATTGAGATCTCTTCATCGCTGAACTCGACGGATATGCGTCTGGTGTGGCAGGTGCCTTTTGGTACCCTGATGCTGGAGACGTTACAGAATATCGTGCTGCCGCTGCTGCTTAACATCGGCCTGCTGGCGCTGGCGCTGTTTGGCTTTACCACCTTCCGCCACCAGCCGGGCCGCCAGCTCGACGGTCAGTCCTCACCGGGAGCGAATAACGAACTGCGCCTGCTGCGGGCGCTTAATGAAGAGATTGTCTCGCTGCTGCCGCTGGGGCTGCTGGTACATGACCAGGAGGCCAACCGGACGGTGATTAGCAACAAGATCGCTGACCACCTGCTGCCGCATCTGAACCTGCAAAATATCACCAGCATGGCGGACCAGCACCAGGGGGTGATCCAGGCGACGGTGAACAACGAGCTGTATGAGATCCGTCAGTTCCGTAGCCAGGTGGTACCGAGAACGCAGATCTTTATTATTCGCGATCAGGACCGTGAGGTGCTGGTAAATAAAAAGCTCAAGCAGGCCCAGCGTCTGTATGAGAAAAACCAGCAGGGCCGCTCGGCGTTTATGCATCATATCGGCGATGCGCTCCGCCTGCCGGCTCAGACGCTTGCCGGCGAGGCTGCGGCGATTGACAGTGAAGAGAGCCGCCATCTGGCACAGCATGCCCAGACGCTGCTGCAGCTGGTTGAAGATATTCAGCTGGCAAACCTGCTGGAGACCGACAGCTGGAAAGGAACGCTGACCCAGTTCTCGATTCAGGATCTGATTGATGAGGTGGTTCCCGAGGTGCTGCCGACCATTAAGCGTAAAGGCCTGCAGCTGCTGATCAATAATAATCTGCCTGCTAACGAAGAGCGGCACGGCGATCGCGAGGCGCTGAGACGCATCCTGCTGATGCTGATCCAGTATGCGGTGACCACCACGCAGATTGGCAAAATTACGCTCGAGGTCGATACCGACGAGTCGGCGGACGATCGTCTGACCTTCCGTATCCTTGATACCGGCGAAGGGGTGACGGCCAGCGAGGTGGACAACCTGCACTTCCCATTCCTCAACGATACCCAGAGCGATCGCTACGGCAAAGCTAACGCCCTCACCTTCTGGCTCTGCGATCAGCTGGCGCGCAAACTTGGCGGGCATCTGAACATTAAAGCGCGTGAAAGCTTAGGCACCCGCTATACGCTGCACGTGAAGATGGCAGCCCAGGCGCAGGAGATGGACTCCGAAGAGAAGCTGTTGGATGACGTGGTCGCGATGATCGATATTACCTCCAACGAAATTCGTCATATCGTGGTTCGCCAGCTGGAGAATTGGGGGGCAAGCTGCATCACGCCGGATGAGAGATTAATTAGTCAAGAGTACGATCTGTTTTTAACGGATAATCCGTCTAATCTTACAGCCGCGGGCTTGCTTTTAAGCGATGATGAGGCCGCCGTGCGGAAAATTGGCCCAGGCCAGCTGCGGGTGAACTTTAATATCAGTACTGCCATGCAGGAAGCGATACTGCAACTTATCGAAGAACAGCTGGCACAGGATGAGGTCTCGCCCTCACCGATGGGCGGTAATGAAAATGCCGAACTGCATGCCAGCGGCTATTATGCGCTGTTTGTCGATACAGTACCCGACGATGTTAAGAGGTTGTATACTGAAGCGGCTGTAAGCGATTTCGCGGCGCTGGCACAGACAGCGCACCGCCTCAAAGGGGTGTTTGCCATGCTAAATTTGGTTCCCGGCAAGCAATTATGTGAAACGCTGGAACATTTAATTCGTGAGAAAGATGTTTCAGGCATAGAAAAATATATCAGCGACATTGACGCCTACGTCAAAAGCTTGCTGTAGCAAGGTAGCCTTATACATGAACAATATGAACGTAATTATTGCCGATGACCATCCGATTGTACTGTTCGGTATTCGCAAGTCACTTGAACAGATCGAGTGGGTGAATGTAGTCGGTGAATTTGAAGACTCAACACAGCTTATCAATAACCTGCCAAAACTGGATGCGCATGTCCTGATCACCGATCTCTCTATGCCCGGTGATAAATATGGCGACGGTATTACCCTGATTAAATACATCAAGCGCCACTTCCCGAACCTGTCGGTGATTGTGCTGACCATGAACAATAACCCGGCTATCCTCAGCGCAGTGCTGGAGCTGGATATTGAAGGGATTGTGCTGAAACAGGGCGCACCGACCGACCTGCCGAAAGCGCTGGCCTCGCTGCAAAAAGGGAAGAAGTTTACCCCGGAGAGCGTCTCCCGCCTGCTGGAGAAGATCAGCGCCGGCGGCTACGGCGACAAACGTCTGTCACCGAAGGAGAGCGAAGTGCTGCGCCTCTTTGCCGAAGGTTTCCTCGTTACCGAGATTGCCAAGAAGCTGAACCGCAGTATTAAAACCATCAGCAGCCAGAAGAAATCCGCAATGATGAAGCTGGGTGTGGATAACGATATCGCCCTGCTGAACTACCTCTCCTCCGTGACCTTAAGCCCGGCGGACAAAGATTAATTCTGTCCGATCGTTAAGCCGGGCGGCACATTGCGCTTGCCCGGCCTACCGTTTCCTACCCTACGTTCTTGCTTTTCTCACCCGCTCGGCATAGATCGCCAGCGTCTGCTCCAGCACGTCCAGCGTCACCGGTTTCGACAGACAGCTATCCATACCTGACTCCAGGCACCGCTGCTTCTCCTCCGCCAGCGCGTTGGCCGTAACGCCTACCACCGGCAGCGTCAGTCCCAGCTGGCGAATGCGCTGCGTCAGACGGTAGCCGTCCATGTTCGGCATGTTAACGTCGCTCAAAATGATATCGATGTGATTTTTGCTCAGGACGTTCAGGGCATCCACACCGTCATTAGCGGTTTTGCACTGGTAGCCCAGCGAGCCAAGCTGATCGGCCAGCAGTCGCCGGTTGATCGGATGATCGTCCACCACCAGAATCATCATGTCGTCATTGTGGGCGTCCTGGGTCCCGGCCGTGGAGAGCATCGGTGCAGTTTCGCTGGTATCTACCTTAACGCTGTAGATGCGCGCCAGCAGGGCCAGCAGCTCGTGCGGTGATGCCACGCTATGCGTCCACTCGCCGGGCTTACGCTCCTGCGGAATGCCGATATGCCGACGGCAGAAGATCACCGCCGCCCTGCCCTGCCAGGGTTCGTCGAGAGCATCATCGGTAAGCAGCATGTCGTCCACGTCCGGGGTCTGCCCTTCGTAGCGCTCGGCGCGAATGCCGTTGCGCGCCAGCAGCGACTCCACGAAGCTGCAGAGAAAAGCGTTGCGGATCGCCAGCCAGCAGCGCGTGTTGGCCAGGCCGTCAACGTCAATTGCCTGCGGAGACTGGGCAGCGTAGAGCGGAATACGCAGCGTGAACTGACTCCCCATGCCCGGCTCGGTATCCACAGAGATATCGCCATCCATCATGCTGACCAGCTTCTCGCAAATGGCTAGCCCCAGCCCGGTGCCCTGGAAGTTGCGCTGCACGCCGGTACCCACCTGGAAGAAGGGATCAAACAGGCGAACCACCTCTTTGGCCGGAATACCGACGCCGGTATCGCGCACCTGAATAGAGAGATACTCCCCTGCCCGCTGTACGTGCAGCACGATACAGCCCACGTCGGTAAACTTGATGGCGTTGCTCAGCAGGTTAGAGATCACCTGCTGAAGACGCATCGGATCGCCCTGCATCACCACCGGCACGTCCGGCTCGATAAAGCAGTACAGCCCGAGCTGCTTGCGCACCACCAGCGGCAGGTAGTTGGCAGTAATATGATTCATCACCTCGCGTGGCGAGAACTCCCGCGGTTCGATCTTCAGCTGCTCGGACTCAATTTTTGAGAAGTCGAGAATATCGCTGATGATCTTCAGCAGCAGGCTGGAGGAGTTATTCATCGCCGTGACCAGACGATCGACCCCTTTCGGCAGCGCCTTGGTTTGCAGCAGATCGAGGTTACCGATAATACCGTAGAGCGGCGTGCGCAGCTCATGGCTGACGGTCGCCAGGAACATCGACTTTGACTGGCTCGCCTGCTCAGCCGCCTGGGCCATATCCTGCAGCGACTCCTCCATTTTTACGCGGGCGGAGACATCCACCAGCACGCAGATAGCCACGTTCTCATTGCGGTAGCGCGAGTGGACAAAGCTGATCTGCAGGTTGGTGTTGTTGCTGGTGAGCACGTCGACAAAATTGACCTGCTGGCCACAGATAATCTGCGTCAGCCGCTGGCGATCCTCATGGGTCAGCATATTGAGGTAGTTATGCGCCAGCTCGTTACTCAAAATGTTCGTGCCATCCTGGGTACGTAAGATACAGATCCCCACCGGTGCGGAGGCGACAATTTTACGGTTGAACTGCTCATGCTCCTCAAGGCGCTGGGCGTCGACCTCAGCCGGAATAAAGATACGCCGCTCGTACATCCGCGCCAGGGTAAAGAGCGCGATGCCCACCAGCACGTTAAGCAGCACCGCGTTGAGGATCAGCATGCGGATGTGCTCCAGCACCAGATCCACCGGCACCGAGTAGACCACGCTCAGAGAGGAGGGTTGCAGGCTCTTCTTCAGCACCAGATCGCGGAAACCGGAGGTGTAGCCAAACCAGGAGCGCTCCTGCATCCAGCGCGGATCGATCTCTGGACGGTTGTCCGGCCCGGTGAGGGAGATCAGCGCGTGACCGTTCTCATCCAGAATGGTGACGCTTATCGGCAGGCTGCCTGGGGTAAAGAAGTTATCCATGCGGATAGGCTGCTCAACGCCCAGCAGGGCCTGCAGGCGGTTGGCCAGATAGACCGGCGTCAGGGCGTAGAAGTAGCCGATACCGGGACGCGCCCCCTGGCTTATCCAGAAGATGTTGTTGCCGCGCTCTTCCTGCGGGGCGTTGCGGTACTTCATGATGCGCTCATGCAGGTTTTTCAGCGCGCTTTCACGCTCCAGCGGCACGTCACGCAGGCCGAAGTCGGCCATGCAGAGATTGGCGCTGCCGATTAAAAATACCCGGTTGAGATCGTAGGCGGCAGAGAAGTTATCTCGCCAGTAGCGCATAAACCACGCCAGGGACTCCAGCGAGCCACGCCATGCGGTACTCATCGCCGAGCAGTCTGAGTCCGGGAACAGCGGCTGGAAATCAGGGACATCGTTCTGCGCATTCTGCACGCGAGAGGCCATGATGCCATTCTCTGCCGTCAGGCGGTTTTCGGCAATGTACTTAAGCTCTTTCATCACGTCTGAGCTGCGCTGAATATAGCGCTGGGCCTGATCGGAGCTGAGATTAAACTCTTTGCGGATTTCAGACTCTTTCTGGTGCAGGGCGTTAACGATGTAGAACACCGAACAGAGGACAATCAGCAGCCAGAGCAGCAGCGCCAGCGCCCGGAACAGGTAGCGTGAAACTTTGAGAGTGGTTCGAAAAGAGACGAGGTATTTCAACGTGGCGATGCTCCGCCGTCAGGGTCACAAAAGGATGTCGATAAGGTAGCGGTAAAACGGGCAGACCGCAAAGAAAAAGGGCCGGATTGCCGGCCCTTTCATCAATGCACTGACCTAATGCGCCGAATTACTCTTCGCCGTCATCCGCTGCGTCATCGTCGGCTTCCGCTTCCGGGGCGATATCGTCATCACCCTCGGCAACCGTGCCGTCGATAGCATCCAGCTCTTCGTCGTCCACCGGTTCGGCCACGCGCTGCAGACCCACCACGTTCTCATCTTCCGCCGTGCGGATGAGGATCACGCCCTGGGTATTACGCCCGACCACGCTGATCTCTGATACGCGGGTACGCACGAGGGT
The DNA here is from genome assembly GCA_039594205.1 of Pseudescherichia sp. Classification (GTDB taxonomy): domain Bacteria; phylum Pseudomonadota; class Gammaproteobacteria; order Enterobacterales; family Enterobacteriaceae; genus Pseudescherichia. Next base: position 5,586 of record JBCNNW010000048.1, on the reverse strand, counting down.
ACCGGCATCGGTGATCATCATGATCTGGTCGCAGTCGTCGACCTGCACCGCACCCACAACGGAGCCGTTGCGCTCGGTAACCTTGATGGAGATAACGCCCTGGGTACCACGCGACTTGGTAGGGTACTCCTCCTGCGCCGTACGTTTACCGTAGCCGTTCTGGGTCACGGTCAGGATGGCACCTTCCCCACGAGGAACGATCAGGGAGACGACCTTATCAACGCCTGCCAGCTTGATACCGCGCACGCCGGTAGCCGTACGGCCCATTGCACGCACCGCGTTATCTTTGAAGCGCACCACTTTACCGGCGGCAGAGAAGAGCATCACCTCGTCGTCGCCGGAGGTCAGGTCAACGCCAATCAGCTCGTCGCCTTCGTTGAGGTTCACCGCGATGATCCCGGCCGAACGTGGACGGCTGAACTCGGTCAGCGCCGTTTTCTTCACCGTACCGCTGGCGGTCGCCATAAAGACGTTCACGCCCTCTTCATACTCGCGCACCGGCAGAATCGCGGTGATACGCTCGTTGGCTTCCAGCGGCAGCAGGTTGACGATCGGACGACCGCGAGCGCCACGGCTCGCTTCCGGCAGCTGGTAGACCTTCATCCAGTAGAGACGGCCCCGGCTGGAGAAGCAGAGGATCGTATCATGGGTGTTAGCTACCAGCAGACGGTCAATGAAGTCCTCTTCCTTAATACGGGCGGCGGACTTGCCTTTCCCGCCGCGGCGCTGGGCCTCGTAGTCGGTCAGCGGCTGGTACTTAACGTAGCCCTGATGCGACAGCGTAACCACCACGTCTTCCTGGCTGATCAGATCTTCGATATTGATATCGGCGCTGTTGGCTGTGATTTCGGTGCGGCGTGCGTCGCCAAACTGATCACGTACCAGCTCCAGCTCCTCGCGGATCACCTCCATCAGACGATCGGCGCTGCCGAGAATGTGCAGCAGCTCGGCGATCTGCGCCAGCAGCTCTTTGTACTCGTCGAGCAGCTTCTCGTGCTCAAGGCCGGTCAGCTTCTGCAGACGCAGATCGAGGATCGCCTGGGCCTGCTGCTCGGTCAGGTAGTACTTGCCGTCGCGTACGCCGAACTCCGGCTCCAGCCACTCGGGACGCGCGGCGTCATCGCCGGCACCTGCCAGCATCGCCGCCACGTTGCCCAGATCCCACGCCTGCGCCACCAGCCCGGCTTTTGCTTCGGCCGGGGTCGGCGCGCGGCGGATCAGCTCGATAATCGGGTCGATGTTCGCCAGCGCAACCGCCAGCGCCTCGAGGATATGCGCACGATCGCGAGCTTTACGCAGTTCAAAAATGGTACGGCGAGTCACCACTTCACGGCGGTGACGCACGAACGCAGAAAGAATATCTTTCAGGTTCATGATCTTCGGCTGGCCGTGGTGCAGCGCAACCATGTTGATGCCGAAGGAGACCTGCAGCTGCGTCTGGGAGTAGAGGTTGTTCAGCACCACCTCACCCACCGCGTCGCGCTTGATCTCAATCACGATACGCATGCCGTCTTTATCGGACTCGTCGCGCAGGGCGCTGATGCCCTCGACGCGTTTATCTTTCACCAGCTCGGCAATCTTCTCGATCAGGCGCGCTTTGTTCACCTGATACGGAATTTCGTGCACGATAATGGTTTCACGACCGGTTTTCGCGTCGGCTTCCACTTCCGCGCGGGCGCGAATGTAGATCTTGCCGCGCCCGGTGCGATAGGCCTCTTCGATACCGCGACGACCGTTGATGATCGCCGCCGTCGGGAAGTCTGGCCCTGGGATGTGCTCCATCAGCCCTTCAACGCTGATATTCTCATCGTCGATGTAGGCCAGGCAGCCGTTGATTACTTCCGTCAGGTTGTGTGGCGGAATGTTAGTTGCCATACCGACTGCGATACCGGACGCGCCGTTGACCAGCAGGTTCGGGATTTTGGTTGGCATGACGTCCGGAATTCTTTCGGTACCGTCGTAGTTATCAACGAAATCGACCGTCTCTTTTTCCAGATCGGCCATCAGCTCGTGGGCGATCTTCGACATACGGATTTCCGTATAACGCATCGCTGCGGCGGAGTCGCCGTCTACCGAGCCGAAGTTACCCTGGCCATCGACCAGCATATAACGCAGCGAAAACGGCTGCGCCATACGGACGATGGTGTCATACACCGCCGTGTCACCATGGGGATGGTATTTACCGATTACGTCACCAACGACACGGGCAGATTTTTTGTAGGCTTTATTCCAGTCATTGCCCAATACGTTCATGGCGTAAAGTACGCGACGGTGTACCGGTTTCAGGCCATCGCGGACGTCTGGCAGCGCACGGCCAACAATGACCGACATCGCATAGTCCAGATAGGAGCTTTTCAGCTCTTCCTCGATGTTAACCGGTGTAATTTCTCTCGCAAGGTCGCTCATCTAACCGCTATCCCTCTACTGTATCCCGGATTCAAAGGTCGCAAATTATAACACAGCCGCCGTCATTCCGGTAAAGGAAACACCCCCTCCGGTGCTTTATTGATACTTCTCTCCTGATATACTCAATGCACTGATTGATTAAGGAGTAAAAGCGCCAATGAATGCTGAAAAACCGCCGGTGGCTCAAAACGTTGACTATGAAGAGATCGCCAAATTTGAAGCCGTGGCGTCACGCTGGTGGGATACCGAAGGCGAGTTTAAACCGCTGCACCGTATTAACCCCCTGCGCCTGGGCTATATTGCCGAGCGCGTCGGCGGCCTGTTTGGCAAAAAAGTGCTGGACGTTGGCTGCGGCGGCGGCATCCTCGCCGAGAGCATGGCCCGGGAAGGCGCGAACGTCAGCGGCCTCGATATGGGCTTTGAACCCCTGCAGGTTGCCCGCCTGCACGCGCTGGAGTCCGGCGTCCATGTCGACTACGTTCAGGAGACGGTTGAGGAGCATGCGGCAAAGCAGGCCGGACAGTATGACGTCGTGACCTGCATGGAGATGCTGGAGCATGTTCCCGATCCGCAGTCGGTGGTCCACGCCTGCGCCCGCCTCGTAAAACCGGGTGGCCACGTCTTCTTCTCGACGCTTAACCGCAGCGGTAAAGCCTGGCTACTGGCCATTGTCGGCGCAGAGTACGTGCTGCGCATGGTGCCGAAAGGCACCCATGACGTGAAGAAGTTTATTAAACCCGCCGAGCTGATCGGCTGGATCGATCCTACTCAGCTGCAGGAGCGGCATATGATCGGCCTGCACTATAATCCGCTTACCGATCGCTTCAAGCTGGCCCCTGGCGTTGACGTGAACTACATGCTGCATACTCAGGCAAAAAACAGCTAACGTTATTTGAAAATGTGATGACCATTGCGCAGTGTCATAGGCTGCGTAATGGGCTTTTGCCACTTCCGCGACGAAGATTTCAGCAGTCGCTCACATTCATAATTTTTTTTCGCACGCGTTGACTTTTCTGTAGCCCTTATCGTTCGCGGACTTAGCGATTATTACCTTTCCGCAACCGCAATTTAACCTCAAAATCAACTCTTGTACTCAAAAGAATCCGGACTAGAATACTCACCATATTGTGACATTTTCACTTAACACCCCCTACATATAGTATTTATCCACAGGTTTAACCACAGCTCGAAATTGTGGATAAGCGGGGGATACTTTTTTCTTAAGGACAGGTACATGAATCAGAGTCTGCTGGTGACGAAGCGTGATGGTCGTACTGAACGCATCAATCTGGATAAAATCCACCGGGTGCTGGATTGGGCGGCAGAAGGGCTGAATAACGTATCGATCTCTCAGGTTGAACTGCGCTCCCACATTCAGTTCTACGACGGCATCAAAACGTCCGACATCCACGAAACCATTATCAAAGCCGCTGCGGATCTCATCTCCCGTGATGCGCCCGATTACCAGTATCTGGCTGCCCGTCTGGCGATCTTCCACCTGCGTAAAAAAGCCTACGGCCAGTTTGAGCCGCCGGTGCTGATTGACCACGTGCGCAAGATGATTGAGCTGGGCAAATACGATAATCATCTGCTGGAAGACTACACGGAAGAAGAGTTCCAGCAGATGGATGGTTTCATCCAGCATGACCGCGACCTGACCTTCTCCTATGCGGCAGTTAAGCAGCTGGAAGGCAAGTACCTGGTTCAGAACCGCGTAACCGGCGAAATCTACGAGAGCGCCCAGTTCCTCTACATTCTGGTTGCCGCGTGCCTGTTCTCAAACTATCCGCGTGAAACCCGTCTGGACTACGTGAAGCGTTTCTATGATGCGGTCTCAACCTTTAAAATTTCGCTGCCGACGCCGATCATGTCCGGCGTGCGTACCCCGACCCGCCAGTTCAGCTCCTGCGTGCTGATCGAGTGCGGCGACAGCCTGGACTCCATTAACGCCACCTCCAGTGCGATTGTGAAATATGTCTCCCAGCGCGCCGGTATCGGCATTAACGCGGGCCGCATCCGCGCTCTCGGTAGCCCGATCCGCGGCGGAGAGGCGTTCCACACCGGCTGTATCCCGTTCTACAAGCACTTCCAGACCGCGGTGAAATCCTGCTCCCAGGGCGGCGTGCGCGGCGGCGCGGCAACCCTCTTCTACCCGATGTGGCATCTGGAAGTTGAAAGCCTGCTGGTGCTGAAAAACAACCGTGGCGTCGAAGGCAACCGCGTTCGTCACATGGACTACGGCGTACAGATCAACAAGCTGATGTATACCCGTCTGCTGAAGGGCCAGGATATCACCCTCTTCAGCCCGTCCGACGTGCCGGGCCTGTACGACGCCTTCTTTGCCGATCAGGACGAGTTTGAGCGCCTGTACGTGCAGTATGAGCAGGACGAGAGCATCCGTAAGCAGCGCGTTAAAGCCGTGGAGCTTTTCTCGCTGATGATGCAGGAGCGTGCCTCTACGGGGCGTATCTACATCCAGAACGTTGACCACTGCAACACCCATAGCCCGTTCGACCCGGCGGTTGCGCCAGTGCGCCAGTCTAACCTGTGCCTGGAGATTGCCCTGCCGACTAAGCCGCTGATGGACGTCAACGACGAAAACGGCGAGATCGCGCTCTGTACGCTGTCAGCGTTCAACCTTGGCGCAATCAGCAGCCTGGACGAGCTGGAAGAGCTGGCGGTGCTGGCGGTACGTGCCCTGGATGCCCTGCTTGACTATCAGGACTACCCCATCCCGGCGGCAAAACGCGGTGCCATGGGCCGCCGCACGCTGGGTATTGGCGTGATCAACTTTGCCTACTGGCTGGCGAAAAACGGCAAACGCTACTCCGACGGCAGCGCCAACAACCTGACTCACCAGACCTTTGAAGCCATTCAGTACTTCCTGCTGAAGGCCTCTAACGAGCTGGCGAAAGAGCAAGGCGCGTGCCCGTGGTTCAACGAAACCACCTATGCGCAAGGTATTCTGCCGACCGACACCTATAAAAAGGATCTCGACGGCATTACCAACGAGCCGCTGCACTACAACTGGGAAGCGCTGCGTGAGTCCATCAAGACCCACGGCCTGCGTAACTCCACGCTCTCTGCGCTGATGCCGTCTGAGACCTCATCGCAGATCTCTAACGCCACCAACGGCATTGAGCCGCCGCGCGGCCACGTGAGCATTAAAGCGTCAAAAGA
>JBCNNW010000047.1:0-31627 GCA_039594205.1 Pseudescherichia sp. | reverse complement strand
CTCAGAGTCACGCATCACCGGCGTCGCCCCAGACACCACCGACTTCGGCTCAATCAGTTCGGTCGGGCTGTAGGTCGCGCCGCAGACTTCGCAGTTGTCGCCATACTGATCCGGTGACTTACATTTTGGGCAGGTGCCTTTCACAAAACGGTCCGGCAGGAACATGCCTTTCTCCGGATCGTAGAGCTGGGAGATGGTGCGGTTCTTAATGAAACCGTTCTCTTTCAGGCGACCGTAGATCAGCTCGGACAGCTCGCGGTTCTCCTCGCTGTGCGTGGAGTGGTAGTTGTCATAGCTGATATCAAAGCCAGCAAAATCGGTCTGGTGCTCCTGGCTCATCTCACCGATCATCTGCTCCGGGGTAATGCCAAGCTGCTGAGCTTTCAGCATGATTGGCGTGCCGTGGGCGTCGTCGGCGCAGATGAAGTTGACCTCGTGGCCGCGCATTCGCTGGTAACGGACCCAGACATCAGCCTGGATGTGCTCCAGCATATGGCCGAGGTGGATGGAGCCGTTTGCGTACGGCAGCGCGCACGTTACCAGAATTTTTTTCGCGACTTGAGTCATAGTGAGCATTACGTCTTCTGTAAAAAAAGGGGTTTCGATATTACCAAATGGGGCACTATTAAGTAAGCACAAACCTTTTTCTTTCAGGTAAACTTGCTACACGAGCTTTTCACCTACAAGAACAGAGGAGTCGGGATGAACTCTCAATCCCAGGCCAAATCACCGGAAGCCCTGCGAGCAATGGTTGCCGGAACGCTGGCAAATTTTCAGCACCCCACCCTGAAGCATAATCTTACCGCATTAAAAGCCGTGCACCACGTTGCCTGGCTGGATGATACCGTGCACATCGAACTGCTGATGCCGTTTGCCTGGCGCAGCGCGTTTGAGGAGCTGAAGGAGCAGTGCAGCGCCGAGCTGCTGCGCATCACGGGCGCAAAAGCCATCGACTGGAAACTGTCCCACACCATCGCCACGCTGAAGCGTGTGAAAAACCAGCCGGGCATTAACGGCGTGAAGAACATTATTGCCGTTAGCTCCGGCAAGGGCGGGGTAGGGAAATCCTCTACCGCGGTCAACCTGGCGCTGGCGCTGGCTGCCGAAGGGGCGAAGGTCGGTATTCTTGATGCCGATATCTACGGTCCGTCAATTCCGGCGATGCTGGGCACCGAGGGCAACCGCCCGACCTCTCCGGACGGCACCCATATGGCGCCGATTATGGCCCACGGCCTGGCGACCAACTCGATCGGCTATCTGGTTACCGATGATAACGCCATGGTATGGCGCGGCCCGATGGCCAGCAAAGCGCTGCTGCAGCTGCTGCAGGAGTCGATGTGGCCGGATCTGGACTACCTGGTGCTGGATATGCCGCCGGGTACCGGGGATATTCAGCTAACGCTGGCGCAAAACATCCCGGTGACCGGGGCGCTGGTGGTGACCACCCCGCAGGATATCGCCCTGATCGACGCCAAAAAAGGCATCGTGATGTTTGAGAAGGTGGAAGTGCCGGTGCTCGGCATCGTCGAGAACATGAGCATGCATATCTGCAGCAACTGTGGTCATCACGAAGCTATTTTCGGCACCGGTGGCGCAGAGAAGCTGGCCGAGCAGTATCACACTGAGCTGCTGGGACAGATGCCGCTGCACATTACGCTGCGTGAGGATCTTGATAACGGCACGCCGACGGTGATCCACCGCCCTGATAGCGAGTTCACCGCCCTCTACCGTCAGCTGGCCGGGCGCGTTGCCGCTCAGCTCTACTGGCAGGGTGATGTGATCCCGTCAGAGATCGCCTTCCGCGCGGTGTAATGGTTATTGCCGGGCCTACATCCTGCTCCAACGTAGGCTGGGCAAACGCAGTGCCGCCCGGCATGGCAGCAACAGCCTGGAAATGCCCGGTGGCGCTACGCTTACCGGGCCTACTTTCTACGGCAACCGATAGTGTAAAAGGTAGTAATCCCCTTCCGGCGCTTCGCCTCGCGCCTCGATATGCCAGCCGTGACGGCGATAAAACGCCAGCGCGGCTTTATTCTCGGCAAGACACTTCAACGATCCCGAGCTGGTAAAGTACGACTGTACCTTTTGCAGCAGTGCGCTGCCCACGCCCCGGCCCTGATACGCCGGATCAACGAATAGGTTGTGGACAAAGTTATCGTTCAGCGTGACCGAGGCGAAGCCCAGCCGATGTCCATCCTCTTCGGCGACCCAGATGCGCTCTCCGAGGGTGACGGCATCAAAATCTTCCAGCTGCCAGTCGCGACCCTCTTTCCATGTCCAGCAGGTACGGCGGGCGTGCAGGTAGAGCGTGCGCAGGAAGGGGCGATCGCTCTCCTGCCAGGGGCGAATAATCATCGGTGGTAGAAGATCTCGCCGTCATAAACTTTGAGGATCTTACCTTCGGGTTCGGTGATCAGCACATAGTTGCCGCCCATATAGGTCCAGTGACTGCCGGCATCGGGCGCAGGCAGGTTACGCTGCTGCCACGCTTTAATATTGTACTCGTCAGTGAGATACATCGGCGGAACGGTGTCGCCGATTTTGAATTTGGTAAAGTCAGCAGCAAATTCCTGCAGTTCGTATTTCGATATGCCCGTGGCGGCAGCAGTCTGTGGCGCTGCAAAAGCGGCGCTCGCTGATACCAGCAGTGCACCAAGAAGCATCAGTTTGGTCTTACCCATGGTCTCTCCATATTTTGCCGGGCGGGCTGTTTTCATCTGGCCCTTTAGTATTACGTGCGCGCTATCATCGCTGTGATTTCTCACTGAAAGCAATAGCAAAAGCTATCATGCTCGCGCGTGCTTTGGAAAAAAGTGTAAGCAAATGCAGGAGAAAGCAGAAGCAGCGGATCGCTAAAAAAGCCATCCGCTTGAGAAGGGCGATCCCTTTTGGGATGATTCCTGGCGTTAAAAACCTTCCAGTACGATCTTGCCTACCGCCCTATGGGACTCCAGCAGCCGGTGGGCTTTACGCAGGTTCTCCGCGTTGATTACGCCGAAGTGTTCGCCCAGGGTGGTCTTAATCACGCCGTCGTCGATAAGCGAGGCGACGCGGGTGAGCAGACGGTGCTGCTCAATGATATCCTGAGTTTCGAACATTGAGCGGGTAAACATAAACTCCCAGTGCAGAGAGATGCTCTTTGCCTTCAGCGGGCGCGCATCCAGCGTCTCGGGATCGTCAATCAGCGCCAGCTTGCCCTGTGGGATCAGCGCTTCAATCAGCTGCTGATAGTGCTCTTCGGTATTATTCAGGCTGGCGACGTGTGTGACATGCTGAATGCCAATACGAGCCAGCTCCTCGGTGAGCGGCTTGCTGTGATCGATAACGTGGTGCGCCCCGAGGTCGGTCACCCACTGCTGGCTTGCCGGGCGTGACGCGGTGCCGATCACCGTCATTTTGGTAAGCTTACGTGCAAGCTGGGTCATAATGGATCCAACCCCACCGGCTGCCCCGACGATCAGCAGCACGTCGCCTTCGTTACCGTCTTCATTAATGCCCAGGCGATCGAACAGCATCTCCCAGGCCGTAATGGCGGTAAGCGGCAGCGCAGCGGCGGAGGCATTGTCCAGCGAAGCAGGCTTCAGCGCCACAATGCGCTCATCCACCAGCTGATATTCACTATTGCTGCCCGGACGGGTCAGCGCCCCGGCGTACCACACGGTGTCGCCAGGCTTAAAAAGCGTCACCGCGTCGCCGACGTCGGCCACGACGCCGACTGCATCCCAGCCGAGAATACGCGGCTTGTCGGCGTTAAAGCCCGCGCGCACTTTGGTATCTACCGGGTTAACAGAGATGGCCTTTACCTGTACCAGCAGGTCGTGGCCGTGCGCGACGGGTTTTTCAATCTCAATCTCCTGTAGGGCATCAACGTTGCCGTTGGCCTGCGCCGCAGCGGTAATAGCGATAGCTTTCATAAATACTCCATAACATGAGTGGCTTCAGATGAATGAGTTTAGGGTAACCAGCGCGAGGCACAGGAAACAGAGAGTGATAACAGCAGCACTTATCCTCCGCGAGTGAAAATCACCTGCGTTTGCGCTACTGCTGAGCCTTACTCATAAACCGTGAGGCGTTATTGATGCTCAATAACGATCTCTGCTATCTGACCGTGGATCCATCGCCAGCAGATACGTTAAACGTCAACGCGCTGTGAAGTATTGTTTTTTATTTAATACAATGATTTAGTTCGACAGCGCGGTCATAAGAAATAGAGCAATTGAAAACATCGCAAAAGCACATAAAATATTTTTGGCATAACCATACATCATACTTGCGGGCTTATGAATATACAGATAGCCAGTCAAGGAAATAATTGCGATATAGGAAGTTAAATAAGCTATCTCGCAATAGTTTAGACCAAGCATTTTTCACCTTAGAAACCCCTGGCCTAAACCAGGGGTAGGAAGATTAAAACGAGTAGCCAGCGCCGATAGCGAATGTATTAACCTGCGTATCGAATACTTTGCCACCTTCATAATCGGCATCAAGGAAGATAGACGATGTTACATGCACCTTAACGCCAGCAGAGTAAGCAAAGCCGTTTTCTCTCTCTGTATCTTCCCATTTCTCACCGTAGCCGCTAATTTTTACTTTTACCGCACCACGCCCTACACCGGCCATAACGTAAGGGGTGAAATATTCATTAATCTGGTATTGAACACCTACCAGCGCTGATCCGTAACCATAGTCAGCTTCACCCTTCAAACCTTCTTGCTTTGCTGTCTCTTCCTTTCCCGTGAGAGTAAGAGAAGAGATAAAGCCGAGGTTCGACCCTTCAGGGGCATAGCTATACTTAACGTTTAGACCGTTCAGATTTAAACCATCGGCACGGCTATTAGCATAACCAACAGATACATCACTGGCAGCGTTAGCAATGCCAACTGAAGCTACTACAGCCAGTACAATTAAAGCTTTATTTACATTAACAAACACTGTTTATTACCTTGCCATTGATATAATAATTAAGGTGCGATGTTATTTGCAGGTTTTTTATTATTAAAATTCTTTCGAAAACGTCATTACTAATGGAAATGTGAATGACCGCCAAAACCTTCAGATTTAGAATTATCATGACCATAACCATGGCCGCCAAAAGCGTGAGAGTGCGCATTGTCAGCGCCCCGACCATTATCTCCGTTAGTATGAGAGCTATGAGTCTGCTCGTTATGGTTACTTCGCGTAGGAACACTAAAGACGCTTTCCATTGGCACAGAGATTTGAGCAGTGGGGTTAGTGTCAGCAATTGCTCCGGCAGTGGTAATCGTGTCTCCTACCTGTACAACAGTGTTAGCCGCCAACTGGTTAGCATTAACGTTAATAGTGCTATTAGCTGGCTTAGCAGAAACAGCAACTGAATTATCTACCGGATTATTAACAACCTCGTTAACCCTGTTAATTGGAGAGCCAACAGGTTCTACGGTAGTGTTGATCGTAGGCTGGTTAACAGGCACACCAGTAGGGTCGTTCTTAACCCCCGCCACCATCGTAACAGGCACACCAGTAGGGTCGTTCTTAACCCCGGCCATCATCGTAACAGGCATACCAGTAGGGTGGTTCTTAACCCCGGCCACCATCGTAACAGGCACACCAGTAGGGTCGTTCTTAACCCCGGCCATCATCGTAACAGGCGTGCCGGTAGGGTCGTTCTTAACCCCGGCCATCATCGTAACAGGCGTGCCGGTAGGGTCATTTTTAACCCCTGCCATCATAGTAACAGGCACACCCGTCGGTTCGACTTTATTACCTGGCACCATCGTGTCAGGTGCTACGGTGCGTACTGATGTTTCGTTTTTTGCATCAATATACGACTGACCGAAAGCATTATTAATTTGAGCGGCTTGAGCATGCGTCTGATTGGGCGTACTCAAAGACGTTCGCGGATCGGTTATAGAAGATGATGCATCAGGAGTAGAGGATAGCGCCTTGCTGTTATCCATTGAGCCACCAATAGCACCCTTAGCAGCGTTATAGGCATCATGTACACGAGTCTGTGTGCCGACATTGTTATTGTTTGCATTGTCTTGCAGTGCTGCAGAGAGGCGATCGTTCATGATGCTGAAGCTTTCATTAGCGAAAGCAAAGCTAGTGAACAAGACACCAAAAGTAACAACGGACAGTGTTTTTTTAACACGTGCGATAGCCGGCATTTTAATTTCTCACATTACAAATAATGAAAAGGTATACGTATATCTTTTTTAGTAGCGCGAATGAACTATCCCGGACAGTGCCTTTCGCAATGTTGATTTAGATCACAAAAAGCATCAATAGCTAAAAAAAATAGCTTATTGGCGGTAAGTTTTTGGTGGTTATTGCTTCGAGTGAAATAAGTGTTTGCTCAAGGTGAAAGAGGGTTAAGCCTGAGCCAGACTGCCTTGAACGCAACAGCATGCCGCAAAACGAGCACGTTTTTACGACGTGAGACTGGCTTGTGAACTAAAAGATACGAGCAAAGGCCTCCAGCTTAGATAAAGCTTAAGGCAATGCTTGAGCATGGTTTAAGCCTTTTAAAGGGGGATTTCAGCCACAACAGGCCGTTCCCATACTGAGGTACTGAGGTTATGAATGGTAAGATGCATAGTGAGAGGCATTTTTAAACGTTAGCAAAGTTATTAGCTTATGTAGTAAAAGAAATCCACTTGAATATTTTCCGCTTAGCCATTCAATCAATATTGAATTAAGTATATATTTATTGTGTCAATATATTCAGAAGGTAAATGCCTAGGGTTGAGCTTTAGCTTAATTACCTGTTAATTGATTAATTTTTGTTACGATTGATTTATTGATCTTCTTTGCGATAGGAATAGGCTGGCGAATGTTAGCGTCGATAGTAGAATTACTTTCCTATTAATCTTGAAGAGGAAAATAGATGGCAATCCCAGTGTATTTATGGTTGAAAGTTGAAAACCCAATGTGCGGACGAGATGGTTTCATGATACATGGTAATAGTACGGCGCATCCAACACAAGCATCGGACGGATGTATCATCCTGAATTTACCCCAACGTAAACAACTCAATGATAGCAGTGATAAGATATTAGTAGTGGAAGACTGATATGAAATACAGCTTGGTTTTTTTATGTTTGGTAGCTGGTACATGTGGGGCAAATCAAATGAAAGGTTTTGGTGCAAGGTACTATGATGATATTACAGAAACCTATTCAGATAATCATGCAACAAATAGGAATCTGGAACCCATTATTACTGTAGGAAATGAGAAATATAAGTTTGAAGTAAACACGGTAGAAGCTATTGCTAAACAAGCAGGTGTGGATGTAAATAAAGATAGCCAGGCTTCTTGGATTTGTCTGAAATCAAAAGATATCAATTACTGGTTTATCTCCGATAATGAGATGGGAGGAGGGTATTTAACTACGGTAGCTATGGCAAAAGACGCATCTCCATGTACATTTTACCAAGGTTTTCTACGGGTAGCCATTAAGGCCCCTTTGTTGGCTTCTAAAGATGATATATCCTCTTACTTTGTTATGCCAAAGAAAGATATTGTCATGTTCTACAAGGAAGTTGAGAGGTTAAATTATATTCAGAGTAATAGCATTATGTATTATCTAAGAGGTAAAGAGGTGCAAGGGTTATTCATTAGTCAGGTTACTACTACTTAATATGTGTAAAATAAAATACCATTATGTAATGGTTGGCGGGTGTTTAATTGGTTCCTAACCCTGTTCGCTTATATTGGATGAATTGGAGAGGTTGCGTGAAAACAAGATGATATGATAAACATCCCCTGTATGAAATCTCTTTTAGCTCGTGGCTGGATTGAGGTTGTTGCAAATGGTTAAGACAATCGCCCTTAAAATTGCGAAACTGATTTTTTTTATCGTGATTTTTCTTGTGGTAAGTAAATGTATGCAAGATCCTTACATTTATATTAATCATAATATCGCAAAAAGTTTGGCCCGGTTTTTAAGCGGTGATGTGAACGCTGAGTCACTATATGATGCTTATTTCTATCTTGATGTGGCCTCGGTAATAGTTATAACTATATCTATTTACGCAATTTGTTTGTCCGTTGTTCGTAAATTATTTTTTATGATATAGTTAAATCTGAGGGTAGTGCTGTGTGGAACTATTACTAATGAACATAGAGCAAGAAATCATTGATTATATATATGAAAATCATAGCCACAGAAAATATGGTTTTTTTGGAAAGCGTCCAGAGGTGACATTAGATACGGAGTTAACTAAAGGCGGGCTGGATGTTATTTGGGAAGATGCAGAGGATACATTAGATTACTATTTCAGGAATTGGAATGTAAAGCTAAATGGTTTTGAGATAATCTACTATTTTGAACCGGATTTTTTAGGTTCTAAACCTCCAGAAAAGCCGCTAAAACCGCTAACGGTACGAATGCTGGTAGAATCTGCAAAAGCAGGCGAATGGTTGTACGATTAATATTTCCCTTACTATCTGTACTGTCGTGTAAAAGCAGGGTGGAGAAGCGATAACTCCTGAAGCACGCTTGCATCAGCAAGCCACTTCCCCTAATCTGGCAAAAAGTTCAAAGATGTACTCAACATGACTCGGGGTGCCCTTCTGCGTGAAGGCTGAGAAATACCCGTACCACCTGATCTGGATAATGCCAGCGTAGGGAAGTCAGATGCCTGCCGGCGTCCCTTCTTCGCGCCGGGCAGGAGCTAACTATGCAACCTGACCTGCTGAGGCACGCGCACGTCGCGTCTTTTTTACAGCACTTTCGTACCCGTTCCCCTCTTGTGCACTGCATGACCAACGACGTTGTGCAGACATTTACCGCGAATGTTCTGCTGGCCATCGGCGCTTCCCCTGCCATGGTGATTGAGCGTGAAGAGGCCGTGCAGTTCAGCGCTATTGCCGACGCGCTGCTGATTAACGTTGGCACGCTTACCGCCGACCGTGCCGATGCCATGCGCGCTGCGATCCACAGTGCGAACGACGCGAACAAACCCTGGACCCTTGACCCGGTTGCCGTTGGTGCGCTCGATTTTCGTACTCGCTTCTGCCGGGAGATCCTCTCCCTGAGGCCAGCGGCGATTCGCGGCAACGCCTCGGAGATCATGGCCCTGGCGGGCATAAGCGCAGGGGGACGCGGGGTGGATACCACCGACTCGGCCAGCGCGGCGCGGCCAGCCGCTGAGCAGCTGGCGCAGGAAACCGGCGCAGTGGTCGCCGTCACGGGTGAGGTGGACTACATTACCGACGGCAGCCGCACGCTGAAGGTCGTCGGCGGTGCGCCGATCATGACTCGGGTAGTGGGCACCGGCTGCGCGCTGTCGGCGGTCGCGGCGGCAAGCTGTGCGCTGCCTGGCGAGCGTCTCGTTAACGTTGCGGCGGCCTGCGGCCTGTTCGCCGTTGCAGGAGGCGAGGCGGCGGCAGAGAGCCGTGGCCCCGGCTCCTTTGTTGTAGCGTTTCTTGATGCCCTTTATCACCTGGATGGAGGCGCGTCAGCATGAAAAGAATCAATGCATTAACTATCGCCGGAACCGATCCAAGCGGAGGGGCGGGCATCCAGGCGGATTTGAAAACTTTCTCGGCTCTCGGAGCCTATGGCTGCTCAGTCATTACCGCCCTGGTGGCGCAAAATACCCTGGGCGTGCAATCGGTCTATCGCATCACGCCGGAGTTTGTCGCTGCGCAGCTGGATTCGGTCCTGAGCGACGTGCGTATCGATACCACCAAGATCGGCATGCTGGCCGATACCGATATTATCGAGGCGGTGGCGGAGCGGCTGGCACACTATCGGGTAGAGAATATCGTGCTGGATACGGTGATGCTGGCAAAAAGTGGCGATCCGCTTTTAACGCCCTCGGCAGTTGCCACCCTACGTGCCCGGCTGCTGCCGCAGGTCTCACTGATCACGCCTAACCTGCCTGAGGCAGCGGCGCTGCTCGATACCGATCACGCCCGCAACGAGCAGGATATGCATGAGCAGGGGCGGGCGCTGCTGGCGCTCGGCTGTGAAGCTGTGCTAATGAAAGGCGGCCATCTTACCGACGGCGAAAGCCCGGACTGGCTCTTTACCCGAGAGGGAGCAACACGGTTTACCGCTCCGCGCATCGCCACCAAAAACACCCACGGCACCGGCTGCACGCTCTCGGCGGCGCTGGCGGCGCTGCGTCCGCGCCATGCTAACTGGGCCGATACCCTGGGCGAAGCCAAAATCTGGCTCACCAATGCCCTGGCCCAGGCGGATTCGCTGGAGGTGGGGCAGGGCATCGGGCCGGTGCATCATTTCCACGCCTGGTGGTAAACGCAAAACATAAATAACCCTTCCGGCTTAAGGAGGGGTAGTTAATATTTACTTTAATTAACTATTCTCAAATAGTGTCGCAGGTTCGCGGAAGCATCAACGCGTGATAACGGAGTCGATGATATGAAACAGCACGCTTTGCTATTACCGTTCATCTCTCTCTTACTGAGTGCCTGCGGGAGCAACGGTCCGTCGCCCTATACGGGCCATATCTCCACCAGACACTATGAACACTATATCTGTTTAACCGCGCCTGAGGATGGCGAGATAGAGGCCTACAACCTGACCTCGTCGAAGGATAACTTTAAGTCTACCTACTCTCCCGTAGGTGAAGAGGAGATTACCGTCCATGCGCCGGGCATCTGTTTTTTAGCGCGTTTTGATAAGGGCTATATCTACTCGTTTAATTATCAGGTAGACGGCGACTGGTACCACTTCCGATTTCTCAGCGATCAAAATGGCCGGATAACGATCTTAAACGCCGCTTAATAACCTCCTGGCGATTACCGTGCGCTTAGAGATAAATTTTCTTTAAACCAAAAGTATCAAAATTTCCTGCGAGCTGGAAAAATCCGTCGCCCGGTACCAGGCTTACTCTGCCTGCGAACTCAGGGCAGGACTAACCACGTTCGCCTGCGGGCGAACCTTACGGGAGCTTCATCATGACTGATATTTCACAGCTGCTTGGCAAAGATGCCGACAGCCTGTTGCAGCATCGTTGTATGACCATTCCAGCTGACCAGCTCTACCTGCCAGGACACGACTATGTTGACCGCGTGATGGTCGATAACAACCGTCCTCCTGCCGTACTCCGTAATATGCAGACGCTCTACAATACTGGCCGCCTGGCGGGAACCGGCTATCTGTCGATTCTGCCAGTTGATCAGGGGGTAGAGCACTCGGCGGGCGCATCCTTCGCCGCTAACCCACACTATTTCGATCCGAAAAACATCGTTGAGTTGGCCATTGAGGCGGGCTGTAACTGCGTTGCCTCTACCTATGGCGTGCTGGCCTCGGTATCGCGCCGCTACGCGCACCGCATTCCGTTTCTCGTAAAGCTTAACCACAACGAAACCCTGAGCTATCCCAACACCTTTGACCAGACGCTCTATGCCAGCGTTGAGCAGGCGTTCAATATGGGCGCGGTTGCCGTGGGGGCGACAATCTATTTTGGTTCTGAACAGTCGCGCCGTCAGATCGAGGAGGTCGCCAGCGCCTTTGAGCGTGCCCACGAGCTGGGACTGGTAACCGTGCTATGGGCCTATCTGCGCAACGCCGATTTCAAAAAGGATGGCGTGGACTACCACGTCTCTGCGGATCTTACCGGGCAGGCTAACCACCTGGCGGCTACCATCGGAGCGGATATCGTCAAGCAGAAGATGGCGGAGAACAACGGCGGCTATAACGCGGTGAAATATGGCTATACCGACGAGCGCGTCTACAGCAAACTCACCACCGATAACCCTATCGACCTGGTGCGCTATCAGCTGGCTAACTGCTACATGGGCCGGGCGGGGCTGATCAACTCCGGCGGCGCGTCGGGAGGCGAGGCTGACCTCACCGAGGCGGTGCGGACGGCAGTGATCAACAAGCGCGCGGGCGGGATGGGGTTAATCCTTGGCCGGAAAGCGTTTAAGAAAACGATGGCCGATGGCGTGAAGCTGATTAACGCCGTGCAGGATGTCTACCTGGATAGTAAAGTGACCATTGCCTGATTAGTTACAACATACTTTAGGTGAGTTTGTAGGCCCGGTAAGCGCAGCGCCACCGGGCGTTACTGTGCAAAAGCTGCAATGCCGGGCAGCGCTAACGCTGGCCCGGCCTGCGCAACAACCCCCTTTCATTGTGAGGTTAATGCTTCTCCCGATCTGCATCACATTTCCCCTCTCTTTTGTGAAAAGTGTCACTCAACCCTGTGCTATTGCCCAAAAATCACCCGTCGCTTAGCGGAAATTGTCTGAGGTATTGGCTAAAAATTCTGCATACATTTACATCTGAAACAGCTTTTCAAAATGAAACAGGCACCTGAGACAAGGATCCGTAATGAAAATTGAATCTGTAAACGTCACCGTTTTTCAGTATCCCACCCGTCGTGTTTCCGATAGCGCTGGTCACTCCCATCCGGGCCCGGAGAGCATGGCAAAAATGGCGATGCTGACCATTACCGCTGATGATGGCAGCCAGGGGTTCTCGTTTGCGCCGCCGGAAGTGGTGCGTCCCTTTGTCGTGAACACCTTCTTCCGCAAGGTGATGGTGGGCCAGGATCCCTTTAACCGCGAGCGCATCTGGCAGGACCTGGTCCACTGGCAGCGCGGCAGCGCCCATCAGCTCACCGAGCGCGCACTCTCCTTTGTGGAGCAGGCGCTGTGGGATCTAATTGGCCGCAAGCTCAACGTGCCGGTCTATAAGCTGCTTGGCGGCTTTCGGGACAAGGTTCCGGCCTACGGCAGTACCATGTGCGGGGACGATCTGCCGGGTGGCCTATCCACGCCAGAAGAGTACGCCGCCTTTGCCGAAACGCTGGTGGCACGCGGCTATAAGGCGATCAAACTTCACACCTGGATGCCGCCGGTCTCTTTTGCACCCAATCCTAAAATGGACGTTAAGGCCTGCGCCGCCGTGCGCGAAGCCGTGGGGCCGGATATCGATCTGATGATCGATGGCTACCACTGGTACAGCCGCACCGAGGCGCTCTATATCGGCAAAGAGCTGGAGAAGCTCGACTTTGCCTGGTTTGAAGAGCCGATGGAGGAGGAGAGCATGTCCTCCTATGCCTGGCTGGCAGAGAACCTCTCAATTCCGATTATCGGACCGGAGAGCCTGGGCGGTAAGCACCACAGCCGCGCCGACTGGGTAAAAGCCGGGGCCTGCGACATTCTGCGCGCCGGGTCTAACGGCGTAGGTGGTATCTCACCGACGCTGAAGGTGGCAAGCCTCGCTGAAGCTTTCGGCATGGACTGCGAAGTGCACGGCAACGGTGCGGCCAGCCTGGCGGTGGTCGGGGCGATCCGCAACTGTCGCTGGTACGAGCGCGGCCTGCTGCACCCGTTCCTCGACTACGACGAACCCGCTGCCTATCTCAACAGCATCGTCGATCCGATGGATGAAGAGGGCTTTGTCCACCTGCCGCAGCGCCCTGGCCTCGGCGAAGACATCAATTTTGCCTATATCGAAGCCAATACCGTCAGTCACGACTAATAAAAAAAGCCAACGCCCGGTGGCGCTGCGCTAGCCGGGCCTACGTCTTACCCTACAAACGGTATACAGAGATGAAAAAAAACGCGTTGAGGGCTAGCCTGCTGGCGCTCTCGCTGATGATGGGGAGTGGGGCGACGCTGGCGGCCACGCCGCCGGATCAGCTCATCATCGGCATGAATATGAATAATCTCTTGAGTCTCGACCCGGCGGCGATGACCGGTAACGAAGTGGTCGGCATCGTCGTCAATCTTTACGACTCGCTGGTGGAGCTGGATCCCAACCAGCTCACCAACGTCCGCCCGGCGCTGGCGGAATCCTGGGCCATCAGCCCGGATGGTAAAACCCTGACCTTTCACCTGCGCAAGGACGTGAAGTTTCACTCTGGCAATCCGCTGACCGCCCAGGACGTAGTGTGGTCGATGCGCCGCCTGCTGCACCTCAACCTCGCCCAGGCCTCGGTGTGGAAATCTTACGGCTTTAGCAAAAAGAATATCGATGACCAGGTGAGCGCCCCGGATGACTACACCGTGCAGATTGTCCTGCCGAAGGCTAACGATCCGCAGCTGGTGATCTACTCTCTTGGCGCGCTGGGCAACCTTGGCGTGCTCGACAGCAAAACGGTGCAGAGCCATGAGGTGAACAACGACTGGGGCAACCGCTGGCTGACCACCAACGAAGCTGGCTCTGGCCCCTTTATGCTGGAGACCTGGCAGGCAAAAGATGTGCTGCGCATGAAGCGTAACCCGGGGTACTGGCGAGAAGAGCCTAAGATGAGCCGCATCGTGCTGCGCCATTTCCAGGAGTCGCAGACTCTGCGCCTGATGATTGCCAAGGGCGATCTCGATATCGCTAACAGCATGGCGGTATCGGATATCAACGCTCTGCGTAAGGATCCCGACGTTACCGTGGAAGCGGTGCAGCGCGGAACGGTCTACTACGTCGCGATGAGCATGAAGGAGCCGCACTTTGCTAATCCGAAAGTGCGCGAGGCGGTGCGCTACCTGATTGACTACCAGGGGATCAACAAGGCGCTGATGCCCGGCTATGGCGTGCTGCACCAGCGGCCGATCAAGGCCGGAATGCCGTCTACGCTGCCGGACCCAGGCTACCGGCTGGACATCGCGAAAGCGAAAAAGCTGCTGGCCGAGGCTGGCTACCCGAACGGCTTTGATACCACACTGCGAGTGCTGGCGGATCAGCCGTTCCTCAACATCGCCATCGCCGTGCAGTCCACCCTGATGCAGGCGGGCATTAACGCCAAAATTATCACAGGCACCGGGAACCAGATCTACGGCGCGATGCGCGAGCGTAAGTTTGACATCCTGGTCGGGCGCGGCGGTAGCGGCGTGGAGCCGCATCCGCACTCCAGCCTGCGCGCGCTGGTCTACAACCCGGACAATAGCGACGAGGCACGGCTGACCAACTTCCAGGGCTGGCGCACCGGTTTTTACGATAAGCCGCTCAACGAGATGATCGATAAAGCGCTGCTGGAGCGCGATCCGCAGAAGCAGATTGCTGACTACCAGCAGATCCAGACCCGCTACGACCAGCTGATCCCCGCCCTGGTGCCGCTCTCCCAGATGGTGGACTCAGTGGTGGTGCGCAATGAGGTGAAGAACTTCCAGTCTCACCCCTCCGCCACGACCTTCCTGCGTGAGGTTTACAAAGAGCCGATTCATACCGGAGGAACCAAAGGATGAGTGTAGCAATCTTAGCGCCCGGCTCCCGCGCCAGGCGGTTCTCTAACCGGCTTGGTCAGGTGCTGATCACCCTGTTCGGCCTGCTGCTGCTGACCTTTTTTATTGGCCGCGTGATGCCCGTCGATCCGGTGCTGGCTATCGTCGGCCCGGACGCCGACCAGAGCACCTATCAGCAGGTTTACCAGCAGCTGGGGTTCGATAAATCTCTGCTGACCCAGTTCGGTATCTACTTCAACAACCTGCTGCACGGCGATCTCGGTAACGCGCTGCTGACCGGTAAGCCGGTAACGGACGATATCCTGCGCGTTTTCCCGGCGACGCTGGAGCTGGCGACGATGGCCATTATTGTCGGTGCAGGCCTCGGCATTCCGCTGGGAGTGCTGGCCGCCGCGCGCCGCAACTCGGTATCCGACTACGTGGTGCGCATCATCAGCCTGGCAGGCTACTCCACGCCGATCTTCTGGGTAGGGATGATGGGCCTGCTGCTGTTTTACGCCTGGCTGGGCTGGGTCGGCGGGGCAGGGCGGCTGGATATGGGCCTGGAGGGGCTGGTTCCGCGCCGCACCGGGTTGTTTACCATTGACGCCCTGCTGGCGGGTAATTGGCAGGTATTCTGGAATGCCATCAACCACCTTGTGCTGCCCGCGTCGCTGCTCGGCTTCCACTCGCTGGCCTACATCAGCCGGATGACCCGCAGCTTCATGCTGGCCCAGCTCTCTCAGGAGTTCATCATCACCGCCCGGGTTAAAGGCTTAACCGAGCGGCAGGTGATCTGGAACCACGCGTTTCGCAACATCCTCGTGCAGCTTCTGACGGTAGTGGCGCTGGCCTATGGCTCGCTGCTGGAAGGGGCGGTGCTGATTGAAACCGTCTTCTCCTGGCCGGGCTTTGGCTCCTACCTTACCGGCAGCCTGCTGCTGGGGGATATGAATGCGGTCATGGGCTGCGTGCTGCTGGTAGGGGTGATCTTCGTGATGCTCAACCTGCTCTCCGACATGCTCTACCAACTCTTTGACCCGAGGACGAAATCATGACGGTCTCTCTGGATACGCCGGTAACCGGCGGCGGAAATGAAAGCCGCCTGCGCCTGAAGCGCGCCCTGGCCCGCACCGGCGGTTTTATTGGCAAGATGGCCCGCAACCCGCTGACCGCCATCGGCGGCGGGATTATTCTCCTGCTGCTGGTCGTGGCTGCCTTTGCGCCGTGGATCGCGCCTTACAATCCGCTGGTGCAGGATCTTAACGCCGCGCTGCAATCGCCGAACGCCCGGCACTGGTTTGGCACCGACGAGTTTGGTCGGGACATCTTTAGCCGCCTGGTCTACGGGGCGCGCATTACGCTCTACATCGTGCTGCTGGTATCGGTCACCGTCGGGCCGCTGGGCCTGCTGCTGGGGGTGTGTGCGGGCTACTTCGGTGGCAAGGTTGATATGGTGCTGATGCGCGTCACCGATATCTTTATCTCCTTCCCAAGCCTGGTGCTGGCTCTGGCTTTCGTGGCCGCTCTTGGTCCAGGTCTTGAGCACGTGGTGATCGCCATTACTCTGACCGCCTGGCCGCCGATTGCCCGTCTGGCGCGGGCCGAAACCCTCTCCCTGCGCCAGGCCGACTTCATCTCGGCGGTGCGTTTGCAGGGGGCGTCACCGGTACGCGTGCTGTGGCGTCACATTGTGCCGCTCTGCCTGCCGTCGGTGATCATCCGCATCACCATGAACATGGCGGGGATCATCCTGACCGCCGCCGGGCTGGGCTTCCTCGGTCTTGGCGCGCAGCCGCCAGAGCCGGAGTGGGGGGCGATGATCTCCAGCGGCCGCACCTACATGATGGAGTGCTGGTGGGTAGTGACTATTCCGGGGCTGGCGATCCTGATCAACAGCCTGGCGTTCAACTTCTTAGGAGATGGCCTACGTGACATCCTCGATCCTCGCAGCGAATAACGCGCCCCTGCTCGACGTGCGCGATCTCCACGTCGACTTTATCAACGGACGCGCGGTCACTAACGCAGTACGCGGCGTCTCCTTTCAACTGGGCCGGGAGAAGCTGGCCATCGTTGGCGAATCCGGCTCCGGTAAATCCACGGTCGGGCGCGCTTTGATGCGCCTGCATCCGGCTAAGGCCCGCATTACCGCCGAACGGATGCACTTCGGCGATATCGATCTGCGCACGGCCAGCGAGGCGCAGATGCGCACCGTGCGCGGAAAGCGGATCTCCATGATCATGCAGGACCCAAAATACTCCCTCAACCCGGTAGTCTGCGTTGGGGATCAGATCGCCGAGGCCTGGCTGACCCATCATCCGGGACGCAAGGCCGAGGCGAAGGCCAAAGTGCTGGAGATGCTGGACGTGGTGCGTATCCGTCAGCCCGAGCGCGTCTATAACCTCTATCCGCATGAGATCTCTGGCGGGCAGGGGCAGCGCATTATGATCGCCATGATGCTGATCACCGATCCTGAGCTGGTGATCGCCGACGAGCCAACCTCTGCGCTGGACGTTTCGGTGCGTTTACAGGTGCTGGGGCTGCTGGACGATCTGGTCCAGTCTCGCGGGCTGGGGCTGATCTTCATCAGTCACGATATCAACCTGGTACGCAGCTTCTGCGACCGGGTGTTGGTGATGTACGCCGGGCGGGTGGTGGAGTCGATTGCCGCCTGCGATCTGCATAATGCCCGGCACCCCTATACCCAGGGGCTAATCAGCGCCCTGCCGGAGATCCACCATCGTCGTCCCGTACTGCCGGTACTGCAGCGTCAGGCCAGCTGGCTTAACGAGTGAGGAGCACACTATGATCGATGTGAAGAACCTGAACCTGGCCTTTGGCGAAGGGGAGAAGCGTAACCAGGTGTTATACGACGTGAGCTTTAACGTGCAGCCGGGAGAGATTTACGGTCTGGTAGGCGAGTCCGGCTCGGGTAAAACCACGGTGCTGAAGTGCCTGGCGGGGCTATTTACCCACTGGGATGGCGAGCTGGCGATCAACCGTCAGCCGCTGGAACACCGGCTTAATCCACAGCGCTGCCGGCTGGTGCAGATGGTGTTTCAGGATCCCTACGGCTCGCTGCATCCGCGCCATACCATCGGTGATATTCTGGAGGAGCCGCTGCATATTCACGGTATCGGCGACCGGGAGCGACGGGTAAACCGCCTGCTGGATCGCGTTGGGCTGAATCGCGCCTTTCGCGATCGCTTCCCGCATCAGCTCTCCGGCGGTCAGCGCCAGCGCGTGGCGATTGCCCGGGCGCTGATCCTCGAGCCACAGGTGCTGCTGCTGGATGAGCCCACCTCGGCGCTGGACGTGTCGGTGCAGGCGGAGATCCTCAACCTGCTGGCGGAGCTGCATCAGGAGTCGAAGCTGACCTATCTGATGGTGACCCACGATCTGGGCGTTATTGCCCACCTGTGCCAGAAGATTGCCGTGATGCAGTACGGCAAGATCCTTGAGACGTTGACGGTCGACGATCTGGTGAGCGGTCAGGCAAAAACCGACTATACGCGGATGCTGGTTAATGCCAGCCAGCAGTACAGCCGGGAGATGGCGCGGGCAGTGGCGGCATATTAACGCCGATGGTTATGCCGATCCCGTAGGCCGGGTAAGCGCAGCGCCACCCGGCAAATCGTTACCGCAGCAGTGGGCAGTCCGGCGGCAGGCGACATTTAAGCGCGCCGGGCAGGATTTCCATCCGGAAGTGCTGCCCGCTCAGCGGCTCGCCGTCAAGGTTAAAGGTGATCTCATGAGGGGAGGTCACCTCAAACCAGGCTGATTCGCCGTCCACGATATTCGGACTATCTTCCGGTTGGGTGAGGGTGGTAAAGAGTGCTGGCAGCAGCTCATCTCCGGTAAAAATGCGTATCTGCAGCAGGCCGTCGTTGATCAACGCGCCCGGGCAGAGCTGCTGTCCGCCGCCCGCCTGGCGGCCGTTGCCAATGCCGATCACCAGCGCGTCGCCCTGCCAGGAGAAGTTTTCGCCACGGATCTCAACGCTGTCGGCTTTCAGGGTATCCATACGCATCAGGCCGTGAATGACATAGGATACGCCACCCAGCGCAGCCTTCAGCCGTTCCGGCGTTTCGGTCGTGATACGCGTCCCGAACCCGCCGGTTGCCATGTTGATAAACCCGGTTTCGCCATTAACCCTGGCAACATCTATCGGCACGGCCTTGCCGACAATCGCCAACTGCAGGGCTTTATCCAGCGTTTCCGGCACGCCTACGCTGGTAGCAAAATCGTTGGCGGTACCGAGAGGGATGATCCCCAGCGCCGGGACGTTCTCGCCCGCCGAGTTGACCAGCGCCGTTGCCACTTCATTGATCGTGCCATCGCCGCCGCCGGCGATCACCGTGGCAACGCCAAGCTCTACGGCCTCCGCGACATAGCGGGCCGCGTCGCCTTTTTCCCATGTGACCCTGACGTGTAGCTCGATGCCTTCGTTTCGCAACAGAGTCACCGCCTCGCGCAGGGTATCGTCGCCCGCACTTTTGCCATTCAGAATAAGTAAACTCGACGGATCGCTAGTCATCCTAAAGCCCTGATAAAGAGAGAGTGAAGAGAGTGTATCTTAGCTGGCACGGGAACGTGTAAGAAGTGGCTGAAAGATGCTAAAAAAATAGGCCTGGCTTAACAAGCCCGATCCGCTGGACGTTTGATGTACTTCCAGCCCAGGAACCACCCAACAACTGCGCCAATGATAAACATCATAGGCGTGCCGATAAAAAAGATAGATGCATTCGCCGACATCTGATCGTCGCCATAAATGGGACCAACGAAGTAGCCACATATCGCTGGCAATAGCAGGTACATCAAAAGAGCACCGCAAAGGGCACCGACGACCATACAAATGAAAATTTTTAGCTTTCTCATCATCCCACCACACACTCTCTTTTAAAACATTAAAGCTAAATCATCGGCGTTCCGTTATTACGGGAATAGCTAATAAATTTAGCAGGTTATGCTTAGTACTATAAATAAATATGCTGGGTGAGATTGAACAAAAAGCCACATATCCAGTGAGGATATTTTTATGCAGGCAAAAAAATAGGCCTGCGTAAGGGAGATTACACAGGCCAAGGAGGTGGTTCCTGGTAGAGCTAGCATTTATGGGTTATGTTTTTCAGCGCAGAGATAATACCCTTATCAAGCGAAACGGTATGTGATCCGATTCTAAGATTCATATCACCTGAAAAAATAACCCATTAGAACTAGTTGGACGCTAAGCAGCGTGCGGGTTGCGCGTCGTCTGGCCGTTGAAATTGCGCATCAGCAGACCATACTCCAGCTGCATATCTGAAGGCACCGGCAGCCAGACGGTGTAGCCGTCGCCCGGTGCAACCGGCATTGCTTCGCCTTTGGCGCTCTCCATGTGTTCGAGGGTGAAATTGACGTTACCGTGCGGGGTCATCAGCTCCAGGCTGTCGCCCACGGAGAACTTATTCTTTACCTTCACCGCCGCCAGCGCACCGTTGCGCTCGCCGGTGAACTCGCCGACAAACTGCTGGCGATCGGAGATCGAGTAGCCCTGCTCGTAGTTCTGGTAGTCGTCATGGGTATGGCGGCGCAGGAAGCCTTCGGTATAGCCCCGGTGTGCCAGCCCTTCTAACGTCTCCATCAGGCTGGTGTCGAACGGTTTACCGGCGGCAGCGTCATCAATGGCCTTGCGGTAAACCTGCGCGGTACGGGCGCAGTAGTAGAACGACTTGGTGCGGCCCTCGATCTTCAGCGAGTGCACGCCCATCTGCGTCAGGCGCTCAACGTGGGCGATGGCGCGCAGATCTTTCGAGTTCATGATGTAGGTGCCGTGCTCATCTTCGAACGCGGTCATGTACTCGCCGGGGCGCTGGGCCTCTTCAATCATAAATACCTTGTCGGTCGGCGCGCCAATCCCCAGCGTCGGCTCGACGTTTTTCACCGGGATTGGCTCGTGGACGTGAACGATATTACCCACGGCGTCCTCTTTGCCCTCCTGGACGTTATACTCCCAGCGGCAGGCGTTGGTGCAGGTGCCCTGGTTCGGATCGCGCTTGTTGATATAGCCCGAGAGCAGGCAGCGGCCGGAGTAGGCCATGCACAGCGCGCCATGCACGAAAATCTCAAGCTCCATCTCAGGCACCTGCTGGCGGATCTCGGCGATCTCATCCAGCGACAGCTCGCGGGAGAGGATCACCCGGGTCAGGCCCATCTGCTGCCAGAACTTCACCGTCGCCCAGTTGACGGCGTTAGCCTGCACCGAGAGGTGAATATCCATCTGTGGGAAGTGCTCGCGCACCAGCATGATTAAACCGGGATCGGACATGATCAGCGCATCCGGCCCCATCGCCACCACCGGCGCTAAATCGCGGATAAAGGTTTTCAGCTTGGCGTTGTGCGGCGCAATATTCACCACCACGTAGAACTTTTTACCCAGCGCATGGGCTTCGTTGATCCCCAGCTGGAGATTCTCGTGGTTGAATTCGTTATTGCGCACGCGCAGCGAGTAGCGAGGCTGGCCCGCGTAGACGGCATCCGCGCCATAGGCGAAGGCGTAACGCATATTTTTCAGCGTTCCCGCCGGGGAGAGGAGTTCCGGTTTAAACATGATGTTCTCGTTCTGATGACAGGTCAGATCCGCCGCAGTTCGGTGGGCGGGCAGGGGGTAATCCCCTGTTTTAAGGGCGGGAATTATAGCGCTGTGGGGGAGTCAGGTAAAGCGCCGGGTGGCGGCTGCGCCTTACCCGGCCTACATGAATGCGCAACCTATGCCAATCGACCCACGTCCGCCTCCCAGCGGTAGCCGACGCCGTACACCGCGCGGATAAATGACTGCTCCTCATCCAGCGCCTCCAGCTTGCGGCGCAGGTTTTTGATATGGCTATCGATGGTGCGGTCGGTCACCACCCGGTAGTCATCGTAGAGGTGGTTCAGGAGCTGTTCGCGGGAGAAGACCTTCCCCGGCTCGCTGGAAAGGGTCTTCAGCAGGCGAAACTCGGCGGGGGTCAGATCCAACGCCTTGCTGCGCCAGCTGGCCTGGAAGCGGCCTTCGTCGATCACCAGCGGGCTGACCGCATCCAGCTCTTTCAGCTCACGCTGCGGCTTGCAGCGACGCAGAATGGTTTTTACCCGCGCCACCACTTCCCTGGGGCTATATGGCTTGCAGATGTAGTCATCGGCACCAATCTCCAGCCCCAGCAGGCGGTCGATCTCTTCGATTCGGGCGGTGACCATCACAATCGGCAGATCGGAGAAGCGGCGGATCTCCCGGCACAGGGTCAGGCCATCGGTACCGGGAAGCATCAGATCCAGCAGCATCAGATCCGGCGGCGTCTGGCGCACGTAGGGTAGCACCTTATCACCATGATTAATCAGCGTCGGGGCATAGCCCGCCGCCCGCAGATAGTCCACCAGTAGCTGTCCCAGCTTCGGCTCATCTTCCACGATTAAAATACGCGGGGTGTTTTCGTCAATCGGTAACTCAGTCATACATCTCTCGGTAAATCGCGTTCCAGCGGTAGTTCAACTGTAATGCTAACCCCGCCAAAAGGCGAATGGGCCGCGGCGATGGTCCCGCCGTGGGCTTCAACAATGTTCACGCAGATAGGCAGTCCCAGCCCGGAGCCGCCGCTGGCGCGGTTGCGCGAACCTTCGGTGCGGTAGAAGCGTTCAAACAGACGGCTGAGCTGCTCGTCGCTGACGCCAGGGCCACTGTCGGCAAAGGTCATCGCCAGAGTATCAGGCTTCACGCTCGCGCTAATCATCAGTTGGCCCCCGGCATCGGTATAGCGCAGGCTGTTCTCCAGCAGATTATTAAACAGCTGCATCAGGCGATCGCGATCGCCGAAGACGATGGCGCTCTCCGGCAGCGAGACGTTGAGGCTCAGCCCCCGGCTGGCGAAGCGCTCCCGGAACGCCCCGGCGGCTATCTCCAGCAGGGTGATCACGTCCATAGGGGCTTTCTGGTAGGCCAGTGCCCCCTCGTCGGACATTGAGAGCTGATGCAGATCGTCAACCAGTTTGGTCAGCGTGCCTACCTCCGCCTGCAGAGAGGCCACCGACTCGGGGGTAAACTGACGCACGCCGTCCTGAATTGCCTCCAGCTCGCCGCGCAGCACCGCCAGTGGCGTACGCAGCTCGTGGGAGATATCGGCCATAAAGTCGCGGCGCATCTGCTGGTTCTTCTCCAGCGTGCTGGCAAGCTGGTTAAAGTCCTGAGCCAGCTTGCCCAGCTCATCCGGACTGGACGTCGCCACGCGGGTAGTAAAGTCCCCGGCCGCCAGCCGGTGCGTTCCCTCCACCAGCCGTTTTACCGGGGCCAGCAGGCCGCGCGCCAGCGGAAAGGTCGCCAGCGCCGCCAGCAGCGTGGCAAGACCGACAATTAGCCAGCTGGTGCGCCGCTGCTGACGATCAAAGTTAATGTCGGTGTTGCGGGTTAGCCGCTCCACCGGGGAGGCGATCACCGCGCCTACCACCGCCCCGTTGACCATTATTGCCCGCCGGGTTCCCTCTTTGGGAATAGGCGAGCGCGGGCCAACCAGCACGTCACCGCTCTGGTCGGTTACCCAGAACTGCGTCCGCCAGCCATGGGGCGGCATGCCGGGGCCGGGCCTGTCCTCGTCGCCCTCATGCTCAAAGGAGCGCAGGATCTGAAAGACAAAGCGGTCGTTATTGCGCAGAAAACGCCAGTCGCCGTGGAGCTCGTACTGCTCCCCCAGCGCGTCGCCAAGCATCTGCAGCCGCTGCTCGTTGCCATGCTTGATGTAGTCAATAAAGCCGCGCTCAAAGCTGACCCGCACCGCCCAGTGCATGGTGATCAGCAGCGCGATGCAGGTAGCTAATATCGCCAGAAAAAGCTTGCCGGTAATACCGGGTCGCCAGAATTTCATTGTTTACTCCTTTTACGCCGGGCAATCACGGTATTGGTGCTGGCGTCATTCGGCACGCGGGCAAAGACCAGCGCGGGCAGGGCGATAATCACCGCCATGCACAGATAGGTGGAGAAGAATACGTGGTGCACCAGGGTGCTGTCAGTCGCCAGATGCTGCTGACCAAACAGGCCCAGCAGCAGCCCGGCGACGGTGACGCCGACGCTCATTGAGAGCTGCATAACCATCGACAGCAGGCTGTTGCCGCTGCTGGCCTGCGCATCCGGCAGATCCTTCAGCGTCAGGGTGTTCATGGTCGAGAAGCGCATCGAGTTGATCATCCCCTGCACGAACAGCACCACCGGCAGCAGGTAGTAGAGTCCCGCCAGCGCCGTTGCCATAAACAACAGACTCACCAGCGCCAGCCCCAGCGTGCTTGCCACCAGCACCCGGCGGTAGCCTGCGCGGTTAACTACCTGTACCACGATCCGCTTCATGCCCATGCTGCCCAGCACCATCGGGATCATCATCAGACCGGCGTGGAACGGTGAGAAGCCCAGCCCGATCTGTAAAAATACCGGCGTGATAAAGGGCAGCATGCCGCTGCCGATGCGTCCGGCAAAGCTGCCGGCCAGGCCGAGGGAGAAGGTGCGAGTGCTAAACAGGCCGAGGGGGAAGAGCGCCGCCTCGTTGCGTCTGGCATGCCACAGGTAGAAGCCCAGCGCGATCGCGCCCGCAACCACCAGCGCCACGAGGGTAAGCGTGGAAATGCCCAGCCCCTTCTGGCCGTCGAGGGCGAGGGTCAGCGCCGCCATGCCGAAGGCCAGCAGCAGGAAGCCGGGCATATCGAAACGGCGGGTTTGTAGGGTGTAGTTGGGCATCAGCCAGAGGGTAGCTATCGCCCCGACGATGCCCACCGGCAGGTTAATCAGGAAGATCCAGTGCCAGGAGGCGTACTCCACCAGAATCCCCCCCAGCGCCGGGCCGAGCAGGGGACCAATCTGTCCCGGCAGCGTGACGAAGGTCATCGCCGCCATATACTGCGAGCGGGGAACGATCTTCAGCACCGTCAGCCTGCCCACCGGCACCATCATCGCCCCGCCGACGCCCTGCAGCACGCGGGCCATTACCAGCCCGTCGAGGGTGCTAGCCTGGGCGCAGAACAGCGATCCCAGCGTAAACAGCACAATCGCGCTGAAAAAAACGTTGCGCACGCCAACCTTATCCGCCAGCCAGCCGCTGGCGGGAAGCATCACCGCCACCGTCAGCACGTAGGCCACGACGACCATATGCATATGCAGCGGGCTTTCGCCGAGGCTCTGCGCCATTGAGGGCAGGGCGGTGTTGACGATGGTGGTGTCCAGCGCCTGCATGAAAAAGCCGAAGGCCACTATCCATAGCTGCCAGCGGACCTGGTTAGGAAGATCGGTCATTTCACCTGCCTCTTTACCCTGTATTCACCTTATTACTCACCCAATAACGGCTGGCGCTTGCGGGTAAAACGCAGCCGCAGCCGGTCAAAGAAGAGATAGACCACCGGCGTGGTGTAGAGCGTCAGCAGCTGGCTCATCACCAGGCCGCCGACGATGGTGATCCCCAGCGGCTGGCGCAGCTCGGAGCCGTCACCGGAGGTCAGCACCAGCGGCAGGGCACCGAACAGCGCCGCCAGAGTCGTCATCATGATCGGCCTGAAGCGCAGCAGACAGGCCTGGAAGATGGCCTCCTGCGGCGTCAGATTGCCGGTGCGCTGCGCCTCCAGGGCGAAGTCGACCATCATGATGGCGTTCTTCTTGACGATACCTATCAATAACATAATTCCGATCAGGGCGATGAGGCTAAATGGGGCATTGAACAGCTCCAGCGCCAGCAGCGCCCCCACCCCCGCCGACGGCAGGGTAGAGAGAATGGTCAGCGGATGTACATAGCTCTCATAGAGAATGCCAAGCACGATATAGACCGTGGCGATGGCGGCGAGGATCAGGATCAGCTGGGAGCGCATGGTCTCCTGGAAGACCTGCGCCGTCCCGGCAAAGCTGCCGCGCACGCTGGAGGGCACCCCCAGCTGAGTCATCGTCCGGTCAATGGCTGCGCTGGCCTCGGAGAGCGAGACGCCGGTCGGCAGGTTGAAGGCGATGGTCGAGGCGGCAGACAGCCCCTGGTGATTTACCGACAGCGGCGCGTTAGCGGGCTGCCATTTCGCGAAGTAAGAGAGGGGGATCGGCTTGCCCTCGCTATTGATTACAAACATCTTGTCCAGGGCGCTGATGTCCTGGGTGTAGCGCGGATCGACCTCCATCACCACCTTGTACTGGTTGAGTGCCTCATAGATGGTTGAGATCTGCCGCTGGCCGAAGGCGTTGTTGAGCAGGCCGTTGGCATCCTGCACGCTGATACCCAGCCGGGACATCGTCTCCCGGTCATAGATCAGGTTCATCTCTGCCCCGTTATCCTGCTGATCGGAGTTAACGTCCGCCAGCTGGGGCAGGGCCGCCAGCGCCTTGCGGATCTTCGGCTCCCACGCACGCAGGTCGCCAAGATCGTCCGACAGCAGAGCGTACTGGTAGCTGGCGTTCGACTGACGGCCGCCGACGCGGATATCCTGTACTGCCATCAGGAACAGATTAGCCCCCGGCTCTTTTGCCAGCTTTCCGCGCAGGCGGTCAATCACCTGCTGGGCAGTATCGCTGCGCTGGTCACGGGATTTCAGCGTGATAAACATCATCCCGCTGTTGACCCGTGAGCCGCCGGTAAAGCCGGTAACGTTATCCACCGCCGGATCGTCGCGAATAATCTTCATAAAGTCTGCCAGCTTGCCGCGCATCGCCTGGAAGGAGATGCTCTGGTCGGCCTGGATACCTCCCATCAGCACGCCGGTATCCTGCTCCGGGAAGAAGGTTTTCGGGATGGCGATATAGAGCCAGACGTTGAGTGCAATGGTGCCAAGCAGCACCACGCCCACCATCCGGGTATGGTTCAGCACCCACTTCAGCGATTTAGCGTAGCCCTGCTGAAGAGCGAGCAGCAGGCGGCCAAAGCCTCGCACCTTAGCTTGCGCTTTCGGTTTGCCGCTCTTCAGCAGCCAGCCGCACATCATCGGCGTCAGGGTCAGAGAGACCACCAGCGAAATGCCGATCGCCACCGACAGGGTGACGGCAAACTCGCGCAGCAGGCGGCCCGGCAGGCCGTCCATCAGCAGCAGCGGCAGGAAAACCGCCACCAGCGACAGGCTCATAGAGAGTACGGTAAAGCCCACCTCGCGCGTGCCCTGCAACGCCGCCTGGAGCGGTTTCATTCCGGCCTCCAGATGGCGGGCAATGTTCTCCAGCACCACAATAGCGTCATCCACCACAAAGCCGGTAGCGATGGTCAGCGCCATCAGGGAGAGGTTGTTGAGACTAAAGCCGCACAGGTACATGGCGGCAAAGGTGCCGATCAGCGATACCGGCACCGCCACCGCCGGGATCAGCGTCGCCCGGCCCGAGCGCAGGAAGAGAAAGACCACCAGGATCACCAGCGCCACGGAGATAATCAGGCTATGCTCGACCTCATCCAGCGAGGCGCGGATGGTGGGGGAGCGGTCCTGGGCGATCTGCAAGTCGATGGCTGCCGGGATGGTCTCCTGCAGCTCCGGCAGCCGGGCGCGAATGCTGTCTACCGTCTGGATAATATTGGCTTCCGGCAGCTTGCGGATCATCAGCAGGATCGCCGGTTTGGCGTTGGTCATCCCGGCGTTGCGCACGTCCTGCACCGAATCGGTAACGCTGGCGACGTCGCCAAGGCGTACCGCCGCGCCGTTGCTGTAGTGGACGATCAGCGGCTGGTAGGCCTCGGCGGTTTTGATCTCATCGTTGGTTTGCAGCTGCCAGCGGTGGGTGCCGTCCTCAATAGCGCCCTGCGGCCTGCGCACGTTGGCGTTGTTAATCGCGCTGCGCACAGCGTCCAGCGACACGCCCTGGTTAAACAGCGCCTGCGGGTTGAGCGACACCCGCACGGCGGGCAGGGAGCTACCGCCGACGTCAACGTCGCCTACGCCGTCGATTTGCGAGATGGTCTGAGCCAGCTGCGTCGAGGCGAAGTCATACAGCTGCCCCTGGGAGTAGGTATCCGATGTCAGCGTCAGGATCATGATTGGCGCATCGGATGGGTTTGCTTTCCGATAGGTCGGACGGCTCGGCATGCCGCTCGGCAGCAGGCTCTGTGCGGCGTTGATCGCCGCCTGCACGTCTCGCGCGGCACCGTTGATGTCGCGATCGAATTTGAACTCCAGAATGATGCGCGTGCTGCCCAGCGAGCTGGAGGAGGTCATCTCGTTGACCCCGGCAATGCGCCCGAGCGAGCGCTCCAGCGGCGTCGCCACCGAGGAGGCCATGGTCTCCGGCGACGCCCCCGGCAGGGAGGCGCTCACCATGATCACCGGGTAGTCCACCTGCGGCAGCGGAGCTACCGGCAGCAGGCGGAAGCCAAGAATTCCGCAGAGGGTAATCGCCAGCGAAATCAGGATTGTGGCGACCGGGCGGTGAATGAAGAGGGCAAAAAACTTCACTTACATCTCCTCCCCTTCACGCTCTGCGCGGCGGGGGAGGCGGTGGCGAACCCGCAGGGCCAGGCGGTCAAACAGCAGGTAGATCACTGGCGTGGTAAACAGGGTTAGGACCTGGCTCACCAGCAGGCCGCCGACCATGCCGATCCCCAGCGGACGGCGCAGCTCGGCGCCCACCCCGGTGCTCAGCATCAGCGGCAGGGCACCCAGCAGCGCCGCAAGCGTCGTCATTAAAATCGGCCGGAAACGCAGCAGGCAGGCCTGGAAGATCGCCTCCCTGGGCGACATGCCCTGCTCGCGCTCGGCGGCGAGGGCAAAGTCGATCATCATGATGGCGTTCTTCTTGACGATGCCAATCAGCAGGATGATACCGATAATGGCGATCACATCCAGCTCGCTGCCCGCCAGCATCAGGGCCAGCAGCGCGCCCACCCCGGCGGTGGGCAGGGTAGAGAGGATGGTAATGGGGTGAATAAAGCTCTCGTAAAGCACGCCAAGCACGATATACATCGCTACCACCGCCGCAACGATCAGCCACACGGTGCTGCCCAGTGCGTCCTGGAAGGCCAGCGAACTGCCCTGGAACTGGGTGGTAATATCCCCCGGCAGGCTGAGGTTCTTTTCGCTATCCAGAATGGCCTGCACCGCATCCCCTAGCGCGTAGCCGTCCGGGACGTTAAACGAGATGGTAGTAGACGGGAACTGGTCAAGGTGGTTGATCGCCAGCGGGGTATAGCGCTCTTCTACTTTGGCGATGGCGCTGAGCGGCACCACGCCGCCGTCGCTGCTGGTCAGGCGGATGGAGTCCAGCGCCGCCAGACCCGGCGTTGCGGCGGTGTTATGCTCCAGCACCACCCGATACTGATTCGCCTGGGTATAGATGGTGGAGATCAGCCGCTGGCCGAAGGCGTTGTAGAGGGCGTTATCCACGTCCGCCATGGTAATGCCCAGCCGGCTGGCGCTGTCCCGATCAACGTTCACGTACGCGGCGAGTCCCTTGTCCTGCCAGTCGCTGCTGACGTCTGCCAGCTGCGGCAGGGTCTGTAGCTCACTCATCAGCTGCGGTACCCAGGTGCTCAGTGCCTCAAGGGTCGTGGCCTGTAGGGTAAACTGGTACTGGGTGCGGCTGACGGTGGTATCAATGGTCAGATCCTGGGTCGGCTGAAGATAGAGCGCCACGCCGGGCACTTTCGCCACCGCCTGCTGAAGCCGGGCGATCACCGTCTGGACGCGATCGTCCCGGTCATCCAGCGGCTTGAGGTTGATTTGCAGCCGGGCGCTGTTCAGCGACGGGTTGGTGCCGTCGACGCCGACGAAGGCCGTCAGGCTCTCTACCGCCGGATCCTTCAGCACGATATCGCTCACCTGCCGCTGGCGCTCCGCCATGCTGGCAAACGACGCCGACTGCGGGGCCTGCAGGGTGCCCTGGATAATGCCGTTATCCTGAATAGGGAAAAAGCCTTTCGGGATGGCTACCCACAGCAGCACCGACAGCAGCAGTGCGCCCAACGCCACGCTGAGGGTCAGCCACGGATGGTTCAGCACCTTCGTCAGCCCCCGGCCGTAGGCGGCAATCACGCGGTCGAAAAAGCGCTCCGAGGCGCGGGAGAAGCGGTTCTGCTTGCGCAGGGACTCATGGCTGAGCATCCGGGCGCACATCATCGGCGTCAGGGTCAGGGAGACCACGGCGGAGATCAGGATCGCCACCGCCAGGGTGACGGCAAACTCGCGGAACAGGCGGCCCACGATATCGCCCATAAACAGCAGCGGGATCAGCACCGCAATCAGCGAGAAGGTAAGGGAGATAATGGTAAAGCCAATCTCTCCCGCGCCCTTCAGCGCCGCCGCCAGCGGCTTCTCGCCTTTTTCGATATAGCGGGAGATGTTCTCAATCACCACGATGGCATCATCGACCACGAAGCCGGTGGCAATCGTCAGGGCCATCAGCGTCAGGTTGTTGATCGAGAAGTCGAGGAACACCATCACCGCAAAGGTGCCCACCAGCGACAGCGGTACCGCCACGGCGGGAATAATGGTCGCCGGGACGTTGCGCAGGAACAGGTAGATAATCATCACCACCAGGGCGATGGCCAGCATCAGCTCGAACTGGGTATCGTGCACCGAGGCGCGGATATTGGTGGTACGATCCGACAGAACCTTCACCGTGACCGACTTCGGCAGGCTCTCGGTAAGCTGAGGCAGCAGGGTGCGGATGCTGTCGGCAGTGGAAAGAATGTTGGCTCCCGGCTGGCGCTGAACGTTCATCACGATCGCCTGCTGCTTGTTGGCCCACGCTCCCAGCCAGCTGTTCTCTGCCCCCTGCTCAATGGTTGCCACGTCACCGAGGCGGATCGGTGCTCCGTTCTGGTAGGCGATAATCAGGCGGCGGTAGTCTTCGGCGGACTGCATCTGGTCGTTAGCGGAGAGGGTCACCGCCCGCGTCGGGCCGTCGAGACTACCCTTCGCCGAATTCACGTTGTTGTTATTAATCGCGGTGCGCACGGTTTCGCTGGTCAGCCCGAGGGCGGCGATGGCCTGGGCGTTAAGCTTTACCCGTACCGCCGGACGCTGGCCGCCGGAAAGTGTCACCAGGCCGACGCCAGCCACCTGAGAGATCTTCTGCGCCACCCGGGTCTCGACCATATCCTCAACCTGAGTCATCGGCATCGCAGTCGAGGTTACCGCCAGCGACATGATCGGCGGGTCCGCCGGGTTGACCTTACTGTAGACCGGCGGGTTAGGCAGATCGGAGGGCAGTAAATTGGTGGCGGCGTTAATTGCGGCCTGCACCTCCTGCTCGGCAACGTCCAGCCCCAGCGTCAGCTGAAACTGAAGCGTCACTACCGACGCACCGCCGGAGCTTTGGGAAGACATCTGCTTGAGGCCGGACATCTGGCCGAACTGGCGCTCAAGGGGCGCGGTGACGGCAGAGGTCATCACGTCCGGGCTGGCGCCGGGATAGAGGGTCACTACCTGAATCGTCGGATAGTCCACCTCGGGCAGGGCGGAGACCGGCAGAAAACGGTAGCCAATGATCCCGGCCAGCAGGATCGCCACCATAAAGAGGGTGGTGGCGACCGGACGGAGAATAAACAGGCGGGACGGGCCGCCGTTGGC
>JBCNNW010000046.1:0-6756 GCA_039594205.1 Pseudescherichia sp. | reverse complement strand
GATCGTTCTCTCCGTTGGTTTTAATCTCGTACTCAGTGGGTTTGCGCACGACTTCTACAGGTTCGCCGACGAACACGGCCTTGCCGTCATCATCGATGAGGTACTTCTGCTTCAGATATTTGGTGTGATTGCGGTAGATGAAGCTGTCCGGCCACACCGTTTCAGGCCAAAGCCACTTATCTTCGGTGTCACCCTCGCGCAGCTTGTCGCTGATGGCGCGGGAGATGTCGTCGAAAGAAAAGTTGGAGGCGTTGGTGAAGAAGAATTTGGTCTTGTTGAGCAGGCCGTCGCGGGTGCAGTCGATTCCGTCAGCCAGACGGGCAACTTCAATCTGTTGCTCATCACCTTCTGAGTTAACGAATATGCCCACGCCCTCCTCCGGCGTACCGGCGCCCGGCTCATCGAGCAGCACCGCCACATGGTCAAACATCATGTTGGTGGCGATCTCGTTGTACTTCTTGCCCTTCGACTCGCCGTTGGCGGCGATGCCGGAATACAGCAGGCCGGTGGAGATATGGATCGGTTCGGAGTTGGTGCCGTCCAGCATCTCGTCCAGACGGTTAATCAGGCGCTTGCCCTTCTCGCTCGACTCGGCGTACTGGCGGTTAACGTACATGTCGCCCGTCACTTTGCCGTCATTGTGACTGACGTTCTGCAGCCAGGCCCCGACGTGATACTCATTCACCGCCCGGACATCGCGAGCCGACACATGCTTGCCGTCCACTTTCGGGTGGCCCAGCGGCATCGGGTTACGCTCGAGCGTGTTGTAGGCCTTTTCGATTTCTGCTGCCGGGTACAACTTCCGGTTCATCACAATATCGTCCACGACAGGCGTGATGCCGCGAACCACTATATGTGGCTTGCCGTCGATGGTTTCAGTGGTGATGTTTGAAGCGGAGTTGACGACGGTCAGCACGTTAACGCGGTTGCGTTTCATGCTGGGTCCTCATTGGTGTAGTTTCGGTGTTACTCTTCAGCGATACTCGTCGCTTTTCCTGTTTACGTCCCAATCGGCTAGCATCCTGTCATGGACTATCAGACCCTGAGCAATTGCCTTGAGCCTTTCTCTTGGGCGGCATATGGTTTCTGCGAATGAGTAGTGGATGTTCAATATCTCCACTGCATTGGCGGTATCACCTGGATAAATCACGCGGCCTCCTTGACTGTCCATTGCTGACGCTCTTTCTTCAGCTTATCCGCCAGCCCTTCGTTGAATATGCTGCCGTCGTCGTTGAGCAGCGCAGGTATCTGGCTGCAATAGCAGTTGTACCGGTTGCCGTTCTCAGCGTAGAAATCGCGCACCTCTTCCGTGGTGTAGACCTTGCCGTGACGACTGGCGTGCCAGGTGCGCGTCGTTGGCTTTAGCGCTGACAGCCACAGCAAGCCGGTATTCAGCCCCAGCCGGTCAGCGGCCCAGTCCGTTTCGTTCCATTGCGCCTGCCGCAGCGCGCCGACCTGCTCAGTCTGAGCGATGGTCTTCGCCTTCGACATGGACACATCGAGGCGCTTGCTGATAACGCTGGCGGTTTCCCTCGGGTTTACGCCCCGCGCCACCGCATCGGTAATGATATTGGTTAAATCGCCGCGGGCGGTGTCGCTGATGACCTTCCAGTCACTGAACGTTGTCAGCCTGGCAGCCGCCACCTGATTAAGGTGACCGGGGCTGCTTAAAAGCTGCTGGAGCGTCGTCTGGCTGGCATAAACCTGCGACTGCTGCGAGAGGTTATTGAATGCCTCCAGCGTGCCGCGCTGCGCTTCTGCGACGACGTAATCCATCGCCCAGAGATTTTGCTCACCGCCATCCAGCAGGTAATCGTCGAGAATGCCCTGCACCGCCCCAAGCAGGTCAGCCAGTTCCTGCGCCGACATGTCGTAGATGAACTTACCAGCGTTCACCTGGTAGAGCCGCATGTCCGCGCCGTTGTCGTGGCAAAGGAAGTGCCAGTTATGGCTGTTTACCTCGCGCTCTCTACCGGTCAGGCGCTGGTCAAACAGAGCTTTCAGCGCGCGCTTGATGCCGAGATACCGCTCTTCGATATCCCGGTACATCGCTGTTACCTGCTTTGCCGATCGGGTCGGGTCAACCTTGCTGCGCGGAACTATCGGCAGCCCCACCTTTGCCGTCTGTTCTGGTGTCATCGGCCAGTGGATCATCGGTAGTCACCTTCTCATCCGGTTTCGGTGGTTCTTTCGGCTCAGGCTGCGGGTCAAGCCCAACAACTTCGCGTAGCTCATTGGCTGTAATCGGCGGCTCACCGCCATAGAAGCCAGTGGTTTTCTGCACAATGTCGGCCAGCTTGGATGCGTTCTCGATCTTCTCTTTCTCGCCTGGCGCCAGCAGGTCACTCCACGAGATGGTGACCTCGCCTTTGGTCGGTGGGTCGATAATCCCAAGCGTCCAGAAGCGCTCCAGCAGTGTAGTGATCCGGTCTGTCAGGAAGCCATTACGCCGCGTGTTACGTCGGATAGCCCAGTCCGTTTTATCCTCATCGCTCGCCAGTCGCCCGGTCTGCTGACCGAACAGGATGGTGAACGGGATCTGCACTGAGGCTGCCAGTTCGTTCGCGGTGACTTCCCACGTCGGTCCAGGGTCGCCAGGCGTAACGCTTAAAACACGCATCTGACCAGCCTGCATTACGGCGGCCGCATCAGTACCACGGTTCAGCTTGTTGACCTTATCACCCATCGCTTCGCCGAGATCAGCATAGCCAGCCTTCTTAGCCTGGTCAGCCAGCGTATTCATATCGGTTTCTTTACTGAATTCGACGGCAATCTGACGGCTGGCGTTCTTCAGGAAGCCCTCTGCGCCACCGCCGGAAATCTTCTCGATATCGAGGCCTTTGTTGAAACCAGCCTCCAGCAGCGGTATGCCGGACAGCACGTTGTCGTCTTCAGAACCTTCACAGAACAAGATAACGCGGCTCGGGTGTACCGGTTCTCCGCGCATCGGACCGATAAAAGGCTCATCACCGACCGGCTGCTCGTTGAAGTTGAACATCTTCGGCTGGCCGAACGTTTCTGACTGACGGTCGTTATCCCATTCGGCGACGGTTAACTGCGGCTCCCACACCGGGATAAGTTTTACCAGCGCTGACTCGCCGAGTCGTTTTACTAAAGCAGTGTCGACTTCCTGATCCCAGTTCCGATTGTCTTTGACCTGCAGCAGAAGCGCTGAGTAGCGCCCAACCATATTGCGGCGATCGGCATCCTTCACCTTCGGCCACAGCTTCTTCATGAACTTGGTGACTTTCTTTTCCCAGGCGTTTGTTTTCTCCGCTTCCTGCGCTTCATCGCCGTCAACAATGACCGGATAGTCCTGCCAGCAACCTTCCAGCAGGCGATGCACCACAGCGAAGCCAGCGGCGTTGCGGCGGTACATATTGTAGAAGTCTTTGAAAGTGATCGTGCGCGGGTAGCCAAATTCCTGGTAAAGCGTCGGTCGCTTCGTGTTGCCGCCACCGATGCCGATGGCATTGAGGTAGTTCGCTCGCCGCATTTCAGTGGCGAGGTTGTTCACAGCCAGTTGAAGGCCGTTATCTTGTTCGCTCACTGGCGATGCTCCTTAGAAGAATACTGTGCCGACCTGTTTGCGGTTATTCTTCGCTACTGCGAAATAACGGAAGCTGTCAGCGCCGTGCGATGTGAAGTCATGAAGCGGTTTATCTTTCCAGCAGCCACGCTTGTCATCCCACTCCTTGCGGTAGGCTTCGAGGTGAGAGATGCCAACAACACACTTCTCTTCATCAAACACGCAGGACTTGAGGATTTCACGGGCCGACTCGATACCAGTATCAATGCCGGCTTTCGGCACAACTTTGAAATTCAGGGAGTACATCTGACCGTCAATCTCGTAACCCTCGCGCGCCAGCTCTTTGCGTGACTTCGCATCAGCGGCAAACTCGCGGTTTTCGATGTCGTGCGGACCCCAGTGCTCGCCGTATTCATAGCCCCTATCCTTCAGCACCTTCATGTAGTGCCTCAGGCCCTCACCGGAGTTTTCGTAGTAGTCGATGATGTGGAACTCATTGCCTACCTCGCGAACGAACCAGATCGCCGTGGAGTCGCCAACACCGATATCCCAGAACGTGTGCACCGGCAGGTGTGAGTTATCCGGGATTTGGCCGATCCGCTTGTTGGTGTAGAGCCAGCGGAACTGCTTCGCGTAGTACGCGCCCTCGACAGATTGCTGGAACGCCTCGGCCGGAATGGTCGGGTATTCGCGCTTCATGTCGTCGCCTAGCGTTTTCTCTTTGGCGTAGTACCAAGCTTTCTGGCGCTCATTGACGACTACGCCGTGCTTCGCCGCCATTTCAGCGAAATACTCAAGCAGGCGCACCGGCAGAGACTCGACCGGGTCGATTGCGTACTGCGGATTCCTCCACCAGGAGAAGAAGAAAAACTTCCAGTCCAGCGCGGATAAGGGCTTGCCCTGCAGCAACGCTCTCTCTGCCGTCTGGCAGTAATCGAAGAAGTACCCCGCCCGGCCCTCTGCCGTGCTCTCGATAGTAGCGAAGCATCCAGTCGATACCGCCTCAAACGCACCAGTGACGATCTCACGGGCTTTGTCAGGATACTTGGCGCATATCTTTCCGAACTCAGAAACGTGCAGGTAACGCAGCGTACCGCCACGAAACGACGTGCTGACGTATAACGAGCCGCCCTTCTTAAAGACGAGCTCGCCAGAAGAGTCGTTACTGGCCGGGTTAGCAGCCTTTATCTCTGCCGGTAGCTTGTCGTACGCGTACTTCACCTTTTCGCGAAACAGGCGCTTTGCATCATTCAGCGTATGGGCAATCAGCGCGCACTTCGCTGACTCGAACAGGGCCGCATCGAGCTGGATGATGCACACCTCAGTTGTGAAACCGAGCTGGCGAGCCTTCAGGATGATGTTGCGTGTGTGGATCCCCTCAAAGTATTCCCGCTGCTCAGGCGTCATCCTGAAGCGCGTAGGCTTTCCCTCTTTGTCGGTGATCCAGTAAAGGTTGTTCAGCCGCCAGTCTTTGTCGAACAGCAGCTTCAGGTGCTCAGGTTTCATTAAGCCCCCTGAGACAGTGAATCCATCAGGTCAGACAGTTGCTTAACAGAGTTGTCGCCTTCCGGCCCGTCGATGTCGTAGGCCTGGCGCTCAAGCCCGATCAGATTCTTCAGCGCGTCGCTCAGTGCCTTAACCGACTTAACGCGCTCCGGCATGCTGATGACCTTGTGGTAAATCTCATTGAGCTTGTCCTGGCCCTTATCGTCAGGGTCGAACATCAACTCTCCGAGCTTCTCCAGTGCGGCCACGTCTGCGCACTCCGCGCCCAACTCATCAAACAGAGCGTTGGTTATCTGCCGGGCGCGCTTGATATCGCCGCGATGCTCCATGCGGACGTTGGCAATTACCTCAGCCGTCGCTTCGATGAGTACGCGTTCGTTAAATGTGACTTCACTGCGTACCTGTTTGCGTACCTCGGCTTTGCGTACCAGATCGTCAGCGCGTTCTTTCACCTTCGCATTCAGGTCACGCGACCAATCGTCACGCTTGGCTCGCTTACGGATAGCGCCTTCGCTGATACCGTGCTGTGATGCTATTTCTCGGAGGGACATCACTCCGGCCCGGTACGCCGTCTCGATGGCCTCCCAGTCCGGTTTGCTCATTCGTTACTCCGTTGTTTGTTCTGCTGGCTGTTCGGTCTGCTCTGCCGTTACTGGCGTGAACTCCACGCGCTTAACGTCGGCAGGAGCGAAATACAGCCACTGTCCCGTTTCCGTCGCCAGCGGCACAAAGCCGTTAACCAGTTCAGGCTGACGTCGTGACATCTTGCCCGTGAAGGTTTCGCCGGTTTGGGTGGTTAACGTGATTTGGTAGATGTCGGACATTGAGAGCCTCTTTATCCGCTATTTGAGGGTATCGCCATTACGATGGGTCAACCCATGGTGATGGCAACAAAAAAACCGCCCGAAGGCGGCTTTTAGGTGAAAGGCAGACCAAGTTAACGCGAATTACTGTCGTGTTCGAGTATCCCGACTGACACCATGGCCAGCATGGGGTTCTAACACGCCAACGTCACCTGAGCCCCTTGGCTCTTCATGCATTAACCAAACGGCTCGACCCGAATGGCGGGAGACTCCAACGTCCCAGACGCGGGTGGTAAAGCTCTCAAGATGGTCGCCCATCCCGGATATTCTCCCTGCTCACTAGCCCTTCGATTGCTGTTACCCCTGGCTCAGGAACCCTGACGTCGAGATCAACGGTTGCTTAAGGGGAAGTCCAAAAACTGGGTCAAAAAGACCTCCTTGAACTTTCCGTGGGTTAACATTTCGATAATAACGAAACGGCTACTGTTAGCAAGTCCCTTCATTTAAAATTGGTATTACGCGAGTGTTCTATTTCCCGAATCCCCGCCTTATCCAGATTGCACTGCCCCAGCGCCGTATAGAGCTGAGCGTTTAACTCCAGACTTGCCTGCCAAGTGAACGGAATCGCCATTCCGGGTATCGGCGTGTCTGCTGTCAGGTCAGGGCTTATCGGAACCACCGGGGCCGGAACGTAAACTGTCTGCGTATTCCCGCATGCTGTCAGCAGCGGCAGAAGGAACAAGCTGGTTAGCGCACGGATCGCCTTCAAGCGCCTGCCTGATGTAGACAATGCGCGTCTCGCCTTTTTTGGCCAGTTCGTTCTTTGCATTCTGGGTAGCCTGTGAGATGTCACGGATGATGTTCATCGTGGTTATCACGTTGCTGGTGATCGCCTCCGATGTGT
Source organism: Pseudescherichia sp. (assembly GCA_039594205.1). Lineage (GTDB taxonomy): Bacteria > Pseudomonadota > Gammaproteobacteria > Enterobacterales > Enterobacteriaceae > Pseudescherichia. The sequence goes on along the minus strand of JBCNNW010000046.1, from coordinate 14 downwards.
CTGCCCGGACCGTC
>JBCNNW010000045.1:0-24379 GCA_039594205.1 Pseudescherichia sp. | reverse complement strand
TGTGTGTTTGAAAAGAGTCAGGCCCTCGGGACGATTTAACAAGTAGGCGTGTCGATGATGGTTCCCGGAGCCTGAAATAAAAAAGCCAGCGACAGGCTGGCAATGTGAGGGTAAGGCAATGTCGGCTCTCTGGCCGAAGGGTCCCAGGTAGTGGGTTCTGTATGCGGCGTACCGCAAATAAAAAAGCCCAAGGCGTTAACCTCGGGCTTGGATTCTTTATGTCGACAATCAAAGCTATGGCGACGATATCAGATTTACATGAAATGTATGCTATTTAATTGACTTTTGCAATACCCTGCTGCGAAAAAGTCGCCTTTTGATGTGATCGTGTTCTAACAGTGCAGAGAAGAGAATCGCCATCAAGGCGCTTAAAGATGGCGCACATGGCCCGCCAGTAGTCGGCGTAGTTATGACACCAGTTATCAGGCTTAACGCCGCACAGAGCCGCCAGGTCCTGGTGCTGATACACATCCATGCCCGCCAGCTCCGCTTTGACGTCCTGCGCCGCCAGCCAGATAAGTTTCTTCAGACGCTCCAGCGTCTTGCCGGCCACCTTCTTCGCGCCGAGCTGTTCCTGAAACTCTGCCCACGCCCACTGAGTTATCGCCACCTGGTACTCGAAGCGGATATTCTCGCTGTAGTTCCACAGCAGCCATGCTTTCTGGTGGTCTTCCAGCGACAGGACAGCGCGGCGCCAGGATGCGGTCACGAACTCAACCGGGCCCACCAGCGCGATGGATGAGCCCTTGGCGCGGGACTGGTTGCCGCTCATCGGCGGGCCGTCAGGATTGACCATGCGCTGCTTATCCTTGTCGAATACCTTTTTTCTACCCCGGCTGCGCACCGTCGCGGTGAATTGCGCGTTCTCGGCGAAAGCTACCAGCTGCCCTTTCGTCGCCCCGCTCAGATCTGCGGTCGCCACAATGAGCTGCTGACGTACGTATTCCAGTTGCTGACTGTTCATGCGGCTTCCTTATGTGACTGGTTGGTTTTGGTATGGCTGTGCTTTGCTACTGGCGGCATGCTGGCGCGCTTAACGCTTTCGGCCTGATACCGCAGGAAGTCTGTGTGGTTCATTCAGCCTCCAGTTCGGTGATGGTCAGTTCAAGCCTGCCGCCTTTGACGATTGGCATCCTCTTCACGCTGTAGTAGTCGACCTGCTGGTCATCGAGCCAGAACCCGGATTTCGTCAGGGCATCGAAGGCAGCCTTTTGCAAGTTATCCAGGTCCCGGCGGCGGCGATCCGGCATGTGGCATTCGATACGGATTTTCACGGGTGTTGCCAGGCCAATATCCAGCATTGAGTCTTTGATGATTCTGCCGACGCTGTCGCGGTACGCCTGCCCTTCTGCGCTGATGTGCGTGCGCCCGCGGTTATGCCGGTAGTAGCGGTTGTTGCTCGGCGGCCACGGGAGGCTGATGCGATATTCATTCATGCTTTTACGAGCCCCTCTTTAAGCCAGATGACCTGCGTGCGAGCCATGCCTTCCAGCGCGCACTCCTTTGCATATTCCGCATCGACCAGACGGGTACGGCGATCAATCTCGTCGTGGCAACTGCTGCATGCGATGGTGGCGATTAGATCAGGCGGCTTTATTCCGGTGCCGCAGAGACCAGCAAGACGTATGTGAGCCAGTACTGAGGTTTCAGGATTGCCGTTGCATACGCCGGTGATCCGCACCTGACATTCGCGACCGCGTGCCGCTTTGCATAAATTAGCCATGCGCCCTCCGTGCCGCGAGACGCAGCCATTTCTGATCCACCAGGCGGGCGGTGTAGTCTTTCAGTGTCGGGATGTCGGACGGCTTAACCGCGGGCTTGCGCTGGCGGCGCGCCGGAACGCGGAAGATTTCATTGGTGATAACGCGGGAAAGTGGAGTAGACATCAGGCCTCCTGCTTATCGCGAAGCTGCTGGTATTCACAGTTGGATGTGGAAGAGCAATAACTCCACTGCATCCCCCTGTGCTCACCCTGCTTTCCATTGATCGACGCGTGGACTAACGCCGGGTTGCATCCGTACTTCTTGGTCGATTGCATTGATGGAAACCAGTATCCAAACCCATCTCTCTCTGCAATTACAGGCATTTTATTCTTGTTGGATAGCCCGGTTTCATTGGCGTGCTTCATGTTCATGGCATGCGTGCACCACTCAAGATTCTCTGGCAGATTGTTGTGCTTATTTCCATCGATGTGGTTAACGTGCGGGTAGTTATTAGGATTTGGCACAAACGCGAGCGCCACGAACCGATGTAGCATTTCGTGTTTATTAGAAAGTGATACCCTGATGTATTGGGATGATGTGCATCCCTTAAGAATCCGCCCAGCGATAGTCCTAGTGGTCCACGTCTTCTTATCGCGCCCGCACGTAGTAACTTTGCGAGACAAACTACGGACGCGAGCAAGAGAGCTAACCTCAAACCGGCCTTCATACCCCGGCACCGGCTTCCAAATTTCATTCTCAAACATGATCGTGTCCTTTTTCGTGATATTCGGAGTTGGCGGGGATCCGCAATTTGATACCGCGTTCAGCACACCAGACTTCAATGCGGCGCAGGTAGAAGGTCATCTCTTCGGTGTCGAGAAGCTTGGTGGACTTCACCATCTTGGTTTCACCAAGAACGGTTACGGGCTTGGCGGGGCAGAACATATCCTTCAGAAACTCATGAAGGTCTTCCTCGGTTAACTTGTTTTCGGAGTGGTGGTTGACGGCAGATGCAACGTCGCCATTCCACATCCAGAGAAGGGCATTTTGGGAGAGACTGCGCTTGTCCTTCCAGGGCTTGATAATGAGGCGATAGCAGTCGCCAGATTCCAGCATTGGCTGTATCTGCTGCCCGATGGCTGAAAAATTGGATTTGTGCAGACGGATGCCGTCTTTGTTCATGCTCATACGGCCTCCTTAACGGAAACCGCAGAATGCAGGAAATCGCAGGTGCATTTCTGCATCTGTGATAAGGTGAGGAGTTCAGATTGTGGTCGCATTTAAGTCCCCTTAAATGCGCAGAAGTCACCGGAGTTGTTCAGGCTCCGATGACTCAATTATGGCGGGTTGATTACTGAAAATCAAAGTTATTCATCAGGTAGGTCAACGACAAATTCGTCTTTTACTTTTTTTATCGGAAGCGGCCCTGCTGAAGAGTAAATACCAGGGTCTATTTCTGACATAAAACCATACACCCCTGCATGATCAGGGCTCTCCCTAACCTCGCATTGTCCGCATCCAACCTCTATACCATTACGTCTAAAACTAACTCTTTGCATATGGCTTCCCATTGAAACCTCACTGAGCTCGGGTTACTTTTTCGCGTTCTGATCTGCCATCTCAACATAACGAGGATCCGATGGCTTCGGTAAAGTTATTGACGCTTCCCTATAAAACTTCAACCTCTCCAAAAAATAATCCCGCAAATGCTCTGGTTGTTCGCGCATAACCACTTCGGCGATAACCGGCAGGTTCAACCGCTCTTTGTACGCCACTCCGGAGGCAGCAAGGTCAACGTTAACCTTGTCGCGCTCTTCTTGAGATTTAGCAGCAATGTTGAATTCAGACATGATATTTCCTCATTGTGTCCGGGTGCATATCAGCGCTGATACCCCAAGGACTTTATCATCCCATGGCCCCTTTGAATCAGTCTGATCAAGCTCAGTTGTCAAAAGCGAATAATAAGGTCCACCCATAAAACGTAAATCGATAGTGGTAGCTAAACTTGTTTTATCGTGGTACCCCTGAGCCTGCAAGCGATCACCGCTGAGCTCTGAAACTTCAGCATCGAAATCCCCATTGATTACAACGTGCTTTTTATCGACGACATGGATCTTAACGCCAGTCTGACATTCGAAATTAATAGGTTGTTGTTTATCAAATGGAACGTATTCGGCATGAGCCATCAACGGAGAAACGAAAACCACCGCTGCTATCAATATTTTCATTTTTATCGCGCCATAACAAAAAGAGCCAAGAAGATATCATGGCTCATTTGGAAATTTTTTGCGTTATATCATTACGGCTTCGGCGCTGCTGCTATCATGGCTGCCCAGCATAACTTCGCCCGGTGCGCCGCTTGCTGGCATCCACTCATAGCGTCGTATTCTTCCCACTCCTTTTCATCGCTAAAGCTCTGATCTGGCTCCGACTCGAACCCGTTAACGATCATGTCTTCAGTCGGCTCAATCGGCACCAGCACCCAACCATCCGGAATCACCGGAGAGTTGCCACCCTGTAGCATGGCGGCTCTCAACTCACGCAGCTCACGTAAGGCGGAAATTATCTGTGAAAATTTCTCATCAGGAGGCAGTGGGCCAGAAGAATTTACTGCTGACTTAATCAGGCCATCCAATTGCTCATTCGTAATATTATTCATACACCCCTCCTGATTTCCCAAAGAACACGAGAAACACCACCATTGCCTATCGGGTCTCGCTTATCTTTCAGCACAACGCTTGAAGCAGCCCAACCTTTTCTTGCCGGAAGCTCCTTAACCTGAACAAATCCAGCAGCACGCAGAGATGCTCCTGATTCATTAGCCTGGGTGTAGGTGATGCAGCGAACGTATCCCATTGCCTTCGCTGCCCGCCATATAGCCCCGTAAAGAGCGCTGTTAGCGTTGCGCTCTCCTGTTGTGCATGTACGATTTACTTCAAGCGTCAGGCCATCGTCGAAGTGTCTTGCAACCGGCCTGCCAGCTGTAGCCACACCAATAAGTTCTCCAAATTCATTTTTCAGCCCAATGCTGAACTTATGGCCGCGAGGCGGTTTGTTGTGTCGGTGGTGCTGGGCGACAAATTCCTGAGCAGCGCGAAGAGTAATCGGTGATATCTGCATGCTCACTCCTTATCCTGAAGCATGGCTTCGCGGCAGGCGTTCCAAAGTTCATCCGCAAAATCGCAAGCCTTTTCTCCGCCACCACATGCCTGACAGAGGACCTCGTAAACGCTGTCGGGGATATCATCAGGCACAGATACCGGCGCTGGCACGACAGCGCGATACAGAAGCACATCACCCATCTCTGTTCTGGACGCAGGCCATACGTCTGCATCAGAACCAGATTTTAGATAATCAAGATTGGACTGGTCGATGACGCACACCGGCTCCGCTTCGAGCGATGCCAGCGCGATACGCAGCGCCGCCAGCGTGTTGCTGTCGTCTTCGTCCAGGCCGAACGGGATTTCATCGCGGGCGGCTTCCATGTCGGCAATTTTCTGCTGCAGCCATTCTTTGGTAATTGTGCTCATGATCATCCCCTTTCCACGTCGAGCATTTCGTCGTAGTCATATTCTGTTTCAGAGCCATCAGTTCCGAACAGGGTAACGGTGTCATCCACCATCCAGAATGATTCGACCGTGTATCTCTTGCCTTGAGAGGTGATAATTACATCGCCAGGCTCAACGTCTTCGGCGCGGATATTTAATTTGTCAGCCATTTCACTCTCCTTTACCGGCTGAGGCGGCGCGGGCTGCGTCCCACTCCTGCATGTATTCTTCGATATCACTCCATGCCTCACCCGAACCAGCCAGCGCATCAATGACTGACTGGCGTTCACTGTGCTGTTCTTTACGCTCCAACTCAGCAATCCGCTTTGCCTGCCAATCAACGAACTCAACCAGTGAGCCCTGAAGCCCATAGTCTTGTCGCAACATGTCGTAGATATCAGCCTTCTGAGATAGCTCAGCAATCCTCTTCTCTGCTTTCTCTGCCCTGTCTCGCTCACGCTGAAACATCTTGTGGGTAGTGTCTATTGCTCCAAGACGCGCAGCAGAAACCTTTTGTACGGCTTCCAGCTCATCCAGCAGCGCCAGCACGGTTTCCGGCCCGGTGAGCAGGTTGAATGCATTCGCCGCGTCAACATCACCATCGACGTTTAGCTGCGCCTCATCAAACAACTCATCATTCGGCATCATAAGCAGGCGCTTCATTGCCGGTAGCGCCTTCTCCGCCGCTTCACGTAATGCGCGTTTGTCGATGTTGCTCATTGGGCGGCTCCTTTTGCGTCGAACTGTGAACGCCAGCTTTCCCGTGGCTCGTCGATATTTTTCACTCCCATGTCATCAGCGGCGATATCGATTAGAACCTGCTTCACAAAATCAATGGCCTCACTCTGACTGCCAGCTTCAATCTCAAGACGTTCAGCAAGTTGTTTCGCCAACACATCAACACGACCCTGGCGAAGAAAATCTGCAAAACTCACATAACGCGGATTAACGTAACCAACTTTGCAAGTTAATTTGCTCATGACTGCACTCCTTTGCGAAGCTGGGCGGGATTAGAACCCCCTCTTTTTGAAACACAAAAATCAGCTAGTCTTTTTGCTAATTGTGTATCTCGCTTCCCGCAAGACAAAAGCCCAGCAGCAGTCATTACGTCAGTTAAAAACTGTGACTCTGCTATGCTCAGCTGATTAATTGCCGGAGTCTCTGGCGCATGGTCAATAGCCGGGTGCCAGGCTGCTTCTTCTCCAGCCAAAACATAACAACTGGATGCAATAAAGTTATTCAGCCCCGCATTCTCCGCAGCCAGCTTCTCAACCTGCATCTGCAGATTTTCGATAGTCGCATCAGCAGAACGGAACTCGCGCTGAGACTCTTCAAGCTTTTGCTCAAGTTCTGCAATGTGTCTGGCAGTCTCTGACAGGCAATAATGAAGTGCTGCAACCCGCGGTGAATTCACCTCAATCTGCTGCATTAATTCAGCCATTTTTTCCACTGCGCTTATGTTTGTCATACCCCTACCCTCCCCAAAACCATCAAAACCCGCTTCATCGCCGCGCTGTTGCGGCACTCCTGAAATATTCCATTGGTGCAGCTGCGTGCGGTGCCGTCCTGCTCTTCTGGCGTCGCCAGGCGATAAGTCACCGTTCGCCAGACCTTGCTCACCCGGACAATCTTCCTGGCCCGCTCCAGGTCGATAGCGTTCTTCGTGATGCAGTTGATGGTCATGCCGCACTCTGTGGCCACATCCTTCGCAGTGAAGGTCCGGTGCGTTTCGAGATAACGCAGAATTGCCTGTTTGCCTTTCATCAGAAGCCCCCTTTCTTTTTCGGCTGCTGCTCGCGCCCGCGGCGTTCTGCGGCGGCTGCATGCTGGTCTGTGTCGTAAATTGCCCCGTTGATCTGATTGCAATAAACCGTTCCGGTACTGCCATGACGGTTGAGTCGCAGGATTAACTCGGTTTCTCCCGGCGGCACGCTGTCATCGAAAGCACCTTCCCGGTGGATGCCAACCCAGTAGTCGCAGTCCTGCTCAATCTGCCCTGTGTCGCGAGAATCGCTCGGCAACGGGCGTTTATTCACTCGCTTCTCCAGTTCGCGGTTGAGCTGGGTCAGCAGTACGACGACGCAGCCAAGCTCTTTGGCGAGGTTCTTCAGACCTTTGGTGATCATCCCGTACGCCAGGTCATTACGGTCGGCCTTTTCGGCGGTCATCAGCGTCAGGTAGTCAACCAAAATCATGCCTACGCAGCCCTTCTCGCGTTTGATTCGGCGGCTTTCGCTAACAATGTGCGCCAGTGACAGGCCCGGGGTGTCGTCGATGTACAGCATGTCGATTTCACTCAGTCGCCCGGCTGTTGCTATCGCCTTCTTAAAGTCGCCGTCGTAGTCGCCATGGTACTGGTCATCGGCGTCATCCGTGGCTGGCATGTAAAAAATGCTCGGGTTAATGCCGGACTTCTGACCAACCAGCTTTTCAAGGATCTGGTCGCCAGGCATTTCGAGGCTGAACATCAGCGCTGGCTTTTTCTCACGAACCGCGCAGTTGATCGCCATCTGCCCATACAGGGTTGTCTTGCCCATCTTTGGCCTTGCGCCAATTACGAACAAAGAGCCTTTAACCAGACCTTTCGGCGCCAGCAGCCGGTCGAGTGACGGGATGCCGGTGCTCATGCCGCGCTGTTCGCCTGAAGGGTCAAAGCGTTTCTCCAGATCTGCTACCCAGTCATCCATAACCTCGCCAAACGATCTCAACCCTCGGCGACTTCCGGTTTTTGAATGGTCTGCGAGCTGGGTGAAAATACCCTGAATGGCCTCGTACTTCTGCGTAGCGCTCATGCCGTTACGGGAATACAGCAGCTCAGTAGCTTCGGTCAGGCGGTTGATACCGTAGCGCTCCATTGCGGCTTCCCGGACTGATGCTGCGTAAGCAACGATGTTTGCAGCGCTGGGAGTGTTCTTGGCTATCTCCGCCAGGTAAGCAAATCCACCTACCTGCTCCGCGAGCCCTTTGCCTTCAAGCGCGTCGAACAATGTCAGACCATCGACTGGCTTGTTGTCGCGGAACATCTGGCGCATCTCGGCAAAGATCAGCTGGTGAGGTCGGCTGTAGAACGAATCAGGCTTGAGCATCGCCAGAACCTTCTGGACTCGCTCGCTGTTGTCATCATCCAGCAGCAGACCACCGATAACGCTCTGCTCTGCTTCGAGGTTTTGTGGTACAGCCATGAAATCAGCGGTCATCACGATCCCCCTCGCGCACTTCGATGTAGAGCTTTTCGGTCAGGAACTTATCGAATTTCATGCGGCGCCAGGTCTTCCCGGATTTCTGGTCTGGTCGGTCTTCAAGCATCCAGCGGCAGTTCTGAGCGATGTAACGCAGATAACTTCTGAAACCGTCCATGTCCATCGGCTTGCCGTCCAGGTTGCGGGCAATTTTGTTAGCCTTACCCCAGAATGTGCGGATCAGATTGCGTCGCTCATCAGTGAGGCATCTCCATCCCCGTGCTTCAGGCAGTTCGTCTTTCAGGCATTGCCATACTTCATCGCATGACAAACGAGACTTTTTCTCTTCAGCGGGTTTCTGGTCATTTGCGACATACTTACTACCGTTAGGTAGTAAGTTATTTAATATATTGTTATCTGTGGACAATGGCTGGACATCGGCTGGACACTCCACCTCCGCAGGCATTGGTGCGACTGTGTTTGGGCTGGACACTGGCTGGACATCTGCTGGACAAAAATTTGACTGATATTCGTCATATTTGACCACTTTTAGAACAGTAAAACGGTTGTTCGATTTGGTGGTTATCATGCCCAGGTTCTGGAATTTACGGAGCAGTGATTTAACGCGATCAGCGGTCAAACCCGTTTCCATTGCCAGTGTGTTACGACCGGTAATGAACTCTCCGCGTTCGCAGATCACATCGCCAACATCAGTCGAAACCATTGTCTGTTCGTGATTGGCGCGCAGGAGCAGGTGAACCCATAAATGAGCCGCCTCAGCGTCCTTGTAGAACGGCACATCCATAATTTTACGGTGCAGCAAGGCAAACCCCTTACCGTCATTCGTGCGCGGTTTCTGGAGCCTTCTGGCCTCTCTGGCTTCGGCTAAATTAGATACGTTACCCACGGCCACTCTCCTTACGTTTCAGTTCTTCCAGGATGGCGCGCATCTTCTCTGCCACAATCGGATTAACCGAGCGGATGAAGCGATCGTGGGTTATGTTTTTATGTACAGCGGTATGGTAATAGCGTGGATTTTTTGCCATTATTCCTCCTGCAACTACTCTCGTTTTTGCATCAGAAAGTCGGTTCTGTTCGCGCAGACCGGCTTTCGCCATTTCTGTAGGTCTCACATAACCCCCAGCATCGACGTCACCATCGTCATCAGCGGCCCTACCTGCTCCGGCATAAGGCGGAACAGCGACGCTATACCCTCGCTGACTTCTTTCAGTTTCTGATGCTCTGGAGCGTCAAGCAGCACCGCCTGTTTAGCCTCGGCACACTCTTTCATCGCAGAGGCGATCAGCGACATCGTGTCGTTCTGCGGCGCCAGGCGGTTGCGAAATTCCAGCGGCAGCACGGCCATGATTGCGGGCGTCAGCTGGCGCACGTTCTCGCGGTAATGTTCGGAGTCGAAACGGTTATCCAGGAAGCGGAACAGCTTCTGTCGCGCCCGGCTGATATCTTCCGGGAAGCTGATGGCGGTCCCGCCCTGCTCCCGGTATTCGTTGATGATCAGCGCCGAAACGACGTCCTGATTGTCTAGCGCAGACGACCATGCACGGACCGCATCGCGGATCTTTTCGTGGTCTGGCGCCGATTTAGCTTGAGCGCGGTTTATCATCGCTCCCGGGTGTATTCCGGTATTGTGTTGATACGCAAGTGAATGCATTGCTTTCCCTTTCGTGGTTAGGGCCGCCGTTAAGCGGCTGTGTTATTCGCCCCAAGCAGCTGGGCGAGATCTGGACGGATATCTGCTGGTTTGAGCTTGCCGTTAGTTGCATTGACAATCTTCATTACGTAGCGGGCATCAATGCCGCCACCGTGCAACCAGCGCCATACCGTCGGCTGCGCCACACCGCAAAGGTCGGCTAATTTCTTCTGGCTACCAGCGATATCAATGGCGCGCTGGATGGTTTTGTTCGTCATATTCCAATTCCTATGAGTATTGGTGTGAATTGATAATAGCAATGCGTATTGATTTAGGCAATAGCTAAACGTGTTTTGACCATCAATACGCAAGCGTATAAATTTAAACTCATGAAAAAAGAAACTCTTGCAGAACGCCTGAATCAGGCGATGGAACTATCTGGCATGTCTCAGGGCGCTCTGGCTAAGGCGTCTGGCGTTGCTCAGCCCACCATCTGGCGGCTGACCAGTGGCAATGCCCGCGGCTCAACTAAAATCGTTGAGATTGCCAACGCGCTTGGCGTTCGCTCTGAGTGGCTTTCAACCGGAGTTGGCCCGATGCGTGACAATGGTCAAATGCCCGCAATTTCTCAGCCAAAAACCGAGCCGGGACCTACTGACACTTTCCGCATTGAAGCGCTAGACTTTTACGTAAGCGCTGGGCCAGGAGCCATCAACAGCGAGTTTGTAGAGGTGCTACGATCCGTGGAATATTCAGTCGAAGATGCCCGCCGGATGTTCAACGGCAGGAAGGCGGAGCAGATCAGAATCATCAATGTTCGCGGCGATAGCATGTCCGGAACAATTGAGCCTGGCGACTTATTGTTCGTCGATATCAGCGTTCAGCACTTTGATGGCGATGGGATCTACGCCTTCATCTACGATGACACATCCCACGTGAAGCGCCTGCAGAAGATGAAAGATAAGCTGTTGGTCATCTCAGACAACCAGACCTATCGCCCATGGGATCCGATCGAAAAAGAAGAAATGAATAGGATACTGGTGTTCGGTAAAGTGATTGGGAGCATGCCTCAGACATACAGAAAGCACGGTTAGAAATTTTTAGCTTCATCATTAGAAGCTTACACAGCAAAGGAAATAGAATGAAAAAGTGCCTTATCGCAGCTGCTTTGGCTGTTACTCTTGTCGGTTGCGCATCCTCTGGTAACCAGCAGTTGAAAAACGAAACAGAGACTAGCGTCCAGAGCAAAATCCAAGAAGGTAAAACGACGAAAGCGGAGGTTAAGGGCTTATTTGGATCACCCGATGCAGTGTCCTATACCGATGGCGGCAATGAGATTTGGAAGTATTCCTTCGCCAAGGTAAAAGTAAACGGCACCACCTTCATTCCGTTCTATGGCCTTTTCCATAACGGAACGAACGGCACCAAGAAAGAACTAACTATCCTCTTCAAAGATGACAAGGTTCAGAAATACACGATGGCCGAATCAGCGATTAATACGAAATCAGGATGGGCTGATTAACGACTTGGTTATCCATCCCGGCTTTCTGGCCGGGTTCTTCACTGAATTGCTTTCCTTCCTTTTCGCACGATTTCCGCTGCATCTCTGTTAATCCCTTTACCGATCACGTTGCCGGTTTCCTTTCTATACTGCTCCAACTTGTCGATTATAGCTTGCTGAGTCACAGGTATATCTGCCAGACATAACTCCATCACCGCACGACCAGCAGCGTGAGCCATCATATTAATTCTCTCATCATCCAGTTCCATGAATACCGCCCTTTCAATGTTTTTTATGAGCATAACATGCAACTTTTACAAAATTAAATTCCTTTAGCTATCAACGCATTAATAGCAATTGCTATTATTTAATATCAATACGTATTGCTATAAACAATACTCATCGCTATTATCAATCCATCGAAACGAAACATCGACAGCTGAGCGAAGTTAGCCAGCGGAGAAGTTGAGATTCGGTCAGTCGAACGGCGCGACAGTAAACCATGCGTCGGCCCCATGGCGAGCCAATGGAAGGTTCCAATATGCGGGATTACACAACCTAATGTTTTCTTACGAGAGATCAGTATGTTGAGTAATTGCATTGAACATAAACAAAAACAGCTTTATGGACAGACATCCACGACCGTCAATGGGAAAACAGTTTCCATCAAGCTACATCGAAAGGCCTATTGCGAAGATCGGGGCGTTAGCCTTGAGAGCATTAAAGGGATGGTCATTCTTCACAAATGCGATAACCCACGCTGCATTAACCCAAAACACTTAGAGCTAGGCACTCAGCTCGACAATGTTAGGGATATGGAATTGAAAGGTCGCGCCAAGCACGTAACTGGAGAGAAGAACGGCGCAGCCAAGCTAACACCAGAAGATGTATTCGCGATACGAAGCTCACCGCTTAGTAACAGAAAAATTGCTGCTGTCTATGGGTTATCGCCTTCTTACATCAGTTCTATTCGATTGCGGAAAAAATGGAAGCACCTGTAGCCCGCCCGGCGGGCTCAGGGAGAGCGGCAATGGTGCGTAACTGGAATGTTTTGGGGTGAGTTTTAGGATGACGCGAAGGCGGCCGGATACTCCCACATAGTGGCAGTCGTAATGCTGGCAACTCACCACCAAAACATTTCTCCCGCATCAGCGGGTAACTACAGAGCCAACCTCAAGCACCGGGCGCCGATGCTTGGTGATGGTAATACTGCCATCTCAACCGCACAGGAGACGATGATCCTGTTCTGGTTGGATTGGAAAAGTCTTCTTGGCCCGCCAGCGCGCGGGCATTTTTTTGGAGGTTGCATGTTTGCTACTGATATCTCACTGAAATACGGCACTCATCAGCCAGAGACGATTCTGGAAACAATGCCGATTGAAGAGGCCTCCGAGATCATCAAGGAAAAGCTTCGTGATGAAGTGCGACAGGAACTCGAGTGCGAGTATGGCGATCGACTTTTTGAGGCTGAAGAAGAGGCATCAAACTGGGAAAGCAGAGCTGATGACTATGAAAGCGATGCGACTTGCCTGGCTAAGGCCATAAGAGAGGCTTTTGAATCTGCCAGCTTTGAAGATGCAAAGGTGATCCTCCAGCGAGCGATGCACGACCACAAAGACTATTTCTGAAGACCCGCCACGGCGGGTTTTTTCATACCTCAGTCGCTTCACCGAGGCGGCTTAGTTATGACAACCGGCGGCAATCCACCGCCCATTAGCGCAGAAGTCTTGTTTAACGTTCGGCGGCGCGGCCTTAAGCGCGGAGATGATTATGACTCTTATCGAATTGACCAAAAAGAAAATGGCAATTGAAGCCGAACTGGCTCAGTTGAAGGCAAAGTTTGTTGATGACACCTCACGCATCGGTAAAGAGCTGATTGCCGTGTATGAAGGAATCAACCAGGCCAATAAAGGCCTTACGGTTGAGATGGTCCAGCATGGCATGACGATCGTTAATTTCGGAGACCCGAAGCAAAGCATGGAGCGGCGCGGGTGTGTTGAAGATGCGATTAACGACATTGCATCCGGGTTTCCGCGCCTGAGCGAGCGTTATTTTGGCACTAAAAACTACGCCCAATGGAGCGACCAGCGTGAAGACCATCGTTATGGATATGGCCCTAAGCACGGCTCTATCTGCTTCAAGATCGGCTTAACTGGCACCGCACTTAACAAGCTGGCAAGTGGCGGGCTGAGTGATTACGACGCAGAATGCGCTATCTACTGCCTGATGAACATTGACGCCATCAATGCGGCAAATGCCAAAGCCAGGGAGGCATCATGACAGTCACCCATAACGGCAAGCAGTATACCGCCAAAAAGCTCAACGATAACGAGTGGCAACTGACGTCGCTATCGGCACCGCGGGAAAAACTGGTGCTGAACCGCTGGCAGATGCATATCGCTGGCCTCCTGGAACTGGTTGAGGTGAAAGTATGACTATCAATCACCCACTTCTTCGCTTAGCTCAGCAGAAAGCCCGTGATGCACGCCAGAATGGTGATGGCGCCAAATGGATGGAAGCCAACGAAGAGATGAAGAGAGCCGCTGGCATGCCTTGGTATAGAGGGAATTCGAATCAGCGTGGAGGTGAGCATGCAATGGGTTAAATACTCTGAACGCAAGCCTGATTCCGCCGGTGTTTATATGTGGCGGATGGGCAGCCGAAAAGTTAAAGGGCTCATCGTTATTGCAAGAGCTAAATTTCGCCTTCGCGGAGCTGGTTACGAAGATGTTCTTTCACCTGAGTTTGATCGTTGGGACGGATATTCGGTTGTTGTGCCAGGCGAACTTCAGTGGGCTGAAGATGATGGCTCATTACCTGACATTTCTTTCGAAAATCTCCCTGACGCAACAGAGTGTCCATTTTGCAAACGACAACCAGTAATTAAAGCGTTCGAATGGAATCGCGGATGCAGGATTGCTCCTGAGCCATACATCCTCAATCAGTTCCAACTGAAATGTTGCGGATGGATCGCTCCGGTTACCTTCGACTCACCAATTTCAGCCATAGAGTGCTGGAACTCAAAACTTTCTAAGTAACCACCCTATTTAACCGATCGGCCTGGCTTTCTGCGGGCGGGATCTGCACATCCAAATTTCAGGAGAAACCATGAGCGAAGTAACGGACTTAGTCGTCATTGAGAAACAGAACGCAATGGCGGTATTCACCACCAAAGAGCAGCTCGACCCGATTATTGAGGTGATCGAGAAAGAAGCTCGCAGCCTGGTGCCGGATGTGTCGACCCGTAAAGGCCGCGACGCTATCGCATCCATGGCGCATAAGGTTGCCCGTTCCAAAACCTACATCGACAACGCCGGTAAAGATCTGGTTGCCGAGCTTAAAGCCCTACCGAAGCAGATCGACGAAAGCCGCCGCATTGTGCGTGAGCGCCTGGACGCGCTGAAGGATGAAGTGCGCAAACCTCTCACTGACTGGGAAAACGCCGAGTCGGCAAGAAAGGACGCATTGCAGCAGAGACTTAATGATTTGCGATCCTTGGCTGATGTGATTGATGGCTTGGGTAACTACCTGCCGTCAGTTGAAATTCAGCAGCGCATTGAGTCAGCAAAAGCCGTTGCACTTGATGAAAGCTGGCAGGAAGTAGCGGCTGAAGCTGGAGTGGCTAAAGACGCCACCATCCAGCAGCTTGAAGCTGCACTGATCGTCGCAAAGCAGCGTGAGCATGAAGCTGCAGAGCTTGAGCGACTTCGTAAAGAAGCGGAAGAAAAAGCTCGCCTGGAACGTGAGGAAAATATTCGCCGGGAAGCGGCAGAACAGGCTCGTCGTGATGCAGAGCAAAATGCGAAGGCTGAACTCGAAGCCGCAGCACGCCGAGAAGCTGAGGAGAAAGCGCGTGCTGAAGCTGCGGAGCGCCAGCGCATCGAAGCGGAACAGCGTGCGGCACGCGAGAAACAGGAAGCAGAGTCCCGGGCGGAGCGCGAAAAAGCCGCGGCAGTGGAAGCTGAACGTCTTAAGGCAAAGCAGGCAGAAGAAGCCCGCCAGGCCGAGCAGAAGCGCATCGCCGATGAGCAGGCAAAGCGTGAAGCTGACGTGAAGCACCGCAAGACGGTCGGCACCAACATCGTTAACGCGCTCACCAGCAACACCAGCTTAACCCGCGAACAGGCTATCGAAGTGCTTACCGCTCTGAAAGATGACCTGATCCCCTGCGCGAAAATTCATTACTGAGGCAACCATGAACGCATACCTCACTTACGACCGCATCGAAGATCGGCGGTGGGTTGAGCAGCAGCTCACAGACGAGAAAGAGAAGTGGATCGACGACCGGGCTCAGCAAATTATCGACTTGATGCCAAAGGAGCCGTCCGGCCTCTTTCACTTCTCCGTACCGATTGACTCCAGCCCATATCAGGGCCTTCGCAGCGATAAAGCTGGCGAGGTCTACAACGATTTCATTTCGGCAGTTGCTTACGCCCAGGCGGAATACGACTGGGAACACCGTACCGGCTGCCCGTTTTAATTTTTGAGGGTTTTAACAATGAGTACTGCACTTTCCACCATGGCCGGGAAACTGGCCGCACGCCTCGGCATGGATGCCGGTACAGACCTGATGAATACGCTGAAGAATACAGCGTTCAAAGGTGGCAACGTCACGGACGAGCAGTTTACAGCCCTGTTGATCGTCGCCAACCAGTACGGCCTGAACCCATGGACAAAAGAGATTTATGCCTTCCCAGATAAAGGAGGGATTGTCCCTGTCGTCGGCGTTGATGGATGGGCTCGCATTATCAACGAACATCCTCAGTTCGACGGCATGGAATTCTCTTACGACAAAGAGGAAGGCGCGTGCACCTGCAAAATTTACCGCAAAGATCGCAAGCACCCGACAATCGTCACCGAGTACATGGGCGAGTGCAAACGCAACACTCAGCCATGGCAGTCCCACCCTACCCGCATGCTTCGCCACAAGACGCTGATCCAGTGCGCGCGTCTGGCCTTTGGTTTCGCTGGCATATTCGACCAGGACGAGGCAGAGCGAGTGATTGAAGGAACAACGGCAGAGGTTCATGCGGGCCATGAATCAGATAGCCGTCGCCCGGATCTGATCGCAAAAGGTGAGTCAGCCGCGCGCCTTGGAACCGTTAAGTATCAGGAGTTCTGGGTGGCGCTGAGCGCTGAAGAGAAGCAGGTGATCGGCGCAGTTGAGAAGCGACGCATGTATGACATGAGTCTTGCCGTCGACAACGCCGAACCTGTCAATGTCGCAGATACGGAGGCTGAATGATGGAGCAACGCACCCCTGAATGGTTTGCTGCGCGCTGCGGCAAGGTCACTGCCAGTCGCCTGGCTGATGTCATGGCCCGGACTAAGTCGGGATACTCCACCAGCCGCCAGAACTACATGGCCGAGCTGATTTGCCAACGACTGACCGGGAAGCTGGAGGAAGGTTTTTCGAATGCCGCGATGTTGCGCGGCACTGAACTTGAGCCGATGGCGCGCGAAATGTACGCGCTGAATGAGTTCAATGCGGAAATCACTGAAGTTGGTCTCATCGATCACCCAACCATACCCGGATTCGCAGCCAGCCCGGACGGACTTGTTAACGACGACGGGCTTATCGAAATCAAATGCCCCAACACCTGGACTCATCTTGAAACGCTGAAAACTGGCGAGCCAAAGCGCCAGTACATGCTGCAAATGCATGCGCAGATGATGTGCACCGGGCGGAAATGGTGTGATTTCGTTAGTTTCGATGATCGCCTGCCGCCTGACCTCGCCTATTTCAAGAAGCGCATTCATTTCGATGAAGAGCTGGCGCGCGATATCGAGTCTGAGGTTAAGAGCTTCCTTGCAGATCTGGAATCGGAAATTCAGAAAATCACAGAGCGTGCAGCATGAAACGCACACCCTTCTATCGCAGGCCCGGGCGAACCGGGCAATTCTCCGGCCTTCGTGAACGCGTTATCTGGATGATTCAGACGCGCGGCCGCCCGGTAACCGGCAGCGAAATCGCCGAGAAGTTTGGAGTAACGCTCATCGAGTTTAACCGGGTAGCCAACGGTATTACCCGAGGCTCCGGACAGATTGCTCAGATCGTTGAGTCGAAAAAATGGATCAACGAGGACGGCATCTGCGACCGGACATTCGACCTCGTAACGAAGCCGAAGGTCGTAACTCCGCAAGGTAAATCGCGCCTGTTCACCCGGCGCGCCATTGAGCAATCTCAGGAAGGTAGACGGCAGGAGTG
Organism: Pseudescherichia sp.; assembly: GCA_039594205.1. Lineage (GTDB taxonomy): Bacteria > Pseudomonadota > Gammaproteobacteria > Enterobacterales > Enterobacteriaceae > Pseudescherichia. The sequence goes on along the minus strand of JBCNNW010000045.1, from coordinate 6,589 downwards.
CATAGCGCGTGCCGCACGCCGTCGACGCCTGATTGCTCAGGGCCTCTACATCGACGAAATGGAGTCCATCCTATGACTCACGCTCATGACGACATCAGGGTTGGCAATTTGTGCCTTCCCTTCATTGGTAACGGCTGGCTAATGCCATGGGGTGAAGTGGTCAGCAATCCATTTAAGGCGCAGAGACTCGCTGAGGAATATCGGGAAAGGCAGGAGGCGGCATGAAATACGGAAGCGTGTGCAGCGGAATCGAAGCTGCCAGTAAAGCGTGGGAACCTCTCGGCTGGAAACCTGCCTGGTTCTCTGAAATCGAACCATTCCCCTCAGCGGTCCTCGCCCATCACTGGCCGGAAGTAACAAACCTTGGCGACATGACCAAAATTGCCGAGGCGGTGCGCGCTGGTGAAGTAGAAGCGCCTGATGTTCTGGTCGGCGGTACGCCTTGCCAGGCATTCAGCATCGCCGGCTTACGCGAAGGTCTGTCTGACGACCGCGGCCAGTTAACCCTCTCTTACGTGGAATTAGCCAATGCAATCGACGCAAAGCGCCGCGAACGCGGTGAACCAGAATCAATCATCGTCTGGGAAAACGTCCCCGGCGTGCTCAGCAGCAAAGACAATGCCTTCGGGTGCTTTCTGGCAGGACTTGCCGGAGAAAGCAGTGAGTTGCAGCCAGCAGGGGGAAAATGGACGCACGCAGGTTGTGTGTCTGGACCAGAAAGGTTTATTGCCTGGCGCGTCCTTGATGCTCAATTTTTCGGAGTGGCCCAACGACGCCGCCGTGTGTTCGTTGTCGCAAGTGCTCGAAAAGGGTTCGATCCCGCAGCGGTACTTTTTGAGCTCGACAGCGTGCGCCGGGATTCTGCGCCGCGCCGAGAATCGCAACCGGAAATTGCCAGAAATGCTGGAGAGCGCACTAAAGTCGGTAGTCACTGGGATAACCCAGCAAACCCTCACCCAACCCTAAATCAGTCCAACAATATTGGCGGAATCGGCGCCAGTAATCAGGAATTGTTCAGCCAGCGCGGTTCAGGGCTCGTATCAGATTCTTACTCTGATGTTTCCCGAACTCTTCTTGCAAAAGAAAACGACAGCACTGCCGAGGATTTGGAAACTTATGTCGTTCATGGATCTCAAGATCCTGATAACAACATCGACCTCGCACATACACTTGGAAGAAATAACGGTCAGGAAAACGCAGTTGCTTATGGAATACCTGGAAATTGGATAGGACGCGCGCCAGAAAACGGCGGAAACGCAACTGAGCCTATGCACGATGTATCACCATGCCTCACTGTCGCTGACCGGCATGGAGTCGCAATGAGTATGTCAGTTCGCCGTCTAACACCGATTGAGTGTGAGCGCCTTCAGGGTTTTCCGGACAATCACACACTGATCGGATGGCGCGGGAAGGATGCTGATGAATGCCCGGACGGGCCACGCTATAAAGCCATCGGAAATAGCATGGCAGTTCCGGTCATGCGCTGGATTGGTGAGCGCATCGCCGCAGCGCTGCCAGCAGAGAAGTTGAATGGTGATTATGGCGGAAGTAAAACACCGCTCGACCAGCGCGACCTCTGGCGCACTCCACCAGCTCTCTTCGCTTCCCTTGATGCTGAGTTTTGCTTTCAACTTGATGCTGCCGCAGCACCGCACAACGCCCTGTGCCGGAGATTCATCACCGCGGAGCAGAACACGCTGGAAACGCCGTGGGCTGATTACCTGAATGTGCCAGGTTACGTCTGGCTCAATCCACCATATAGCGACATCACACCATTCGTTAAAAAGGCCGCAGCTGAAAGCGCCAATCAGATCGGCACGGTGATGCTGGTACCGGCAGACACTTCGGTTGGCTGGTTTAGGGAGGCTATCCAGTCAGCCAGCGAAGTTCGCTTTATAACCGCTGGGCGGCTGGCTTTTATCAACCCGGCCACCGGTAAGCCGGTCTCGGGAAATAACAAAGGCAGTATGCTCATCATCTGGCGACCGTACCCGCGTACACACTGCCACTTCGCAACTGTGGACCGGGACGAGCTGATGGTTTTCGGGGCGAAACTTCTCGCCCGCCGGGAGGCCGCATGACGCCAGCAAATGAAAACGCTATCCGCGCAGCCTGCCGCCGCTGCACCGAAGAAATCCAGCAGGCCATGAGCAAGAAGCCAAAGCCTAACTGGAACGAAACGGTGCCACCCATCATCAACAAGCATCACAAGAAAATTGAAGCTCTGGGAGTTAGCCTCCTGGAGTTCGTCGTATACACAGGCAGGCTTAATCGCCGCTTCGGAGTTGAATCGTGAAGGTTGAAAAAAGCGATGTTCTGGCGTTTACCATTTCAGATGTTGAACGCCTCGACCCGGTAAGGGTGATGATTGAAAACTATGAGCCCGGTAAGGGGCGCATCACCATCACCTGCTTCGGTAAGGCCTGGACCGGTGCCTGGTTTGCTATGGGAGGCGACACTGTTCAGGAGTTCATTAAGCGTGTCAGCAATGAGTACCTTATAGGCTATTTCGACCCGCAACTGCAAAGCACGGTGGATGATGACAACGACGCCAACCTTGAATTCGTCAAAGGCGAGATCATCAAGCTCCGGCGCCAGCAGGAAATCGATGCTGATGATGCCAGGGAAATGTGGGATGAGGCAGAGGGTGCTGAGGATGTGAAGGCTAACTGCTGCGATTGCCGAGTCGGTGAGAAGTTGCTGGAACTACTTGGTGATGATCCGTGGTATGCCAAATGGCCGGCAGTGCCAAATCACAATTATCAATACCTTGAACGCATCATCGACGCAGTGCGCGGTGGGCTCGCAGAGCTGGAGCGTGCGGCATGAACAGAGCCTCACCAGTTGATTTGAGAAAAAGCATCGAAATTGCCAATCACCTGGCCCACATCGGGATTCGCTTTGTGCCGATCCCGGTGGCGACCGAGGAAGAATTCCAGACGCTGGCCGACGAGCTTTCACGACGGCTTGAGCAGATGGCAGTCGAAGCCGAGAAGAATGAAGGCAGCGCAGCATGAAAGCACTAATCACCAGGTCGCTATCGCGACCTTTTTTATTGCTGACGTTCACCTTCAACCGAATTAACCGACAGTTCCGGGAGCATTGACCATGGCCGATATCATCGACACAGCAGCAGAGATTGAAGAGCTTCAGCGTAACGCTGCCCTTTCCGCTCACCGAGTAAACCGCAACGTCGTATCATCTGAGCACTGCGCCGAATGTGACGAACCAATTCCCGAGCCGCGGCGCGCTGCCGTTCCCGGCTGCCAGACGTGCGCGGAGTGCCAGGGTGTTATCGAACTGAAGAATAAGCAGAGGGGGCTGTAATGCAGCATTCAATTTTAGACATGTGCTGCGGGTCGCGCATGTTCTGGTTCGAAAAGCAGGACGAACGCGCGGTGTTCAGTGATATCCGCGCCGAACAGCATGAGCTTTGCGACGGTCGCCAGTTGGTTATTAGTCCGGACCTTATTGCCGATTTCCGCGCCCTCCCTTTTGCCGATAACACTTTCCCTGTCGTCGTGTTCGATCCTCCGCACCTCGAGCGTGTCGGTGATAATGCATGGATGGGGAAAAAGTACGGCCGGCTCAATAAAGCAACATGGCGAGATGATTTACGTAAAGGCTTCGCCGAAGCGTTCAGGGTGTTGTGGCCACACGGTGTACTCATCTTCAAATGGAACGAAACGCAGATCCCGGTAAGCAATATCCTGGCGCTTACCGACGAGAAGCCGGTCATCTGGCAGCGCACCGGCAAGTCAGACAAAACCCACTGGGTGATTTTCGTCAAAGGTGGTCCACATGTTCCAGCTAATTCAGCGGGGTCAGATTTACGCTGACCAGCACGGTTGGCCCGTCATCATCCACAGTTGCACATCACAGATAGTCCGCTACTGGCGACAGGGCCGGATAAACACCGCTTCAATAGACCGTTTTAACAATGATTTTGAGCACCTCGATCACCGTGAGGCGACGCAGATACGCGCCGAACTGGAGAAGAGCGAGCACATTAAATCGCTGCGCGCCCAGCGTGCGGCATGAGGAGAAAGCGTGAAACCTTACGAATCGAAGAAATCACAGTTCACCAGAAACCTGATCCGGCGGCGCCACGCTGAATGGTCCGAAAAGACCTTCGGAAATGTCGGTCCCATTGGCCCACTGAAGCATCTTTCCAAAGAGGCGCTGGAAGCTGCCGCAGATCCTGGCGACCTCAGCGAATGGGCTGATATGCAGTTCCTGCTATGGGACGCGCAGCGGCGCGCCGGTATCACCGATGAGCAAATCACCGCGGCGCTGGAAGAAAAGCTAAAGGTGAACATGGCTCGCCAGTGGCCGGAGCCGAAAGACGGCGAACCGCGCCTTCACATCAAATCATGACGCAACTGATAGCCAGTTATGAGCTGGCTATTGGGTGCGAAAGCACTGCAACGTCATCCCTTTTGCCCGGCCCCGCGCCGGGCTTCTTTTTGGGAGTTCACCATGCAATCAAACCCCATGACATGGCTCATCGCCGCACTTATGGCGCTGGGCGCTCTCATCTCATTTCTTCACGAACCGGAAGGTGTGCAATGGCTGCTTTTAATGTGGGCGCAATAGTCCAGAAGAAGACCGGTGGACTCAGAGGAAGAATAGAAAGCCTGCTGGAGCCGGAAAACGATAAGGCACGGGTTTATGTCGCATGGGACGGCGGCACTTACCAGATCCACTACGAATACGAACTCCGCGCGGCAACGCCAGACCAGCCGCAGTTTTATAAAACGATGTCATAGGAGCGATCATGAGCGAAATTATTCAAATCGTGCCCAGCGAGTGGGTGACAGAAGACCTGCTTGTAAAAATGACAGGGCTCCGTCCGGGAACGATAGCGCGGGCCCGTAAAAAAAGCTGGCTCTGCGGCAGGGAGTACGTCCATATGTCGCCTGACAGCATCCCAAAGGAAAACAGCGAGTGCTTGTATAACCACAAGGCGATCGACCAGTGGGTTGAGAGTCTGAAAAAGAAACAGCCGGGTGCGCGCCAATGAAGATCCGTTTATGCTTAGCAGGCTCTTGGACGTCAGGAGGGAATAATGGCTAAGTCAGCATACCCAACAGGCGTGGAGAACCATGGCGGTACGCTCCGCATATGGTTCATCTATAAAGGCAGCCGGGTGCGTGAAAGCCTCGGCGTGCCGGATACACCAAAAAACAGAAAAGTAGCTGGCGAGTTACGCGCGTCGGTGTGCTTCGCGATAAAGACAGGCAACTTCAACTATGCCGCACAGTTTCCTGACTCGCCGAACCTGAGAAGGTTCGGGGTTGAGAGCAAGGAGATCACCGTGCTCGAACTGGCGAACAAGTGGCTTGAGCTGAAGCGTATGGAGATCAGCACCAACGCGATGGCACGTTATACATCTATAACGCGCAATATGGTGCCGAGGATCGGTGGTGACAGGCTTGTATCTGCAGTAACACAGGAAGACCTGCTGTTTATCAGAAAGGAACTGCTGACCGGGTATCAGACTTTGAAGGCTGGCCATCGTACGCCTGTAAAGGGCCGGACAGTAAGAACGGTCAACAATTACATGAAGACCATGGCTGGCATGTTCAAGTTCGCAGCTGAAAGCGGTTATGTGAAGGTGAGCCCCTTCACCGGGATCGCCCTTCTCAAGCGTTCGCGTTGCGAGCCTGATCCGCTCACCCGCGATGAGTTTGTCAGGCTGATTAACGCTTGTGCGACTCAGCAGTTGAAAAACATGTGGTCGCTGGCCGTGTACACCGGCGTGCGCCACGGCGAACTGGTGTCGCTGGCCTGGGAAGATATCGACCTGAAAGCTGGAACGATGATGATCCGCCGAAACCACACGTTAACGAAGGAGTTCACCCTTCCGAAAACCGAGGCCGGTACAAACCGCATCATCAACCTAATTCAGCCAGCTATCGACGTACTGAAGAACCAGGCCGAATTAACCCGCCTGGGTAAGCAGTATCAGGTTGAGGTGAAACTGCGTGAGTTTGGTCGCACAGAAGTGCATCCGTGCACCTTCGTGTTTAATCCCAAAAAGGGATTGCGTAATGGCCGGGCCGGGCATCATTACGCTGTGGGGTCGATTAACCAGTCGTGGGAAGCGGCAATGCGACGCGCCGGGATTCGCTATCGCAGAGCATACCAGTCCCGACACACGTATGCATGCTGGTCGTTGGCTGCCGGTGCAAACCCGAACTTCATCGCGAAGCAAATGGGACACACCGACGCACAAATGGTTTACCGGGTGTACGGATCCTGGATGGCTGAAAATAACCAGGACCAGGTACTCATCCTCAACCAGAAATTGAGTGAGTTTGCCCCATCCATGCCCCACGCTGTGGGATCGGATGATTATTAATAATAAATATCATTAGGTTAGATAACCTAAACCTGCATGCCCATCACTTCCTGGTAAGCCGACACCAGTTTGTTACGCACCTGGATCCCCATCTGCAGGGACACCGAAGCTTTTTGCAAATCGGTCATCACATCATTCAGGGCCACACCCGGTTCACCGAGGGTGAACTTCTCTGCCTGGGTCCGTGCGGCGGTCTGGGTATCGCTGATACGGTCAAGAGCGGCA
>JBCNNW010000044.1:0-32808 GCA_039594205.1 Pseudescherichia sp. | reverse complement strand
CGGCCAGTTTGCCAAACAGCACAACGCGGTGCCATTCGGTCTGCTCTTTCATCTCACCGGTCGCTTTATCACGCCAGGATTCGGAAGTAGCCAGCGTAATGTTGGCTACTGCGCCACCATTCGGCATGTAGCGTACTTCCGGGTCCTGGCCCAGATTACCGACGAGAATCACCTTGTTTACGCCTCTGCTGGCCATGGTTGTGTCTCCTGAATACGTTGCTTTATCTCAATAGTGTAAGCGCGCGATTGTAACTTACCAAGCGACGCTTTGATACCTTGCGAGAAGGATTCCAGTAATCCGCCCGCCGTGCGCTATTTTCGCACAAATGCGCCCGGGATGCATTCCTATACTGTATATCCATTCAGGTTTTTTTGTGTCATAATTAACCGTTTCAGTTCAGTTCGCCGGATGTCCTTCAAACATACCGAGCGCCGAGTCTCTTACCGGGAAAGGTGAATGGATAAGATAGAAGTACGGGGCGCGCGCACCCACAATCTCAAGAATATCAACCTCGTTATTCCACGCGATAAGCTGATTGTCGTGACCGGGCTTTCAGGTTCAGGTAAATCATCCCTGGCTTTCGACACTCTCTATGCCGAAGGTCAGCGTCGCTACGTTGAATCGCTCTCCGCCTATGCGCGCCAGTTCCTGTCGCTGATGGAGAAGCCGGATGTCGATCACATCGAAGGGCTGTCGCCCGCGATCTCCATTGAGCAGAAGTCGACCTCGCACAACCCGCGCTCTACCGTTGGGACCATTACTGAGATCCATGACTACCTGCGCCTGCTGTTTGCCCGCGTAGGCGAGCCGCGCTGCCCGGATCACAACGTGCCGCTGGATGCGCAGACCGTCAGCCAGATGGTGGATAACGTGCTGTCGCAGCCGGAGGGCAAGCGCCTGATGCTGCTCGCACCGATCATCAAAGAGCGTAAGGGTGAGCACACCAAGACGCTGGAGAACCTGGCAAGCCAGGGCTATATCCGCGCGCGTATTGATGGTGAAGTGTGCGACCTTTCGGATCCGCCGAGCCTTGAACTGCATAAAAAGCATACCATCGAAGTGGTTATCGACCGCTTTAAGGTGCGGGACGATCTGACCCAGCGCCTGGCCGAGTCGTTTGAAACCGCGCTGGATCTCTCCGGCGGGACGGCGATCGTTGCCGATATGGACGATGATAAGGTCGAAGAGCTGCTCTTCTCCGCTAACTTTGCCTGCCCGATCTGCGGCTACAGCATGAACGAGCTGGAACCGCGCATGTTCTCCTTCAACAACCCGGCCGGTGCCTGCCCGACCTGTGACGGGTTGGGCGTACAGCAGTATTTCGATCCGGACCGGGTGATCCAGAACCCCGAGCTATCCCTGTCCGGCGGCGCGATCCGCGGCTGGGATCGCCGTAACTTCTACTACTTCCAGATGCTGCGCTCGCTGGCGGATCACTACAAGTTTGACGTTGATGATGCCTGGGAAAGCCTGAGCGCGTCGGTGCAGAAAGTGGTGCTGTTCGGCTCTGGTAAAGAGAGCATCGAATTCAAATACATGAACGATCGCGGTGACACCTCCGTGCGCCGTCATCCGTTTGAAGGCGTTCTGCACAACATGGAGCGCCGTTACAAAGAGACCGAGTCCAGTGCGGTACGCGAAGAGCTGGCGAAGTTTATCAGCAACCGTCCGTGCGCCTCCTGCGACGGTACGCGCCTGCGTCGTGAAGCGCGCCACGTCTTTGTTGAGGATACGCCGCTGCCGGCCATCTCTGACATGAGCATCGGCCACGCAATGGACTTCTTCAACAACCTTAAGCTGGCGGGCCAGCGGGCGAAAATTGCCGAGAAGGTATTGAAGGAGATTGGCGACCGTCTGAAGTTCCTGGTGAACGTCGGCCTCAACTATCTGACCCTCTCCCGCTCGGCGGAGACCCTCTCCGGGGGTGAAGCACAGCGCATCCGTCTGGCAAGCCAGATCGGTGCCGGTCTGGTTGGGGTAATGTACGTGCTGGATGAGCCGTCCATTGGTCTGCACCAGCGCGACAACGAACGCCTGCTGGGCACGCTGATCCACCTGCGCGACCTCGGCAACACGGTGATTGTCGTTGAGCATGACGAAGACGCGATCCGCGCCGCCGACCACGTGATCGATATCGGTCCAGGCGCTGGCGTTCACGGTGGTCAGGTGGTGGCAGAAGGCCCGCTGGATGCCATCATGGCGGTGCCGGAGTCGTTGACCGGCCAGTTCATGAGCGGCAAGCGGCAGATCGCCGTTCCGAAAGATCGCGTGCCTGCCGATCCGTCGAAGGTGCTGAAGCTCTCCGGCGCCCGGGGTAACAACCTGAAGGACGTGACGCTGACCCTGCCGGTAGGCCTGTTTACCTGCATCACCGGCGTCTCCGGCTCGGGTAAATCAACGTTGATCAACGACACCCTGTTCCCGATTGCCCAGCGCCAGCTTAACGGTGCGACCATCGCCGAGCCGGCTCCCTACCGTGAGGTTCAGGGTCTGGAGCACTTCGACAAGGTGATCGATATCGATCAAAGCCCGATTGGCCGTACTCCGCGCTCAAACCCGGCGACCTATACCGGTGTCTTTACGCCGGTGCGTGAGCTGTTTGCCGGCGTGCCGGAGTCCCGCTCGCGTGGCTATACGCCGGGGCGCTTTAGCTTTAACGTGCGCGGCGGGCGCTGCGAGGCGTGTCAGGGCGACGGCGTGATCAAGGTCGAGATGCACTTCCTGCCGGATATCTACGTGCCGTGCGACCAGTGCAAAGGCAAACGCTATAACCGCGAAACGCTGGAGATCAAATACAAGGGCAAGAGCATCCATGAAGTGCTGGATATGACTATCGAAGAGGCGCGTGAGTTCTTCGATGCCGTTCCGGCGCTGGCGCGGAAGCTGCAAACCCTGATGGACGTGGGACTCTCCTACATCCGCCTTGGCCAGTCTGCCACCACGCTTTCGGGCGGTGAGGCCCAGCGCGTGAAGCTGGCGCGTGAGCTGTCAAAACGCGGTACCGGCCAGACGCTCTATATCCTGGATGAACCGACCACCGGCCTGCACTTTGCCGACATCCAGCAGCTGCTGGAAGTGCTGCACCAGCTGCGCGATCAGGGCAACACCATCGTGGTGATTGAGCACAACCTCGACGTGATCAAGACGGCGGACTGGATTGTCGATCTCGGCCCGGAAGGGGGCAGCGGCGGCGGCGAGATCCTCGTCTCCGGAACGCCGGAAACGGTCGCAGAGTGCGAAGCCTCGCACACTGCCCGCTTCCTTAAACCGATGCTGAAATAGCTAGACGGAGAGCTGCTGCCTGACCGCGTCAGGCAGCGCTTCCACCGCCAGCTTGTAGGATGCATCCACCAGGTAGTAAATCTGCGACTTCGGTAACGATCCATCGAGAAATACCGTGCTCCAGTGCGCCTTGTTCAGACGCGCGCTTGGCCTTACGTCTGCATTTTCGCTGCGCAGCAGCTCGGCCAGTTCCGGACTGGTTTTCAACGATACCGCCGGGCGGTTATCCACGTCATGTACCATCGCAAATAGCACATCTGCCACTTTGATCTGGGTAGCCTTCCAGTCGCTGTGTACGCTCTGCTCTGCGCCTGGTTTACCCATGCAGTAGGGCAGCAGTTCCGAATTGATCATTTCTCTTCCCCTTGTAGTGTTGCGATGATTTTGCGTGACCCGCCGTGAATGCGGTGCTCTCCTAACCAGATACCCTGCCATGTCCCCAGCTGTACGCGACCGTTCTGCACCGGCAGCAGCAGCGATACGCCAAGCGTCGAGGATTTAATATGGGAAGGCATATCGTCCGGCCCCTCAGCATCGTGCTCGTAGCGGGCACTGTCCGGCACCGCCTGCAGAAAATGCTGCTCCATATCGTGACGCACGGTGGGATCGCAGTTTTCATTCAGCGTGAGAGAGGCGGAGGTGTGCTGTAGCAAGAGGTGCAACAAACCCGTTTTGATGCGGTTAAGGGAAGGAAGTTGTTCCAGTACCTCGTCCGTCACCAGATGGAAACCGCGTGGCTTTGCGCCAAGCCTGAGAGTTTGTTGATACCACATAGCGTGCTCCAGAGTTATTTCACCTGATGCTAAGTGTGTAACACCCTGGGCAGAACAGCCAGAAAACGCAGAAAATAAGGCAACCTGGCGATTGCCTTTTGTCGATCAATACTCGGAGTTGGCGATAACCTCTTCGCCATACATCCCCGCCTGTGGCATAGGACGATAGGTGGAGTTAGAGGCGCGCAGCACACGGATGCCTCGTGCGCCTACTTCACGTGCGGCGCTGATGTCGTTATCCGAGTCGCCGTAGAACAGCCTGATCTGCTTATCTTTTAGCCACTGGGTTTTGGTGTTCTGCCCTGGCTGGTCTCCAGCAAAGATCACCGGATTCATATTTTCAGCGGGGATCTGGAAATCATCCTGCAGCGTCTTTGACACGGTCTCGGTTTTTGTCTGGCTACGCCCGGTCACGAAGTAGATAGCGTCGCCGCGTTTGACGTGCATGGCGATCAGCGATCGCGCGACCTCTTTGGGAATGCTGTACTCATCCCAGCCGTTGTTCATCTTCTCCCAGAAATCGGGATTGTGCAGGTAGGCCTCACTCTGCGGTGAAAAGGTCTCTTTACCGCGCCAGAAGCCGGGGCTGGAGAAGAGCACGGTATCATCGATATCAAACCCGACGGCCATTGCCGGGCGGCCCTGGAGACTGTTTTCAATCTGGGCAACTGAAACCCAGTGAATGGGGGCTTGCTCAGCCAGTTTTGCGACGTTGGTTCCCGGATAGAGCGGCGAAGGGGAAGAAGCGTGAGCGTTGGCAGCGCCCACGGCAAACAACAGACAGAAAGCACTGAGTGTCAGGGTGGTTTTACGCATATTCATCCTTAAATGTGATAATTAGTCAGAATTTTCCCCGGCATTGCACCGGGGAAGGCGCGTATTATGCCATCACAGCGGCGAAGGCCTGTGCGACGCGGTGCACATTACTGCTATTCAGGCCCGCCAGGCACATGCGTCCGCTGGCGATCAGGTAGACAGCAAACTCTTCACGCAGCCGGGTAACCTGCGCTGCACTCAGCCCGGTATAGCTGAACATGCCGCGCTGCTGTAGCAGATAGTCAAAGTTATGCCCTGGCACCGCCTCACGCAGCACGTTCACCAGCTCATGACGCATGGCAGAGATACGCAGGCGCATCGCTTCAACCTCCGCCAGCCACTGGGCTTTCAGGGTTGCATCCCCTAACACGGTCGCCACCAGCTGCGCGCCGAAGTTTGGCGGACTGGAGTAGTTGCGGCGTACGGTGGCTTTCAGCTGCCCCAGCACCCGCCCGGCGGTGTCAGCATCGTCACAGACGACAGACAGGCCACCGACGCGCTCGCCGTAGAGTGAGAAGATCTTCGAGAAGGAGTTGCTCACCAATGCTGGCAGACCGGCATCAGCAATGGCACGAATAGCGTAGGCATCCTCTTCCATTCCGGCGCCAAAGCCCTGATAGGCGATGTCGAGGAACGGGATCAGCTCGCGCGCTTTCAGCACCTCAATCACCGCGTCCCACTGAGGATTGGTCAGATCAGCTCCGGTTGGGTTATGGCAGCACGGATGCAGCAGAACAATACTGCGGGCAGGCAGGCTTTGCAGTTTTTCCAGCAGCGCGTCAACGCGCACGCCGTTGGTTTCGCTATCAAACCACGGGTAAGTACTTACTTCGAATCCGGCCCCTTCAAAGATGGCGATGTGGTTTTCCCAGGTCGGATCGCTAACCCAGACGCTGGAGTCAGGGAAGTAGCGCTTCAGGAAGTCAGCCCCCACCTTCAGCGCCCCGGAGCCGCCAAGAGTCTGGATAGTGGCAACGCGGTTCGCCTTCAGTACCGCGTGTTCAGCACCAAACAGCAGCGGTGCGATAGTGTGGCGGTAGCCCGGCAGGCCTTCCATTGGCAGATAGAGCGATGCGCCATGCGGTTGAGCGTTGAGGCGTGCCTCCGCTTCGGCCACGGCCTGCAACTGTGAGATCAGGCCGTCTTCGTTATAGTACAGGCCAATGCTGAGGTTTACCTTATCGCTACGGGCATCTTCTTTGAAACGCTCCATCAGCGTCAGAATGGGGTCGCCAGCGTAGGCGTCAACTTTTTGAAACACGCGGTGGTTCTCCAGATTTACAGGCGGGGGTTTTAAACACAATAAACCGGAAGCGGATAGAGATCGAGAAGTTGTTAGCATTTGCAGGCCCGGCAAGCGCAGCGCCGCCGGGCGCAAGCATTAATCTATATATCGCATTGCGACCCGGGACGTCAGTCGCGTAATAAGTTCGTAAGCGCTTACTTTTGTAATCTCAGCGATGCGCTCTACCGGTAGCCCGTCGCCCCACATCACCACCGGATCGCCTGCGCGCTCCCGGGACTCTGGTCCGAGGTCAACGCAGATCATATCCATTGCCACGCGCCCGACGACAGGCACTTCGCGACCGTTGATCAGCACCGGCGTACCGGACGGCGCGGCGCGGGGATAGCCATCGCCGTAGCCCATCGCTATCACGCCGAGACGCGTATCGCGCTCGCTGGTCCAGGTTCCGCCGTAGCCTACCGGCTCGCCCGCACGGTGCGGACGCACGGCGATCAGCTTAGATGTCAGGGACATCACCGGCTGGAAGCCAAAATCGGCGCCCCAGGGCTTTTGATCCAGCGGCGAGACGCCATAAAGAATGATGCCGGGACGGACCCAGTCAAAATGGGCCTGCGGCCAGAGCAGAATACCGCCGGATGCCGCAATAGAGCGCAGGCCCGGCTTGCCTTCGGTAAAGGTGTTAAAGATATCCAGCTGCTGCTCGGTTGCACCACACTCTGGCTCGTCGGCCCGGGCAAAGTGGCTGACGATATTCACCGGCTGGCGCACGTTTTTACAGGCGCAGAGGCGCTGATAGAACGCGCTGGCCTCTTCGGGACGTACGCCCAGCCGGTGCATGCCGGTATCGAGCTTCATCCAGACGGTGACAGGTTCGCTAAGTACTGCGTTCTCCAGCGCTTCCAGCTGCTCAATATTGTGCACGGCGGTATGCAGCTTGTGCAGGGAGAGCGTAGAGAGATCGTCGGCAGAAAAGAACCCCTCCAGCAGCAGAATGGGCTGGGTAATGCCGCCCGCACGCAGCGTCAGGGCCTCTTCGAGACGGGCAACGCCAAAGGCATCGGCGTCGGGGAGCGTTCGCGCGGTCTCCAGGAGACCGTGTCCATAAGCGTTCGCTTTCACCACTGCAACCAGTTTGCTGGCGGGAGCCAGCTCGCGCAGGCGTTGCAGATTGTGTCGCAGAGCGCGGCGGTTAACTACTACGGTTGCCGCTTGCATGTTAATCCTTCTAAAAGCCGAATCCTCAAAATCATTCGCGTTGCAGGAAGGCGACAAGTCCGGGAAGCCCCAGGAGCTTACTGAAGTAAGTGACTGGGGTGAGCGGACGCAGTCAACACACCTGCGGCGTGAAGGATGAAGAGGATTTATTCGTCATCGTATTGCGGTCCCGCATAGTTATCAAAGCGCGACCACTGCCCGTTAAAGGTCAGACGTACCGTACCAATCGGACCGTTACGCTGCTTACCAATAATAATTTCCGCGATGCCTTTCAGATCGCTGTTCTCGTGGTACACCTCATCACGATAGATAAACATGATCAGGTCGGCATCCTGCTCGATAGAGCCGGATTCACGCAGGTCGGAGTTAACCGGGCGCTTATCGGCACGCTGCTCCAGGGAGCGGTTAAGCTGCGACAGGGCCACCACCGGCACCTGTAGCTCTTTCGCCAGCGCTTTGAGCGAGCGGGAGATCTCCGCGATCTCCAGCGTACGGTTGTCGGAGAGCGACGGGACGCGCATCAGCTGCAGGTAGTCGATCATGATCATGCTCAGGCCGTCATGCTCTCGGAAAATACGCCTTGCACGGGAGCGCACTTCGGTCGGCGTCAGGCCAGAGGAGTCGTCGATATACATGTTACGCTTCTCCAGCAGGATCCCCATGGTGCCGGAGATACGCGCCCAGTCCTCATCGTCGAGCTGGCCGGTACGGATGCGGGTTTGATCGACGCGGGAGAGCGATGCCAGCATACGCATCATGATCTGCTCGGCGGGCATCTCCAGGCTGAAGATCAGCACCGGCTTATCCTGCAGCATCGCGGCGTTTTCACACAGGTTCATGGCGAAGGTGGTTTTACCCATCGACGGACGCGCCGCCACGATAATCAGATCCGAACGTTGCAGGCCCGCCGTTTTCTTATTGAGATCCTGGTAGCCGGTATCAACGCCGGTGACGCCGTCGTGGGGCTGCTGAAACAGCTGCTCAATACGCGCGACGGTGGCCTCAAGGATCTGGTCGATGCTTTTCGGCCCTTCGTCTTTATTGGCCCGGTTTTCGGCAATCTGGAAAACGCGGGACTCGGCGAGGTCGAGCAGATCTTCGCTGGTACGGCCCTGCGGGTCAAAGCCCGCGGTGGCAATCTCATTAGCTACCGAGATCATCTCGCGTACCACCGCACGTTCACGGACGATGTCGGCATAGGCACTGATATTCGCCGCGCTTGGCGTATTTTTCGATAGCTCTGCCAGGTAGGCAAAACCGCCTACGCTGTCCAGCTGGCCCTGCTGCTCCAGCGACTCCGCCAGGGTGATCAGGTCGATGGGCTTGCTCATCTCCTGCAGACGGTGCATCTCAGTGAAGATATGCCGGTGTGGACGGGTATAGAAATCTTCCGCAACAACGCGCTCGGCAACGTCGTCCCAGCGTTCGTTATCCAGCATTAAACCGCCCAACACCGACTGCTCCGCTTCGATTGAGTGTGGCGGCACTTTCATCCCCTCGACTTGCATGTCGCGGGGTTCAGTCTGTTTGTTGAAGGGTTTATTTCCTGCCATAGTGAATGGAGTACCGAGATAAATTGTGGGTCGAAACTTTATCATATTTTGGATTATGACACCCGACCCTAATGATACCCTGGCTTAGGATCTTTGGGAGGAAACATGGCAACAAGAGTTGAATTTCACAAGCATGGTGGCCCTGAGGTATTAAAAGCGGTGGAGTTTACCCCCACCGATCCGGCAGAGAACGAGGTGCAGGTTGAAAACAAGGCTATTGGTATCAACTATATCGATACCTACATCCGTAGCGGCCTCTATCCGCCGCCGGCGTTGCCAAGCGGTCTCGGTACAGAGGCGGCAGGCGTTGTGAGCAAAGTGGGTAAAAACGTTAGCCACATTAAGGCAGGCGATCGGGTGGTCTATGCCCAGTCAGCGCTGGGTGCCTACAGCTCGGTACACAACGTGCCTGCGGATAAAGTCGCTCTGCTGCCGAATGCGATCTCCTTTGAGCAGGCGGCGGCCTCGTTCCTCAAAGGACTGACCGTCTTCTACCTGCTGCGTAAAACCTATGAGATCAAGCCCGACGAGCCGTTTCTGTTCCATGCGGCGGCGGGCGGCGTAGGGCTGATTGCCTGCCAGTGGTCTAAGGCGCTGGGCGGGAAGCTGATCGGCACCGTGGGCAGCGCGCAGAAAGCGCAGCGGGCGTTACAGGCCGGCGCGTGGCAGGTAATTAACTACCGCGAAGAGAGCATCGTTGAGCGCGTTAAGGAGATCACCGGCGGTAAAAAGGTGCACGTGGTTTATGACTCGGTGGGAAAAGATACGTGGGAGTCCTCGCTGGACTGCCTGCAGCGTCACGGCCTGATGGTCAGCTTCGGCAATGCCTCTGGCCCGGTCACCGGCGTTAACCTCGGCATTCTTAACCAGAAAGGTTCCCTGTATGCCACCCGCCCTTCCCTGCAGGGTTACATCACTAACCGGGAGGAGCTGGAGGAGGCGAGCAACGAGCTGTTTTCGCTGATTGCCAGCGGCGTGATTAAGGTAGACGTGGCAGAAGATCAGAAGTTCCCGCTGGCGGAGGCGCAGCGCGCGCACGAGACGCTGGAGAGTCGGTCAACGCAGGGATCGAGTTTGCTAATCCCCTGATCCCCTCTAAATAATTCGAGTAGCAGGAAGGCGGCAAGTGCGCGAGTTCCCAGGAGCTTACATAGGTAAGTGACTGGGGCGAGTAAGCGCAGCCAACGCACCGGCTGCTTGAAGTATGACGAGGGAAAAGAATTAGGGCTTCCCTTAAGGAAGCCCTTTCTTTTTTTAGTTCGGCTGTATGTAGGGTACAGCTCGATGAATTCAAAAGACGCGCAATAGTGACAGATTCGATACCTAAATCCTATGCGGTTTGGCTGAACCTGCCAGAGAAAAGTGCCAGGTTGTGATCAAGACCGCATAACTTAGTAACGCCAGCGGCTATTACGCTGATACAACGGCAGTTTTGGCTTTTTCACCGCCCGGATAACCCAGACAATGGCCACCGCCAGCAGCAGCCAGGGCAGCAATTTAAACATCAACGCAAACAACCCACCGACAAACATCAGCGCCGTTGCTACCGCCAGGGCGACGATAATGCCCAGCAGTGAGACGCCCGTTACCAGCAGCATCATAAAAAATCCAATCACAAACAGTAGTTCCAGCATGGCTTTTCCCCCTTAATAGTTACCCAACCTATTACAAGAATCGTGCCAGAGTGTAATTTATTGATAATAAAGTAAAACGCCCCGCAGATGGCTGCGAGGCGTGGTGAATTTGGCTAACTTTTAGCGAATTTTTAACGCTTATCTGCGACCAGCTTTAGCGCCTGCTCCAGGACGTTAATATCTGCCCCTGCTTTATGCGCGTTTTCACTCAGGTAGCGACGCCACTGGCGCGCGCCTGGAACGCCCTGGAAAAGCCCCAGCATATGGCGAGTAATATGCCCGAGATAGGCCCCGCTGCTCAGCTCACGCTCGATATAGGGATACATGGCCCGCACCACCGCAACCGGATCGGCATCCTCACGCGCTACGCCAAAAATCTCACGGTCAACCGCAGCCAGGATGCCTGGGTTTTGATACGCCTCACGCCCGACCATCACCCCGTCCATATGCTCAAGGTGCACCTTCGCCTCTTCCAGCGATTTAATACCGCCGTTGATGGACATGGTCAGGTGGGGGAAATCGCGCTTAAGCTGATAGACACGCGGGTAGTCCAGGGGCGGGATCTCGCGATTCTCTTTGGGACTGAGCCCAGAGAGCCAGGCCTTGCGGGCATGGATAATAAACGTCTCACACTCGCCCCTGCCGGAAACGGTATCAATAAAGCTGCAGAGGAATTCGTAGCTATCCTGATCGTCAATGCCGATGCGGGTCTTCACCGTCACCGGAATAGAGACCACGTCGCGCATGGCTTTGATACAGTCGGCTACCAGCTGCGCATTGCCCATCAGGCAGGCGCCGAACATGCCGTTCTGCACGCGATCGGACGGACAACCAACGTTGAGGTTGATCTCATCGTAGCCGCGGGCTTCGGCCAGCTTCGCACAGTGGGCCAGCTGCGCCGGATCGCTGCCGCCCAGCTGAAGCGCCACGGGATGCTCTTCGTCGCTGTAGGCCAGGTAGTCGCCTTTGCCGTGAATAATCGCCCCGGTAGTCACCATCTCGGTGTAGAGCAGCGTCTCCCGCGACAGCAGACGCAAAAAATAGCGGCAGTGTCGGTCGGTCCAGTCGAGCATGGGCGCGATGGAGAAGCGGTGGGCGGCGAAGGCGGTAGCGGGCGTGACTGGCGGCATAGCGTACGTTTTTTCATCAAAATGGAAAAGGGGCGCTACTATAGCACACTCATTTCGCCTGAACAGCACGCCGGAGGCATTGCGCCTCCGGCGGGTGGATCATCAGAACGTCAGGCTGAGCTGCGCGCCTGCGCCCCAGGTTTCATCTTCACCGTACAGACCCATCAGATCGACGTGAACGCGGTTAAACGGCGCAAAGCCGATACCGGCGGTGGCGACGTTGCTGTCGTCCCCTTTCACATCGGCACGGTAGCCCGCACGTACCGCCAGCCAGTCAAGCGGACGCACTTCAGCACCCACGCCAACGTACTGAGAAGCCTCTTCGCTCTTAAAGCCTTTGGTTTCGGTTACATCGCCATCGGCGCTGAGGGTCACCAGATCCGTGTGCCAGGCCAGGCCTGCGGTCACCACCGGGCTGATCTGGTAGGTATCTTTATAGTTGCGTACTTCCTCAGTGCGGCCGTTGCGGATCTGGATATCTTTGGTATCGATATCACGGGAGATCAGGTTCTGCCCGCTCAGGCCGACGGTCCAGTTCTCACCAAAGTCAGCGGCAATACCGGCATCGACGTTGAAGCCGGTATCGTCGTTACGGTAGCGGCTGCTGTTAAAGTCGCTGCTGTCGTAGTCATAGATAGAGGTGGTGTAGTTAAACAGCCAGGTTTTTTGCAGCTTCGGCGTTACACCAATGGAAACCGGCACGTCGCCAAACTGGAACTGACGCGCCACGGCCACGCCGTAATCAGAGACGATAGCGGCCCGTCCGGAGGCGGTAGAGTTTAGTTTACGGGTAATAATATCCGAGCTACCACCAAAAGCGACTCGCGCAGCGTCACCGTAGATTTCATTATTGGCACCGCGCAGATAGTCAATATCCTGTTGGTCGACGTTGGAGCTGACCCGGGCGTGGGCATAGGCCTTCGCCACGAAAGCAAATGACAGCACGTCGTTAGGAATGCTTACCGCAATACCGGCGCCAGCATTAGCGCGGGCAGTTTTGCCGTCGAGAAACTCCAGCTCATCGGCTAAATCGGTCGCGGCACCGCGCACCTGATTAATTGTCCCCTGCGGATTAGCGATAAACTGAGCAAAAGTCAGGTTGTCGATAACGTTATCGTAATAGTCGACTTTGTCGCTGATATCGTCGATTTCATCCTGCAGATTATCTTTATCGCTAATCTGCGCCTGCACGCTCGGCAGGATGACAGTCACGTTATCATCCGGTTTAGCCTTCGCCAGCAGCGCCGGGTTAATCAGCACGCCGCTGCCGTAGCTGGCGGACGCTACCCCGGTTCCGCCCATGGCATCGCTACGTGCTTCTGCCCAGGTATTTGCCGCTCCAGCCTGAGTGACTACGCCAAAAGAGACCGCAAGTGTTACCACTGAAAGCTTAAAAATTTTTTTCACAGTTTGCCCTGTCTTCTTGATCAAAGGTCGATTTATGCCCTGCCAGTTATCGCCTGGCGAGAGATGAACTATTGCTGTGAAAAGCGATGCGAATTGCGGCTATTTCATCTTTTATGCCGCATCAAGATATATTTATTAGTAACAATCTGCGTCTTTTTATAACTGCCCTTTACTTATAGAGAAGAAAATTCGTTTCTGGAAGGTTTTCTGAGGCGCAAGGAGAAAATTTAGGGAAAATGCCAGGGGTAGAAGCCGCGTCGTGCGTAGAAGAATCGCCCGGATCTCGGCGTTTGCCACAGGATATGGTAAAGTAACGTCTTCAACGTTATTACATTACGTCACTTGAGGATGCCCAATGGATAAGACCACTTCGCAGCAGATGCTGGCACATGCTGAAACGCTGTGCGCGCAGCGCAATGTGCGCCTGACCCCGCAGCGCCTTGAGGTTCTGCGTCTGATGAGCCTGCAACAGGGAGCAATCAGCGCCTACGATCTGCTCGACCTTCTGCGCGCCTCGGAGCCGCAGGCCAAGCCGCCGACGGTTTACCGTGCTCTCGACTTCCTGCTGGAGCAGGGATTTGTGCATAAGGTTGAGTCAACAAACAGCTACGTGCTGTGTCACCTCTTCGATCAGCCCACACATACGTCGGCGATGTTCATTTGCGATCGTTGTAGCGTAGTAAAAGAGGAAGCGGCTGAGGGTGTGGAAGATATCATGCATGCACTGGCGGCAAAGATGGGCTTTGCGCTACGGCATAATGTTATTGAAGCGCACGGGCTTTGTGCAGCGTGTTCGGAAGTAGAAGCCTGCCGTCATCAGGGCGATTGCCAGCACGATCACAGCATTTTAGTGAAGAAAAAACCGCGTTAGACTACGAGGTAGAGCAGGAAGGGTCGGTACATCCTTGTACCGTCGGGCAGGGCATTCAAGCCTTTATCTGGCGTGATTACCAGCGATACTCGTTACGAGTTTCCCATTCGCCGACTTCTTTCTCGGCCTGGTCTTTCTGATAACCGTAACGTTCTTGAATTTTACCAACCAGCTGGTCGCGTTTACCTTCAATAACGGTCATGTCATCGTCCGTTAATTTGCCCCATTGCTCTTTCGCTTTACCTTTGAACTGTTTCCAGTTACCGCCGACTTCGTCTTTATTCATAATGGTATCCTCATCATCGTTCGGTGTTGAATAGCAATATTCGTTGGTCCTTCGTTACGTTCGTTATCTGCTGAACGTGATAATAATTGTAGCTAAGGATTTTCTAAGGTGGGATTTATTCGGAATATTTAACCATTCAGAGGCAAACAAACAACAGGAAGGGATGGCACAAAAAGAGGCAGGAGAAGCAGGAGCAAAAAATAGATTAAGCGCTGTGACAGAATAAAGCCAGCTGCCACAGCCACTTACATGATATCAGAGCCACTCGCCGTTACGAATGACGCCCACCGCCAGCCCTTCAATGCTGAAGTTCTGCTGACGCAGGTCAACAACGATAGGATCGAAGTCACTGTTTTCCGGCAGCAGCTGCACGGTGTTACCCTGCTTTTTCAGCCGTTTTACCGTCACTTCATCATCAATACGTGCCACGATTACCTGGCCGTTACGCGCTTCCTGGGTTTTATGCACCGCCAGCAGATCGCCATCCATGATGCCAATGTCTTTCATCGACATGCCGCTGACGCGAAGCAGAAAGTCAGCGCTGGGCTTAAACAGTGAGGGATCGACCTGGTAATGACCTTCAATGTGCTGCTGCGCCAGCAGCGGCTCACCGGCGGCAACGCGGCCAATCAGCGGCAGGCCATCTTCCTCTTCCTGCAGCAGACGGATCCCGCGTGATGCACCGGAAACAATCTCAAGGACGCCTTTACGCGCCAGCGCTTTCAAATGCTCTTCTGCCGCGTTGGGTGAACGGAACCCCAAACGCTGCGCAATTTCAGCCCGCGTCGGCGGCATGCCGGTCTGGCTGATGTGATCGCGAATGAGATCAAACACCTCTTGCTGCCTGGCTGTTAACGCTTTCATACCGCCCCCTGGGTGTATATACAGTTATGCTGTGAGTATATACAGCAAAAACCGTTTTTGGAACCAAATTTTGAGCAAACCAGCCCCGCAGGGCCGATTTTGCGCACCTTAGCGGTAATTTGACCAGAGCAGAATGCCCCACGTCGCCAGGGCTAGCAGAATGGACATCAGTACTGCTGCCGACCCCATATCTTTTGCCCGACCGGAAAGCTCATGAAAATCAGTCCCAATGCGGTCAACGACCGCCTCGATCGCGCTGTTCAGGATCTCCACTATCATTACCAACACAACGGACCCAATGAGCAGCACGCGGGTTATTGCGTCCACGTCGAGCCAGCAGGCAATGGCAATAGCAAGGATCACCGCAATGGACTCCTGGCGGAAAGCGGCTTCGTTGAGCCATGCAGCGCGAACGCCCTTCCATGAGTAGCCTGCCGCTTTAATGATTCGGGTTAAACCAGTGGTATTATTGGCCATCAAAAGAACCTTTTTACGTAATTATCGTCAATGTCTATGCGAGCATACTGAGGTACAAAAGATATTCTGCCCGCTTTCTGATATTCTTGCGGCGCAATGGCATTATTAACCAGAGGCTTCACATTGTTTATGTCCGGCTGGCCACGAATTTACTACAAATTACTGAATTTACCATTAAGCGTGTTGGTAAAAAGCAAGTCGATTCCGGCAGAACCTGCCCAGGAACCTGGACTCGATACCTCACGCCCTATTATGTACGTTTTGCCCTATAACTCGAAGGCAGACTTACTGACGCTGCGTGCCCAATGTCTGGCGCACGAGCTGCCCGACCCCCTTGAACCGCTGGAGATCGACGGTGCGCTGCTGCCGCGCTACATCTTTATTCATAGCGGTCCGCGTGTCTTTAGCTGGTACACGCCGAAAGAAGAGTCCGTTAAGCTGTTCCATGACTATCTGGATCTCCACCGTAACCATCCGGATGTGGACGTACAGATGGTGCCGGTATCGGTGATGTTTGGCCGCTCGCCGGGGCGCGAAAAGGGCGAAGTGAACCCGCCGCTGCGTATGCTGAACGGCATCCAGAAGTTTTTTGCCGTCTCCTGGCTGGGCCGCGACAGCTTTGTACGTTTCTCCCCTCCGGTCTCCCTGCGCCGGATGGCCACCGAGCACGGCACGGATAAGATTATTGCCCAGAAGCTGGCCCGCGTAGCGCGCATGCACTTTGCCCGCCAGCGCCTCGCCGCCGTCGGCCCGCGCCTGCCTGCGCGCCAGGATCTCTTCAATAAGCTGCTGGCGTCAAAAGCGATTGCCCGTGCGGTCGAAGATGAAGCGCGCAGCAAAAAAATCTCGCACGAGAAGGCCCAGCAGAACGCCATCGCGCTGATGGAGGAGATTGCCGCTAACTTCTCCTATGAGATGATCCGCCTGACAGACCGTATTTTGGGCTTTACCTGGAACCGGCTCTACCAGGGCATCAACGTGCATAACGCCGAGCGGGTCCGCCAGCTGGCGCACGACGGCCATGAGATTGTCTACGTGCCGTGCCACCGTAGCCACATGGATTACATGCTGCTCTCCTACGTCCTCTATCATCAGGGACTGGTACCGCCGCATATTGCCGCTGGGATCAATCTCAACTTCTGGCCTGCCGGGCCGATTTTCCGTCGTCTCGGGGCATTTTTTATTCGCCGTACCTTCAAAGGCAACAAGCTCTACTCCACGGTGTTCCGCGAGTATCTGGGCGAGCTGTTTAGCCGCGGCTACTCCGTTGAGTACTTCGTGGAGGGCGGGCGTTCACGTACGGGCCGCCTGCTGGATCCGAAAACCGGTACCCTGTCGATGACCCTGCAGGCCATGCTGCGCGGCGGCACCCGTCCTATCACTCTGGTACCGATCTATATCGGCTACGAGCATGTGATGGAGGTCGGCACCTATGCCAAAGAGCTGCGCGGCGCCACTAAAGAGAAAGAGAACGTCTTCCAGATGCTGCGCGGCCTGAGCAAGCTGCGCAACCTCGGCCAGGGCTACGTTAACTTCGGTGAACCGCTGCCGCTGATGACCTGGCTTAACCAGCACGTGCCGGAGTGGCGCGAGGCGATCGATCCGATTGAGGCGGTGCGTCCGGCCTGGCTGACGCCGACGGTTAACACCATTGCGGCCGATCTGATGGTGCGGATTAACAACGCCGGGGCGGCAAACGCCATGAACCTCTGCTGTACCGCCCTGCTGGCCTCGCGCCAGCGCTCGCTGACCCGCGAGCAGCTGACCGAGCAGCTGGACTGCTACCTCGATCTGCTGCGCAACGTGCCTTACTCCCCTGACACCACCGCCCCAACGGCGAGCGCCAGCGAGCTGATCGCCCATGCGCTGCAGATGAACAAGTTCGAGGTCGAGAAAGACACCATCGGTGATATCATTATTCTGCCGCGCGAGCAGGCGGTGCTGATGACCTACTACCGCAACAACATCGCACATATGCTGGTGCTGCCTTCCCTGATGGCGGCCATCGTGACCCAGCATCGCCAGATCTCTCGTGAAGAGCTGATGCGCCACGTCGATGTGCTCTATCCGATGCTTAAAGCCGAGCTATTCCTGCGCTGGGATAAAAGCGAGTTGTCTGAGGTATTAAACGCGCTGATCGCTGAGATGATGCGCCAGGGTCTGCTGGTGGATAAAGACGATCGTCTGCATCTCAACCCGCAGCGCTCACGTACCCTGCAGCTGCTGGCGGCTGGCGCGCGCGAGACGCTGCAACGCTACGCCATCACCTTCTGGCTACTGAGCGCTAATCCGGCCATTAACCGTGGTACGCTGGAGAAAGAGAGCCGCACCCTGGCCCAGCGTCTGTCGGTGCTGCACGGTATTAACGCGCCGGAGTTCTTCGATAAAGCGGTGTTCAGTACCCTGGTGCTGACCCTGCGCGACGAGGGATACATCAGCGATACCGGCGATGCCGATCCGGCAAAAACCATGCAGGTCTATCTCCTGCTGGCAGATCTGGTGACGCCTGACGTGCGGTTGACCATTGAGAGCGCGACCCAGGCGGAAGCGTAATAGTGAGGCCCGGCAACTTGCCGGGCCTCTTTTTTATGGCAGGTAACTGACAGCCAGCCCAACAAACAGCGCCAGGCCCACGTAGTTATTGTTCAGGAAGGCCTTAAAGCAGGCGTCGCGATCGCGATGCACAACCAGCTTTTGCTGCCAGATAAACAGCGCGCCCGCGACCGCAACAGAGGCATAGAACGCCCAGCCCAGCCCGTTCAGCCAGCCCACCGTCGCCATCAGCGCCAGCACCAGTACCTGTAGAATCCCGACGATCAGCTTATCGTGACGGCCAAATAGTATGGCCGTCGATTTAATGCCAATCTTGACGTCGTCGTCCCGATCCACCATCGCATAGAGCGTATCATAGGCCACTGCCCACAGGATGTTGGCGAGGAACATCAGCCAGCAGCTCAGCGGAACCGACTCGCTCACGGCGGCAAAAGCCATCGGAATCGACCAGCCAAAAGCCGCTCCCAGCACCACCTGCGGCAGGTGGGTATAGCGCTTCATAAAGGGGTAGGTCCAGGCCAGCGCCAGCGCCGCTACCGACAGCAGGATGGTCATCAGATTCAGGGTCAGTACCAGCACAAACGCCAGCAGCACCAGCACGATAAACAGATTACGTGCCTCTTTCTCGCTCACCGCGCCGCTGGGCAGCGGCCGGTTGGCCGTGCGCTTCACGTGGCCGTCAAATTTGCGATCGGCATAGTCGTTCACCACGCAGCCTGCGGCGCGCATCAGCCAGACCCCGGCGATAAACACCACCAGAATTCCCAGCGGCGGCACGCCCGGTGTGACGACCCACAGCGCCCACAGGGTGGGCCATAGCAGCAGCAGCGCGCCAATCGGCTTGTCCGTGCGCATGAGGCGGTGGTAAGCCAGCAGCTTATTCCGCGTAAGACTCAACTCCATGATTACTCCTCTCGATACAGCGGCGATGCAGGTAAAAAAAGCTCTGTCAGCAGCAGTGGTTTACCGCCGAGGCGCAGCCGGGAGCGGCGTCCCCAGAGCGCGGCGTGACGGCCTATTTCAATAAAATCGCGGGTCAGGGTAGACGAGGTAAAGAGGTAGCGCCCCAGCGGCGTATTGCCCAGCCGCTGCAGCGCCAGCTCCGGGCCGCTCAGGGTCGACTCCGGCACCACGGTGCGCCCGGCCAGCCAGGGTTCACCATCGGCACAGAGCAGGATCTCCCGCAGCCAGTAGCGTGACGCCTCAGGCAGCAGATCGCGCTCTTCCGGCACCTCATCGGCGGTGACGAACGCCTCTCTGATGAGCGTAACGCTCACCTGGCAACCCTGCTGCTCAAAACGCTTGGTCATTGAGTCTTCCAGCAGCAGCCAGTCTAGCAGGTGCGGTTCAAGTGCGGGGATGGCGTCAAAATAGCGCAGCGCGCGCAGCTGCGTTAGCGCAGGGTGTGGCATGCCTTACTCTCCGGTACATAACGTAGCAACAGTGTATCGCAGAACAGGCGGATCGGGAAAAAGGGTGCACCGGTGAAGGTGCACCAAGCGGACAAAATCAGCATTGTGGGGAGACGATCACCCCTTGCCTTTTACACTGCTGATAAACGTAGCGCGGGCAGAGGTGGAGCCCAGGCTTTCAGCCTCGTTCAATAGTTTCAGCGCCTTATCGATATTGCCGCTGGCAACGGCCTGTTTAATACCCTGGTTAAAGTAGTTTTCCGTATCGTTCAGCACCGGTTCATGCTTGGCTGCCGGGGCTTGCGCAGGCGCGGCTGCCGGAGCAGGTGCGGCCGCCGGGGCGCTATAAGCCGTTGCCGGTGCCGCGGTATTGCCTACGGTTACTGAGGCATGGCCGGAAGAGCCAAAGATCGGGCCGACCAGAATGCTGGAGGCAGAGTTAGTGCTGACTTTGAGTTTCACCGTACCGTCTGGGGTATGGCGCGCCTGCGGATCCGGAATATCCGGTACCGCGTTACCCACGCCTTTCGCGTAGGCCTTCGCCGGGTTGATCATGGTGGTGGTGCGCTGCAAATCTTCCGGGGTGGTGAAGACCAGCAGGTAGATCTTTTGCTGGCCCAGCGCCGGCGTCAGCTTAATGATCCCCTCAAGACGGTCGGCAGACATTACGCCCGGCTCCTGATAGGTAAAGTAGCTGCTCGGGAACCACGCGGCGGGGGTCAGGTTTTGATCGAGCACCAGCACGTTGGGGGCAAAGATCGATTTTTGCTTATCCGCGACGCTGGTCAGGGTAAGGGTTAACTCACCGATGTTGGCCGGCACGCTGTAGGCGGCCACTTTACGGGTGATGCCCGGCACGTTCAGGGTTTGCCCTGCCGTCGCCAAATTGGTGGTTTGGGTTTGTGAATTAGCAACCGGGGTCCAGGCCAGCTGCTGGAGCGTCCCTGTCGGGATGGCTGGCGCGGCTGAGGTATCCTGCGGAACCAGGTTCACGTCGGCGAAGCTGACTGCGGGTACGCAGGCGAGCAGCCCTGCACCAAGGCAGAGCGCGAGAAGCGTTTTTTTCATTTTCATTATGGTGACCTCTGTAGAGATGACGGGACGGTGGCCAGGCAATAGCGCGCCGCGTCAGGATAGATCGCTTACTGGTATAAGAGGGGCCGAAGCCCCTCTCTGGTACTGCATTACATCAACGCTCTCTTACCACCAGATTTCCATCTGGGCACCGAAGGTCCACTCGTCATCATCGCCGCGGCTGAAGGTACGGGCAGAGGTATCCTGGTAAGCGTAGCCCGCGGTGTAACCCGCGTTTCTGTCGCTGTTGTTGTTAGCGAAGCCGAAGGACTCATCCCACTTGGCATAGGTGGCGAACACGCGCAGCGCCGGACGGGACCAGATGCTGTCGCCTGCCTGCCACTGCTGGGCCAGGGTCACTTTGACCTGGTCGTTAGTGGAGTCGGTACGCTGGGACTTCACGTTGTCATAGCCAACTTCCAGCAGGGTGCTCATGATCGGTGTCCATTTGAACATCGGACGCACGCCCACGGTCCACCAGCGGGTGCCGTTGCCGTTATCCAGATCGATATCCTGGTACATACCGACGTACATCATGTCCCAGCGATCGCCCATCGAGATGGAGCCGTGGTCGATAAAGCGCAGCAGGTGGCCGTCGTTATTCAGCTGAGCGCCCTGCGGAATGCCTTTACCGTTAGAGGTCATGGAGTCGGTAGCATACTGAACGATGAACTTGTTGAAGCCGGTGCCAATGGTCTGCACATGCTCACCGGTGAACAGCCAGCCATCTTTACTGGCGTTTGGCTGCAGGTAGTAGTCATCCGGCAGGTTGGTGTGGCCGTAGTCTACGCCCAGCTCCAGGGTACCGCCCGGGTTCACTTCCATACCCGCTAAACGCACGTCGAAGACGTCGTTCGGCACGATATTGTCATAGGTACGATCGCCGGTGATCGGATCGCGATCGGCGAAGGTTGAGGAGCCGCCGGACTCAGACGAACGGGTGCCCGCCAGAGAGAGTTTACCGAAGCCAAGATCGATGTTTTCGATACCTGCGCCTGGGCCGGAGATATCCCAGTAGTAGAAGTCGATCATGTGCACGTCATGACGCTGGTAGAAGCGTTTACCTGCCCAGATGGTGGAGCCTGGCAGCGCCTCGATCAGGTTTTTACCCTGAACGTTGGCTTCGCGGAAGGCCGGGCTGGTGGCTTCCCAGTCGTTCTGCTGGGAAACGGAGTAGGCTACGTTGGTGTCGAAGTAGAAGCTCTTATCGCCCTCTTTCCACACTTCCTGGCCAAGTTTGATCTCCGCATAGGTTTCACATTCGTTACCAAGACGGTATTTACTTTGGGCCCCGGTCGCCTGGAAACACTCTTGCGGGCCGCCGCTGCCGGTCCAGCCGATGCCGGAACGTGCGTAGCCTTTGAAATCAACAGCACCCGCCTGGGCAGCCATCACGCCTGCTGCTATGGCGACGGCCAGAGGGAGTTTGCGCAGAGTAATCATCGTTCTATCTCCTGAAGCTTTGCTTGCTTTTCTTTGTAATGGGAATGCTTAAACGCCAGGCTCCTGATGCAATCTCCGACAGGCGCTGCCATCCTCACGGAATAGATGGCAGCGCTCCGGCGGCAAGCCGATAGCGAATGTGGCACCCTCTTCTACCAACACCACGTCACCCTGGCGGTAAACCAGGTTTTGACGGATGGCGGGGATCTGGATATGAATTTGCGTTTCGTGACCTAACTGCTCAACAACCTGTACCTGCCCCTCCAGCGTGACATCGGCGATGTCGCTGGGCAGCAGATGCTCGGGACGGATCCCAAGTGACATATTGGCGCCTACCTGAACGTTGGCGCTGTCTACCGGCAGCCAGACCTGCTGGCGGTTCGGCAGCTCTACCTGCACCTGCTCAATGGCGGTGGCGGTCACTTTTACCGGCAGGAAGTTCATCTTCGGCGAACCAATAAAGCCCGCCACGAAGCGATCTGCCGGGTAGTGATAAAGCGCCAGCGGCTTGCCAATCTGCGCTACGCGGCCAGCGTCCAGCACCACGATCTTGTCCGCCAGGGTCATTGCCTCGACCTGATCGTGGGTGACGTAGATCATCGTGCGTCTGAGGCGCTTGTGCAGGCGGGAGATCTCGATCCGCATCTGCACGCGCAGCGCCGCATCAAGGTTCGAGAGCGGCTCGTCGAGCAGGAAAACGCGCGGCTCGGCCACCAGCGTCCGGCCAATGGCCACGCGCTGACGCTGGCCACCGGAGAGCGCTTTCGGCTTACGATCCAGCAGATGGCCCAGCTGCAAAACCTCGGCGACCTGGGTCACGCGCTGATTAATCGTCTCTTTCTTTGCGCCAGCCAGCTTGAGGCCGAACGACATATTTTCTGCCACCGAGAGATGGGGATAGAGCGCATAGGACTGGAACACCATGCCGACGCCGCGATCCGCTGGCGGGATCTCGTTCATCCGGGTGTCGCCAATCATTAAGTCACCGCTGGTGATGGTCTCCAGCCCGGCAATCATGCGCAGCAGGGTCGATTTTCCGCAGCCTGACGGGCCAACAAAGACCACGAACTCCCCCTCTTCGATGTCGAGGTTGATATCTTTTGACACCACTACGTCGCCCCAGGCCTTCGTTACATTCCGCAGCTGCACGCTCGCCATGCCCTTCTCCCTTCCTTCGTTACAACCCTGAAACATTCAGTTGCAGTGACTATGCGTGATGTATAAGTCAGGCGAATCCTCCGCCCCCCGGTTTTTTATGGGGGAGGAGACGGGAGGATGAGCGGCACGGCTCTGCCACCGGGGCTGCGGGCTGCGGGCGATTTTCGTGATGTCGCCTGCAAAAATTGCCGGGCTTTTGTGTGCGCCGGTACGCATAACTCTGTTTTATGTAACAAAGATCACACATCGCGGCGGCAGGGCGTAGGCCGGGGGAGGATGAGAAGCGCTTGCCAAACCGGGAGACTGACAGTCGTCAATTTATCGCTACCTAAAGGACGGGATTTATGAACATGAAAACTGGCGCGCGCATCCTTGCGCTCTCCGCGCTGACGACGATGATGTTTTCCGCCTCGGCCCTCGCCAAAATTGAAGAAGGCAAGCTGGTAATCTGGATCAACGGCGACAAAGGCTATAACGGCCTGGCGGAAGTCGGCCAGAAATTCGAGAAAGATACCGGGATTAAAGTCACCGTTGAGCATCCGGATAAGCTGGAGGAGAAATACCCGCAGGTGGCGGCGACCGGTGACGGCCCGGATATTATCCTTTGGGCACATGACCGTTTTGGTGGCTATGCCCAGTCGGGCCTGCTGGCCGAAATCTCCCCGGACAAAGCTTTCCAGGACAAGCTTTTCCCGTTCACCTGGGACGCGGTGCGCTACAACGGCAAGCTGATCGCCTATCCGATCTCCGTCGAAGCCCTGTCGCTGATCTATAACAAAGACCTGGTGCCGAACCCGCCAAAAACCTGGGAAGAGATCCCGGCGCTGGATAAAGAGCTGAAGGCGAAAGGCAAGAGTGCGCTGATGTTCAACCTGCAGGAGCCGTACTTCACCTGGCCGCTGATCGCCGCCGACGGCGGTTACGCCTTTAAACTTGCCGACGGCAAGTATGACGTGAAGGACGTGGGGGTGGACAACGCCGGCGCGAAAGCGGGCCTGAGCTTCCTGGTTGATCTGATCAAGAACAAGCAGATGAACGCGGACACCGACTACTCCATCGCCGAAGCGGCCTTTAATAAAGGCGAAACCGCGATGACCATCAACGGTCCATGGGCGTGGTCAAACATCGACAAGAGCAAGGTGAACTACGGCGTGACGCTGCTGCCAACCTTTAAAGGCAAGCCGTCGAAGCCGTTTGTTGGCGTGCTGAGTGCAGGCATCAACGCCGCCAGCCCGAACAAAGAGCTGGCGAAAGAGTTCATTGAAAACTATCTGCTGACCGACCAGGGCCTGGATGCGGTCAACAAAGATAAGCCGCTGGGTGCCGTCGCGCTGAAATCCTTCCAGGAGACCTTAGCGAAGGATCCTCGCATTGCCGCCACCATGGGCAACGCCGAGAAGGGCGAAATCATGCCTAACGTTCCGCAGATGGCTGCCTTCTGGTATGCGGTACGTACGGCGGTGATCAACGCTGCCAGCGGTCGCCAGACCGTGGATGCTGCGCTGAAAGATGCGCAGGGACGTATTACCAAGTAATAAAAATGGCGGGTGGCGCACTGCTGCCCGCCTCTCAGCACGGTGTGAACCGTAGGTCAGGTAAGCGTAGCGCCACCTGACATGAGTCTCTATGGTTGAGGAAGTGTCTCATGGATGTCGTTAAAAAGAGTGCCTGGTGGCAAAGCAACGCGCTGAAGTGGTCAGCGATCGCCCTGCTTGGGCTGCTGGTGGGCTATCTTGTGGTTTTGATGTACGCCCAGGGAGAGTACCTGTTTGCCATCACGACGCTGATCTTAAGCTCGGTTGGCCTCTATATTTTCGCCAATCGTAAAGCTTACGCCTGGCGTTATGTCTACCCTGGCCTCGCCGGGATGGGATTGTTTGTCCTCTTTCCGCTGATCTGTACCATCGCTATCGCCTTTACCAACTACAGCAGCACCAACCAGCTGGCGCAGGAGCGCGTTCGCGACGTGCTGATGGATCGCGTCTATCAGGCGGGTAAGACCTTTAACTTTGGCCTCTAT
Source organism: Pseudescherichia sp. (assembly GCA_039594205.1). GTDB lineage: Bacteria > Pseudomonadota > Gammaproteobacteria > Enterobacterales > Enterobacteriaceae > Pseudescherichia. The sequence continues at coordinate 7,593 of JBCNNW010000044.1, read as the reverse complement.
CCGGCGGAGAAGGGATGGCAGCTGGTGCTGACCGACGGCGAGAGCGACAAGCACTACGTTTCTGACCCCTTCACGCCCGGTGGCGAGCAGACCCTGTCCCTGAAAGAGGCAGCGGCCCTCCCCGCAGGCGAACGCGCTAACCTGCGCGTGATTACCCAGCAGCGCCAGGCGCTGACGCAGCTTACCGCCGTGCTGCCGGATGAGAGCCACGTGGTGATGAGTTCTCTGCGCCAGTTTTCCGGCACGCGCCCGCTCTATACCCTTGCCGACGACGGCACGCTCACCAACAACCAGAGCGGCGTTAAATACCGTCCTAATAACGACGTCGGTTTCTATCAGGCGGTCAACGCTGACGGCAGCTGGGGCAGCGAGCGTCTCAGCCCGGGCTATACCGTGACCATCGGCTGGGATAACTTTATGCGCGTCTTCACCGATGAAGGCATCCAGAAGCCGTTCCTGGCAATCTTTGTCTGGACCGTAGTCTTCTCACTGCTGACGGTGGTGCTGACCGTGGCGGTCGGCATGGTGCTGGCATGCCTCGTGCAGTGGGAGTCTCTGCGCGGCAAGGCTATCTACCGGGTGCTGCTGATCCTGCCCTATGCGGTACCGTCGTTTATCTCAATCCTGATTTTCAAAGGGCTGTTTAACCAGAGCTTCGGTGAGATCAACATGATGCTGGGGGCGCTGTTCGGTGCCAAGCCCGCCTGGTTTAGCGACCCAACGACCGCCCGCGCGATGGTGGTCATCGTTAACACCTGGCTCGGCTATCCCTACATGATGATCCTCTGCATGGGGCTGCTGAAAGCCATTCCTGACGATCTCTATGAGGCCTCGGCAATGGACGGCGCAGGGCCGATGCAGAACTTCTTCCGCATTACTCTGCCGCTGCTGGTCGTGCCGCTCACGCCGCTGATGATCGCCAGCTTTGCCTTTAACTTTAATAACTTTGTGCTGATCCAGCTGCTGACCAACGGCGGCCCGGATCGCCTGGGTACTACTACCCCGGCAGGCTATACCGATCTGCTCGTAAGCTATACCTACCGCATCGCCTTTGAAGGCGGCGGCGGCCAGGATTTCGGTCTCGCAGCGGCGATTGCCACGCTGATCTTCCTGCTGGTAGGCGTGCTGGCGATTGTGAATTTGAAAGCCACGCGCATGAAATTTGATTAAGGGAGAGAGATTATGGCTATGGTACAACCCAAATCTCAGAAATTACGTTTGCTGTTAACCCATGCTGGCCTGTTGATTTTTATTGCGGCGATCATGTTCCCGCTGCTGATGGTCATCGCCATCTCGCTGCGTCCCGGTAACTTCGCCACCGGCAGCCTGATCCCGGACCAGATCTCCTGGGAGCACTGGCGTCTGGCGCTGGGCTTCAGCGTTGAGCATGCGGATGGCCGCGTTACTCCGCCCCCCTTCCCGGTGCTGCTGTGGCTGTGGAACTCGGTCAAAATTGCCGGCATTACGGCGGTGGGCATCGTGGTGCTCTCCACCACCTGCGCCTACGCCTTTGCCCGCATGCGCTTTACCGGTAAGTCGGCGCTGCTGAAAGGGATGCTGATTTTCCAGATGTTCCCGGCGGTGCTCTCGCTGGTGGCGCTGTATGCCCTGTTCGACCGCCTGGGTCAGTATGTACCCTTTATCGGCCTGAACACGCACGGTGGGGTGATCTTCGCCTATCTGGGCGGCATCGCCCTGCATGTCTGGACGATCAAGGGCTACTTTGAAACCATCGATAGCTCGCTGGAAGAAGCGGCTTCGCTGGATGGCGCTACCCCGTGGCAGGCGTTCCGTCTGGTGCTGCTGCCGCTTTCGGTGCCGATTCTGGCGGTGGTGTTTATTCTGTCGTTTATCGCCGCCATTACCGAAGTCCCGGTGGCCTCGCTGCTGCTGCGCGACGTCAACAGCTATACCCTGGCGGTAGGTATGCAGCAATATCTCAACCCGCAGAACTACCTGTGGGGCGATTTTGCCGCGGCGGCGGTGCTCTCTGCTATTCCGATTACCCTTGTCTTCCTGCTGGCCCAGCGCTGGCTGGTTAACGGCCTGACGGCAGGTGGGGTAAAAGGTTAGGTTTCATCATGTAATGCCACTGTTATCCTCAACGTTGATCTATCCGTTTGTACTTTGACTCGTGACTGTTATTGGCGCTCTTCGGAGCGCCATTTTTTTTTACTCCCGCTTCAGCCGTTTCGAGTTGCAGAGCCAGAGGGTGATCACCAGCAGCAGGATCGCGCCGGAGTAGATCAGCACGTCCATCGGCGACTTGTGGTCGACAATGATCAGCCGCACGATGGCGGTGATGCCGATATAGACAAAGTAGCGTAGCGGGAAGTGAAAACCAGACTGAAAATACTTAACAATCAGGGCGATAAATTCGAAGTAGAGAAAATAGACTACCAGCCCTTCAACCAGCTCATATTTGCTGGTCTGCTCGGGGGCAAAGAGCACGTCCGCAAGGTGCACCGTCTCTTTACCGAGAAAGACAACCAGGATCAGACCCAGGCTCAGCAGCCCAAGATTCAGCACGGTTTGCAGGATGGTGGAGATGAACTCAACGCGTGGGCGAATAAGCGACGTCATACGGCACCTCATTCTCAGTGGCGAGCTCTATGTATAGCGCAGAAGTGTGATCCAGATCTAGATTCTTTACTTATGGTATGGCCGGGCAGCGTTGCGCCGCCCGGCTCAGCATCATCGGAAGTTCACGCTGCGGTCGCTGGTCATGTCATACAGCTGGAACTTACGTCCAAGCTGCTGACCGCCGTCGCGGGTAAGCGGCGTCCAGCCGATAGCCGCCCGGCTGCGGGTCGGACCAGCGGTAAAGAGATCCAGCGGAATCGACACGTAGACCCCTTTGGTGAAATCTCCCTCCCCGTACTCGTCCGGCGACACGTTGGTCAGCGTAGCATAGGTGCCCACTACTACCCCGCTGTCGAAGTGCTTCGACACCTCCAGCGTGCCGCCCTTGTCCCCCGCCAGATACTGCCCGACACTGGCTTTAATCAGCACGTCCTGAGCAAAGGAAGGCGTCCAGTAGGCGGTCAGATGTCCCGTCTTCACGCTGTAGTCGGTGAACTTCATCATCTCCTTCGCGCTGCGCCAGTCACGCTGCTTGACGTAGTTAGCATCAATCCCGAAGGCCCAGTTGCTGTCTACCGGCCGCCAGAGCACCTCGGCCCCTGCTCCACCATACATCGTCTCCAGATAGCCGCCGTACACCTGGCCATAGAAGCCGTTGCCAAGATACTGGAAGTAGTTGGCCTGGAGATTGTTAACGTAGTAGTCATTCGCTACGTAGTCGCGCACGTGGGTACGCACGCGGGGAAGATGGGAGTCGTCCGGCGGATCGGTGTAGTTGAACTTATCGTAGTTGTTAGCAACGTTGCCAAACAGGCTTCCGGTAGTCAGCAGGTGGTCGGTCAGCCAGAGATCGGCAGTCGCCATCACCCCAAGCTGGTACATATAGAAGCTCTCCGGACCGCCCACGGACTGGTTCAGCACCGGATCGATGTGGAAATCGAAGCGGGATTTCTCTATATACCAGCCCTGCTCGGTGCTCTCCGGCACTTCTGGCTCAATGCGTTTTTGCACCAGCGCTGTCTCATGCCCCAGCGGCTCTCCCGCCAGATGGCGTTGCAGGCTTGCCACGTCGGTTTCGGTGGTCACCTGCGGCAGGTTGAGGCGATTTTCGGTCACGCGGATGGTTTTTACCCCGTCCGGCAGATCGTTGGCGATTATCCGGTTTGCCCGCTCGATACCTTCCTCGGTATTGCGATATTTCACCTGTTCGCCGGTGACGTAGAGCGTATCGCCTTTCACCTGGATCTTCGGATCTGCCAGCCCGGCGTTGTATTTCAGCTGCGTCAGCTGATTCGCCACCACAGAGTGCTGAATAATGGCATCCTGCGGCTCCGGCTCATACTGCGGACGAGCGTTGTCATTATAAGAGGGACGCAGGTCGTTGAAGTTGGAGTGCAGGGTGAAGCCAAACATCACCGTATTGCCTCGCTCGTAGCTCAAATTAACGTCGGCCCAGTCTGCCACGCGGTAAGTTGCCCCAACGTTAACCTTGCTGCGCTGCGGCAGGCGCCCAGCAAAATCCTGCTGATAGTTATTGCCTTCATACTCCAGCTTCAGGCGCAGCGGCTGCCACGGCGTCTGGTACTCCACGCCGCCAAACAGCGACGCCGGACCGTGGAACATCTGGCTACCGTCAATGGAGCCAGCCTGGTTGTAGCTGTTATCGCGGTAGCAATATTTCTCATCATAGGAGCAGAGCGGGTTTTTGATATTGCCCGCCGTGCCAAGGTAGCCCCAGCCCAGCCCGAGGGTGAAATCAAACGGCCCCCACGCTTTGCTGGCCACAAGGTACTCGGCATCGAACAGACCTGTCCCGCCGATATCCCGTGCGCCCACCGCCACCTGCGGCAGCCAGAAGCCCTCTTCCCACAGGCGCAGTTTGAGATCGAACGCTTTGTCTTTGTAGGTCTGGTTGCCGGAGAAGGCGTCCACGCTGCTGTACTGTCGAGTGCGTACGTCGGTGTAGCGCAGGGTCGTCTCCAGCCATGGAAAAAGCTGAATCGAACCGGAGTAGTAGCGGTACTGATCGTTATCGCGATAGTTAAGGCTAATCTCACCCTCACGCGCCATTCTGGCGGTGGGCGTTTGCAGCAGTCCCACGCCGCCGAAGTCGGTCTGGGTAGGACCGGACGGTGCCGGATACGTTTCCGCATGGCAGGCGGCGCTGACGCTAAGCGCCAGCAGGCTATACAGAGAAAGTTTCTTCATTAATCCGGTATCCGATGCGTCAGGGAAGTGAGAATATCGGCATTAATGCCGTCCCGGCTTTTCGTCCAGACGCTTTCAGCAAAGCCAACAAAAATCGTGCTGCCTGGCATGGGTTCCACATGGCGTTTGTTCCAGTAGGCCACCGGCACGCTCTGCGTGCGGCCATCGGGATAGATCACCCACGCCGTATTGCGATCGGCCCCGCTCAGCAGGCCCATTTCGTCGAGATATCCCGCCACGTCGCGTCCTGGCGTAAACGGCTTTTTGCCAGGGCTGCTCACCAGTCCCAGCACGGTGACCGTAGAGGGCTGCGTACCCACCCACAGGGTATACTCCCCCTCCAGCGGCGGGTTCGCGCCGGGCTGAACCCGGACCCGATCCGGATCGAGAGGCACCAGCTGGCGTCCCGTGACCTTAATGCCCTGCAGCTGCTGACGGAGGGCGTTAATTGCGGCAGCATCGTCCCCCTCTTCATCTGCCGCGAGGGCGGCCAGACGCGCCAGCAGCGCCTGATGCCGCTGCGTTTCGCGCTGGGTGGCGTGCTGCTCGCTGATGACCGCACCCGGCCACCAGCTGTTGGCCAGCCGGGGCTGACCCACTAAATCAATAAGATGCGCGGCATCGGTCAGCGTCTTAGGCTCCGCGCTCTCGGGGGTGTATACCTTAACGGTGCCTGCTGCAAAGGCAACAGAAGAAGCAAGGCTGAAAATAAGCGAGGCGATTACGGTTAGCTTCATTGTTTTGCCGCCTTGATGAGCGTGGTCTCAACCGGGAACCAGTCCGCGCCAAGGTACTGTAGCGACCGCCGGATCCGTCCATCGCTGTCTATCCAGAAACGGTTGGTCCAGGATTTTTGCTCTGTCTCAACGTGCTCTTCCAGCACGCGTACTACGGTGACGTCGCTGCCTACCGTCACCGTATCCTGCCCGGCCCAGCGGAACTGCGAGCGGGCCGTGGCGTAGCGTACCTGGCCATGTTCGGTCCAGCCCAGGGTGCGGGTCCACGCTGCGCCATCGGTAATGCGGTTTGGTTTGATCAGCGGATCTGCCGCCAGATTGTTCACCTCCAGCAGGTTATCGCCGGGAAGCTGAGTTTTGACGAAGCGGCCATGCTGGGTCACCAGAATAGACTGGTCCTGAGTCGCCCACTTCTGCTGACCGTTTTCAGAAAAAGCCAGCACCACAAACAGCTGAGGGCCGCCGTTCAGCTGCATATACTGGCTGGCATAGGGCATATCCTGAATATCTTCATCGGTAAGGTGCACGCCGGGGGTGCCAAACACGCTGTCCCACAGCGCACCGCCCAGCCCTTTGGTCGTGCCGGAGCACGCCTGCAGCAGCAGACAAAGCAGAATAATTCCCGGTCGCTTCACGACAATTCTCCAGGGGGCAAAATAACCACACCGAAGTGTGGTTAGAGTTAAAGCACTGGTGATTACTGAGTGCTGGTCGTTGTGGTGGTGGTGGTTCCGGTATTAGAACCATCGCCGCCACCGGTCGCCGCGAGAGCGACGCCTACCGCTGAGCTGACGGTGCTAACGCTGGTCGCGGAGGAGCTTCCCGCCGAGACCGACGTTGCCGCCGACCCTGCTGCGTCACCTACTTGTACCGGAGCGGCATAAGCAGAGGTCGCGGCAAGCGCGGTGATGGCAAAAATGCCATACAGGACTTTATGCATATCAATTTCCCTTCATTGAATGAATGGATATTTACCTGAACGGAGTCAGGCGCAGTCGAGTATACACAACCGATACGCGTGATTGGCGTCACAGAGAATTACAGGGCGGGTTTTAGGATAAATGACCCGTTTAGCAAAGAACACTTTTTGTTCAACTTAAAAATATCTATAAATCAATAAATTAAAATATAAATAAGCCCTGGCCGTCTGCGTATTATCCTAAAATCATTTGCGACCAATAATGTCAGGAATGCTCTTTTCAGAATAAGCTCAATAAACAGATTTGCGCTAAGTTACTGGCAACAGGAAATATCTGATAAGAGAGACGGGAAGAGTACCGGCTTATATTAAATAAAGATCAATGCCCGGCGGCGCTGCGCTTGCACGGGCCTGCGGCCTGGCTGCAATCTGCTAAATCATTCGAATCGCAGCAAGGCGGCAAGATCGTTAATCCCCGGGAGCACAGACAGCTATGTGACCGGGGTTAACGAACGCAGCCAACGCGGCTGCGGTTTGAAGGATGACGCAGATTTTAGCGCCAGGATTTGTAGCGGTTAATCAGGCCATTGGTCGAGCTGTCGTGGCTGCTGATATCGCTCTCGTCGCCCAGCTCCGGCAGAATACGGTTCGCCAGCTGTTTACCCAGCTCTACGCCCCACTGATCGAAGGTGAAGATGTTGAGGATCGCGCCCTGGGTGAAGATTTTGTGCTCATAGAGCGCAATCAGCGCCCCGAGGCTAAACGGGGTGATCTCACGCAGCAGGATGGAGTTAGTCGGGCGGTTGCCTTCAAACACCTTGAATGGCACAACGTGCTCCAGCGAGGCCGGATCTTTACCCTGATCGCGATACTCCTGCTCAACCACGTCGCGGGATTTACCGAACGCCAGCGCTTCAGTCTGGGCGAAGAAGTTAGAGAGAAGCTTCTGGTGATGATCCGACAGCGCGTTATGGGTGATGGCCGGTGCGATAAAGTCGCACGGTACCATCTTGGTGCCCTGATGGATCAGCTGGTAGAAGGCATGCTGGCCGTTGGTGCCCGGCTCGCCCCAGATAATCGGGCCGGTCTGGTAGTCCACGGCGTTGCCGTTACGATCAACGTACTTGCCGTTGGACTCCATGTTGC
>JBCNNW010000043.1:0-32920 GCA_039594205.1 Pseudescherichia sp. | reverse complement strand
TCGTTTTTCTGTAATCCCAGGTCAATCATGCTTACGGTGCGTTTATCGTTCATTTCCGGTCCTTAACTTTGCTGTATCGTTCGTGACTCATTACTTCCCAGTTCTTTCCGCCATCGCGGGAGAGTAGCCGCCAGCGGTGATTAACCTTGAGGCTCAGATTCCCGGTACCGTGCATGCGGCAGGGATGAATCCTCCGAGCCCTGAACTGGCTTAAAACGTGTGCTGCTTTGAGGTGAACCCACTCAGGAATTCGTATCGCTGTCAGTGCCACCAGTTACCTCCCCATACTGAATTCCAGCTAAGCGAATCAGCTCAATGAAAGCGTCTAAATCACCAATATGTTCATCGTTGCGTAACGGTCGATCACACATCACTCTCCCATTCTTGATATGCAGAACTACCCGCCCGGTAAAATCAGGGAGGACATGCAGATCCACGTTCAACACGGGGCGGGGGAGCAGCACACCCTGATAAAGCATTGTTTGTTGGTTAGCCATTGCCGATCTCCGCATTAACTGGTTTCTGCTTTTTGACGAACTCAACCAGCTCAGAAATGAGTTCGTCGATTAATTCCTTTCCGCTATCTGTGAGGAATTCACCGCTGCCATTAACATCCACAGCGCTGCTGTAAATTCCCTTGATAGCTTTTACGCCTTCGACATTCCCGTACTCACTGATCGCGAGCCTTTCGAATTTTCGTAATAATCCATCGAGAAGAATCTCTGTTAACTCGACCGTGTTAATACCACCTTTATTGAGCTTAATAACAAGGCAGTTACTGCCCGTTTTACGCTGGTGGCGTAATAACGCTGCCTTTAAAATTCTGCGTCGATAAGTATTAATTAAATTATTCATTTTATTTACCGTAAGCCTTTTTTAAATAAAGCATGGCTATAGACCAATAACCGAATGAGACAAATAACTGAGCTGTTTTAAATGCTTGCCGATTAATCATGGTTACCCTTAATTTGATTGCAGGAATCCCCAGGATTATTCCTGTAATTAAAATGACTAATTAATTTTTAAGCCGGGTTTTTCGATTCTTGCTCAATAAGATAAGCCGCAACCGGTCCAATGAGATCCGCCAAAAGTGATGCGACGGATTCCACATCTGAGTCTGTCAGTTTATGAGGGTAGTTCTCAAGCATCCTCGCAACAATCTCAGCCTGGTAAGCCTTTGATGCCGCTTTTTGCAAAGTGATATCAGACATTTTTTGCATCCTTATAACCGGAGGAGTATGTTGCTGAGTTAGCTATTTTATTGGTAGCCATTGCTAATTCTGCGAGGTCTGCAATCACACCAGAAAGCATTATTATTTTGTTTTTATCCAAGCTCTTTTCTTCAGCCTCACTCATTATGCTAATCCCTATATGATTAATGGCTTCTAAAATAGAGATTGTTTTCGTATCGCAGTCAGTAGCAATTTTGTCGAAATCAATGTTTTGACATTTCTCTTTATCAGAAGAGAAACGGTAATCGGGTATATCTACTAGTTGAAAAAATTTCTCTGTACTCATTTTTTGCACTCCATTAATCCGCCAATGCATAAACAATACATAACGTATTAAATAAGATCAATACAAAATGGAGTATTTGAGTGTATTATTTCACATCGTTTTGTTTTTCAAGGTTTTTTAGTTGGGAGGAGGGTGTTGGAGGCAAAAAAAAAAGCCGCTTTCGCGGCCAATTTACGGGAGATTGGTGATTTTTGCGTCGACCACAACACCTATAATACGGCAGTTGCCATTGATTGGAATTATTGGGTATTGGGGATTCAGGGGTTTGAGAAATCTTTGACCGGCATCGATAACAAGCTTTTTGAATGTAGCTTCATTGTCACCGTCAAGTTTCGCTACAACCAGTTTTCCGTTGATTGCTTCCACTTGGGGATCGACAAGTATCACCATCCCTTCCGGTATGCTCAGCCCTGCTGGTGATGTCATGGAATCGCCTCTGACATCTAACCAGAAAGAATCCTCAGAACATTCAACGGTGGTGTCATACCAGCGATCTATCGCTCTACGGTGATACGGTTCTACTGCTTCCATCCAGTCTCCAGCGCTAACCCAGCTTATAACTGGGTAACTTCCTTTGGATTCGTTAATGCTATTAAAACTTACATTGTGATCGGCTCTTGAGTCACTGACCGTGCCGTCAGCGTTTACTACGAAGCCGGGCATTTTCAATATGTTAAAAATCTTCGCTATAACCTCTAGGTTCGGTTCACGTCTGGCATTTAACCAATGACCTAGCCCGCCCTGCGTTATGCCGAGCGCCTCTGCCAGCTGTTCTTGAGTCATGCCGACTTCTTTCATCCTGGTTTTGGCCAGGTCCTGCCATCTCTGTTTCATAGCCATGATTATTACATTCCGTATTTAGTGAGCAACTTCCATTTTGTATTATTCTCGTAAGTGTGTATAGTACGTTATGTATTATTTATGCGAGACTAATCGAATGAGTGGAATCAAGAGCCTTAGACGCAAAGCAAAGGTAACTCAGGGAGAGCTGGCCGCGCTGATTGATAGCTCTCAGGGGGCCGTTAGCCACTACGAAACAGGAAGAAGGATTCCTGATGTTGCAGTAGGAAAACGGATCGTCAGCGCGTTTAAACAGCTTGGCCTGGATACAAGTTTGGACGAGGTATTTTCAGATGATGTTGCACGGGATGAGGCCTGATCACGGTCTGCTCCCATCTGTTTACGCAACTGCAGATGAAGAATGGATCAAGCAGCAGTTACTGAGCCTGACGCCAGCAGCACGACAAAAAGCCATTCAGCGTTATGCAGCTGTGTATCAGGAATCGTTCGAAGCCGAGCCCGTTTCATACCGCAAGGAGAACCGGGCAAGGCATGAAGCAAATATGCGGCTTCGCCTGTTTGTGAGAAATCACGGCAGGGCTTTACAGGGGTATACCGCCGAACCTCCCCTGGCCGGAACGCCAACGCGTTCCTGATTGTTGCGGGTTTAAAGGTACCCGGACAAAAGCAGGCTTAAAGGCGCCTGTTCAGGTTGGCAACCCACTAACTCAATTCCCCGTATGTACTAGGTAAGTAGTACGTTTTTATGGGGAAGAGGGAAAGGGGGGTAAGGGGGGATTGGGTGTAGGGGTAGGAATAGGGTCTTTTCCAACAGGAGAGATCCATTGGTTAAGTAGATCACTGTCTTAAGGGCGCAATTAAAAAAAACGCCCGTATCAGCAAACCAGTACAGAGCGTTCAGGCGCTGAGAAACAAAAAGGGTTCTTTCTGGAAGAGTGATTTTTCAGGGGAGCTGAATCAGAAGGGAGGCTGGCAGCCTTTGGGGAGGCCACCAGCCATGTGAGGGGGAATCCATGAAAACCACATCACAGAATTATTATCTCATCACCGCGGGGTCCGCACAATGCAGCTGACGATCACACCGAATTTTGCACAGGAACGAGCACTTAACCAGCTGCGCCGTAACTGGAAGGATACGGAAACCTTCATGGTGTACTCGCCGACGGGCAGCGGTAAAACAGGACTGGCCGCCTTCATCGTTGCGGGGTTCGTCAGTCGTGGCATGCGGGTAATGTTTTGCGCGCCTTACCAGATCCTCATTACCCAAACAGCAAATCGTTTTGTGGAGTATGGGTTGCCGGGTGATGAAATCGGCTATGTATGGGCGGATCACCCAAACTACGATCCTACCCTCAAAATACAAATCGCCAGCGCCGATACGCTTATTCGTCGCGTGTTCCCTGACAATATCGATCTGCTGATTATCGACGAAGCGCACCTGCGCAAAAAACGCATCCTGCAGGATATCGAACGCCTGCGCGAAAAAGGCGTGAAAGTGATCGGCCTGTCGGGGACACCGTTTTCCCCGTTCCTGGGCAAATACTATGACCGACTGATTAAGCCAACCACCATCGGCGAGCTGATCCAGCGCGGCGACCTGAGCAAATACGAATTTTACGCGCCCACAAAGCCGGATCTGAAAGGGGTTAAAACCTCTCCGTCCCTGCAGTACGGTACCGACTACAACGAGGCGCAGCTGGCGGAGATCATGTGCGGTTCAACGCTGGTGGGCGATATCGTCCAAAACTGGCTGGAGAACGGGCGGGACCTGCCTACAATCGCGTTCTGCGTCAACGTAGACCACGCTAATTTTCTGACTATTCAGTTTAACCAGGCAGGCGTAAATGCAGAGGTTATGACTGCAGATACGCCTGCGGAAGAACGCCAAACCATCATTCACCGCTTCGAAACTGGCGCCACAAAAATCATCGTCAGTGTAGGGGTGCTGGTTGCCGGGTTCGACAGCGATGTTCGCTGCATCATCTACGCCAGGCCAACTAAGAGCGAAATTCGCTGGCTGCAGGCGCTCGGGCGTGGCTTGCGCACCGCACCGGGTAAAGAGTCCTGCCTCATCTTCGATCACAGCGGCACCGTGCACCGCCTGGGTTATCCGGACTCTATCGAATATGACGATCTTCCGGGTAAATCAGACGGGATGGAGGAGGGCGCGCGCCGCGCGGCTGAGGAACGAGCAGAAAAGCTGCCTCACGAATGCTCACAATGCCACTTCATGAAGCCTGCTGGCGTCTATGTCTGCCCTAAATGTGGCCACAAGCCGCTGGCCGGTGAGGACATTGATACCGACACCGGGCGAAAACTCAAAAAACTTGGGGGCGAGCAGCGCCAGCCGACGAAGGAAGAGAAACAAGCCTGGTGGAGTCAGATCAAATTCTATCAACGCCAGCGCGTATCGCTGGGGAAAAAGCCTGTCAGCGATGCCTGGTGTTCTCACACCTTCCGCGAACGTTTTGGCGTATGGCCGAACGGCCTGAGCGATTACCCGATGGACATCACGCCGACAGTTTCAAACTTCATTAAGCACAAACAGATCGCCTTCGCTAAGCAACGCGAGAAAGAACAGCGCCTGCAAAAGCAGGTAGAAGAGCAACCGAACCCGGCAAGAGTTCAGCAGGCGCTTAAACACGTCAGCGACATCAGACAGCAGTTAGGAAAACGAGCATGAAAACGGTAGAAGCAGCAAAAGGCCATTGGGCCATGATTTTTGAGCATTACGGCCTGCCGCCGATCACCGGTAAAAATCACTTTAAGGGGAAGTGCCCGCTGTGTGATTCGATTGGAAAGTTCCGCATCGATAACCGCGACGGCGCGGGTACATGGATCTGCACATGCGGCAGCGGTGACGGGCTTAAGCTGGTTACCGAAACCCAGGGCAAACCATTCAACGAGGTTTGCCGCGAAATCGATGCACTGATCGGCAATACGTTCAGACGTGACAAAGTTCCCGAGGCTAGCGACGCTTCCAAGCTGCGGAGAAAGGTACTCAACAACTTTGCAAAAATGTCTCCTCTGCGCGGTACATCCGGCGCTGAATACCTGAATTCACGCGGTATTTATCAGCTTCCAGCTGAGGCCGTGCGACTCAACCCCAAACAACGGCACAACGGGCGGGTATACCAGTCTATTTATTCACTGGCAACAGACGATAAAGGGGAACTGTGTTACCTCCATCAGACGTTATTGGATGGTGCAAAGAAAGCTGACATCGGGGCCAGCGCCAAGCGGCAGAAATCGCTTCAGGAAGATAACTATCTTGATCACGCTCGTTCGGTCGCTATCCGTATGTTCCCGGTCGCCAGCACACTTGGCATCGCTGAAGGTATCGAAACTGCGCTGTCTGCACATCAGATTTACAAAGTGAATACTTGGGCGACTATGACCGCCAATTTTATGAAGAAATTCCGGGTCCCGGCAGGCGTTAAGCATCTGATTATTTTTGCCGACCGCGACGAGACAAGCGCTACGGGTTTAGCTGCTGCCTGCGAATGCGCTCACGCAAATCTGATGGCTAAAAATGACCTGCAGCGCGTGAGCGTGTACTGGCCGGATCACGATGATTTCAACAATATGCTCATGAACGGCGATCAGGTTCGTGAGCTGGTTTTCTATAAAAAACAGCAGGTGGCCGCATGAAACTGGAAGCATCGCTCAAACATTTTAGTCCACAAGGAATGCACATCAGCGACGACGTGAAAGGAACCTCTCCGGACCGCCTTACAGGAACAGATGTAATGGCGGCAATTGGCACCACCAGCAGCCGTGCGCGCTTCGGACTGGCGGCGTTCTTCGGTAAAGCGGGAATCAGCAAAACGGATGAACAGCTCGCAGTTCAGGCGCTGGCGCGATATGCGATGGATGTCGCACCGAAGAATGTTCGCAAAGCAGCTGGTGGGCAGTTCGGATGGTGTATGCAGATGCTGGCACAATTTGCCTTTGCTGATTACTCCCGTTCGGCGGCTACCAGCGTGACATGTCACAGTTGCAGCGGTACCGGGTTTATCTCCGGGAATGAGGATGTGGTTAAACATCCTGGTATTTTCGACGCCGACGGTGCCGAAGTGGTGGCCCCGAAGATTAAAAATGAGCTGGTGAATAGGGTTTGCGGAACATGCGGAGGAAAGAAAGTGATCCTTGCCCGGTGCAGGTGTGGAGGTAAAGGCGAAGTGTTGGACCGCAAAGCGACTAAAGACCGCGGCGCACCGGTTTTCAAAACGTGTGAACGTTGCTCTGGTAATGGCTTCTCTGCTATCTCCTCGGCGACGGTACACCGAGCCATTCTGAAGCGTCTCCCGGACCTCCATCAGTCCTCATGGTCACGTAACTGGAAACCCTTCTATGAAATGCTGGTGGACACTTTGCGTCAGGGGGAGCGTCATGCAGCAGCGGAATTTGAGAAGGCGACAACTTATTAATATGATCGGAGCAAATAGCGACACTTTTTTGCACGTTAGTGTTGACTTTGCATAAAACCGTCCTGTATGCTTTCCATCGTGGGATATTACGCCTACACGACATCAAACCCGCCTCAGCGCGGGTTTTTTTATGCCTGCAATTCTTCGCGCCACGCTCGGCGCAATCCAACCACAGAGCCTTTCAGGGGTGAGCCATAGGGAACGGTCGGTGTGACTGTCTCTGTGGGCTGATCATTCCTGAGCGCTGGCTCACCCGCTAAAAGGAAAGTCACTATGTTCGGTATCTTCAAAAAGAAAGCACGTAAAGCAGTTACTGAAGTTAAGAAAATGGAAAACCGCGATGCGGTTGAGGCGACTGTATGGGGCGCTTACTCCATTGCGTATGCCGATGGTACCTGCGATGCGAAAGAAATCGCCACGCTGGAAAAAACCATTTCGGCACTGCCTGCCTTCGCACCGTTCGCCGGAGAAATTGCGCAGATGAGCAGCAACATTCGCGCGCGCTACGAAGCCTCGCCGCGCTCCGCTAATGCTCAGGCGTTGCGCGAGCTGGCTGACGTTGCCGGTACAACTGATGCTGTTGACGTTCTGTGTCTGTGTCTCGATGTTGCTGACAACGACGGGATCGGTGAAGAAGAAGAGAAACAGCTGAAGAAAATCGCTCAGGCGCTGCAGCTTCCACTGGATCAGTACCTGTGATCGGAAAACTGCGTTGGGCGGCCGCCGGGGTTTTGTTGTTCCTAGTGGTTGCCATCGACTTCACCAGCAAAATGATGTCCATCCTTGCTGATGGTGTGCTGGTGGCTGGAGTGATTGCGCTGCTCTGGCCCCTGATTAAATCCAGTAAATAACACTGTGCAAAAGGTCATTACGATGGCCTTTGACAGAGTGACAATAACGCCGCATAGCGGCCTTCTTTCCCCTCATATTGAGAGGATTCACAGCATTGAGGGGGACCGATGTCCGATCCGATTTCCGGCACTGGCTTAGCCGGTGGCGCTCTGACGGGTGCCAGTATCTATGGCCTGCTTACAGGCACCGATTATGGTGTGGTATTTGGCGCATTTGCAGGTGCCGTATTCTACATCGCCACAGCAGCTGATCTGAGTGCAACCCGCCGGCTGGCATATTTCATAGTGTCGTATATCGCCGGGATCTTATGCTCCGGGCTGGTAGGCTCAAAGTTATCTGCCTGGACCGGTTACAGTGATAAGCCTCTGGATGCCATCGGTGCCGTAATTATTTCTGCATTAGCCGTCAAAATCCTGACGTTCCTGAACAACCAGGATATCGGCTCGCTGGTGGCGCTGATAACGCGCCGGGGAGGTTCAGGTGGTACTAAATGATCCAACTGCAACATTAAACGCTCTGCTTTGCGCCGGGGTGGTGATTACCCTGATGTTTTATCGTCGTGGTGATTCACGCCACCGTCCGTGGGTTTCGCGTTTAGCCTGGCTGATTACGGTCACTTACAGCGCTGTGCCGCTTGCTTATCTGTGTGGCATTTATCCTCATTCATCATGGGCCACTATTGGGGCCAATATTATTTTCCTTTCCGTGCTGGTGGCCGTCAGAGGCAACGTTGCGCGCCTGGTTGATCATCTGAGGCACTAATGAACCAATCAAAATTTCAAAAGGCGGCTGGCATTAGCGCCGGGCTCGCTTCACGCTGGCTTTCACATATCGATGCTGCAATGAAGGAATTCGTTATCACGGCACCGCTCGATCAGGCCATGTTCATCGCGCAGATGGGCCATGAGTCCGGCGGGTTCACCCGGTTGGTGGAAAATCTGAATTATGCAGCAGAAAACCTGGTACCTACGTTCGGCAAACATCGCATTACTGCACAGCAGGCCGCCGCACTCGGCAGAACGGCAACGCAATCGGCAAATCAGAAAGCTATAGCCAATCTGGTTTACGGCGGTGAGTGGGGCAAAAAGAACCTGGGCAACCAGGTTGCTGGTGATGGCTGGAAATATCGCGGTCGCGGCCTGAAGCAAATCACCGGGCTCAGCAATTACCGCAGCTGTGGCCACGCGCTGAAGTTGGACCTTGTAACCCAGCCTGAATTGCTGGAACAGGATGAATATGCTGCGCGCTCCGCTGCATGGTTCTATGTCTCTCACGGCTGCCTGCTCCATTCCGGCGACGTGGAGCGCGTCACGCTGCTTATCAATGGCGGCCGTAACGGGCTGGATAAGCGCCGCGCGCTGTTTAACCTGGCGAAATCTGTGCTGGTGTGAGGTCATTATGGGGTTTGAAACTTTAATTGGTATTGCTGCAGCAGTCATTGCCGCCATCGCTGGCGCTTTCGGCCTGGGCCATATTCGCGGCTCAAGCAAAGCAGAAGCAAAAGCAGAGCAGCAGCGCACCGAAGATAACGCAGCGGCAACGGTCGCAGCAGCAGAACGCCGGGTCGAGACAACGAAAGAGGCCAGCAATGTACAGCAGACGGTTAACCATATGCCTGGCGACGATGTTGATCGTGAGCTGCGCACAGACTGGACCCGTAAGGGTTGAGGTAGTGGACACTGCCTGCGATTGGGTTAGACCCCTTTACGGCACCGCTCATGACTGGGATGTTCTGGACCGCCAAACGAAGAAAGACATCCTGGCACATAACAAAGCGTGGCAGGCGAACTGCCAGAAAGAAACCAGATCCTCGCAATAGTTCTTATTATCCCCTACAACGGATAAGACAACATTTATCCCCTACAAGGTATAAAACGGCCTCGCACCCGCGGGGCTTTTTAATGCGCATCGCACGCGCACATCAAAGAAAGTCTTTCAGCTGTGAGCCTGGGCAAACCGTTAACTTTCGGCGGCTTTGCCGTGCGACAGGCTCACGCCTAAAAGGAAATCCCTCATGAAATATTTATCGCTGCAGCAGGCGATGCTGGGCATGCGCGTAACAATGACCGACGACGGCTTGATTCTCAAAAGTCCTGCCGGTAGCGCACACTACGATTTGAAAGGTCGCCGCCATACAGTTTGGGGTGATGCTTCTTTCTTTCCTGAACATCTTCGCGTGAAAGATAAGCGCAAACCGAAAGGTGGCCACGTCAGTTACGGCAATGGCGGAATCGTTGGCCATCGGGCTGACGGTTCTGTGGCCTGGCGAATGGGGAAAATCGAAGAGTCTACAAAAAAAACTGATGCTGCATTAGGTGAGCTCTCGGCTGTTTACACCCTTCCACGTTACAGAATTAGTAGCGACCTGAAGAGACAGGAACTGATTGCTAATGCTCTTGATGAAGCAAAGCAGAGGTCTAGTGAAGTATTTGGCGGGTTTCCAGCAGATAAAACTACCGTGGTTTTCTTGGCTGATCGCTGGGTTTCTATTGAGGGTGGATATACTCCAGACGAAATGCGTGATGCTGTGGAATACATCAAGCGGAAAAGGAAGGAGAAAGCAGACGCAAAGGCGATGGCTGAATCATCGCCATTCTTTGTAGTGGGCGGCGTTGTACATATCAAACAATCAGTCATCCAACCTGTTAATAACGAAGAAAGCTGCTTAAGTCGTTTCGTTTCGGAGAGAGTGAGCGAAGCTTTACGCGAAGCCACACGTCCTGGTGGAATCATTCACGCCGCCACTAAGCGTTAAAAGGCTGGAGGAAATATGCAGGTCACTATTGATGGTGTCCCATACGCTCCCGCCAGCGTCGTTTCATCACGGATCGGCATTGCCATTTCGACGCATCAGCGTGCAGACGTTTTAAAACGAGCACTCGAACAGCACATGAAGCATCTTCCCGCCGGCGCGTTGGTGGTTGTTATCGACGATGGTTCTAAACCTGCAGCGGTAGTTCCCCACGGCGTGCAGCTGCTTCGCCATGAAACATCACTCGGCATTGTTGCTTCGAAGAACGCCAGCCTGTCAGCCCTGATGGATGCCGGGTGCGAGCATCTTTTTCTGTGGGATGATGATGCCTGGCCCATCGCCGATAACTGGCATCTTCCCTACATCGAATCACCTGAGCCACATCTGGCTTACCAGTTTCTCGATCTGGCTGGCCTCAACAAGCTGAATGACATTTCGATGCTTTACCGTGACGATCAGCATGTGGCGTACACGGGACAGCGCGGCGTGATGCTTTATTACCACCGCAGCGCCATCGAGAAGGTGGGCGGATTCGATCCGGTTTATGGTCGCGGCATGTACGAGCACAGCGACCTCGCCCTGCGCATCCATAACGCAGGACTGACTACGTGGGCTTATGCTGATGTCCTCGGTTCAGACAAGCTGATTCATTCCCTCGATGAGCATGAAGCGGTGGAGCGTTCGGTACCGAGGCCCGACCGCCAGGCGCTGGTGGAAAGTAATGTGAAGATCCACAACGAACGACGTGATACCGGCTTTACCGGTTACGTTGAATATCGGCGTCAGCGCGACGTGGTTATCACTACGTTACTGACCAGCCAGCCCGACCCTCAACGCGGCACGAAAATGACGGCCTCACCTGACATGCTGATCAAGTGGGCGGCCTCGCTTCGACAGTGTGGTCGCATCGCGCTGGTGGATGAACTGCAGACGGCACCGGCAGACGTTGAGCTTTACCGCGTTCCTGACTTGAAGATGAATGTCTACTTCCGGCGTTGGCTGCATATCTGGCAGCACCTGCGCGATCACCCTGAATACCGGTTCGTCTGGTGTACCGATGGTACCGATGTCGAAATGCTGCGCGCGCCATGGGATGAAATGCAGCCCGGGAATGTTTACGTTGGTTCTGAACCGAAGACCTACGCCGACACTTGGGCAAAGCAGAATCATCCTGAGCGTATCTATCAGGAATTCATTGAATCGCACCGCGGCGATGTGATGCTTAACGCTGGCCTGCTGGGTGGCACACGCGCTGATGTAATGGCGTTCGCTCACGGCATCATCCGTCTTTACTACCGGATCGAGAGTTATCGTTTCTGGAAGAAAGAACAGGCTGGCGCCGCGGTGGGTGACATGCTGGCGTTCGGTATTGTCGCGCAGTCATTCGCTGACAGACTGGTCACCGGCCCTCTGGTACATACCGTTTTCAAAACTGATGGTATCGGAAAGGAGGCCGCATGGTGGAAACACAAGTGAAGTTTGTTGTGGTTGGCCATCACTCTCGCACAGGTTATGCGCAAAGACTTGCCGCGATGCTGGATGCTCATCTGCTTATTGATGACGGTAACCGCGGCGCGAACTGGAATCATCGTCGCGCTATCGAATGGGCTGCTGGGCAACCTTGCCGGGTAGTGGTGTTAGAAGACGACGCGCTGCCGGTTGAGGGATTCACCGAGACGGTAACGGACTGGCTAGCGCGCTTTCCTGACGACATGCTGAGCTTTTACCTCGGTACCGGGCGGCCGCCGCAGTATCAGATGCAGATTGCTGAGCGGCTAATAGTGGCTGATAAGACTCGGGCTGATTACATCACGCTGTCGAGACTCATTCACGGCGTTTGCTACAGCGTCCCGCCTGAGCATGTGCAGCGCGTGCTATCCCGCTGGGATAACAGCAAGCCCGCCGATTACGCTGTGGGTGATGCATGGGGTGGCTCAGTGATCTATCCGTGTTACTCGCTGGTGGACCATGCAGATGGTGAACCGGTTGAACGTCACCCTGACTCAGCGGCACGCACAGAACGCCGCAGGGCGTGGAGGTTAGCCTGATGCCTGCGTTAATACCGAGAGCATGCCGCAAGCGTGGCTGCCCTGGCACAACCACTGACCGCTCAGGCTATTGTCCCCAACACCTTAACGAAGGCTGGCAGCAGCATCAGCGAGGACAGAGCAGACATCAGCGAGGTTATGGCAGCAAATGGGACAGGCTGCGCCCAATCGTTCTCGACAGAGATAAACACCTTTGTCAGGAATGCCTGCGAAATGGAAGGTATACACCCGCTGAGACGGTGGACCACATCACCGCCAAAGCAAATGGGGGGACCGATGACCTGTCCAACCTCGAAAGCCTCTGCAAGCCCTGCCACAGGGCGAAAACAGCGGTCGAAAGACTCAAATGACATAAATTCTCATTTGAATCGAACGAGGGGGAGGGCGGGTTGAAAGTTCAGGAACGACGCGCCAAAGGACCGCCGCCTAACCTCTTTTCACATCGCCGCAGGTTAGAAAACTTTTTTATGGGGTCCCCCATTCGATGATTAATAGGAGTTTTCGATTATGTCTGGACCACCGAAAACCCCGACCCATCTACGTTTGGTGAGGGGTAACCCATCAAAACGCCCGATCAATGAGAACGAACCAAAACCCCCTTCAGGGGTACCCCCAACGCCGAAGCATTTCGACAAGCAGGGGAAATACTGGTTTAAACGGATGGCCGACGAGCTTGATGCTATCGGTGTGATGTCTCAGCTTGATGCCAGAGCCCTTGAGCTGCTGGTTGAGGCCTATACCGAATACCGGCATCACTGCGACACGCTTGAAGTTGAGGGCTACACCTACCGGACCGAAACGCAGAACGGTGATGTGCTGATCAAGGCTCACCCCGCAGCCATCATGAAAGCTGATGCCTGGAAACGTCTGCGTGCCATGCTTGGTGAGTTCGGCATGACTCCAGCCAGCCGATCGAAAGTGAATGCAAAAGGTCCTGAAGCGGTTGACCCGCTGGCCGAGTTTATGAAAGCGAGGGATTAATGGCTAAGGTTGCAGAAGGCATCCGCTACGCCGAGAGGGTAGTGGCAGGTGAAATTATTGCCTGTGAGTATGTGCGCCTTGCCTGTCAGCGTTTTCTTGACGATCTGGCACACGGCGAAGAGCGCGGTATTTTCTTCAGTGAACCGCGCGCGCAGCACATTCTGAATTTCTATAATTTTGTACCTCACGTAAAAGGCGCACTGGCAGGGCAGCCTATTGAGCTGATGGACTGGCACGTTTTCATCCTGATTAATATTTTTGGTTTCGTGATCCCGCTGGTTAACGAAGAAACGGGAGAAACCGTTTTGCGTAACGACGGCAGCGGTCGTCCAGTAATGGTCCGGCGCTTCCGGACAGCAGATGTTGAGGTGGCTCGTAAAAATGCCAAATCAACGCTTTGCTCTGGCGTGGGGCTTTATATGGCTGGCGCCGACGGCGAGGGCGGTGCGGAGGTTTATTCCGCTGCAACCACCCGTGACCAGGCACGAATTGTTTTTGAAGACGCGAAGAATATGGTCAAGAAGGCGAAAGCCACTCTTGGGCGGATCTTTGAATTCAACAAGCTCGCTATCTACCAGGAGCAAACGGCCTCCAAATTCGAGCCTTTATCTTCAGATGCGAACAACCTCGACGGCCTGAACATCCATTGTGCCATCGTCGACGAGCTGCATGCTCATAAAACCCGTGACGTCTGGGACGTTCTGGAGACGGCCACAGGCGCGCGCCTGCAATCGCTGCTTTTCGGTATCACCACCGCCGGCTTCAACAAAGAAGGTATCTGTTACGAACTACGCGATTACGCAATCAAGGTCCTGCGCGGCCTGGTTAAAGACGATACGTTTTTTGCCATCATCTACACCTTAGATGAAGGTGACGATCCCTTTGATGAAAAAGTCTGGCAGAAGGCGAATCCGGGGCTGGGTATCTGTAAGCGCTGGGATGACCTGCGCCGCCTGGCTAAAAAGGCGAAAGAGCAGGTTTCGGCCAGGATTAACTTTTTCACCAAACACATGAATATCTGGGTTACTGCTGAGTCTGCCTGGATGGACATGATGAAATGGGAAAAATGCGAGTTTATCGCCCCGCAGCACGAACTTAAAACCTATCCCTCCTGGGTGGGCGTTGACCTTTCAAACAAAATTGATATCTGTGCAGCCGCTAAAGTCTGGCGCGCGCCAGGTGGCCACGTTCATGCGGATTTTAAATTCTGGCTGCCGGAAGGACGCCTTGAGAAATGTTCACGCCAGATGGCAGAGCTCTATCGTAAGTGGGCCGAGATGGACAAGCTGATCCTTACCGACGGGGATGTAATCGACCATGCTCAGATTAAGGAAGAGCTGCAGGTGTGGGTTGCTGGCGAGAGTCTGAAAGAAATTGGCTTCGACCCGTGGAGTGCGACGCAGTTCAGCCTTGCGCTGGCAGAAGAAGGGCTGCCGCTGGTGGAAGTGCCGCAGACGGTTCGCAATTTCTCTGAGGCGATGAAAGAGGTCGAAGCACTGGTATACGGCGGCCGCTTCCATCACAGCGATCACCCGGTAATGAACTGGATGATGTCCAACGTAACCGTCAAACCTGACCGGAACGAGAACATTTTCCCGAACAAGTCCACACCAGAGGCCAAGATTGATGGCCCGGCGGCATTGTTCACAGCAATGAGCCGCGTTCTGGTTAACGGTGGCAACGACCAGCAGGATCTCTCCGGATTCTTCAATAATCCCATCATGGTAGGTTTCTGATGAAAAAAAACAAACAGCCAGGCAGGGTGAAAAGCGCTCTGCTTAACTGGCTTGGTGTGCCTATCAGCCTGACTACCGGCACGTTCTGGGAGGAATGGTTTGGCACCAGCAGCAGCGGAAAGATGGTCACGGCCGATAAAGCCATCCAGCTATCGGCTGTGTGGGCATGCGTAAGGCTGTTAAGCGAGTCTATTTCAACCCTTCCGCTGAAAATATACGTTCGACAGCCTGACGGTTCGCGCAAAGCGGCAACCGATCATCCGGCCTATTCGATACTGTGCCGCCGCCCCAATTCAGAAATGACACCATCACGCTTTATGCTGATGGTGGTTGCCAGTATTTGCCTGCGCGGGAACGCCTTCATTGAGAAGAAATTCATCGCAAACCGCCTGGTTTCGCTGGTGCCTTTACTGCCGCAGAACATGGTGGTTAAACGTCTCACTACCGGGGCGCTGGAATACAAATACACTGAAAACGGAAACGAGCGCGTCATTCCGGTCAAAAACATCATGCACATTCGCGGGTTCGGTCTGGACGGTGTTTGCGGCATGATGCCGATGAAGACTGGCCGGGATGTGATCGGTTCAGCAATGGCCGTTGAAGAGTCCGCGGCGAAGATATTCGAACAGGGCCTGCAGAGTTCAGGATTCCTCTCTTCTGATAAAGCTCTGGATGATA
Source organism: Pseudescherichia sp. (assembly GCA_039594205.1). Taxonomy (GTDB): domain Bacteria; phylum Pseudomonadota; class Gammaproteobacteria; order Enterobacterales; family Enterobacteriaceae; genus Pseudescherichia. The sequence continues at coordinate 17,124 of JBCNNW010000043.1, read as the reverse complement.
CTCAACGTGAAAAACTTCGCGGTTACATGGCGGCGTTTACCGGTTCGAAAAACGCCGGGAAAATCATGGTTCTTGAGGGTGGTTTGACGTACCAGGGCGTGACCATGAACCCGGAAGATGCTCAGATGCTCGAAAGCCGCGCATTTAGCATTGAGGAGATCTGCCGCTGGTTTCGCGTGCCGCCTTTCATGGTTGGTCACACCACGAAACAAAGCAGCTGGGCATCCAGCCTGGAAGGTATGAACCTGCAGTTTCTGACTCATACACTTCGACCGCTGCTGGTGAATATTGAGCAGGAAATTGGCCGGTGTTTACTCGACAGCGATGACGAAGTGTTTGCGGAATTCTCTGTTGAAGGTCTGCTGCGAGCCGATAGTGCCGGTCGCGCGGCATACTATACCAGCGCGCTCCAGAATGGCTGGATGTCCCGTAATGACGTTCGTCGTCTTGAGAACATGCCGCCGATTGAAGGGGGCGACATTTACACTGTGCAGCTCAACCTGACGCAACTGAAAAATCTCGAAAGCAGCAACCCTGCTGTTCAGGCTCTTGCCCTGCGAGAGCTGCATAACCACGTATTCCCCGATATTTCCTTTGAACAATCTCCGCTGAAACAGGCCGCTTAGGAGCACTTTCCTGATGAGCAAAAAACAACTTCCGGTAGCACCGGCGGGTCGCCCCTGCGCGCGCGTTACCTGTGAAACATTACCGTCCGCACTGGACCGCTGGGACGGCGGGATCAAAGCGGCGGCCACCGACGATAACAGCATTTCTGTTTTTGATGTTATCGGGCAGGACTACTGGGGCGAAGGGGTAACAGCTAAACGTATTGCTGGTGCGCTTCGGGCTATGAACGGCGCCGACGTCACGGTGAATATCAACTCACCGGGCGGCGACATGTTCGAAGGTCTGGCTATTTATAACCTGCTCCGCGAATACGAAGGCCGTGTAACGGTGAAGGTGCTGGGCATTGCCGCCAGCGCCGCCTCGATAATTGCGATGGCTGGGGATGATATTCAGATTGGCCGCGGTGCCTTCCTGATGATCCACAACTGCTGGGTATATGCGATGGGAAACCGCCATGATTTTGCAGAACTGGCACAGTCACTGGAACCCTTCGATACCGCTATGGCTGACATCTACGCGGCGCGCTCCGGCCTTGATATGGCCGCTGTGCAGAAGCTGATGGACGCGGAAAGCTATATCGGTGGCAGTGATGCAGTAGCGAAGGGACTGGCAGACAGCTTGCTTTCTGCTGATGCGGTCAGCGACGGCGACGAATCGCCTGCAGCCGCGCTTCGCAAACTTGATGCATTGCTGGCCAAGACCAACACCCCGCGCTCTGAGCGCAGAAAACTCATTAAAGCCTTATCCGGTGGCATGCCTGGCGCTGTCACCACCAACGACGGTACGCCGGGCGCTGCCGAAGACATCAAACCTGAAACCATCAATTCACTTGAAAGCGCCCTGGCGGCGTTAGTCAAATAAGGACCCTTTATGTCTGAAGTAAACGATATTCTGAAAAAAGTCACGGCCAGCATTGAAGAGGCTACCGGCAAGTTCAACGCGAAAGCCGAAGAAGCAGTGAAGGAGGCGCAGAAGTCCGGCAAGCTGTCAGAAGAAACAAAGGCAGCCGTCGATAAAATGGCTTCTGAGTTTAACGCACTGCGTGAGGCAGAAAAAACGCTGAAGGCAGCTATGGGCGAACTGGAGCAACATGTTGCCCAGATGCCGCTGGCAAACGCGAAACAGGTTGTCGAGTCCGTTGGTCACCAGGTGATCTCCGCCGAAGCCCTGAAAACCTTTGCTTCCAGCGTGGAAGGCGGTAAGCGCATCAGCATCCCGGTTAAGGCTGCCCTGACTTCGGTGGATGTGCCTGATGGTGTTGTAGAGCCACAGCGCCTGCCGGGTATTGATACGGCACCGAAACAGCGTCTGTTCATCCGCGATCTGATCGCCCCAGGCCGTACGTCCTCCTCAGCTATTTTCTGGGTGCAGCAGACAGGCTTTACCAATAACGCGAAAGTGGTTCCTGAAAATACGCAGAAACCATACAGCGAAATTGAGTTCACGCCGAAAATCACTGGCGTCAGCACCATCGCCCACCTGTTCAAAGCCTCAAAGCAAATCCTGGATGACTTCGCACAGTTGCAGTCCACCGTTGATGCCGAAATGCGCTACGGGCTGAAGTATGCAGAAGAGCAGGAAATTCTCTTCGGTGATGGTACCGGCGTTCATCTGCACGGCATCGTTCCTCAGGCGTCAGCGTTCAATCCGGCGTTCACTGTCGAACAGCAGAGCGGGATTGACGATCTGCGTCTGGCAATGTTGCAGGCACAGCTGGCACGCTTCCCGGCGTCTGGTCATGTTCTTCACTTCATTGACTGGGCGCGGATCGAGCTGACCAAAGACAGCCTGGGTCGTTACATTCTGGCGAACCCTGCGGCGCTGACTGGTCCGACTCTGTGGGGCCTGCCGGTTGTTGCAACGGAAGCGGCAGCCTTCCAGGGTAAATTCCTGACAGGTGCATTTAACGCTGGCGCGCAAATCTTCGACCGCGAAGATGCGAATGTGGTTATCTCCACGGAGAACGCCGACGACTTCGAGAAGAACATGATCAGCATCCGTTGCGAAGAACGTCTTGCGCTGGCTGTGAAACGCCCTGAGGCGTTCGTGTACGGTTCATTCAGCACCGGCGCGGGTAGCTGATAACTATTGCGGCCCTCGGGCCGCTTTTTTCGGGGAAAACAAATGCTTGATAAGAATGTGGTGAAACAGCATTGCCGCATTGATACCGACTTTACGGGTGATGATGCTCTGCTGGAGATTTACACAGGTGCAGCGGCCCGGTACGTCCAGACATGGACACGGAGAACGCTCTATGAAAAGGAAAGCAGCCCTGGCTACGCTGACGACCCGGACCCGATCCTGCTCAATGATGATGTGAAGGCAGCCATGCTACTGCTTATCGGTCACTGGTATGCAAACCGGGAATCCGTTGCCATCGGGCAAACCGTTGCAGAGGTCCCGCTTGCAGTTGAAGCCCTGCTTCAGCCATACCGAATTTACGGGGTGTAGGAGGGTTTATGCAGGCCGGAAGACTGAGAGACAGGGTGGTTATTCAGAACATCACAACATCCAGAGACCCTTCTGGTCAGCCTGTTGAAACGTGGCATGACGGCGCGACTACATGGGCAGAAGTTAAAGGTATCAGCGGGCGTGAGCTTGTAGCGGCAGGTGCAGAAACGGCCGTAGCCACTATCAGGGTATGGACTCGATTTCGTAACGATATAACTGCTGCGTCAAGACTCAGGGTTGTGACTGGCCCGTTCAAGGGAGTCATTCTAAATATCATTGGTCCGCCGATACCTGATTCTCGCGGTATACAACTCGAAATTCTTTGTAAGCAGGGGATCGAAAAATGATAGAGACGAGCCTCGATTTTTCCGGGTTAAATGACATAGCAAAGGATCTGGAGGCGCTTAGCCGCGCTGAAAACAATAAGGTTCTTCGTGATGCCACGCGCGCCGGCGCGGAAGTGCTTAAGGAAGAAGTGATCGCCCGCGCTCCGGTGCGTACCGGGAAACTGAAAAAAAACGTGGTGGTGGTGACCCAAAAAAGCCGCCGCCGCGGGGAAATTTCTTCCGGTGTCCACATTCGTGGCGTTAACCCGCGCACCGGAAACAGCGATAACACGATGAAGGCGAATAACCCGAGAAACGCCTTTTACTGGCGATTCGTCGAAATGGGTACCGTTAACATGCCGCCGCACCCGTTCATTCGTCCCGCGTTCGATGTTCGCCAGGAGCAGGCGACGGAGGTCGCGATCAGGCGAATGAACCAGGCCATTGATGAGGCATTAAGCAAATGACGGAAGACGATCTCTATCCTCTGCTGGAGCCGCTGGCCGGAGGGCAGGTTTATCCCTACGTTGCGCCGCTCGGCAGTGACGGGAAGCCTTCAGTCTCGCCGCCCTGGGTAATTTTCTCGATTATTACCGACGTGGCCGCTGACGTTCTCTGTGGTCAGGCTGAATCTGCCGTTTCTGTGCAGGTTGATGTCTATTCCAGCACCATCGCTGAAGCGCGCACAATCAGGAATATGGCGCTTGATGCCCTGCAGGTGCTGAAGCCGGAAAGCATTGTGAAAACACCGGGCTATGAGCCTGATCTGCGCTATCACCGGGCAACGCTCGAATTTCAGGTAACCGTTTAACTTTACCCACCATAACAGACCGCTCTGGCGGTCTTTTTTTTAACTGGAGAAACCATGACCAGTAAGTATGAAGTCACAAAGGGGATGACCTTTGCCGTCTCCGACGCACCCGTAACCGCCGAGGATTTTAACGCCTCAGGTTTCCCGGGCGCTGGTGTTACCTGGCTGGAAGCAGCCTGTGCAACAAAGGAGATCACCTTCACAGGCGGTCAAAAAGGGGATATCGACGTAACCACGCTGTGCTCAACTGAACAGGAGCAAACCAACGGCCTCGCCGCGCCTGCTGAAATGAGCATTACCCGTAACTGGGTTGGCGATGAAGCAGCGCAGGAGGCACTGCAGACCGCTTACGAAAATGACGAACTGCGCGCGCTGCGCGTGGTATTCCCGTCTGGCAACGGTTTCTACGTGCTGGTGGAGGTACGCCAGAGCTCATGGTCTGCTGCAACCTCTTCCGTTGTTGGCGCTACCTATTCTCTGCGTGTACGCGGCAAACCTAAACGCATCTACGCGTCTGGTTCCTGAGCGGCTTCGGCCGCTTTTTTTATCCCTCCGATCATGTAACAAGAGAAAAATGAAATGCTGCAAAAAACATCACAGAATTCATTACGCAACGTGGCGCTTACAGCATCGAAAGCCTATCGCACCAAAGAAGGTATCACGGTCCCTGAATGGGATGGCGCAAAGGTAACGCTGCGCGAACCCTCTGGTGATGCATGGGTGAAATTCAGGGAGATCGTTAATCCCCAGCTCGCCGAGGGCGAAGAGGCACCGACGCTGACGGAGGCGGAAAAGTTTCTGCGTAACAAAGAGGCTGATGTGGTTCTGTTTATTGACGTTCTGCTGGATGAAAACGGCGAGCGCGTATTCAGCGATGAGGATCAGGAGCAGGTATCTAAAATTTATGGTCCTGTGCACTCCCGCCTGCTGGCTCAGGCCCTCAACCTCGGAATGAGCCAGGAAGAAGCGGGAAAGCCGTAAAGCAGCCGCTGACCTTCTTCCTGATGTCGCTGGCGCTCCGGTTGGGGCGTACTCTCCACGAACTGCGCCAGACCATGACCGCCAGCGAGCTCAAAATGTGGATCGAGTTCGACCGCATCAGTCCGATTGGTGACTGGCGCGCCGATGCTCAGGCGGCGCAGATCTCCGTTGCAATGCTGAACTCTCAGGGCGGGAAATTCACCATTCCTGACGTGATGCTGAAATGGGGTGAGCAGGAAGAAGGCGCTGAAGTCTCTGAACTTGAAGAATGGATGTCCAGTCTTTGATGCCCGCGGCTGCGGGCTTTTTTATGGGTGAAATATGGCAACGCTGCGCGAGCTAATCATCAAAATTTCGGCGAACTCTTCCTCTTTCCAGTCAGAGATCGCCAGAGCGTCCCGCATGGGAACCGATTACTACCGCACTATGGAACAGGGCGGGAAAAAAGCTGCAGCGGCCACGCGTGAAACTCAGCGGTCTTTGGCTGACCTGAATTCTCAGCTTGCAACCGTGCGATCCTCTGCTGCTGGGCTTGCCGGTGCGTGGGCTGGTGCATTTGCCACGCATCAGCTGATTCAGTTTGCCGACACGTGGAACCAGTTGAATGGGCGTCTTCGCCTTGCGTCCTCTTCTAGCGAGGATTACGTGCAATCCCAGCGCGTGCTGATGGAAATTAGCCAGCGCACTGGAACATCCCTCGAGGCAAACAGCAACCTATACAGCAGAATTGCGCAGTCCCTGCGTGATGCCGGTTACGCTTCTGCTGACGTCGCAAAAGTTACGGAAACCGTAGCAACCTCACTGAAGCTGTCTGGCGCCAGTACCGAAGAGGCGAGCTCTGTTATCACCCAGCTTAGCCAGGCGCTTGGCTCAGGCGTTTTGCGAGGCGAAGAATTTAACTCCATCATGGAGAACGGTGGCCGCCTGGCGAAACTGCTGGCTGATGGGCTGGGTACCACTGTTGGTGGCCTGCGAAATATGGCCAACAACGGCGAGCTGACGACCAACAAGATCGTCCCGCTGCTGACCAACGTTGAGATTCTCCGTAAAGAATTCGACACCCTTCCTGCATCCATCAGCGGATCTGCACAGAAAGTGCAAAACGCCTTCCTTGCATGGGTTGGCGGGGCGAACGATGCGGTCGGCGCATCATCAACGCTTTCCGGCGTGCTGGATGGTCTGGCGAATAACATCGATGATGTGGCAAATACAGCCGGTATTCTGGTTGGTGTTGGCCTCGCTCGTTATTTTGGCAACATGGTCGGCAGCGTTGCTCAGTCAACCCGGGCAGTCCTCGCTAATACGGCCGCCGAGGTCGCGCTGGCGCAGGCTCAGGTCCGTGGAGCTCAGGTTAGCGTTGCTGCTGGTCGCCAGGCTGTTTACCGCGCTCAACAGGCGCGTGCAGCGGCGACGAGTATTGAGGCTCAGATTGTCGCTGAGCGTAATCTTGCTGCTGCTCAGGCATCACTGAATACGGCGCTTGCTGGCAGGACTTCGGCCGTTAATAACCTCACCAATACAGCCTCGGTGATGTCCCGCCTGGGTAGTGGCGTTCTTGGCATTCTCGGTGGCTGGCCTGGAGTGATTATCGGTGCCGGCGCTGCGATGTATGGCCTTTATCAGCATACCCAGCAGGTGCACCGTGAGGCGGTAGGTTTTGCCAACAACCTCGACGAGATCAACACCAAGCTCCAGCAGATGTCGGTGCTTGGCCTGCGTTCGACCGCGGCTGATGCGCGTACATCTTTACAGGCGCAAAAACAGGACCTGGCCGACCTCGACTCTCAGATCGCGAAGGTCAAAGACAGCCTTAAGGCGGTTGATCAAATCCAGCAGGACTACAACCGCCATCCGACGCTGACCCTGATCAACACCTTCATGGACCAGGCCGACATCACGGCCAAAAACATCGAGCTGACCGATAAGCTGAACCAGCTGGAGTACCAGCGCGAACAGGCAGCTTCAAAAGTCGAGCAAACGCAGAAGCTGGTTAACCAGGCCAGTGATCTGGCCACGCAAAAGGCTATCGAACAGGCTGGCGCTGTCTCAATCCTGAAAGGTGCGTATGACCTGCTTAACCGCTCAATGTCAGCGACCGCTGGCGCCAAGCCGCCACAATATGCCGGGCCCGTCGTTTCACTGGCGAACGCAACACCGCAACAGCAAACCGCACTGGAGCGCTCGCGCCGCGATAATGAGCTGGCCAGCTTAAGCGGATTAGAGAAACTCCATCAGCAGCACGTGTATGAAGCAGAAGACCTGAAGCTGACGGGGGCGCTTTACACCCAGTACATCTACAACAAGGATCAGGCAGCCAAAAAGGATGCAGCGGCTGCGGAGGCAAAAAAAACCTCTACCGCCGCCTCGAAAGCGCAGAGTAAAGCCGAGCGCGAAGCGGCCAGCACCGCCGAACAGTATTCCCGGAAAATGGCCGATCTGAGTGTGGCTATCGACGTGCAACGCGTCAGGGCGACGGAAGGCGAAAAAGCATCCGAGCTTTACGCGGCATCGCACCAGGCAGGCACTAAATGGACCGACGAGCAGCGCAGGGCGATCCAGGCATCATCAGCAGAGCTGGCAAAATGGACGCAAAAAGCCGACGAGAACGTGCGCAAGCAGCGCGAACAGGCTGATGCCCTGAAGGATTTAACTGAAGCGGCCCGAAAGTTCAGGGATGAGGCGACGCTGACAACCGAAACCGCAGGCATGAGTGATCGCCAGCGCAGCCGGTTCGATGAGACGCAACAGATCGACCGTGTTTTTGCTAAAACGGACGGCGGCACCGAGGCCATCGCACAGCGCGCAGCTGCCCTCGATGCTCTGGATAAGAAATACAAGGCTATAGCAGCAGCTGAAGCGGACTGGATGTCCGGAGTATCACGCGGCTATGCCAACTGGTTTGATGAAATCAGTAACGTATCCGGCACGGTTTCTGACGGGGTGAAAACCACCCTCGACAGCGCGTTTGGTAACGTCACCTCAATGCTCGAAGGCAATAAGGTTAGCTGGAAATCGTGGGGTATTTCTGTCCTGCAGATTATCGAAAAAGTGGCTCTGCAGATGGCGGTGGTCAGCGCGATGGGTGGTGCCTCTTCCGGTTCTGGCATCTTTGGCTCACTCATCGGCAGTGTAGGCAGCTTCTTCGGCGGCGGGCCGGGAGCATCAGCCAGCACCGGTACGGCGGTTTCCAGTTATGGCTCAAGCTTCCAGTTTAACGCCAAAGGCGGCGTTTATGACTCTCCATCCCTGAGCGCTTTCAGTAATGGGATCGTCAGAAACCCCACCATGTTCGCTTTCGCAAAAGGCGGGGCCGGAATCATGGGCGAGGCTGGGCCGGAGGCGATCATGCCGCTTACCCGCGCGCCGGATGGTTCTCTCGGCGTTCGTGCGGTCGGAGGTGGCGGCGGTCAGTCTCTATCTTCGGCGCCACAGGTTTATATCACCATCGATGGTAACGGCAACACCTCGACGCAAACCTCACCTGGCCTTGAGCAATTTGGCGCTGAGGTCGGGAAATTTGTTGATCAGCGATATAAGCAGAATGTAATGCGTGATATCCGCCCCGGCGGTGACATCTGGAACGCAATGAAAGGAAACCGATAATTATGGCCATCGAAACTTTCACATGGTGCCCACGGATTAACGCTGAGGCTGATACAAATTTCCGCGTCAGGAAAGCCAAGTTTGGCGATGGATATGAGCAGGTTTCAGGGGATGGATTAAACCCTAAAAGCCAGCAATGGACGCTTAATTTCACCGGCAATGAAACCTACATTTCCGCCATAAAGACTTTTCTCGACAGGCATGAAGGAACGAAAGCCTTTCAATGGAAGCCACCGCTCGAGCCTTTGGGTTTGTATCGTTGCGAAACGTATAAACCCACCGGGCTGGGCGCGGGAAAATTCAACCTTGAAGCAACATTCATCCAGGCATTTAAACCATGAGCTTAAACGCAGATTATCAGAAGCTGGAATCCGGAAACGATGTTCGTCTGATTGAGGTGGACGGTTCTTCCTTTGGGCTAACGGACGTTCTCCGCTTTCACAATTACAGCATTCCCCATACAGAAGCGGAAATCATAGCCGCTGGTGGGGATGAGTCCAAGCTTCCGGCGAAACCAATCTGGTGGCAGGGAAATGAATACGCCGCCTGGCCATATCAACTGGAAGGTCTGGAGAAATCAACCAGTGGGAGCAATGCAACGCCATCCCTGACGGTTGCGAACATCGAAAGCTCCATTTCAGCCCTGTGTCTTGCGTATGACGATCTGCTGCAGGCGAAAGTCACTATTCACGACACAAAAGAGAAATATCTCGATGCCAGAAATTTCGCAGACGGCAACCCCACAGCAGACCCGACTCAGGAAAAGCTGCAGGTCTGGTATATCGACGGGAAAACGGGCGAGCTTGCCGGTGAAACCGTTGAATTTGTTCTGTCCAGCCCGATGGACCTGCAGGGGCAAATGATCCCGACGCGACAGCTTCATTCCCTGTGTACCTGGTGCATCCGGAATAAATATCGTACCGGCGACGGCTGCGACTATGCCGGCACCCGCTATTTCGACAAAAACAACAACCCGGTAAGCGATCCGTCGCTGGATGAATGCAACGGCACGCTGACGGCTTGCAAACTCCGATTCGGCGAAAATAACGAACTCTCGTTTGGTGGCTTCCCGGGCACTTCTTTGATCAGGAGTTGATATGCGTCAGAAGATCATCAATGCGATTATGGCGCATGCTGCCGCTGAATATCCTCGAGAGTGTTGCGGCGTGGTGGCGCAGAAAAGCCGCGTTGAACGTTATTTCCCGTGCCGGAATCTTGCCGCGGCGCCGGAGGACAATTTTGTACTTTGCCCCGAAGACTACGTAGCTGCTGAGGACTGGGGAACGGTGATCGCCATCGTTCACAGTCACCCTGACGCCACAACGCAACCGAGCGAACTGGATAAAGCGCAATGCGACGCAACGCTTTTACCCTGGCATATTGTGAGCTGGCCGGAGGGTGATTTACGCACCATCCAACCACGCGGAGAACTGCCGCTGCTGGAGCGTCCGTTTGTGCTTGGACACTTCGACTGCTGGGGGCTGGTAATGAGCTATTTCCGGCAAACGCATGGTATCGAGCTCCACGATTACCGTGTGGATTATCCCTGGTGGGAAAACGACTATCCGGACAACTTCTATCAGGATTGCTGGTATGAGTGCGGATTCCGTGAATTCGACGGGCCACCGAAACCCGGCGATATGGTGATCATGCAGGTCCAGGCCGATAAGTGGAATCACGCGGGAATTCTGCTGGAGGGAAATATGCTGCTGCACCACCTGTACGGACATCTGAGCCAGCGGGTGCCGTATGGTGGCTACTGGCAGGAAAGGACGATGAAGATTCTACGTCACAGATCTCTATGCTAACCTTTACGAAATTTCAAAGGAGCATGAAAATGAAAAAGCTATTCTTGGTGCTAGTTATTGGTTTGGCTGGCTGCTCTGTAAACTCCCTCGAATCCCAAAAGCCTATTCTTTCTGAGCACACTTCAAAGAGTGCAGATCAGGTTAACAGATGCTTGGCCCCTAAATGGGTGGAGCTTCGATCTTCAAGCTCCAGCATACCAACTGAGTCAGGTTACAAAATAACAGCATCAGACGATATTTTCGGGGCCCTTTCAGTGGTGAATATCGATAAATCAGAAGCGGGCGGAAGCGATGTAAAAGTTTACGCCGTCGCAAAAGGATGGAACGATCACTGGGCTATGGCTGCCAAATCATGCCTTTGAAAAGTTAAAAATAAGCTAAGCCACCTTCGGGTGGCTTTTTTTATGGGGAAAGAAAATGTCAGAGGTCATGACCCGAATTGAACTTGGCGGTGTTTTGGGTAAAACCTACGGAAAGGTTCACCATCGATTAATACGCACAACCGCTGAGGCGATCAACTCTCTTACAAAAACTATAAACGGGCTGGAGAAATTCCTGATCACCAGCAAAGCAAGGGGCCTGACTTACGCCGTTTTTAAAGATAAAAAAAATATCGGAAAGGATGATTTTGGTTTTCCGGTAACCGGTGAAGTTATTCGAATTGTCCCGGTTGTAATCGGAAGTAAAAAAGCCGGGGTATTACAGACAATTCTTGGCGCCGTGCTCGTAGTTGTTGGGGTAGCCATTGGCTATTTCTCAGGTGGCACTCTATCAGCGGTGGGGTACGGGGCTGCGAAATTCGGTGCAGCCATGATGCTGGGAGGTGTTGTCCAAATGCTATCTCCTCAACCTGCAGGTCTGGCAAGCAAACAAAGCGCAGATAACCGCGCATCCTACGCATTCGGTGGTGTAACAAACACCGCGGCGCAAGGCTATCCGGTACCGCTCCTATATGGCCGCCGGCGGATAGGCGGAGCGATTATTTCTGCCGGAATTTATGTCGAAGATCAGCAGTAGATAACTAACCTTTTTTCTGGCCACCTTCGGGTGGCTTTTTTTTATGGGCGCAATATGGCTACAGATAAAGTGTTAAAGGGCCGCAAGGGCGGCAGCTCCAGTTCCCGAACCCCTACCGAACAGCCTGATGATCTGCAATCTGTAGCGAAGGCAAAAATCCTCGTTGCGCTTGGGGAAGGTGAGTTTGCAGGGCAGCTAACCGGCAAAGATATCTACCTGGACGGAACGGCCCTGGAGAATGCCGACGGCTCCCAAAACTTCAGCGGCGTGACGTGGGAGTTTCGCGCGGGAACGCAGGCGCAAAAATATATTCAGGGTATTCCCGGTACCGAAAACGAAATCAGCGTAGGAACTGAGGTATCAAGCGCTACAGCCTGGACGCGCACCTTTACCAATACGCAGCTTTCAGCAGTTCGCCTGCGTCTGAAATGGCCCTCGCTTTTCAAACAGGAGGACGACGGCGATCTGGTGGGTTATTCGATCAATTATGCGATTGACCTGCAGACGGACGGCGGCACATGGCAGACGGTACTCAATACCAGCGTGACCGGCAAAACGACGTCTGGTTATGAGCGCAGCCACCGTATCGATTTACCGCAAGCTGGAAGCACCTGGACAATCCGCCTGCGTAAGATTACCTCTGACGCCAACAGCGCGAAGATCGGCGACACGATGACGCTGCAGAGCTTCACTGAGGTTATTGACGCCAAGTTACGATATCCAAACACAGCGTTACTCTACATCGAATTCGATTCAAGCCAGTTTAACGGCTCTATCCCGCAGATCTCCTGCGAGCCCCGCGGCCGTGTTATCCGCGTTCCTGATACCTACGACCCTGAAACCCGCACTTATAGCGGTACATGGACCGGTACGTTTAAGTGGGCATGGACGGATAACCCTGCGTGGATTTTTTACGATCTGGTTGTTTCTGACCGGTTCGGCCTTGGGCACCGTTTGACCGCTGCGAATATTGATAAATGGACGCTTTATCAGGTTGCCCAGTATTGTGATCAGATGGTACCAGACGGCAAAGGAGGCAACGGTACCGAGCCACGTTACACCTGCAACGTGTACATTCAGGACCGGAACGACGCCTACACAGTCCTGCGCGATTTTGCTGCTATCTTCCGTGGCATGACCTACTGGGGCGGGGATCAGATTGTGGCCCTGGCTGACATGCCGCGCGATGTTGATTACAGCTACACGCGCGCTAACGTTGTTGGCGGTCGATTCACCTATTCGAGCAGCACCACGAAAAGCCGCTACACCACAGCGCTGGTTTCATGGTCAGACCCGGGTAACGCTTATGCCGACGCGATGGAGCCGGTATTTGAGCAGGCGCTGGTGGCGCGATACGGCTTCAATCAGCTGGAAATGACAGCTATCGGCTGCACCAGGCAGTCAGAGGCGAACCGAAAGGGGCGCTGGGGTATTCTCACCAACAACAAGGATCGCGTTGTTTCGTTTGATGTCGGGCTGGACGGAAACATTCCGCAGCCGGGCTACATCATCGCCGTGGCAGACGAGCTGCTTTCCGGAAAGGTTATGGGCGGCCGCATCAGCGCCGTTAACGGTCGCGTTATCAAACTTGACCGCGTGGCAGATGCAGCAGCAGGGGATCGCCTTATTCTCAACCTTCCCTCCGGAGCGTCGCAGAGCAGGACCATTCAGGCCGTGAACGGGGAATCAGTCACAGTCACCACGGCATACAGTGAGACGCCACAGGCCGAAGCTGTTTGGGTGGTTGAATCTGACGAGCTCTACGCGCAGCAGTATCGAGTTGTCAGCGTTTCCGATAACGATGATGGCACTTTCTCGATTACCGGCGCATGGCACGACCCGGATAAATATGCCCGTATCGATACCGGAGCCATCATTGACCAGCGGCCGGTGAGCGTGATCCCGCCGGGCAACCAGTCGCCGCCTGCGAATATCGTGATCAGCTCGTTTTCCGTGGTTCAGCAAAATATCAGCGTCGAAACAATGCGCGTGAGCTGGGACCAGGCGCAGAACGCTATCGCCTATGAAGCGCAATGGCGCCGCAACGACGGGAACTGGGTTAACGTGCCGCGCAGCTCCACCACGTCATTCGACGTCCCGGGGATTTATGCAGGGCGCTACCTGGTGCGCGTGCGCGCAATCAATGCCGCAGAAATTTCATCTGGATGGGGCTACTCAGAAGAGAAAACTCTGACGGGTAAAGTGGGCAATCCACCGAAGCCGGTTGGCTTTATCGCTTCTGAAAACGTGGTATTCGGTATCGAGCTGAACTGGGGATTCCCGGCGAATACCGACGACACGCTGAAGACGGAAATTCAGTACAGCCTGACCGGTACCGAAGACGATGCGATGCTGCTGGCCGATGTGCCTTACCCGCAGCGCAAATATCAGCAGATGGGCCTTAAGGCTGGGCAGATTTTCTGGTACCGCGCGCAGCTGGTGGACCGCAGCGGCAACGAATCAGGTTACACAGAATGGGTGCGAGGACAGGCCAGCATAGATGTTTCCGACATCACAGATGTGATCCTGGAGGAAATTAAAGACTCCGATACGTTCAAAGACCTGATCGAGAACGCGGTGGACAGCAATGAAAAAATTGCTGGCATGGCTGACGACATCAAACAGGCCAACGATGAACTTGAGCTCCAGGCGCAGGAAATCGCAAAAAACGCGCAGGACATCGGGCAGGTTCAGACCAGTGTTAATGAGCTTTCGAGCACGGTCGGTGATGTGTCTTCCTCTCTATCAGATCTTGAGCAGACCGTCGCAACGGCTGATACCGCGCTGGGCCAGCGAATCGACAGCATCAGCGTGTCTATGGACGGCATGACGGGCGGGGTGAAGAACTCTGCTATCGCAATTATCCAGAACGGGCTGGCACAAGTGGCCACGCGTAAATCGTTGTCAGCTTCGGTCGCAGGGAACAGCGCGCAGCTGGATCGTATTGATGAGGTAATCGTCAGCGAGAAGGAAGCCACAGCGCGCTCATTGCTGAGTCTGCAGACGGACGTTAACGGCAACAAAGCATCCATCAATAGCTTGAACCAGACGTTCTCCGACTATCAGCAGGCTACGGCCACGCAGATAAACGGCATAACGGCGACGGTGAACGGCCATACCTCCGCCATCACCACTAACGCTCAGGCGATAGCCAACGTTAATGGCGACCTCAGCGCGATGTACAACATCAAGGTTGGTGTCTCCAGCAACGGGCAGTATTACGCCGCGGGGATGGGTATCGGCGTGGAGAATACGCCATCCGGCATGCAGTCGCAGGTTATCTTCCTGGCTGATCGCTTCGCCGTCACCACGGCAGCCGGAAATAGCGTGGCTTTGCCGTTCGTGATCCAGAACGGGCAGACATTCATCCGGGCCAGCTTCATCCAGGACGGCACCATTGAGAACGCCAAAATTGGCAACTATATCCAGTCGAATAACTATGTGGCTGGCTCTGCAGGCTGGAAGCTTGATAAGGGTGGAACGTTCGAAATTAATGGCGTGGCCGGGGGCGGGAGGATGCTGATATCCAGCACTCTCATTCGCATCTACGACAGCAACAACGTGCTGCGCGTCAGAATGGGGTTATGGTAATGCCACAGGGTTTGCAGTGCTGGGATAGTGCAGGGCGGGTTGCAGTGGATTTAAGCGATTACGCGATCCGTTACATGGGCAGCGCAACGGTTTCGCTTGCTTCAGGAGAGACGTCAAAAAATGTCGCTTTTTCTGGCGCAACGCAGGACGGTACGTTTGTCACAATCGTTTCAACTGGAGTGACTGTAAACGAGTATTTTTGCCGCGCTTATAACGGCGGCTTTACTCTCTACTATCTCCCCACGGGTGGAAGTGCCGCAATTACTCTCAATGTTGAGGTTTATAACTTTCAATGAGCGGATTTGAAGTTTACAACAACGCCGGGAAACTGCTGGTGGACTCACAAAATAGGTCGACCCTGTTTTACGATCAGCGCGCATTGGGGGCCGTTACCGACAAAGGCGCTTACCGCGTTAACAGCCCGTTTGGTGATGGCAGTACGCTCGGCTTTACACAGCAGTCATTCTGGAATGACGGCCGTTTAAGGTGGCTGCAGCTGGGCACGAACAAATACGGTTTTCCTGGTGCTGATATGCTTGAAGATAATGCTGGTAGCATGATCCGGACTGCGCGAAATATTGGCATCCAGAGCGGCTATCTCGATGTGTTTGATAGTGCCGGCAGCCTTATCTGGAGTGCTGCATCAGCCTCTAAGATGCCGAGAGTAGTTGGTTTTTTTGATGTACCAGCGAACTATGACCTGCAGAACAATACCTTTTCAGTCAGTTTAGGCTTCAACCCCTGGATTCTGGTAAACAACTGCCCAGGTAATCTCAGCGATGATGGTACGGTTGTCGGGTATTCAGGCGTGGTGCTCAAATGGACTGGCTCGCAGCTGCAGGGTAGATACATTTCAAATAATCAGCGCAACTGGAGCCAGACGTTTCAGGGGCGGGGCTTAAGAATCCCCATCGCTCAGTTTGTTGGAATTTGACACTGGAGGAACGCGAGGATAATGAGTTGCGATCATATCTTGTTTCACACCCTTTGCTGAATTAAAGCGATAAACAACATCCAGCTTATCCGTTTTTTTATAGCAAATATTACTTAACCGTTTATTAATATGGCGACTGAATATTCCATTGCTACTGTCTGAAATAACATCCACCTCCCTGGTGGCACAGTCGATATTTACGTGAATATCACCACCCAGCGATAAACGAGCTGCATCAACCGGGTAATCCATCTGGAATGTGTTATCTGTGTGTTTGTTCGTACATCCAGCCAACAGCAAAAGCGCTGCAGAAAATAAAAGTTTCATTTCAACATTCCTGTTTATGCGGGAACTTCCATTTTATTTGAGTTTAAAAAATAGTCAGATTGATATGAGCGATCAATTTTACACGATTGATCGCTTTTAACGATCGTTATTATCGTGAGGTAGTTCATGCTTTATAACACCGGCACCATCGCAATTAACGGAAATACTGCAACCGGCACCGGCACGAACTGGACGGCACCCGCCAGCCAGGTTCGCGCTGGCCAGACGATTATCGTGATGTCTAACCCGGTGCAGTTGTTCCAGATTTCATCCGTGAACAGCGCCACGTCAATGACGGTTACGCCTGCCGCTTCCCCGGCGCTGAGCGGCCAGAAGTATGGAATTCTTGTGTCGGACATTATCTCAGTCGACGGCCTGGCACAGGCCATGTCGCAGCTCATTAAAGAGTATGACGAGAACATTGGCGCGTGGGAGACATTCGCCACTACCTCGGCGAACCAGAGCATCACCGTTACTATCAACGGCAGCCCTGTAACGATCCCCGGCATCGGCAAACTGGCGCAGAAAGGGAGCAACGGTGCGCTTGCTGTTGCAGACGGCGGAACCGGGGCAACGACTGCAGCAGACGCTCGCACAAACCTCGGTTTGGGAAGTAGCGCGACGAAGGACGTCGGAACCGCAGCAGGG
>JBCNNW010000042.1:0-33313 GCA_039594205.1 Pseudescherichia sp. | reverse complement strand
GCCGGAGTAGATTAGCCCCAGCACCTGCCACTCCCGCTGGGTCAGCGGGCTGGTACGGATAAGCTCCGGCACTTCCGGGTGGGTCAGCAGCCGCTCAACGAAGCGCTCATCAAAATGGGCGTACTTGTGGCGATGGTGCTGGTTAATATCACGCAGAATGCGCTGGGCGCGATGCCCCTCCAGCTCCGGCAGGGCGTTAAGCTGGATCAGCTGCCGCAGCTGCTGCGCCATCGCCTCGCCTTCAATCACGAAGTGGCTAATGAAGCCGGTACGGTTCGCCAGCGTCAGGGCCTCCAGCAGCACCCGCTGGGCGTCGTTTTTGCGTCCTGACTGCCAGTAGAGCTGGTTAAGCAGCAGCAAATTACGGTTCAGATCGCTCATCAGGCGCAGGCTGCGGGCGTTTTCGTTCAGCTCCTCCAGCACCATTTCTGCGGACTCCGCGTCTCCCAGCAGGATCTGCGCCCGGGCCACGTTGCGCCACTGACTCTGGCGGAAGTGGTTGTTGGCAAACTCTGATTTCGGCGTCTGGCGCAGCCACTGGGCGGCGGCCTGTTTATCGCCGGTCATCTGCCAGTAGATCACCCGCACCTTGTCGGCATTCGATACCCAGTCGCTATGGTACTGCCCATTGCCAAGCAGGTTCTCCAGCCGGTTGAGATGGCTACGGGCATTATCAAGATCGCCACGGGCCAGCGAGTTCTGCACCAGCAGGGCCAGGCACTGTAGCTGCTGCTGAGGCTGATAGGCAGAGAGGACGGTCATGCCTTCTCGCGCAGCCGCTTCGGACTCATCAAGACGTCCCCACGCCCACAGCAGCTGGGCGCGGATGCGCAGTAAAAATTCATGCAGCGGCAGCTGCTCAAGGTGCTGCTCGCGGATAAGCGTAAATGCCTTATCCTGGCACTCCCAGGCAGCCTGCAGGAAGCCCTGGGCAAACAGGATCTCACACTGTTGGATCAGGCTCCACAGCGCGTAGTGCCAGACATCATGACGGCGGGCCATCTGTTCGGTTTGCTGCATCAGGGTAAGAGAGTGGCTGAGCTGCCCCTTGCAGTGCAGCACCTCGCCATGCACCGAGGTTGCCACGATGCGACTGTAGAAGTTAGCCAGCGGCAGCTCGTCGAGGGCGATCATCGCCAGCCGCTCGGCCTCCACCGGATCGCCGTCGTTGATGGCAACCTGGGCGCGCAGGGCGTTGAAGTCGCCGTGCAGAGCGTGATCCGCTGTCATATCCATCTCCTGCTCGGCACGGGCCAGCAGGGTATTCACTTCGCTATAGCGGTGCTGGCTCTGCATCAGCCAGGCCTGCAACAGCACCAGTCGCGGGTTCTCCAGCAGGCTCTCCCAGGGTAGCGCCTTTAACGATGCCTCCAGCAGGGTCAGCTCGCTGTGGTTAAATAGCCCCCATGCATGATGCAGCAGAATGTCGCGCAGCATTATGCCGTCGCCCGCGGCCAGCGCATGGTGGATGGCCTCGCTCGGGAAGCCCTGCGCCATCCAGCTCTCTGCCGCCGCACGATGAATATCCGGCAGTTCGGTAGCCAGCTCCCACTGGCAGCGCTGGCGTAAAAAGCTGCCGAACAGCGGGTGGTAGCTAAACCACTCTCCGGAGTCATCCATGCGCTGTAAAAACAGCCCCTGACGCTCAATCTCTTCTAGCCGCATCTGACCATTCTCTTCACCGGTCACGCGGACGATCAGCGCATCGTTCATCGAGCGCAGCAGGGAGCTTTTCAGCAGGAACTGACGGGTATTGAGATCGATACTGTTCAGCACCTCATCTACCAGATAGTCCGACAGATGGCTGCCGTTAATCCCCGCCAGACGACGGGCGGAGTGCTGGGTTGAACTGTTATTTTGCCGTGCCGAGAGCGCGATCAGCTGCAGGGCAGTAGCCCATCCGGCCACGTCGTCGCACAGTCGGCTGCTCTCGGCCGCTTCAATCGGCGCGTTCAGGCGACAGTCAAAGAACTGCTTCGCCTCCTGATGGGTGAAAGCCAGCTGCTGGCTGCCTACCTCCAGCAGCTGATCGCGCACGCGCAGGTTGGCAATGCCCAGCTGCGGCAGATTGCGCGACAGCACCACCAGGGTCAGATTTTCCGGCTGGTGGCGCAGGAAAAAACGCATCGCATCGTGGATCACCGGGTTGGTCACCAGATGATAGTCGTCGATAACGATATAGAGCGGACGCTGCCACTCCGCCAGCTCAATAAAGAGCTGTGAGAAGAGCGAGGGGAGGCTGGCATATTGACGCTTCTGCGCCATCGCCTCGCTTGAGACGCAGTGGCCGCCGGTGGCCTGCTGCACGGCGGCAATGAGATAGCTGGCAAATCGCTCCTGCTGGTTATCCCCTTCGTCGAGCGAGAACCAGCCCAGGTCGTCTTTACTGGCGGCCCACTGTGAGATAAGCGTCGTTTTGCCATAGCCAGCCGGGCTGGTCACCAGAGCCAAACGAAAATTGTTCGCGCCGGAAAGTTTAGCCAGCAGGCGTTCGCGGACCACAGTATGGTCAAGACGAACCGGGCGACTTAATTTAGACGGAATCAACATAGTTATCACTTCACTGTGAGGAACGAAAAAGGATTTTTTTTGAGCTTCGTAATTAATAACCAATACGTTCGGTCAGAATGGATTTTATTGCAAGTTATGTCCGAATTTTACGGCGCTGAATTTGCACCAAGTCACATTTCTATAACCTGGCTGAATAAAACGCCCGACAGGTAGCGAGGGCAGGTGGTAACTAGCCTGCGGGCAAATGGAGCAGAATGTAATATTCACTTTTGGCACAGTAAGGGTAGCCCCCTGATATTCAGAATCCATCGGTCAAAAGTGGTAATTAATAGGGGCTCAGGGTGAGCACTGTTAATATTTGTGTCCACATTTCCCATGATCGAATTTAAATTCACGGCTGTATATATGAAACGGCATTTCATTTCCTTGAGCAGCCTCCCGTTTGCCTGGCGTTAATATCCTCATACTTTCGCATGAGTTTTTATGCCGTCTGGCCGTTGAATTTTTGAGTAATTCACGTTTTTACAGCTAACTTTAAGTGGCAGCGATCACACTTTTGGCTCATCCCTGCGGCTCCTCCTGGGCTTTTCCCCGCCAGGATGAGGAAGTCAACCCAGGGGCCAGGCAAACTAGCGCTAACGTTGTTTTTACTTACAGGATCCTTGTTTGCTATGTCACAGCCAACTTTTAACAAAGCTCATTTTGCCGCCGCCCTGACGCGTCAGTGGCAGCGTTTTGGTCTCCGTTCCGCCGAAGAGATGACTCCCCACCAGTGGTGGCACGCGGTCAGCGGGGCGCTGGCAGAGCAGCTTGCCGCTCAGGCGGTAGCCAAACCCGCAGATAACCAGCGCCACGTAAACTACATCTCCATGGAGTTCCTGATTGGCCGCCTTACCGGCAACAATCTGCTAAACATGGGCTGGTATCAGGAGGTGAGTGACCTGCTGCAAACGCACAACGTCAACCTGACCGATCTGCTGGAGGAGGAGATCGATCCGGCGCTGGGCAACGGCGGTCTGGGACGGCTGGCAGCCTGTTTCCTCGACTCGATGGCGACGGTAGGCCAGCCCGCTATCGGCTACGGCCTGAACTATCAGTACGGTCTGTTCCGCCAGTCCTTTGTCGACGGGCAGCAGCAGGAGGCCCCGGACGACTGGCATCGCGGCAGCTATCCGTGGTTCCAGCACAACGCCGCGCTGGATGTGAAGGTCAACCTTGGCGGCAAGGTGAGCCGGGACGGACGCTGGGAGCCTGCGTTTTCCCTTATTGGCGAGGCATGGGATCTGCCGGTGCTGGGCTACCGTAACGGCGTGGCCCAGCCTCTGCGCCTGTGGCAGGCAAAGCACGCCCATCCGTTTGACCTGACCAAATTTAACGACGGCGATTTCCTGCGTGCCGAACAGCAGGGCATCGACGCCGAAAAGCTGACTAAAGTTCTCTACCCTAACGACAACCACACCGCGGGTAAAAAGCTGCGTCTGATGCAGCAGTATTTCCAGTGCGCCTGCTCGGTGGCAGATATTCTGCGCCGTCACCATCTGGCCGGGCGTAAGCTGGCGGAGCTGCCTGACTACGAAGTGATCCAGCTTAACGATACCCACCCAACCATCGCTATTCCGGAGATGCTGCGTGTGCTGATCGACGAGCATCAGCTGAGCTGGGATGAGGCATGGTCAATTACCAGCCGCCTGTTTGCTTATACCAACCATACGCTGATGCCGGAAGCGCTGGAGAACTGGCATGAGCGGCTGCTGAAGCCGCTGCTGCCGCGCCATATGCAGATCATTAAAGAGATCAACGACCGCTTTAAAAAGCAGGTCGTGAAAACCTGGCCGAACAATGAGGCGGTGTGGGCGAAGCTGGCGGTGGTCTATGACGGTCAGGTACGCATGGCTAACCTCTGCGTGGTGAGCGGCTTCGCGGTTAACGGCGTGGCGGCGCTGCACTCGGATCTGGTGGTGAAGGATCTCTTCCCGGAGTATCACCAGCTGTGGCCGAACAAGTTCCATAACGTCACGAACGGCATCACCCCGCGCCGCTGGATCAAGCAGTGCAACCCGGCGCTTGCCGCGCTGCTGGATAAGACGCTGAAGAGAGAGTGGGCCAACGATCTCGACCAGCTGCTGGGCCTGGAGAAGTATGCCGACGACGCCAGCTTCCGTCAGCAGTACCGCGCTATCAAGCAGGAGAACAAGGCGCGTCTGGTCGAGTTCGTCAAGGCGCGCACCGGTATCGAGATCAATCCGCACGCTATTTTTGATATTCAGATCAAACGCCTGCACGAGTACAAACGCCAGCACCTGAACCTGCTGCACATCCTCGCCCTCTACAAGGAGATCCGTGAGAACCCGCAGGTCGATCGCGTGCCGCGTGTCTTCCTGTTCGGCGCCAAAGCTGCACCGGGCTACTACCTGGCGAAGAACATTATTTTTGCTATCAATAAGGTGGCAGAGGCGATCAACAACGACCCCGGCGTGGGCGACAAGCTGAAGGTGGTCTTCCTGCCGGACTACTGCGTCTCGGCGGCCGAGAAGCTGATCCCGGCGGCGGACGTCTCCGAGCAGATCTCTACCGCAGGGAAAGAGGCCTCTGGTACCGGCAACATGAAGCTGGCCCTGAACGGCGCGCTCACCGTGGGTACGCTGGATGGTGCCAACGTCGAGATTGCCGAGCAGGTCGGCGAAGAGAATATCTTCATCTTCGGCCATACTGTGGAAGAGGTGAAGGCCCTGAAGGCGAAGGGCTACGATCCGGTTAAATGGCGCAAGAAAGACAAGCTGTTGAATGCGATCCTCAAAGAGCTGGAGAGCGGTAAATATAGCGACGGCGACAAGCATGCGTTCGACCCGATGCTGCACAGCATCGGCAAAGAGGGGGGCGATCCCTACCTGGTTGCCGCTGACTTTGCCGCCTACGTTGAGGCGCAAAAGCAGGTCGACCTGCTCTATCGCGACCAGGAAGCCTGGACCCGCGCGGCGATCCTGAATACCGCCCGCTGCGGCATGTTCAGCTCCGATCGCTCAATTCGTGACTATCAAAACCTGATCTGGCAGGCCAAACGCTAAGGAGCGCCATGGAAAGTAAACGTCTGGCTGACGCCGCGCTGGCGGCGGGCATTAGCCCTAACTATATCAACGCCCACGGCAAACCTCAGTCAATTGGTGCCGACACCAAGCGGCGTTTGCTTAACGCAATGCACCCCGCTGCGGCTAAAAAGGCGGCTGCGGCGCCTGTTCCACAGGTTAAGGTGCTGATCCACGGCAAAAGAGTGTCGCTGCCCATCGAGGGCAGCGGCGAGTTTAGCTGGACGCTGACGACCGAAACCGGCGAGCAGCACCAGGGGACGTTCCGCGACAAGAAGCGGATGACGCTGCCAGCCTCGCTGGCAGAAGGGTATCACACGCTAACCCTGCGCCAGGGTAAAAAGCAGTGGCAGTGCCGGGTGATTATCGCCCCGCCGCGCTGCTATGAGCCCGAGGCGCTGCTGGAGGGCAAAAAGCTGTGGGGTGCCACCGTTCAGCTCTATACCCTGCGCTCGGAGAAAAACTGGGGTATCGGCGATTTCGGCGATCTGAAGGCTATGCTGGTCGAGGTCGCGAAGCGGGGCGGGGCTTTTATCGGCCTCAACCCGGTTCATGCGCTCTATCCGGCGATGCCGGAGAGCGCCAGTCCCTATAGCCCCTCCTCACGACGCTGGCTTAACGTGCTCTATATCGATGTCAATGCGGTAGAGGATTACCAGCGCAGCGACGAGGCGCAGGCGTGGTGGAAGATGGACTCCACCCAGAAAGCACTCAATGCGGCGCGGGACAGCGAGTGGGTCGACTATGCTGGCGTCACCGCCCTTAAGCTGGCAGCGCTAAAAATGGCGTGGCGTCTCTTTGCCGATCGGGGGGAAGACGACGAGCAGATGGCGGCGTTTCGCGGTTTTGTGCAGCAGCAGGGCGAGGGCCTCTACTGGCAGGCCGCGTTTGATGCCCTGCATGAGTATCAGGTAAAAGAGGATGAGATGCGCTGGGGTTGGCCGGTGTGGCCGGAAGCCTACCAGCATACCGACAGCCCGCAGGTAAAAGCCTTCTGTCAGGAGCACGCCGACGAGGTCGATTTCTACCTCTGGCTACAGTGGCTGGCTGCCGTGCAGCTAGCGGAGTGCTGGGAGACAAGCCAGGGCTTTGCGATGCCGATTGGTCTCTACCGCGATCTGGCGGTAGGCGTTGCCGAAGGTGGGTCAGAGACCTGGTGCGACCGTGAGCTGTACTGCCTGGAGGCATCCGTGGGTGCGCCACCGGATATTCTCGGGCCGCTGGGGCAGAACTGGGGCCTGCCGCCGATGGATCCGCATATCATCACCGCCCGTGGCTATGAGCCTTTTGTTCAACTGCTGCGCGCCAACATGAAGAGCTGCGGCGCACTGCGTATCGACCATGTAATGTCGCTCCTGCGTCTGTGGTGGATCCCCTACGGCGAGACGGCGGATCAGGGCGCGTACGTTCACTACCCGGTGGACGACATGCTGGCCATCCTTGCCCTGGAGAGTCAGCGCCACCGCTGTATGGTGATTGGCGAAGATCTCGGCACGGTACCGAAGGAGATAGTCGGCAAGCTGCGCGATAGCGGGGTCTACTCCTACAAGGTGCTCTACTTCGAAAGCGATGACAAAAAGCGGGTGCGTGCCCCTGAGGCGTGGCCTGCCCAGTCGATGGCGGTAGCGACCACTCACGACCTGCCGACCCTGCGCGGCTACTGGGAGGCGGACGATCTGACCCTCGGCAAGACTCTCGGGCTCTATCCGGATGAAGAGGTACTGCGTGGACTATACGCGGATCGCGAGCGGGCGAAACAGGGTCTGCTGGATGCCCTGCACCAGCACGGCTGCCTGCCAAAAAGCGCCGGACGCAAGGTTGGCCGAATGGCAATGAACGCGACCCTTAACCGGGGACTGCAACGCTATATTGCTGACAGCAGCAGCGCGCTGCTGGGGCTACAGCCGGAAGACTGGCTGGATATGGCCGATCCGGTTAACGTGCCGGGGACCAGCTACCAGTACAAGAACTGGCGGCGCAAGCTGTCGACGTCGCTGGAGAAGATGTTTGCCGATGAGAAGGTGAACAGGCTGGTGAAGGATCTGGACAAGCGGCGTAAGGCGGCGTCGAAGAAGTAAATAATTACCCGGCGGCGCAGCGCCGCCGGGCACATCAATCAGATAACCATTCCCAGCAGCAGACAGCCGATCAGGCCGCATACCGCAATAATGGTCTCCAGCGCCGACCATGACTTCATGGTTTCACCGATGCTCAGATTGAAATACTCCTTGAACAGCCAGAACCCTGGATCGTTCACGTGGGAGAAGATCACGCTGCCGGAGCCGACGGCGATAACCATCAGCTCAGGGCTGACGCCGGTAGTGGCAATCAGCGGAGCTGCAATCCCGCCAGCGGTGATGGCCGCCACGGTAGCCGAGCCCAGGGCGATACGCAGCACAGCGGCAATCGACCACGCCATAAACAGCGGCGACAGGTTAGTGGAGTGCATCATCGCCGCAATGTATTTATCCACGCCGCTGTCCACCAGCACCTGCTTGAACGCACCGCCGCCGCCGATAATCAGCAGCATCATGGCGATGATTTTAATTGAGGAGGTGATGGTCTCGGTGATCTGATCCATCGAACGGCCACGGTTAAGGCCAAAGGTGAAGATGGCGATCAGCACGGCAATCAGCGTTGCCATCACCGGGTCGCCAAAGAACTCGGCATAGGCGAGAACGGGGTGGCCTTTTGGCAGGATCATCTCGGCGACGGCGCGACCGGCCATCAGGATCACCGGTACCAGCGAGGTCCAGACGCTAACCGCAAAGCTCGGCATCTCCGCGTCGGTAAAGGTTTTTGCGTTATAGAGACCTTCCGGGATCGGCTTATCGATCTTCTTCAGGAAACGCGCATAGACCGGGCCGGCCAGGATCACGGTCGGAATAGCCAGCAGCGTACCGTAGAGCAGGGTTTTGCCCATGTCCGCATGGAAGATAGTGGCGATAGCGGTCGGGCCGGGGTGCGGCGGCAGGAAGCCGTGGGTCACAGAGAGCGAGGCGGCCATCGGCACCCCTACATAGAGCAGCGGCACGCGCGCTTTTGCGGCAATGGTAAACACCAGCGGCAACAGCAGCACGAAACCCACCTCGTAGAACAGGGCAAAGCCGACGGTAAAGCCGGTCAGTACCACCGCCCACTGGATATATTTCTGACCAAACTTGTCAATCAGGGTGGTGGCGATACGCTGGGCACCGCCGCAGTCCGCCAGCATTTTACCCAGCATGGCGCCGAAGCCCATTATCAGCGCCAGGCTGCCGAGGGTACCGCCGACGCCTGCTTTAATCGAGGCGACAACCTTATCTACCGGCATTCCCTGCAACAGCCCGACGGCAAGCGCCACCAGAATCAGTGCAATGAAGCCGTTTAACTTAAAGCGGATCATTAACAGAAGTAATAGAGCAACACCGAGAGCAACGATGATGAGTGGCATGATTTACCTGGCCTTTATGATGTTATGGGTAACGCTTATCTGCAAAGTAACTGGCTTATTAAGTAGTTTTAACTGCACGGAAGGATGATACGGGTAACATGCAGGCGAATAGAATCACTTTGGGCGGGTAAATTTTAGAAGTGCGACGTGGGTCATATTATAAAGCGGGGTGAAGAAGCCCGGTCAGCGGAGCGCCGCCGGGCAGAACAGCAGAAGGCAGGACGATCAGTAGTAGGAGTGTTCGCCGCGCTGGTGTTCGGTCAGATCGCGCACGCCTTTCAGCTCAGGGAACTCGTTTAGCAGCTGCTTCTCGATCCCCTCTTTCAGCGTAACGTCGACCATTGAGCAGCCGTTACAGCCGCCGCCAAACTGCAGAATGGCGTAGCCTTCGTCGGTGATCTCCATCAGCGTCACGCGGCCACCGTGGCCAGCCAGCTGCGGGTTGATCTGCGACTGGAGCAGATACTCAACGCGCTCCATCAGCGGGGCATCGTCATTTACCTTACGCATTTTGGCGTTGGGGGCCTTCAGCGTCAGCTGCGAGCCCAGCTGGTCGGTGACAAAATCGATCTCGGCATCTTCCAGATACGGGGCGCTCAGCTCGTCGACATAGGCGGTGAGCAGCGCAAAGGGTAACGCGGTATCCGTTGCTTCCACTGCATCCGGCGGACAGTAAGAGACGCCGCACTCGGCATTCGGAGTGCCTGGATTGATCACAAATACGCGGATTTGTGTTCCTTCTTCCTGATTTGCCAACAGTTTGGCAAAGTGCGCCTGGGCAGCGTCGGAGATATGGATCATAGCAATGGCCTAAATAGTTGACTGTTTTACTTGGTTATAATACGCCCATCATCGCCCCTCTACAAGGTGCGACACAGGCACCATACCTGAACAGTCGCCGCGCCGCCCTGCATCAGCAGGCGGGTGATCTCCGCAACGGTGCTGCCGGTAGTGACGACATCATCCACGATAGCGATATGGAGGCCATGGAGAGGCAATTCAAGGCGAAAGGCATTTTTCAGATTGCTTTTTCGTCGGCGGGCGCTGAGAAAGTGCTGGGTCAGGGCCGGACAGATGCGGGTCAACGTTTCGCTGGCGTAGCGGCAGCCCAGCCAGCGCGCCAGCGGTTGGCAGAGCAGATCGCTCTGGTTAAAGCCCCGCTGCCACTGGCGGCGCGAATAGAGCGGTACGCTGACGATACGGTCCGGCAGCGCGAGCGGCGTCGTGCGGCGGGCGCTCTGTATCGCCAGCAGCAGTAGCCGGGCCAGCGCCGCAGCCAGCTCCGGACGACGGAAAAACTTCAGCTGGTGGATCAGCGTGCTCAGCGGCGGCGCATAGGCACTGACCGCCACCAGCCTCTGCCACGGCGGTGGCTTTTGCAGGCAGCGGCCGCAGGGCAGGGTTGCGCTGACGGCGGGCAGGCCGCACTGCGGGCATACGCTCTCTGTGAGCCGAATCGTTCGGCGGCAGACGGAGCAGATCCCTGAGCGGGGTAGGGCGAGCGGCATTCGGCATAGCCAGCACAAGCCTGGCGCTGTTAGCATATATACCCTCCTGGACATGAGACGAGAACAATAGCGGATGAACGACATCTGGTGGCAAACCAAAGGCGAAGGAAATTGTCATCTTGTGCTGCTGCACGGATGGGGACTGAATGCAGAGGTGTGGGATTGCATTACGACGGAACTGGCCTCGCACTTTACCCTGCACCTGGTGGATCTTCCCGGCTACGGTCGCAGCACCGGCTTTGGCGCACTGACCCTGGCTAAGATGACGGAGATTGTGTTGGCTCATGCGCCAAAAGAGGCGATCTGGCTTGGCTGGAGCCTCGGTGGGCTGGTGGCAAGCCAGGCGGCGTTAAGCGCACCCGATCGCGTGAGCGCCCTGGTGACGGTCGCCTCCTCGCCCTGCTTCAGCGCCGAAGGCGATTGGCCGGGTATTAAACCCGAGGTGCTGTCCGGCTTCCAGCAGCAGCTGAGCGATAACTTTCAGCGCACCGTGGAGCGTTTCCTGGCGCTGCAAACTCTGGGCACAGAGACCGCCCGGGAGGACGCCCGTAAGCTGAAGCACGCCGTGCTGGCCCTGCCGATGCCGTCGGTAGAGGTGCTCAACGGCGGGCTGGAGATCCTGAAAACGGCCGATCTGCGCGCGCCGCTGACGCAGCTGACGCAGCCGTTCCTCCGTCTCTACGGGCGTCTTGACGGGCTGGTTCCGCGCAAAATCGTGCCGTGGCTGGACGTGCTGTGGCCGCAAAGTGAGTCGCAGGTATTTGCTAAGGCGGCACATGCGCCCTTCATTTCGCACCCTGATGCGTTTTGTCAGAGACTGGTGGAGTTTACGCAGCAGCTGGCGAAACGGCTGGATCAGGCTAAAATTTAAACGTATTTATCTGTTTTGGCGTTCTGATAAGAAGCGTAATGGCATCCACTACCGTATGGAGTAAAGGCTATGAAACGTACAGCAGGTATCGTCGTATCTCTGGTTATTGGCGCACTCTCGTTTGGCGTCATGGCGGCGGAAGAGGTGCAGAAAGATAAGATTAAAGAGATGAATCTGACCAAAGTGGGCACCATCAGCACCTCGGATACGTCAGCACCGATGGACGCCCGGGCAGAGCTGGAGAAGAAAGCCGATGAGCTGGGCGGCAAGTACTATGTGATCACCAGCGGGGACAAAATCAGTAAAGATATTCGTGCCACGGCGGATGTCTACAAGTAACCTAAGCCAGGCGGGCAGCGCGCCCGCCTTCGTTCTTTAGCGCAGCATCTACTGTTAGTGCTGACAAGCCTTACCCTGCGGACAGTTTTTACATTTGTCGTTCAGATATCCCCCGTCCTCCTCTTCAATGCGTACGTCAATGGGCGCCGTTTTGCGTGCCGCCAGCAGGTTGACGTCGACCCGGCTTCTGGCCCGGCGCAGGCCACCCAGCAGCAGAACGTTAAACAGCATCACCGCCAGAATGCAGGTCAGACTGTAGCGCGGGTGGGCGCTAAAGCTGGTGGCCTGGTAGAAGAGCGTGGCTAGCGAGTAGGCGATATTCAACCCCCAAAGAATAGAGAAGCCCATCCAGCCGCGGCTCGACTCCCTGGCGATCGCCCCCATTACCGAGATGCAGGGGATGTAGAGCAGGACAAAGATCAGGTAGCTGTACGCGGCGGCGGCGCTGCCAAATTTATCGCCCATCACTCCCATGGTGCCGGTTGCCATCTCACCGTCGCCTTTGCTGGCCTCAATAGGGTTTGCCAGCACGCTCAGGCTAAAGGTGTCGGCCAGGCTCTGCCAGGTCTCCTCCAGCGCGCCGGTAAGCTCGCCTGTCAGGCTGAAGGTGGCGGGATCAAACCTCTCCTGCGTAATATTTTCGGCGGTATAGAGGGTGTTCAGCGTGCCAACCACCACCTCTTTTGCCATCGCGCCGGTGAAGAGACCGACGGTGGCCTGCCAGTTATCCTCATGAACGCCAATTGGCCTGAGCAGCGGGGTAAAGACCCGGCTGACGGCGGCCAGCGCCGAGTCGTTGATGGAGGCCGCCGCCGTCCCGCTCAGCGTAAAGCTGTTCAGGGCGCTCAGGAAGATGCTGACCACCACAATTACCTTCCCGGCGCGCAGCACAAAGCCCTTCAGCCGCTGCCAGGTCTGGATCGCCAGGCTCTTCAGATGGGGAACGTGGTAGACCGGCAGCTCCATGACAAAGGGCGATGCTTCGCCGCGCATAATGGTGTGTTTGAGCATCAGTCCGGTCAGGATCGCCATCACGATGCCGAGCAGGTAGAGGGAGAAGACCGCCAGCGCCCCCTGCTGGCCGAAGAAAGCGGCAGCAAACACGGCAAAGATAGCCAGCCGCGCCCCGCAGGACATAAAGGGTGCCATCATGATGGTCATCAGGCGCTCGCGCGGCGCGTCAAGGGTACGCGCCCCCATCACCGACGGCACGTTACAGCCGAAGCCGACGATCAGCGGCACAAAGGATTTTCCCGGCAGGCCAAGGGACTGCATCAGGCGGTCCATCACAAAGGCCGCCCGCGCCATGTAGCCGGAGTCCTCAAGGAAAGAGAGGAAGAGGTACATCATGCCGATCTGCGGTACCAGCGGCAGCACGGTGTTGATCCCGCCCCCCAGGCCCTGGGCGAGGAAGATGGTCAGCCACTGCGGGAAGTGCAGGGTATAACCCAGCCACTGCGTACCATGGATAAAGATTGCCACTGAACCGGCATCAAAAACAGGCGACAGCGCGCCGCCAATGTTGATGGCGAGCACGAACATGACGTACATCACCAGCAGAAAGATGGGCAGGCCCAGCACGCGGTTGATGATGATCCTGTCCATCGCGGCGGTAAAGCGGCTCGGTTCAGCGGTAAGGGTGTTGCTGACCGTATCGCAAATAGCGGCGATGGTCTGGTAGCGGGCGTCGGCAATGTGCAAGGCCGGATCGTCCATCTCCTCGCTGAGGCGCGCCAGCGACGCCTCCAGCCTGTGGGCGGCGTCACTGGCGTAGGCGCGGCTATAGATATCACCCTCAAGCATCTGCAAACCCAGCCAGCGACGCTGCTGAAGAGGCATATCGGCGGCCATGGCCTGCGCCAGCGCTTCGGCTTCACGCATCAGCGGTTGGGCATAGTGAACCCGCTCGATATCGCTGTTGCGCTGATGGCGGTCGATGGCGATTTTCAGCGCCTCAATGCCGCGTCCGCGCGTCGAGACCAGCGGGACCACCGGGCAGCCAAGGCGCGTGGCGAGGGCGTCAATATCGATACGGATCTGCTGCTTTCCGGCAATGTCCAGCATGTTCAGCGCGACGATGCAGGGG
This sequence comes from Pseudescherichia sp., assembly GCA_039594205.1. Lineage (GTDB taxonomy): Bacteria > Pseudomonadota > Gammaproteobacteria > Enterobacterales > Enterobacteriaceae > Pseudescherichia. The sequence goes on along the minus strand of JBCNNW010000042.1, from coordinate 19,482 downwards.
ATACCCAGCTCCAGCAGCTGCAGCGTCAGGTAGAGATTGCGCTCCAGGTTCGAGGCGTCGACGACGTTGATCAGCATATCGGCATCGCCGCTGAGAATATAGTGACAGGCGATCTGCTCATCGAGAGAGGTTTGCGACGAAATTGTGGTCAGCGAGTAGGTGCCGGGCAGATCGACCAGCGTCACCTGCGCGTCGGTGGTGGTAAAAGATCCCTCTTTGCGCTCGACGGTGACCCCTGCCCAGTTGCCGACGCGCTGGCGTGCGCCCGTTAACTGATTAAAAAGGGTCGTCTTGCCGGAATTAGGATTACCAATAAGGCCAAGGGTTAATTTTTTCATCATAGCAGACTCATTGCGTGGAGCGCCGTTAACGCGGCAGGGCTTCCACCTCTAATAACGCGAGATCTTTTTTGCGTAATACCAGGCTGACGCGTCGGGTTTCAATATGAATGGGATCGCCTAAGGGGGCGACGCGCACCACGTTAAATGACGATCCGGGGAGCATGCCCAGAGAGAGCAGTTTTTGCCGGTAGGCCGGACTAATTTCACGGGAAAACCCTACGATTTTCCACGCGCTGGCTGGCGAGAAGGACATAGGACCTACTAGATCAATGGTTAAATAATCAACAGGACAATGGTAATGATAATAGTTTTTATCATCAATCATTAAAGTGTGTGGGAGTGTTGAATTAGGTAAGAATGACTATTTGTTTTGATTTAGCGCAATATTCCGCGTGGCGCTTTTAACAACGAGAATTAATTAATATACGTCGTAGCAACATATAAAATTATATTTATTCACTTTGGAAATGGCGTAGGCCGGGCAAACGCAGTGCCGCCCGGCATTATAACATCAGTATGGTAATGCCCGGTGGCGCTACGCTTACCGGGCCTACATCGTGGGCAGGGAACGCGTTACCGTTTTTTACCCATCGCCGCAGCCAGCGCATCCATCATCGCGCTGTTACCAGAGGGCTGAGCCTCACGACCCCGCGGCTTCGCCTGGCGGGCAGCGGGTTCACGCGGCGCGCTGTTGCTATTGCCATTGCCGCGGCGGGCGTTGCCTTCACCTGGCTGCTCGTCCAGACGCATGGTCAGGGCAATACGCTTGCGAGGCAGGTCAACTTCCAGCACCTTCACTTTGACAATGTCACCCGCCTTCACCACCGTATGGGGATCCTCAACGAACTTGTTCGCCAGAGACGAGATGTGCACCAGGCCGTCCTGATGGACGCCGATATCTACAAACGCGCCAAAGTTGGTGACGTTGGTGACCGCGCCTTCAAGGATCATCCCCGGCAGCAGATCGTTCATGGTCTCAACGCCATCGGCAAAGGTGGCCGTTTTGAACTCGGGACGCGGGTCGCGGCCGGGTTTCTCCAGCTCTTTAATGATGTCGGTCACCGTCGGTACGCCAAAGCGCTCGTCGGTAAAGTCGGACGCCTTCAGGCCGCGTAGATTGCTGCTGTTGCCCATCAGATCGCGCAGGGATTGCTCGGTTGCGGCCAGAATGCGCTCGACGATCGGATACGCTTCCGGGTGAACGGTGGAGGCATCCAGCGGGTTATCGCCGTGGTTGATACGTAAAAAGCCTGCGCACTGCTCAAAGGCTTTTGGCCCAAGGCGGCTCACCTTCAGCAGCTGCTGACGGTTGTGAAACTGGCCGTTCTCGTCGCGCCATGCCACGATGTTCTGCGCCATCATGCGCGTCAGGCCCGCTACACGGGTCAGCAGCGGCACGGAGGCGGTATTGAGATCGACGCCGACGGCGTTCACACAGTCCTCTACCACCGCATCCAGCTTACGCGCCAGCTGGGTCTGGCTGACGTCATGCTGATACTGGCCGACGCCGATGGATTTCGGATCGATCTTCACCAGCTCTGCCAGCGGATCCTGCAGGCGACGGGCAATAGAGACCGCGCCGCGCAGCGAAACGTCGAGGCCGGGGAACTCCTGCGCCGCCAGCTCGGAGGCGGAGTAGACGGAGGCCCCAGCCTCGCTGACGATCACCTTCTGGCCTTTCACCTGCGGGAACTGCTTCTGCACGTCGAGGTAAAAACGCTCGGTTTCGCGGGAGGCGGTACCGTTACCGATCGCCACCAGCTCCACGTTATGCTTTTCGCACAGCGCTGCCACAACGGCGGCGGCTTTTGCTGCCTGGCCGGTGTGGGGATAGATGGTATCGGTCGCCACCAGTTTGCCGGTGCCGTCGACAACCGCGACTTTCACGCCGGTACGCAGGCCAGGATCGAGACCCATGGTCGCGCGCAGCCCGGCCGGGGCCGCCATCAGCAGGTCGTGCAGGTTGCGGGCAAAGACGTTAATGGCTTCCTCTTCGGCGCGCTCGCGCACGGTGCCCATCAGCTCGGTCTCCAGATGCATCAGCACCTTGATGCGCCACGTCCAGCTCACCACGCCTTTGCGCCAGCTATCTGCCGGGGCGTTGTTCAGGCGCAGGCCGAGATGATCGCTAATAATCTGCTCGCAGTGGCTCTCTTTCGGTGGCTCGTCAAACTGCGGATCGGCGTTCAGCGCCAGCTGGAGCACCCCTTCGTTGCGGCCGCGGAACATCGCCAGCGCGCGATGGGACGGCACGCTGGAGATTGGCTCATGGTGATCGAAGTAGTCGCGGAACTTCGCGCCCTCTTCCTCTTTCCCGGCCACTACAGTCGCCGTCAGGTGGGCGTTTTTCCACAGGTAGTCACGCACCTTCGCCAGCAGAGCCGCATCCTCAGCAAAGCGCTCCATCAGGATGTAGCGCGCGCCGTCCAGCGCGGCTTTGCTGTCGGCCACGCCTTTCCCGGCGTCAATGAACTTCTCCGCTTCGGTTTGCGGATCGTGCGACGGCGTGTTCCACAGCAGATCCGCCAGCGGCGCCAGGCCAGCTTCAATAGCGATCTGACCGCGGGTACGGCGCTTCGGCTTGTAGGGCAGGTAGAGATCTTCGAGTTCGGTCTTGCTCAGCGTGCCGGTGATGGCCTTCGCCAGATCGTCGGTCAGTTTACCCTGCTCGCCGATGGACTTCAGGATCGCCTGGCGACGCTCCTCCAGCTCGCGCAGGTAGCCGAGACGGGTCTCCAGATTACGCAGCTGCGTATCATCCAGCCCGCCAGTGACTTCCTTACGGTAACGTGCAATAAACGGCACGGTGTTCCCTTCATCAAGCAGGCGAACGGCAGCTTCTACCTGTTCGGCTCTGGCCTGAATATCACCCGCAATAATGCGGCAGAGCGAATCATTCATCATGGCTATTTCATCTAGTGGATCGAGTCGTGGATCGAAAATCAGGGGGATAGTTATACGGACTGGCTGGCAAAAATGCCAGCCGGAGAGGATGCTCTAAGACTCTTTAACATACGTGATTTCGTTGACGTACCAGCTTGCTTCGCCGCCCGGCGTCTGGACGACTGCCAGATCGCCGACCTCTTTCTTCAGCAGCGCCCGGGCCATCGGGGAGTCGATAGAGATGTAGTCCTTACGACCAAAAATCTCATCGTAGCCCACGATGCGAAAGCGTTTGCTGTCGCCGTCGTCGTTCTCGATCTCCACCCATGCGCCGAAGAAGACTTTACCCTCCTGCTGCGGGGAGTAATCAACAATTTTCAGGTTTTCCAGGCATTTCGTCAGGTATCTGACGCGGCGGTCAATTTCCCGCAGGCGTTTTTTATTATACTGGTAGTCAGCATTCTCGCTGCGGTCACCGAGGCTTGCCGCCCAGGTCACCTTTTTTGTGACTTCCGGGCGCTCCTGACGCCAGAGATAGTCCAGCTCCTGTTTAAGCTTGTCGTAACCTTCTCGGGTGATAAGTGGCGTTTTCATCCGGTTTCTGCCTTTAAGCTGCTGTTAAATATGCTTTGTAACAATTTCGACTAGAATGTATACCAGATTTAGCTGGTGGTCGGCGCACACTTTTTTAGAATACGCACTTATATTGTCCGAACCTTTGGGAGTACAAACAATGCAAGAGAATTATAAGATTCTGGTCGTCGATGACGATATGCGCCTGCGCGCACTGCTGGAACGTTATCTCACCGAGCAAGGCTTCCAGGTTCGCAGCGTGGCCAACGCAGAACAGATGGATCGCCTGCTTACCCGTGAATCCTTCCACCTGATGGTACTCGACCTGATGCTTCCCGGCGAGGATGGTTTGTCCATCTGCCGCCGCCTGCGTAGCCAGAGCAACCCGATGCCGATCATTATGGTAACGGCGAAAGGGGAAGAGGTTGACCGTATCGTGGGGCTGGAGATCGGCGCGGACGACTATATCCCGAAGCCGTTTAACCCTCGCGAACTGCTGGCCCGCATCCGTGCGGTGCTGCGTCGCCAGGCCAACGAGCTGCCCGGCGCGCCGTCGCAGGATGAGGCCGTTATTCAGTTTGGTAAGTTCAAGCTCAACCTCGGCACTCGTGAAATGTTCCGTGAAGACGAGCCGATGCCGCTCACCAGCGGCGAGTTTGCCGTGCTGAAGGCGCTGGTCAGCCACCCGCGTGAGCCGCTCTCCCGCGATAAGCTGATGAACCTGGCACGTGGCCGCGAATACTCAGCGATGGAGCGCTCCATTGACGTGCAGATCTCCCGCCTGCGCCGCATGGTGGAAGAGGATCCGGCGCACCCGCGCTACATTCAGACCGTCTGGGGTCTGGGCTACGTCTTTGTGCCGGACGGCTCTAAAGCATGAGGCGACTGCGCTTCTCGCCGCGAAGCTCATTTGCCCGCACGCTGCTGTTGATTGTCACCCTGCTGTTTGTCAGCCTGGTGACAACCTATCTCGTGGTGCTGAACTTTGCCATTCTGCCCAGCCTGCAGCAGTTTAATAAGGTGCTGGCTTACGAAGTCCGTATGCTGATGACCGATAAGCTGCAGCTGGAGGATGGCACGCAGCTGGTGGTGCCTCCGGCTTTTCGCCGGGAGATCTACCGCGAGCTGGGTATCTCCCTCTACTCGAACGAGGCGGCGGAAGATGCCGGTCTGCGCTGGGCGCAGCACTATGGCTTTTTAAGCCAGCAGATGGCCCAGCAGCTGGGTGGCCCGACGGAAGTGCGCGTTGAGGTTAATAAAAGCTCGCCGGTGGTGTGGCTGAAGACCTGGCTGTCGCCCAATATCTGGGTGCGGGTGCCGCTTACCGAGATCCACCAGGGCGACTTCTCGCCGCTGTTCCGCTACACCCTGGCCATCATGCTACTGGCGATAGGCGGGGCGTGGCTCTTTATACGTATTCAGAACCGGCCGCTGGTAGATCTTGAGCACGCGGCGCTGAAGGTGGGGAAAGGGCAGATCCCACCCCCGCTGCGCGAGTACGGCGCGTCGGAGGTGCGATCCGTGACCCGGGCCTTCAACCAGATGGCAGCCGGGGTGAAGCAGCTGGCCGACGACCGTACCCTGTTGATGGCCGGCGTCAGCCACGATCTGCGCACGCCGCTGACCCGTATCCGGCTGGCGACGGAGATGATGGGCGAGCAGGATGGCTATCTGTCAGAGTCGATCAATAAGGACATTGAAGAGTGCAACGCCATCATCGAGCAGTTTATTGACTATCTGCGTACCGGGCAGGAGATGCCGATGGAGATAGCCGAGCTGAACGCGGTGCTGGGAGAGGTAATTGCGGCAGAGAGCGGCTACGAGCGTGAAATTGACACAGCGCTCTATCCGGAGGAGATCTACCTGCGCATGCACCCGCTGTCGATTAAGCGCGCCATCGCCAACATGGTGGTGAACGCCGCCCGCTACGGCAACGGTTGGATCCGGGTCAGCAGCGGCAGCGAGGGGAACCGCGCCTGGTTCCAGGTCGAGGACGACGGTCCGGGCATTAAGCCGGAGCAGCGTAAGCATCTTTTCCAGCCCTTCGTGCGCGGCGACAGCGCCCGCAGCACCAGCGGTACCGGGCTGGGGCTGGCAATCGTGCAGCGTATTGTCGACAACCATAACGGTATGCTGGAGCTGAGCACCAGCGAGCGCGGCGGCCTCTCAATCCGCGCATGGTTTCCCGTTCCCGTAACCCGTGGTCAGAATAACGTGTAGGACGTAGGCCGGGTAAGCGCAGCGCCACCCGGCATTTTACACCCTTACAACATCTGCCTTTATAACTTTGGTCCTGCACTCACCAATGCCGCACCCGCTGGCGTATCGGTATACTTCTCAAAGTTCGCAATAAACAGCTTCGCCAGCGCGGTGGCTTTCTCCTGCCACTGCTCAGGAGAGGCATAGGTGTTACGCGGATCGAGGATCTGCGGATCGACGCCCGGCAGGCTGGTGGGGATCGCCAGATCGAATATCGGCAGCGTGAAGGTATCGGCCTTATCAATAGAACCATCCAGAATGGCATCAATAATCGCTCGCGTATCCTTAATTGAGATCCGTTTCCCCGTGCCGTTCCAGCCGGTATTCACCAGATAGGCCTGCGCGCCCGCCGCCTGCATCCGCTTGACCAGCACTTCGGCATACTGTGTCGGGTGCAGCGAGAGGAACGCTGCGCCAAAGCAGGCGGAGAAGGTGGGCGTTGGCTCCGTCACGCCGCGTTCGGTCCCGGCCAGCTTGGCGGTAAAGCCAGAGAGAAAGTGGTACTGCGTCTGGTTAGCGGTCAGACGTGAGACCGGCGGCAGCACGCCAAAGGCGTCGGCGGTCAGGAAGATAACTTTGGTCGCGTGGCCCGCTTTAGAGACCGGCTTAACAATATTATCGATGTGGTAGATGGGGTAGGAGACGCGGGTATTTTCAGTCTTGCTGCCGTCGTTAAAATCGATGGTGCCATTGTCAAGCACGGTTACGTTCTCCAGCAGCGCGTCGCGGCGGATAGCGTTATAGATATCCGGCTCCGCTTCCCGGGAGAGCTTAATGGTTTTCGCATAGCAACCGCCTTCGAAGTTGAACACGCCGTCGTCATCCCAGCCGTGTTCATCGTCGCCAATCAGGCGGCGTTTAGGGTCGGTGGAGAGCGTGGTTTTGCCGGTGCCGGAGAGACCAAAGAACACCGCCACATCGCCCGCTTCACCGACGTTCGCCGAGCAGTGCATAGAGGCAACGCCCTTGAGCGGCAGCAGGTAGTTCATGATTGAGAACATCCCTTTCTTCATCTCGCCGCCGTACCAGGTGCCGCCGATAAGCTGAATCCGCTCGGTCAGGTTGAAGGCAACGAAATTTTCAGAGTGAAGACCCTGCTCTTTCCACTGCGGGTTAGTGCATTTTGCACCGTTCATGACGATAAAGTCCGGCGTAAATTCGGCCAGCTCCTCCTCCGTCGGGCGGATAAACATGTTCTTCACGAAGTGCGCCTGCCAGGCCACCTCGGTAATGAAACGCACGGCGAGGCGGGTGTCGGCATTCGCACCGCAGAAGGCGTCGATGATAAACAGCCGCTTGCCGGAGAGCTGCTGGGTCACCAGGCCTTTCAGCTGCTGCCATACTTCAGGAGAGAGCGGTTTGTTGTCGTTCTTGCCTTTGCCTTTGTCTGCCCACCACACGGTGTCGCGGGTGGTGTCGTCACGGACAATGTACTTATCTTTCGGCGAACGCCCGGTAAATATGCCGGTATCGACGGCGACAGCACCAGAAGTCGTCAGAATACCCCGCTCAAATCCTTCCAGGTCTGGACTGAGTTCTTCCTGATACAGCGTATCGTAGTCGGGGTTATAGACGATATCCTGCACATCATTGATACCATAAGCCTTGAGATCCTGCGGGGTTAAACGTTTAACGCGCATGTCACTGCTCCTTAGCCAATATGTATTGCCTGCGATTGTAGGGTTATTCTGAGGGGGTTAACCGCGACGAGGCTCATAGATTTATGCATCCAGGCAAGCCTTCGCTGGTGAAAACGCTGTTACAGGTACCCATAAGCGAGACAAATTATGGCAGGCTTCATCAGATGCATAGTGAAAATGCTCTATAAAGGCAAAACGCAGGTCAATTTATCGGTGAGATTGTGAGTGTAATCGCTTTCCGGTAATAAAATTACGTAAGGATTTCAGGAAATGTTTGCCAGGACGACGCAGGCTGAAGCAGCGCGCCGACGGGCAGCGCGCTGAAAAGAGAAGGGGATCAATGAACCTGCGGATCGGCAGGAGAGGCGTTGTTGCGGATCTCAGCAATATCCATGGCGTTAAACAGATAGTGATTGCCACAGTAGTCACAATGCATATCGATTTCGCCATCTTCTTCCAGAATGCTGTCGATCTCCTCATCCGGCAGCGTTTTCAGCGCTCCGGCGCAGCGTTCCCGAGAGCAGGTGCACTTAAACTCCACGTCCTGCGGATCGTAGAGCGTCACCTCCTCTTCGTGGTAGAGACGCCACAGCACTTCGTTGGCCGGCAGGGTAAGCAGCTCTTCCGTTTTGATGGTGTCGGTCAGCGTTGCCAGGTGTTCGAAGTCGTTAGCGCCAGTATCCTGAGCGGGCAGCACCTGGAGCAGCATACCGCCTGCAGCTGGCAGGCCGTCGACCTCGCCGGTACGAATATAGAGGCGGGTCGGCAGCTGCTCCGAGCGCATGAAGTAGTCCTCCAGGCAGGCCGCCAGCGTATCGCCTTCCAGACCGACCACGCCCTGATAGCGCTCACCCTCTTCCGGAGAGATGGTGATCACCAGATAGCCGTTGCCGACCAGGGTTTTCAGATCGGCATCGTCGGCAATCTCGCCCTGAACACGGGCCACGCCGCGCAGCTGCTGCTTGTTGTTGCCGTTAATCACCGCCAGGCTCATCGGGCCGTCACCCTGCAGCTGGACGGTAATGTCACCGGCAAACTTCAGCGTGGCGGTCAGCAGGCTGGTCGCCACCAGCAGCTCCGCAAGGATGTTTTTCACCGGCTGCGGATAGCTGTGGTTTTCAAGGATCTGTCGCAGGCTTTCGGATACCGTTACCAGTTCGCCACGAACAGCGTAGTTTTCAAACAGATAGCGGTGTAATTGGTCGTGTTGGGCCATAATTATCTCTCTGGAGGGCGAAGACTACTCGTCATCGCCGTATTTAAATTTCATCAGGTCGCGGCGCTCTTTTTTATCCGGGCGGCGCTCCGGGTGCGGCATTGTTAACGCGTTCATCTTGCGGGCCAGCGCCATCTTCTCGCGTTTATCAATACTTTCAGCCGTCTCTTCATACAGCGCCACCGCCTCGCTTGCCGGGCGGCGCTGATCGGTAATGGCTTTTACCACCACCGTGCGTTCATCGTTTCCCTGCCGCAGGGTCAGCGTGGCATTCAGCTCGACGATTTTACCCGGCTTGCTGCGTTGCCCGTTGTAGTGCACCTTGCCGCCCTCGATCATTTCGCGGGCCAGGGCGCGCGTTTTGTAAAAGCGCGCCGCCCAGAGCCATTTGTCTAAGCGGACTTCTTGCGCGGGCTTCTCTTTCATGGCATCTCCTTCACTTGAGGGAGGGGATCAGGCGGCGATAGTCGTTGAGTCCAGGGTGACGCTGATAGCGCTTCTCCGCCAGCCCGGAGTCAGGATTGGTGACGCCGAGACAGTAACGAATACCGAATGTCGCCGCTGCATCCAGAATCGGCTCGCTGTCATCAATAAACAGCGTCTTCTCCGGGTTCAGGCCGGTAGCCTCAACAACGGCCTGCCACAGTCGTTGATCCTCTTTCGGATAACCAAATGTGTGGGTAGAAAGTAATAAATCAAGGTGTGAACCCAGCCCGGTATGCTCAAGCTTCACCGCCAGGTTGTGCGGATGTGCATTGGTGAGCAGAATGCGCCGCTTGCCGCAGGCCTTCAGCGCGTCCAGAAAAGGCACGGTATCCTCGCGCAGCAGGGCACGTGGCCCTTCAGCGGTGGTCATCGCACAAATATCTAGCCCAAGACGTTCGCTCCAGTAATCCAGACAGTACCAGTTTAGCGTATGCTGGACGGCATTGTACTCCGCCTGCATCTGCGCCTGCGCCTCGGGCGGCGTTAAGCCACGTGCGGCGCCAAAGGTCTCCGGCACCAGCCTCTGCCAAAAATAGTTATCGAACGCCAGGTCCAGCAGCGTGCCGTCCATATCCAGCAGCACGGTCTCCACGTCCTGCCAGTTGATATCAATGTGCATGAGATACTCCTGCGAGAGGATAAGCGCGACAGGGTAGCATACCCCGACGCGCCCAGGTTTTAACAAATTTGGCGATCAGATGAGGCTGTCGGAGGCCTGCAGCAGCTGTGGATTCAGGCAGCTGTCGTAGTACTCCTGAATATCAGCAAGGCGTGAACGGTGGCGCTGATAGCGACGCACCGCCTGCACGGCGTTATAGAGGGTACAGACGATCATCGCCAGCAGCAGCAGCGCGGTACCAATATAGCGCCACAGCCCGGCGCTGGAGGGCATCCGATGCAGGCTGACATGCTTCGTTCCGTTGGCATCGGTATAGATGTTAGTGACGATACCCTCGGCGCTAAACGGGGTCTGCATCAGCATTTGCGCCAGCCGCTGGAACTCGTTCCACTGCTCCTGAGGAGGATAATCATACAGCGCGATAGGCGGCCAGGGCTGATCTACCAGCTCGCTACCCTCATCGCTGGCAATCACAAACCCGCCCGGAGCCGGGCTATTAAGCGCCTGGGCGGCGCGTGAGGTTTCGCGCAGCAGGAAGGGGGCGGTGGAGGTGGTGACCAGGTTATCCAGCGATTCGGCGCTAACCGGACGCAGCAGCACGTTTACGCCGCTGAGCCTGCCCGCGCTGGCGCGTTTGGTCAGCGTCTCCCAGTCCTTGGTGTTACCGAGGTTTACCAGCGCATTCTTCAGCCGCACGCACTCGTCGTCGGCAGAGCAGAGATCCTGAGTTTTCAGCACAATCTCGGCAAAATCATCCAGCAGCACCATACCCGACTTCTGAATCGCCGAGCGCAGCGCGGCGCTGACGTGTGAGTCCTCTTCGCTGGAGGGGTGTAGCTGGCGGTTGACCGCCTCAATCAGCGCGTTCGCTTTATTGACGGTATCGGACTCCGGCAGCGGCAGCGGCGGCGCATCGTTCCAGATAATCTGCGAGCAGTCGAACGGTGAGAAAGGGGAGTTTTGTCGCCCGCGCCAGTTCTCCTGCATATGAATATTGCACATCCCGGTACCCTGGATGCTCAGGGTATCGCCTACCCGCAGCCCGGCCTTCTCCAGCTGGCTAACGCTGGTGGCTTCAACGGTCTGCGCGCCTTTCATCCACGACAGGGTGAATTTAACCGGCATATCCAGCGGCACCCAGATCAGCAGCAGAACCAGCACCACCAGCGCGCCGAGAGAGATAATGGCGCTGCGCAGCCAGTGCTGTAACGGGAAGTTAATTGCTTCGTCATGCAGGGATAAAAAGCGCCCCTGGCGCACCACATGACGGTCGAGATAGATATCGATATCGGTCTGCTGACCCAGATCCTGAGTGATGTAAGGCTGCCAGTGACGGGGATAGATCAGATCGATAATTCCTAACGAAATGTTGTTGATCTGCTCCTGGTTATTCTCGCCAAACAGGCCCCAGCGCCGGGGCGTGCCGCGCAGGCAGTGGATCTCCCGCAGGGTGTTTTTAGCGGGCGGCGCGAAGATACCCCACAGCCCGGCGGCGAGCAGCATGACCGCCCCCCCGGCCATCCACGGCACAAATACGTCCGGCGTGGCGAGGCAGAAATAGAACAGCAGGAATGAGGTTACGATTAACAGCGCTTCGCGCAGGCCGTCCGGGCGACTCAGGGCGTACTCCTCGCGGGTCTCCTGGCGAATATTCAGCAGCTCAATCTGCTCGCTCTCTTCCCCGCGAATGGACGTTTGGGTAGGAGACGGCAGCTCCAGCGCATAGCCCCGCGCTTCATGAATAGAGTCGCTCAGCGTATGGCCGTTCAGGGAGATCACCAGCGGCAGCGTATCGGTGCGGATAAGCTCAACCACGTTTTCGTCGGTAATATACTGCTCCCAAAACGGCGGCAGATGAACTTCGACCGAGTCGAGGAAGTAACGCCACTTGTTTAGATCGTCACTGTTAATGCCGTAGCGGGTAATCGAGTGGGTGACGGAGAGCACCGTATTGCTTTGCGCATTCAGGGAGAGCGAGACCGGTGCAGCGGTGGCGCCCGTCAGGCCCGGCGCCTGCTGGGTACGGGAGAGCGTCTCAATATAGGCTTCCACCGCGCTACGCTCTTCCGGCGTTAGCTTACGGTTCGCCGCACCGGCAAAATCTGGCAGGTACGGCAGACGGAAACGACGGTGCGAGCGTCGTCTTAAAAACCACCCTGCAAGGAGAGCGCAGGCCAGCATAGCAGCGATAAAAATCAAAATGGTGCTCATGCTTTTCCCATCTTACTTTTCTTACAGAGGTGTAGTCAGTGCACCTTGTTGGCGAAGCGAATAGTAGCAGCGCCCGATAGTAACAAAGCCGTATCGTTGACCATATCAGCAAATTCTTAGTTTCATTTCAACCTCTTGACTTTTTTGGTTAAATGATTAATGACTCATTTTAGGTTGCACAAATGTAAATAAAGGGCAATTGCCGTTGCCGAAACCGTGCGGTTTGCCGCACAATGGCAAAAGTTTTCACTGTAAAGACCCATCAGAATGAGCAAATCATTGCAAAAACCCACCATCCTTAACGTAGAAACGGTGGCTAAGTCTCGCCTGTTTAACGTCGAAAGCGTGGATCTGGAATTTAGCAACGGCGTTCGCCGCGTGTATGAACGTATGCGCCCCTCGACCCGTGAAGCCGTTATGATTGTGGCCATTGTCGATGAGCACGTGATGCTGATCCGTGAGTATGCCGTCGGCATTGAATCCTACGAGCTGGGGTTCCCGAAGGGGCTGATTGACGCTGGCGAGAACGTCTATGAAGCGGCGAACCGTGAGCTGAAAGAGGAGATCGGTTTTGGTGCTCATCAGCTGACCTTCCTGAAGAAGCTCAGCATGGCGCCCTCCTACTTCTCCAGCAAGATGAACATTGTGGTTGCAGAAGATCTCTATCCGGAGTCGCTGGAAGGAGATGAACCCGAGCCGCTGCCGCAGGTACGCTGGCCGCTGGCCCATCTGATGGATCTGCTGGAGGACCCCGATTTCAACGAGGCCCGCAACGTGAGCGCGCTGTTTTTAGTGCGCGAGTGGCTGAAAGGGCAGGGACGGCTGTAGAGTCACTCACGCCCGGCGGGAATAGCCTCGCCGGGCGTATTGGTCACCTAAAAGAGTTCGTGCGTCTCGCCGTTATCGATAAGCGTTGTTCCCACCTCATGCACCGCCTGCTGCGTTGGCTGTGTGCCTTCAATGAAGAACTCCTGACGACTGTTGCCGCCGTTGGCCAACTGCCCCGTGCTGCGGTCGATATTCACCGTAATAATACCCGGTGGTGGCGTGAGCGGCGCTTCCGGCACGCCGTCCAGCACGCTCTTCATAAAGGCATCCCAGGCGGGCTGAGCACTTTTCGCGCCGCCTTCATAACCTGAGATCTGATCTTTAATCGCCCCGGAGGCGGTGGTGCGGCCAAGATCGCGGCGGTGATCGTCAAAGCCAATCCATACCGAGGTCACCACGCCCGGACCGTAACCGGAGAACCAGGCATCCTTTGAGCTATTGGTGGTGCCGGTTTTGCCGCCGATATCGTTACGCTTGAGATCGCGACCGGCGCGCCAGCCGGTACCCTGCCAGCCTGGTTCACCAAAGATATTGGTATTCAGCGCGCTCTTGATCAGGAAAGAGAGTGGGGTGTTTATCACATGCGGTGCATACTGTGGCGCACCGGTCTGCGCCACCAGCGCCCGGTTGGCCTGCTCAAGCTGCGGCATCGGCACGGTGAGGTTCTGCTGCTCCTGCGAGACGGCCACGTCCTCGACGTTGCTGTTCTCCAGCACGTTGGACTTCTGCGTCTCGCCGTAGATCACCGGAATATCACACTCCGCGCAGGCTACCTTCGGCTGCGCTTCAAACAGCACCTTACCCTGGTCGTTTTCGATCTTGCTGATAAACCATGGGTCGACCAGGAAGCCGCCGTTCGCCATTACCGCATAGCCGCGTGCAACCTGCAGCGGCGTGAAGGAGGCGGAGCCGAGCGCCAGCGACTCGGTGTGCACAATGTTCTGCGCCGGGAAGCCGAAGCGTTGCAGATACTCTGCGGCGTAGTCGACGCCCATCGCCCGCATCGCCCGCACCATGACCACGTTTTTCGACTGGCCCAGCCCCTGGCGCAGACGGATAGGACCGGCGTACTCCGGCGGCGAGTTTTTCGGACGCCAGTCGGAGCCTGCGCCCGCATCCCAGCGTGAGATGGGCACGTCGTTAAGAATGCTCGCCAGGGTCAGTCCCTTGTCCATCGCTGCGGTGTAGAGGAACGGCTTGATGTTCGAGCCGACCTGGCGCAGCGCCTGTGTGGCGCGGTTAAACTTGCTCTGGTTGAAATCGAAGCCGCCGACCAGGGCTATCACCGCCCCGTTCTGCGGGTTGATGGAGACCAGGGCCGAGTTCACGTCCGGCACCTGTGCCAGCCACCAGACGTCGTTCACCTGGCGAACCCAAATCTGCTGTCCGGCCTGTACTGCATCGGTTACCCGGCGCGGCGTCGCACCCTGAGCGGTATCCGAGCGGAAAGGACGCGCCCAGCGCACGCCGTCCATGCGCAGCGACACTGACGTGCCGTCGGCAAGCATCGCCGTCGCCTCCTGGGCATTGGCCTGCATCACTACGGCAGGAAGCAGCGGCCCATAGGTCGGCAGCGCACGCAGCGAGTCGGTGATTTTTTTGCTGTCCCACGGGCTTTCACCCAGCTTCCACAGCACGTTTGCCGGTCCGCGATAGCCGTGACGCATGTCGTAATCCATCACGTTGTCGCGTACTGCCTTCTGAGCTGCTTCCTGGGTCTTCCGTGTAATAGTGGTATAGACCCGGTAGCCATCCTCATAGGCCTTCTCGCCGTAGCGCGAGACCATATCTTGGCGCACCATCTCCGAGAGGTAAGGGGAGGAGAAGGCGATCTCCGGGGCGTGATAGTTGGCATCAATGGCTTCACCACGGGCGCTATCGTACTGCGACTGGCTGATATAGCCCTCGCTCAGCATACGCGCCAGCACGACGTTACGCCGCGAGGTGGCTCGATCGAGAGAGTAGAGCGGGTTGAAGGTGGAGGGCGCTTTCGGCAGCCCGGCAATCACCGCCATTTCGCTAAGGGTAAGCTGATCGACCGACTTGCCAAAGTAGACCTGCGCTGCCGCTCCCACGCCATAGGCACGATAGCCGAGATAGATCTTGTTCAGGTAAAGCTCAAGGATCTCATCCTTCGACATCATCTGTTCGATGCGGATGGCGAGGAAGACCTCTTTCAGCTTACGCATCAGGGTCTTTTCCGGACTCAGAAAGAAGTTACGCGCCAGCTGCTGCGTAATGGTACTCGCCCCCTGAGAGGCGCGGCCGGAGAAGAGCGCGACGCTGGCGGCACGGAAAATCCCTACCGGATCGACGCCGTGATGCTCATAGAAACGGCTGTCTTCCGTCGCAATGAAGGCTTTGACCATAACGGGGGGGATCTGATCCAGGGTCAGCGGAATGCGACGCTTTTCGCCGTACTGCGCAATCAACTCGCCGTCGGCGGTGTACACCTGCATCGGAATTTGCAGCCGCACATCTTTCAGCGTGGCAACGTCAGGCAGCTGTGGCTCAATAAATTTGTAGAGGCCATAAACCGAGCCTGCTCCCAGCAGAATGCAACACACTGCAAGGATAAATAGATACTTTACGAACTTCACCGGAGATTTCCCATTTAGTTTTCTTTGGGCAGTTTATAAACAATCGCGCGGTAGTATAAAGGCAAGACTGATGCATTGATATAGCCGTCACCCTGACGAACGATAAGGAGATCGCGATTTATGGCAATCAGTCGCTGGCGAATAGGCCTTCATATTCAGCAGGATGGCATCTTTGCCGTCGCGCTAACGGAGGAAAAATCCCATGCTGTGCTGCACCGCTGGTGGCAGCTGCCGCTGGCTACGGGCACCCTGGTTGACGGGCAGATAAAAGAGCCTGAACACCTCCGTATGGCGCTACAGGGGTGGAGTAAAACCCTGCCGCGCAGGCACCAGATTAGCCTCGCCTTTCCCGCCGGGCGCACGCTGCAAAAGAGGCTGCCCCGTCCCGCCGTACGGTTAGGAGAGCGCGCCCAGCTAAGGTGGGTAGCGGACAGCCTCGCCCGCGAGGCAGGCATGCCCGCCGACGAACTGCGCTTCGACTATACCGACGATAGCGTGCAGCGGACATGGAGCGTAACGGCAGCGCAGAACAGCGATATTGCCGCTCTGCTGACGCTGGCGGATAGCCTTAATCTGTATCTCTCAGCCATCACGCCGGATGCCAGCGCGCTACAGCGCTTTATCCCGCTACTTGCTCCGCCGCTGCGCTGGCTGGCCTGGCGCGATGCTAGCCAGTGGCTCTGGGCGACGCGCAG
Organism: Pseudescherichia sp.; assembly: GCA_039594205.1. Lineage (GTDB taxonomy): Bacteria > Pseudomonadota > Gammaproteobacteria > Enterobacterales > Enterobacteriaceae > Pseudescherichia. Next base: position 3,131 of record JBCNNW010000042.1, on the reverse strand, counting down.
CGGCTGGGGGCGGCGAGCGCGTGAAGAGGCCAATAGCCTTGATGAACTGGCCCAGGTGCTGGGGCTGCCGCGGGAGGAGGCCACGCTTTGCGATGGCGAACCGGCAGGCTTTGATCCCTGGACCGCTATTGCACGCCGCTATCCGCCGCTGCCGAAAAACGGCGGGGCCTGGGCGGTCGCCATTGGCCTGGCGTTGGGCGGTGAGTAGTGGCGCAGATGGTTAACTTTCTCCCCTGGCGCGCCCGACGGCGACGCCAGCGCCTGCGTCTCTGGCTAACGCGCCTCTCTGCCACCCTGCTGCTGATTGTACTGCTAGCCGCGTTAATACGGATGCGTACGTCGCAGGAGAATCAGCGGCTGGGGCTGATGCAGCAGGCGGGCATAACGTTGCAGTCAGCGCTGACGCAGCGCCATGCTCGCCTGCTTGCCGGACAGGCCGAGCGGCAGGCACAGCAGCAGCGTCAGCGGCAATTGCAGACGACGCGGGAGTGGCAGCAGATCCTGACCCGGCTTGCTGACACGCTGCCGGAGCAGGCATGGCTGAGCGAACTGCGCTATCAGCAGGGAGGGCTGTCGCTGGCGGGTTATGCAGTTAGTTTTACGGCGTTAAGCCAGCTTGAGACGGCGCTCCGTGCGCTCCCCGGCCTGCGTATCGGCCAGCCAGGGGCAGCCTCGCGGGATGCGCAGGGGCGATGGCAATTTAACTACGCTCTGGAGCGCTCCCATGCATCTCAGCGCTGAACGTTGGCTTGCGCGCGCTGCCCGTAGCCAGCAAGTCATCTGGCTGACGATCGCCTTAGGCTGCGGCGCGCTGGTCTGGCTCCTGACGGTGCGGCCAGCCACAAGCGTACAGGCACAGCGGCTGGCCGGGCTGCACGCCCAGCAGCAGAGCCGCAGCCAGCTATGGGCGACGATTATGCCGCTGCGCCAGGCAGAAGAGCAGGTGGCAACGACGCCGCGGTCTGAACGGGGCTTCTCCGCCCTGGCTTTCCAGACCGGCAGCGCCCGGCTGCTGAGCTGGCATCCGAACGAGCACGGCGGCGAACTGGTGCTGCAAACCGGCTGGCAGGATGTGCCAGAGACCTTTGCCCGCCTTGCTGAACAAAATATGCAGGTCACCGCCTTTTCGCTGGTGCTGAATGAGGGCGTACTGCATCTGCGGCTGGAGCTGGAGAGCGGCAATGAATACCCATGACATACACAGAGTATTGCTGCTGGCGCTGCCGCTGCTGTTGGGTATGCGTGACCCTTTCCAGCCGCTGCCGGACCGCTGTCAGACGGCGGCGCTGGCCCAGTGGCGCTATCATGGCTTTATCACCGTTAACGGCCAGCACCGGGGCATGCTGCGTAACCCAGAGGGAAGATGGCATAGAGTGGCAAGGGGGCAGAGTCTGCCGCCCGGCTGGCGCATCGTCTCGGTCACGGAGCAGACATTGCAGATTGCCACCGCCGCGGGCTGCGAACCGGCACAGTGGCAGTGGCAGCGACAAGGAGTGAACAATGAGGAAGTGGATCGCGGTGGCAGGGCTGCTTCTCAGCGCCCTGCCGGTGAGGGCAAAAAATCCCGTACCGGTGACGCTGGCCGTTGATGATGTGCCGGTGGTGCAGGTATTGCAGACCCTGGCGGAGCTGGGGAGATATAACCTTGTCGCTGCACCAGAGGTTAGCGGCACGCTCTCCCTGCATCTGGTAGACGTCCCGTGGGCCCAGGCCCTGCAAACGGTGATCGCCAGCGCCGGACTGGTTGTGCAGAGAGAGGGTAATATTCTTCAGGTGCATACTCAGGAGCGGTGGCAACAGCGCGAGGAGAAACGTGAGGCCGACAAGGCCCGGCAGCAGAGCACCCTGCCGCTGGTAGCAAAGAGCGTTACGCTGCGCTACGCCGAAGCCGAGGAGCTGGCCAAAGCCGGTGGCAAGCTGCTCAGCCCGCAGGGAGCGATGATGGTCGACAAGCGCATGAATCGCCTGCTGCTGCGCGACAACGCGGCTACGCTGCAGACCATAGAGCGCTGGATAGCGGAGATGGACCTGCCCGTCGCCCAGGTGGAGCTGGCGGCACATATTGTGACTATTAATGAAAAGAGCCTGCGCGAGCTGGGGATCAAGTGGACGCTGGCCGAGGCGCAGGGAGCCGGAAAGATCGGCGATATGACCACTCTCGGCAGCGATCTCCCGGTAAGCGAGGCCACGGCCCGCGTTGGGTTTAACATCGGGCGCATCGATGGCCGGATGCTGGACGTCGAGCTGTCAGCCCTTGAGCAGGCGCAGCAGCTGGAGATTATCGCCAGTCCGCGCCTGCTGGCCTCCCATCAGCAGCCCGCCAGCATCAAGCAGGGCAGCGAGATCCCCTATCAGGTCTCCAGCGGTGAGAGCGGCGCGACCTCGGTGGAGTTTAAGGAGGCGGTGCTGGGGATGGAGGTCACGCCAACCGTGCTGCAGGAGGGCAGGGTACGCCTGAAGCTGCACATCAGCCAGAATATGCCAGGCGAGGTGCTCCAGCAGGCAGACGGTGAGGTGCTGGCCATCGATAAGCAGGAGATCGAAACGCAGGTTGAGGTAGGAAGCGGCGATACGCTGGCGCTGGGGGGGATCTTTCTACAACAGAATAAGTCCGGCAGTGAGAGCGTGCCGGGGCTGGGCAGCCTGCCCTGGCTGGGTCGTCTCTTTCGCCACGACGGCAACAATAACGAGCGGCGAGAGCTGGTGGTTTTTATCACACCACGCCTCATGCCGCTGCATAAAGAGGGAAAGGGTAAAGCGTAAATATGATGATTTTTGCCGTGAACTGAACTCAGGTGTTTGACGTGGGAGATGAATTAGCTTACAAGGAGTACCGATTTTGAGCGTCAGCTACTCCCGTCTTACCTCAATTGGCCTCTTCGCAAGGTTGGTGATTTATTCAGTTGCCAAAACAGCGCGAGTATTGAGATAATTTTCAGTCTGATTCTCGAACTTACGCATATGAGGTTTCAGTTCATGTCCTGCTCCGCCAGGTGTTTGCGAAGTGGGTTTACCATTAACGAATAGTCTTATAGTAGTACCGAAAAAATGGCAGAGAAACGCAATATCTTTCTGGTTGGGCCTATGGGTGCCGGCAAAAGCACTATTGGGCGTCAGTTAGCTCAACAACT
>JBCNNW010000041.1:0-33378 GCA_039594205.1 Pseudescherichia sp. | reverse complement strand
GCCCGCGAGTGGGAAGACCTCGACATTGACGTGGTGATCCCGATCCCGGAGACCTCCTGCGATATCGCGCTGGAGATCGCCCACATTCTGGATAAACCCTACCGTCAGGGCTTTGTGAAGAACCGCTACGTTGGCCGCACCTTTATCATGCCGGGCCAGCAGCTGCGCCGTAAATCCGTGCGCCGCAAGCTCAACGCTAACCGCGCTGAGTTCCGCGATAAGAACGTGCTGCTGGTGGATGACTCTATCGTGCGCGGTACCACCTCGGAACAGATTATCGAGATGGCACGCGAAGCCGGGGCGAAGAAGGTCTACCTCGCCTCAGCGGCACCGGAGATCCGCTTCCCGAACGTCTACGGCATCGATATGCCGACCGCGAACGAGCTGATCGCCCACGGTCGTGAAGTGGATGAGATCCGCCAGATCATTGGCGCTGACGGCCTGATCTTCCAGGACCTTAACGATCTCATCGACGCCGTGCGCGCCGAGAACCCGGATATCCAGCAGTTTGAGTGCTCGGTGTTCAACGGCATCTACGTGACCAAAGACGTTAACCAGCAGTACCTCGACTACCTTGACTCCCTGCGCAATGACGATGTTAAAGCCGTACAGCGCCAGAACGAAGTAGAGAGTTTAGAGATGCATAACGAGGGGTAACTCTCGCGCGCCCTGCGTTCGCAGGGCGCTTCACGTTGCAACGCCCGCCATAATCCGGCAAAGTCCTCTCACGCAAGTAAAAGGACAGCTATATGAAACGACTGATTATTGGCATCTCCGGTGCCAGCGGCGCCATCTATGGCGTGCGTCTGCTGCAGGTGCTGCGCGACGTGGCAGAGGTGGAAACCCATCTGGTGATGAGCAACGCCGCCCGCCAGACGCTGGCGCTGGAGACCGACCTCTCCCTGCGCGACGTGCAGGCGCTGGCCGACGTGGTCCACGACTCGCGAGATATCGCCGCCAGCATCTCCTCCGGCTCGTTTAAAACCGCTGGTATGGTGATCCTTCCCTGCTCCATCAAAACGCTTTCCGGTATCGTCCACAGCTATACTGATAGCCTGCTGACCCGCGCCGCGGACGTGGTGCTGAAAGAGCGCCGTCCGCTGGTGCTCTGCGTACGTGAAACGCCGCTGCACCTCGGCCACCTGCGTCTGATGACCCAGGCGGCGGAATTGGGGGCGGCGATCATGCCTCCGGTCCCTGCCTTCTATCACCGTCCGCAGACCCTCGATGACATCATCAACCAGACGGTGAACCGCGTTATCGATCAGTTTGATATTACGCTACCGGAAGATCTCTTTACCCGCTGGCAGGGACCCGCTGCGTCAAAATAGTGCACTTCACCAGGATTGCCCTGTTTCAGGGCAAATCTGCAAGCGCGATCATATCCTCAACATTTAACCGCCGTTTTCAGTTTGTAACGCTGCGGTTCATTTAGCAGACCTGCTATCTTTCACCCTAACGGTAATGCTGCAACGTTTTATTAACATCTTCTTTGCTGTTTATTGTTGAAGGCGAGAAAGTGGCATAAGACGTGCAAGCATCAGCGGGCAACACAACGTAATGCAACATAACAACACGCAATAGATAATAAAATCAGAAACTCGAGGGTAATGTATGAAGAAGACGGCTGTAGCTCTCTCTTTACTGCTGGGACTCTCCAGCGCCGCCAGCGTTTACGCTGCGCTTCCTCAGACCGTGCGCATTGGTACGGATGCCACCTATGCGCCATTCTCGTCTAAAGACGCGAAGGGTGAGTTTGTCGGCTTTGATATCGACCTCGGCAACGAGATGTGCAAACGTATTCAGGTTAAATGCACCTGGGTGGGCAGTGACTTTGACGCGCTGATCCCCTCTCTGAAAGCCAAAAAAATTGATGCCATTATCTCTTCTCTCTCTATTACCGAAAAACGCCAGCAGGAGATTGCCTTCTCTGACAAGCTCTACGCGGCGGATTCACGCCTGATTGCGGCCAAAGGCTCGCCGATCCAGCCGACCATTGAGTCGCTGAAGGGCAAGCACGTTGGCGTATTACAGGGTTCCACTCAGGAGGCCTTTGGCAACGCCAACTGGCGCAGCAAAGGCATTGATGTGGTGGCCTACCAGAACCAGGATCTGATCTACTCCGATCTCGCCGCCGGTCGTCTGGACGCGGCTTTGCAGGATGAGGTTGCCGCCAGCGAAGGCTTCCTTAAACAGCCTGCCGGGAAAGATTTCGCCTTCGCCGGTCCGTCGGTAAAAGATAAAAACTTCTTCGGTGACGGCACCGGGGTAGGTCTGCGCAAAGACGATACCGAGCTGAAGGCCGCATTTGACAAAGCGCTGGGTGAAATCCGCAAAGACGGCACCTATGACAAGATGGCAAAAAAATACTTCGACTTTAACGTCTACGGGGATTAAATGACGGCGCATCTTTGCACCCGGGCGGTGAGCCAGCGTGGTGCATTGATGTGGTTGATGCCTTACGGTGGTGCGGTAGCCGTACTCAGGTGAGGCAGCGGGACCTAAAACAGCATAGTTAAGCAGTGGCGCTGCAAAAAAAATCGGCTGGCAGGGCAGAATATTTTGCCTTGCCGGGCCGAATAATGGCACGATAGCCGTACCGTATTCTGTGCAAAATCCCGTTTAAAGACCGTCAGTTGAGGATGTTTATGAATAAGTTGGTTTTATCGCTTTCTCTGGTGCTTGCTCTTTCCAGCGCGTCCAGCGCCTTTGCTGCCATCCCGCAAAAATTGCGCATTGGCACCGATCCTACCTACGCGCCGTTCGAATCAAAGAATGCGCAGGGTGAATTAATCGGTTTTGATATCGATATCGCTAAAGAGCTGTGTAAACGCATTAATACCCAGTGTACCTTCATTGAGAACCCGCTGGATGCGCTGATCCCATCGCTGAAAGCGAAGAAAATCGATGCCATCATGTCGTCGCTTTCAATTACCGAAAAGCGTCAGCAGGAGATCGCGTTTACCGACAAGCTTTATGCGGCAGATTCACGCCTGGTGGTCGCGAAAGCCTCTGACATCCAGCCGGACCTGGCGACCCTGAAAGGCAAACGCGTTGGCGTTCTGCAGGGCACCACCCAGGAGACCTACGGCAATGAACACTGGGCGGCGAAAGGGGTTGAGATCGTCTCCTATCAGGGCCAGGACTCAATCTATGCCGACCTGACCGCGGGCCGTATCGATGCTGCGTTCCAGGACGAAGTGGCCGCCAGCGAAGGTTTCCTGAAAACCCCAGCGGGCAAAGAGTACAAATTTGGTGGCCCGTCCATCAAAGATGAGAAGCTGTTTGGCGTGGGTACCGGCATGGGCATTCGCAAAGAGGATAATGAGCTGCGCGAAGCGCTGAACAAAGCCTTTGCCGATATGCGTGCCGACGGTACTTACGAAAAGCTGGCGAAAAAGTATTTCGATTTTGATGTTTACGGTGGCTAATTTCCACCTGTGACAAACGTGCGACCCCTCCCACCCTGGGAGGGGAAAAGACACGGCAGACACTACACACCACGGGGCAGGCTGCATGCTGTACGGGTTTTCTCAAGTTATATTCCAGGGCGCTGTCGTCACGCTGGAGCTGGCGCTTAGCTCGGTTGTGCTGGCCGTGCTGATAGGCCTTGCCGGGGCGGGGGCTAAGCTGTCGCACAATCGTTTGCTGGCCACTGTTTTTGAAGGCTATACCACGCTTATCCGCGGCGTGCCCGATCTGGTGCTGATGCTGCTTATCTTTTACGGGCTGCAAATCGCGCTCAACAGCGTCACCGACGCCGTCGGCATGGCGCAGATTGATATCGATCCGATGATCGCCGGTATCATCACCCTCGGTTTTATCTACGGAGCCTACTTTACGGAAACCTTTCGCGGAGCGTTTATGGCCGTGCCGAAGGGACACATCGAGGCGGCGACTGCCTTTGGCTTTACCAGCGGACAGACCTTTCGCCGCATCCTCTTTCCGGCCATGATGCGCTACGCCCTGCCGGGAATAGGTAACAACTGGCAGGTGATCCTCAAGGCCACCGCGCTGGTATCGCTGCTGGGCCTCGAAGACGTAGTCAAAGCTACCCAGCTCGCCGGGAAAAGCACCTGGGAGCCGTTCTACTTTGCCGTGGTTTGCGGACTTATCTACTTAGTATTCACTACCGTCTCTAATGGTGTGCTGCTTCTGCTCGAACGCCGCTACTCCGTGGGTGTGAAGAGGGCTGACCTGTGATCGAGATAATTCAGGAGTACTGGCGCTCCCTGCTGTGGACCGATGGCTATCGCTTTACCGGCGTGGCAATCACTCTCTGGCTGCTGATCCTGTCGGTAGTGATGGGCGGCATCCTCGCGCTGTTTCTCGCCATCGGGCGCGTCTCCAGTAATAAATTTATCCGTTTTCCGATCTGGCTCTTTACCTACGTTTTTCGCGGAACGCCGCTCTATGTCCAGCTGCTGGTCTTCTACTCCGGGATGTACACCCTGGAGATTGTGAAGGGCACAGAGCTGCTGAACGCCTTTTTCCGTAGCGGCCTCAACTGTACGGTGCTGGCGTTAACGCTTAATACCTGCGCCTATACCACCGAAATTTTTGCCGGGGCGATCCGCTCGGTGCCGCACGGCGAGATTGAGGCAGCGCGAGCCTACGGCTTCTCGTCGGTGAAGATGTACCGCTGCATTATTCTGCCGTCGGCGCTGCGCATTGCGCTGCCTGCCTACAGCAACGAAGTGATCCTGATGCTGCACTCCACGGCGCTGGCCTTTACCGCCACCGTCCCGGATCTGCTGAAAATCGCTCGTGATATTAACTCGGCCACCTACCAGCCCTTTACCGCGTTTGGTATTGCCGCCGTGTTGTACCTGATCATCTCCTATGCGCTGATTAGCCTGTTCCGCAAAGCGGAAAAACGCTGGCTAAAGCATATGAAACCTTCTTCGACGCACTGAGAATACGATGTCCGAGAATAAATTAAACGTTACAGATCTGCACAAGCGCTACGGCGAACACGAGGTGCTGAAAGGGGTATCGCTGCAGGCTAACGCGGGCGATGTGATCACCATTATCGGCTCGTCTGGCTCCGGCAAGAGTACCTTCCTGCGCTGCATTAACTTCCTTGAGAAGCCCAGCGAAGGCACGATTGTAGTGAGCGGGCAGAATATCACCCTGGTGCGGGATAAAGACGGCCAGCTAAAGGTGGCGGATAAACATCAGCTGCGCCTGCTGCGTACCCGCCTGACCATGGTGTTCCAGCACTTTAACCTCTGGAGCCACATGACGGTGCTGGAGAACGTGATGGAAGCGCCGATTCAGGTGCTGGGGTTAAGCAAGCAGGAGGCGCGGGAGCGGGCGGTGAGGTATCTGGCGAAGGTCGGCATTGACGAGCGCGCCCAGGCTAAATACCCGGTGCACCTCTCCGGCGGTCAGCAGCAGCGCGTCTCCATTGCTCGCGCGCTGGCGATGGAGCCTGAAGTGCTGCTGTTTGATGAGCCGACCTCGGCGCTGGACCCCGAGCTGGTGGGCGAAGTGTTACGTATCATGCAGCAGCTGGCAGAAGAAGGGAAAACCATGGTGGTGGTGACCCATGAGATGGGCTTTGCTCGCCACGTCTCCTCCCACGTCATCTTCCTGCATCAGGGGAAAATTGAGGAGGAGGGCAAGCCGGAGGCGCTGTTTGACAATCCGCAAAGCCCGCGCCTGCAGCAGTTTCTCAAAGGCTCGCTGAAGTAGCCTTTCGGCCCTCTGCTTATCCGGGGAGGGCGGAACTAAACGCCTGGGCAGTCAGACGGTAGACCCAGTCGTCATGAAACACACCGTTCAGGCGATAGACCTTCTGCAGGATCTCCATCCGGCTAAATCCCAGCTTCTCCAGCACGCGTTGTGAACCGGTATTGCCTGCCAGCACCCAGGCGTTTAGCGCCGTGATGCCCGCCTCGTCAAAGGCGTACTGGCAGAGCGCGCGCAGGGCCTCGCTGGCGTAGCCCTGACCCTGGGCCCAGGTGGCGATGCTGTAGCCGACATCCGCCTCTTCGGGATGCTCTGCCGACCTGCTCAGGCCAATATCCCCGACCGGAGTTGCCATTCCCTGCTGGCGAATCACAAATGCCCCCGTATCGATTAAGCGCGCGTCAAAGACCCGACGAATATCCTGCTGCGAGGCGATATCTGCCATAAAGCGCATAATGGCCGGATCGCGGCGCAGGCGCAGAAAAAAAGGCCAGTCGGACTCCTGAAAAGGGGAGAGGCTCAGGCGTGGAGTGGTCAGCGTCAGCATTGGAATCATCATTCTGGTGGCACAGTCGATTACATTATCACCAGAATGATAAGTTGGTGCTATATATTTTAACGATTCAGCGCACTACATCCGCCAGGGCTTCATCCAGATCGTACCAGCGAAAACCAAACCCGGAGGCCTCCAGACGCTTAGGCAGCGCCCGCTGCCCGCCGAGCACCAGCACCGACGATTCGCCCATCAGCAGCCGCACGGCGCTGGCTGGGGCGCGCATAAAGGCGGGACGGTGCAGAGCATGGCCAAGGGCGTGGGCGAAGCGTTCGTTATGTACCGGATAGGGGGAGACCATATTAAAGGGACCGCGCAGGTCGTTATCCAGCAGCCAGAGAATACCATTAACCATATCATCAATATGGATCCAGGCGAGGTACTGCCGTCCGCTGCCGATCGGGCCGCCGAGGCCGAGGCGAAACACCGGCAGCATCTTTGCCAGTACGCCCCCTTTCGGCGCGAAGACCACGCCGGTACGCAGCAGGCAGACGCGGGTGCGGTCGCTTAGTGCGCCGCTGGCGATCTGCTCCCAGCGAGCGCAGAGCTTATGGGTAAACTCGTTGTGCGGCGGCTCCTCTTCGGTCACCACCACCTCGCCGAGATCGCCGTAGTAGCCCGTCGCCGACCCCGAGATGAGCACCGAGGGCGGCGTGGCGCTGGCTTTGATCAGATCCACCAGCTTCTGGGTAATCTGCCAACGGCTGTTGCACAGGCGCGCTTTTTGCGCCTCGCTCCAGCGCTTGTCGGCAATAGGTTCGCCCGCCAGATTAATGACCGCGTCAATGTCATTCAGGTCGCGGCGGTCATCAAGCCCCTGGCTGAAGGTGACGCGATCGCCCAACGTGCGGCGCGCTCGCTCAGGATTACGGGTGATCGCCGTCACCGAATGCCCCAGCGCCAGCAGGCGGGGAACAAGATGGCTGCCAATCAGGCCGGTACCGCCGGTAATCATAATCCTCATGCAACCTCCAGGGCTGCGCCTAACGTCGCCAGCTCATACTCATCGACACCGAGTCGGCATACCGTAGCGCATAAAGTTTATCGATCTCCACTTCAGCATAGGTGACCCAGCGGTGTTCGCGTGCGATATCGAGCACATCCTGGGTTAATTTTTCCAGCAATAAGAACCGGTTGTTCTCAATGTGCTGAATGATGCTTTTAGTGATGGTCCGGTAGTTCAGCGCATCGTTAATATCTTCGCTGGCCCGCGCTTTGTCCGCAGGATAGTGGATCACCACATTGACCACGATATCCTGGCGGTTAGCAATCTCTTCCTCTTTAATGCCGATAAAAGTCCTCAGGCGCAAATTTTTAATTCGTATGACGGCGTCTGGCTGCGACATGGTAAATTCCCTCGGTGTAGTGAACGGCGTTATCATACACGAGGTTAAACGACTCGCCTACGTAGGCGCAGCGGCTAACTCTGCGCAATTTTTTGCATAGCGCGCAGGGTAGCTGGCCGGGTGCGAATGCGTTCGAACCAGTTGTTCACCGCCGGGTAGTTAGCAAGGTTGATCCGCTGGCGTTCATGGGCATTGATCCACGGCCAGGCGGCAATGTCGGCGATGCTGTAGTGCTCCCCGCCCAGCCATGGCACGCGCTCCAGCCGCTTATTCATTACGCTGTAGAGCCGCTGGGTTTCAACCTGAAAACGCTCGATTGCATAGGGCACCGGTTTAGGGGCAAAGTAGTTGAAGTGGTGGTTTTGGCCCAGCATCGGACCCAGGCCGCCCACCTGCCAGAAAAGCCACTGCAACGTCAGATGCCGCTCACGCAGTTCACCGCTGAGCAGTTTGCCGCTCTTCTCTGCCAGATAGAGCAGGATCTCCCCAGACTCAAACAGGCTAAGCGGCGCACCGCCGTCAGCAGGGGCGTGGTCTACGATGGCCGGAATTTTATTATTCGGAGAGATCTCCAGAAAGTCGGGGCGAAACTGATCGCCTTTGCTGATATCGACGCGGATCAGGCGGTAATCCAGCTCCGCCTCCTCCAGAAACAGCGTGATCTTGTGACCGTTAGGGGTGGGGGCGTAATAGAGATCGATCATCTCAGCTCCTGTCTGGGAATAAAGTCGCACACAGGAGTATAGGCGCTGCCAGGCGATGCGGGGATTTCAGGCAGTGACAGCCCGCACAGGACGCTATATTTTAGATGAAATTCGACAATTTAATGAGGACACTCATGGGCGAGCCAGTAATAACGTTGTGGTCTGATGCAGACTTTTTCTCTCCTTACGTCATGTCGGTGTACGTCACTCTGCATGAGAAGGGGCTGCCGTTCACGCTGAAGACGGTCGACCTTAGCAGGGGAGAGCATCAGCACCCGGAGTGGAAAGGTTATCGCCTGAGTCGCCGCGTGCCGCTGCTGGAGATTGACGGCTTTGAGATGACGGAATCCTCAGCGATTAGCGAATATCTTGAAGAGCGCTTTGCCCCGCCGGAGTGGGAGCGCGTCTACCCTCACGATATCCAGAAGCGCGCCCGGGCGCGGCAGATCCAGGCATGGCTGCGTAGCGATCTGATGCCCATCCGCGAGGAGCGCTCAACGGATGTGATTTTCGCCGGTGTGAAAAAGCCCCCGCTGAGCGAGGCGGGCCAGCAGAGCGCTGAAAAACTGTTTACCATTGCCGGTGCGCTGTTAACCCATGGCAATCCCAACCTGTTTGGCGAGTGGTGCATTGCCGACGCCGATCTGGCGCTGATGATCAACCGGCTGGTGCTTAACGGCGATGAGGTTCCGGAGCGTCTGGCAGACTATGCCACCTTCCAGTGGCAGCGCTCCTCGGTGCAGCGCTATATCGCACTTTCGGCCGCGCGCTGAAGCTGTTTAGCGCAGGCAAATCCGTTATCATGAAGCGAGTTTTTCAACGATAAGGGTGTAAGCGATGAAGCTGATGTTTGCCTCCGATATTCACGGCTCGCTGCCGGCGACGGAGCGTGTGCTGGCGCGGTTTGCCGAGAGCGGCGCGCGGTGGCTGGTGATCCTTGGCGACCTGCTCAACCATGGCCCGCGCAATGCGCTGCCGGAGGGGTACGCGCCTGTGCAGGTGGCCGAGCGGCTGAACACGCAGGCGTCGCGGATCATCGCCGTGCGCGGCAACTGTGACAGCGAAGTGGATCAGATGCTGCTGACGTTTCCCATCACTGCCCCCTGGCAGCAGATACTATTGGACAATTTCCGGCTGTTTTTGACCCACGGCCATCTCTATAATGCAGAAAATTTACCCCCGCTTAACCCTGGCGATGTATTGATCTCCGGTCATACTCATATTCCGGTGGCGGAAAAGCGCGGCGATATTATCCACTTTAACCCCGGTTCGGTAAGCATCCCGAAGGGGGGCTTCGCCGCCAGCTACGGTATGTTTGAGGACGGTATTTTTCGCGTAATCGCACTGAACGATCAACGGATTATTGCAGAGGTCGCCATTAATCCGTAAGTTAGCTCTCAACCAGAAACGCGCCACCAGAGCGCTATGCAGAGAAGGTTTTTCCGATGGTGGAACAGAGTCATTTTACAGGCACGGAATGGGTGGATATCGTCAATGAGGACAACGAGGTGATCGCGCAGGCCAGTCGCGAACAGATGCGCGCGCAGTGTTTGCGTCATCGCGCCACCTACATTGTCGTGCATGACGGCATGGGAAAAATTCTGGTGCAGCGCCGCACCGAGACAAAGGATTACCTGCCTGGCCTGCTGGATGCAACGGCGGGTGGCGTGGTGCAGGCGGACGAGGGGATGCTTGAGTCCGCACGGCGCGAGGCGGAAGAGGAGCTGGGCATTGCCGGCGTGCCGTTTGCCGAGCATGGCCAGTTCTACTACGAAGACGATCACTGTCGCGTCTGGGGCGGGCTTTTCAGCTGCGTCTCCCACGGGCCTTTTGCCCTGCAGGAGGATGAGGTCAGCGAAGCCATCTGGATGACGCCGGAAGAGATCACCGCCCGCTGCGATGAGTTTACCCCGGACTCCCTTAAGGCGCTGGCGCTGTGGATGAGCCGCAACGCCAACAACGATACGCTTAAGCTGGCTGAAACCGAGTAGGCCTGCCTAAGAGCATCAAGCCGGCCAGGGTACGCCATGGCCGGCTTTTTTATCGCCTCGATTTACTCCGGTACGTCGCCGCTGCCCTGCTGCGAAGGCCACTTCCAGTTGCGTACCTCAGGCAGATCTTCCCCGTGCTCGCGCACGTAGCGGTGGTGCTCAGCGATCTTCTCCTGCAAATCGTCAAGGATCGCATCGGCCTTGCCCGCCAGCTTCTCTACCCGCAGGATCGCCTCCTGCGCCAGATGGAAACGATCCAGCTCGTTCATCACCGTCATGTCAAACGGTGTGGTGGTGGTACCTTCCTCCATAAATCCACGTACGTGGAAGTTACGATGGTTATTGCGATGATAGGTCAGACGATGGATCAGACTCGGGTAACCATGAAAGGCGAAGATCACCGGCTTATCTGCGGTAAAGATAGCTTCAAAAGCCTCATCGCTCAGCCCGTGGGGATGCTGATCTTCGGTCTGAAGCGCCATCAGATCTACCACGTTGACCACCCGCACGCTAAGGTCCGGCAGATAACCCCGGAGCAGATCTACCGCCGCCAGCGCCTCCATGGTCGGGACATCCCCGGCGCAGGCCATCACCACATCCGGCGCTTTGCCTGGTATTTCGTTGCCCGCCCAGGGCCAGATGCCCATTCCGACCTCACAGTGCTTCGCCGCCTCTTCCATAGTTAACCACTGCGGCTCCGGCTGCTTGCCCGCGACGATGACGTTGATGCGATCCCAGGTCTTCAGGCAGTGATCGGCCACCCACAGCAGGGTGTTGGCATCCGGCGGCAGATAGATGCGCACGATATCGGCTTTCTTGTTGGCAACGTGATCGATAAAGCCAGGATCCTGATGGCTGTAGCCGTTGTGATCCTGTCGCCAGACGTGGGAGGAGAGCAGATAGTTCAGGGAGGCGACGGGTTCACGCCACGGCAGCTTGCGCGTTACCTTCAGCCATTTAGCGTGCTGGTTGAACATCGAGTCGATGATGTGAATAAAGGCCTCGTAGCAGTTAAACAGGCCGTGGCGTCCGGTGAGCAGGTAGCCCTCCAGCCAGCCCTGACACTGATGCTCGCTGAGGATCTCCATCACCCGGCCATCGGGTGCAAGCTGCTCATCGTAAGGCTCAATCTCCCCTTCCCAGGTGCGGCTGGTCACGTCAAAGACATCCCCCAGCCGGTTGGAGGCGGTCTCATCCGGGCCAAAGAGGCGGAAGTTGTCCGGGTTACGGGTGAAAATGCCGCGCAGATAGCGTCCCAGCACCTCGGTGGACTGCGCCTGGGTTTCGCCAGGAGAGGCAATATCAAGCGCAAATTCCTGCAGCTCGGGCGTCACCAGCTCGCGGCGCAGCCGTCCGCCGTTAGCCCAGGGAGTCGCTCCCATCCGCTTGTCCGCCTCTGGTGCCAGCGCTCGCAGCTCGGGCTTAAGCCGCCCCTGCTCGTCGAAGAGATCCTCTGGCTGATAGCTGCGCATCCAGCGCTCAAGGATCTGTCGATGCTCGTCGTTTTCCCGACAGGAAGAGACCGGCACCTGATGGGCACGCCAGAAACCTTCGACCTTTTTGCCATCGACGGTCTGCGGGCCAGTCCACCCCTTCGGGCTACGCAGGATAATCATCGGCCAGCGCGGGATAGACTCTGCAGTCTCACCCAGGCGGGCGCGCTGCTGGAAATCGCGGATCTTATCCAGGGCGTTATCCAGCGCCTCGGCCATCTGCGGATGCATTTTCTCCGGCTCATGACCGCTAACAAAAACCGGATCGTAGCCATAGCCGCGAAATAGCTGGGTAAGATCCTCATCGCTGGTGCGGGCTAGCAGCGTCGGGTTCGCGATCTTGTAGCCGTTGAGGTGCAGGATAGGCAGTACGGCTCCGTCGCGGGCGGCGTTGAGAAACTTGATCCCGTGCCAGCTGGCCGCGAGCGGGCCGGTCTCGGCTTCGCCGTCGCCGATTACGCAGGCGGCAATCAGGTCGGGGGCATCAAACACGGCCCCAAAAGCGTGGGAGAGGGAGTAGCCCAGCTCGCCCCCTTCGTTGATCGAGCCGGGTGTTTCCGGCGCGGCGTGGCTGGGAATACCCCCAGGAAACGAAAACTGCTTGAACAGCTTCTGCATCCCCGGCGCGTCTTCACTGATGTCGGGATAGATCTCGCTATAGCTACCCTCAAGCCAGGTGTTGGCCACCATGCCAGGCCCACCGTGGCCAGGGCCGCAGACGTAGAGCATATCCAGATCGCGCTGGCGAATGGCGCGGTTAAGGTGCGCATAGATAAAGTTCAGCCCCGGCGTGGTGCCCCAGTGGCCCAGCAGGCGGGGTTTGATATGTTCCGGCTTAAGCGGCTCGCGCAGCAGCGGGTTATCCATCAGGTAGATCTGGCCGACGGAGAGGTAGTTTGCGGCGCGCCAGTAGCGATCCAGTAACGTGAAGTCGTCGTCGTTAACGTGCCCGGTTGCAGATTGCGTCATGCTTTCTCCCGTTATCAGGTTAAATCGTACCTGTTAACCCTAATAGAAGAAGCGGAGGAGGGCGAATTCAGGCCATAAAAAAAGGGCCATGGCAGCGCCATGACCCTTTAATGCGTGGTATTCGCTTACTGCTGCTGAGAAGACTGGATCGCCGTCAGCGCGATGGTGTAGACGATATCGTCAACCAGTGCGCCACGGGACAGGTCGTTCACAGGCTTACGCATACCCTGCAGCATCGGCCCGATGGAGATCAGGTCGGCAGAGCGCTGAACCGCTTTGTAGGTGGTGTTACCGGTGTTCAGATCCGGGAAGATGAACACGGTAGCGCGACCGGCAACCGGGGAGTTCGGCGCTTTAGATTTCGCTACGTCAGCCATTACCGCAGCATCGTACTGCAGCGGACCGTCGATCATCAGGTCAGGACGTTTCTCCTGTGCCAGACGAGTCGCTTCACGCACTTTCTCTACGTCGCTACCCGCGCCGGAGTTACCGGTGGAGTAGGAGAGCATCGCCACGCGCGGCTCGATACCAAAGGCAATCGCAGAGTCCGCGGACTGAATAGCGATCTCAGCCAGCTGTTCAGCGGTCGGATCCGGGTTAATCGCGCAGTCGCCGTAAACATATACCTGCTCCGGCAGGAGCATGAAGAACACGGAGGAGACCAGCGAGCTGCCCGGTGCCGTTTTGATCAGCTGCAGCGGCGGACGGATGGTGTTCGCGGTGGTGTGAACCGCACCGGAAACCAGGCCGTCAACTTCGTCCTGCTCCAGCATCAGGGTGCCGAGCACTACGTTGTCTTCCAGCTGTTCGCGGGCAACGGCTTCGGTCATGCCTTTGCTCTTACGCAGCTCAACCAGGCGGGCTACATAGCTTTCACGCACCACGTCCGGATCAACGATCTCGATGCCTGCGCCCAGCTCAACGCCCTGAGCCGCCGCAACGCGGGTGATCTCTTCCGGGTTACCCAGCAGCACGCAGGTGGCGATACCGCGCTCGGCGCAGATGGCCGCCGCTTTAACGGTACGCGGCTCGTCGCCTTCCGGCAGCACAACGCGTTTGCCAGCCTGGCGCGCCAGCTCGGTGAGCTGGTAGCGGAATGCAGGCGGGGAGAGACGGCGGCTACGCTCGGAGGTCGCAGTCAGGGATTCGATCCAGTCAGCGTTGACGTAGCCCGCTACGTACTCCTGCACTTTCTCGATACGCTGATGGTCGTCTGCCGGCACTTCCAGGTTGAAGCTCTGCAGGCTCAGGGAGGTCTGCCAGGTGTTGGTGTTCACCATGAATACCGGCAGGCCGGTGGCGAAGGCGCGTTCGCAGAGCTTAGCGACGCGGGCGTCCATCTCATAGGCACCGGTCAGCAGGATCGCGCCGATCTCAACGCCGTTCATCGCGGCCAGGCAGGCGGCAACCAGCACGTCCGGACGGTCAGCGGAGGTCACCAGCAGGGAGCCTGGACGGAAATGTTCCAGCATATGCGGAATGCTGCGCGCACAGAAGGTCACAGACTTCACGCGGCGGGTGTTGATGTCGCCTTCGTTAACAATGGTAGCATTCAGGTGTTTCGCCATATCGATTGCACGGGTAGCAATCAGATCGAAGCTCCACGGAATGGCACCCAGCACCGGCAGGGAGCTGGATTCGCTCAGCTGCGCCGGATCGATGCTGATCACTTTCGCTTTGGAGGAGTCATCGAAGATCTCGGAGAGATCCGGGCGAGTACGGCCCTGCTCATCAACCGGGGCGTTCAGCTTGTTGACGATGACGCCGGTGATGTTGGTATTCTTCACACCGCCGAAGCTGTTGCGGGTCAGCTCGATACGCTCTTTCAGCTGCTCCTGGGTATCGGTCCCCTGAGACATCACAAAGACGATCTCGGCGTTCAGCGTTTTGGCGATTTCAAAGTTCAGCGACTGGGCAAACTGGTGTTTGCGGGTCGGGACCAGACCTTCAACCAGCACCACTTCCGCATCTTTTGCGCTTTCGTGATAGCGGGCAATGATCTCTTCCATCAGCACGTCTTTCTGGTTGCTGGAGAGCAGAGACTCAACGTGGCTCATCTTCAGCGGCTCAGCGGCAGGCAGATTGGAGTTCGCACGCACAATCGTGGTGGTCTGGTCTGGCGCATCGCCACCGGCACGCGGCTGGGCGATGGGTTTAAAGACGCTCAGACGAACGCCTTTGCGTTCCATAGCACGGATCACGCCCAGACTGACGCTGGTCAGGCCGACGCTGGTTCCGGTAGGGATCAGCATAATAATACGGGACACGGTATATCCTCTTTTCGTTACCGCCAATAATTTGGCGCGATACAAAACAGCACCGCCAGCGTTGGCTGGCGGTGTGGAATCAGGCAGTCAGACGGCTGGCGTCCTGGGCGATCACCAACTCTTCGTTGGTCGGGATGACCATCGCGAGGGTGGTACCCTCTTTGTTGATGTAGCCGGATTTGCCGAAGCGGGCAGCCAGGTTACGCTCGTGGTCAACCTCGAAGCCCAGCACGCCCAGTTTGCCCAGGGAGAGCTCGCGCACCATCGCCGCGTTTTCACCGATACCACCGGTGAAGACCACCGCGTCCAGACGACCTTCCATCAGCGCGGTGTAGGAGCCGATGTACTTCGCCAGGCGGTGGCAGTAAACGTCCATGGCACGTTTAGCGTCTTCTTTGCTGGCGTAGTTATCTTCAACGTAGCGGCAGTCGCTGGTGACTTCGGTCAGACCCAGCAGGCCGGACTCTTTGGTCAGCATCTTGTTGATATCTTCCACGCTCATACCCAGGGTATCGTGCAGGTGGAAGATGATCGCCGGGTCGATATCACCGGAACGGGTGCCCATTACCAGGCCTTCCAGCGGGGTCAGACCCATAGAGGTATCCACGCATTTACCGTTACGGATGGCAGAAACGGAGCCGCCGTTGCCGAGGTGGCAAGTGATGATGTTCACTTCCTCTACCGGCTTGTTCAGCATTTTTGCTGCTTCTTGCGTAACGTAGAAGTGGCTGGTGCCGTGCGCGCCGTAGCGGCGAACGCCGTGCTCTTTGTACAGTTTGTACGGCAGGGCGTAGAGGTAGGACTCTTCCGGCATGGTCTGGTGGAACGCGGTGTCAAATACGGCCACGTTCTTCTCTTTCAGCTGCGGGAAGGATTTCAGCGCTTCAGCGATACCGATCAGGTGAGCCGGGTTATGCAGCGGTGCAAAAGAGGCAGAGTCTTTGATGCCCTGGATAACGGTATCATCGATGATCACAGAGCTGGTGTATTTTTCACCACCGTGCACGATACGGTGACCAATTGCGGTCAGCTGTGCAGACAGTTCTGGTTTTTGTGCCAGAATAGTGTTAACGATAAAGTTCAGTGCTTCACTGTGAGCGGCACCTGCACCTAAAGCAGCTTCTTGTTTACCACCGTCCATTTTCCATTTGATACGCGCTTCTGGGAGATGGAAGCATTCGGCTAAACCAGAGAGGTACTCTTCACCGTTCACTGCATCAATGATTGCAAATTTCAGTGAGGAGCTACCGCAGTTCAGAACCAGTACTAACTTACTCGACATGGAAGTACCTATTTTTGATACGTGGCTAAAAAAACGTCAGTGAGTCTTTCAGCGTAGCGCATGTTGACGCTGACATTTATGATTAACATCATGCCAGAACGTTTTTTTGGCACGATGAAAGAGAATACTGTTGAGTTTATGCCATTTTGACCCCATGTGAGGAAGTGGCATACTGGGCGTTACATTGACGACGTTACGTTCTTCGTCTAAGGCCCACTCAGGCGGGCACAGAATACCCGATACTGGGTAGCGATGACAAAATATTTTGAACGTTGTCATGAGCAGTTGTTGTTTTGCACAAATTTTTTAATTTTTATATGTGAAGTTGAGGTAACGCCATGAACACGCCTGAGAATCGCCCTGTGAGCTTTTTCAGTTTGTTTCGTCTGGGTCAGCACTATTCGAAGACCTGGCCTATGGAAAAGAGCCTCGCTCCCGTGTTTATTGATAATCGTGTAATCCGAGCCACCCGTTACGCGATCCGTATTATGCCCCCCGTCGCCGTCTTTACACTCTGCTGGCAGATCGCCCTTGGCGGCCAGCTGGGTCCTGCGGTGGCCACCGCGCTCTTTGCCCTGAGTCTGCCCCTTCAGGGGCTATGGTGGCTGGGCAAGCGCTCCGTCACGCCGCTGCCGCCGGGTATTCTGCACTGGTTTTATGAAGTACGCGGTAAATTGCAGGAGGCTGGCCAGACGATGGCCCCGGTTACCGGCAAGCCGGACTACCAGGCATTAGCTGATACGCTTAAGCGCGCATTTGGTCAGCTCGACAAAACTTTCCTTGATGATTTGTAATTCACCCCTGATTGCGAATATAAAAGAAGGCACATAGTTTATGTGCCTCTTTTTTTTCCGACGTGATACGGAGTGTAAGATGGAAATGACCAATGCCCAACGACTGATTTTATCCAATCAGTACAAAATGATGACGATGCTCGATCCCACCAACGCCGAACGCTACCGCCGCCTGCAAACCATCGTCGAGCGCGGCTTTGGCCTGCAGATGCGCGAGTTGGATCGCGAGTTTGGCGAACTGCCGGAGGAGACCTGCCGCACCGTTATCGACATCATGGAGATGTATCACGCGCTGCATGTCTCGTGGGCGAACCTGAAAGATGCCCAGTCCATCGATGAGCGCCGGGTGACCTTTTTAGGCTTTGATGCCGCCACCGAGGCACGCTACCTGAGCTACGTGCGCTTTATGGTCAACACCGAAGGGCGCTACACCCATTTCGATGCCGGTACTCACGGCTTCAATGCCCAGACGCCGATGTGGGAAAAGTACCAGCGTATGCTGGGGGCCTGGCACGCCTGTCCGCGCCAGTACCACCTGAGCGCTAATGAAATTAACCAGATCGTCAACGCCTGATGGGGGCCGTCGTGCAGTGTCAGGGTTTCCTGTTTGATTTAGACGGTACGCTGGTGGACTCTTTGCCTGCCGTAGAGCGAGCGTGGTGTAGCTGGGCCGATCGGTTCAATCTTGCCCATGACGAGGTGCTGGGTTTCATCCACGGTAAGCAGGCGATCACCTCGCTACGCCACTTTATGGCCGGGCGCAGTGAGGCAGAGATTGCCGCCGAGTTTACCCGCCTTGAGGAGATAGAGGCGAGCGACACCACCGGTATTGTGGCGCTGCCCGGTGCGGTGGCGCTGCTCAATCGCCTTAACGAGCTGGCGATCCCATGGGCGATAGTGACCTCGGGATCGATGCCCGTTGCCCGCGCCCGTCATCGTGCCGCGGGCCTGCCGCTGCCGGAGATCTTTGTCACCGCCGAGCGGGTTAAGCGGGGCAAACCGGAGCCGGATGCTTATCTACTGGGGGCAGAGCTGCTGGGGATTGCGCCGCAGGCCTGCGTCGTGGTGGAAGACGCACCCGCCGGGATCCTCTCTGGTCTCGCCGCAGGCTGCCAGATGATTGCCGTTAACGCCCCGAGGGAGACCCCCGGTCTGAGCGACGCTGATTTCGTCCTGCAAAGCCTGGAGGAGATCGCCGTGACCCGCCAGCCCGACGGCAGCGCGCAAATAAGTAAAAATGGGTAACAACCGCGCATCCTATTGATTTAGCCCCGCCTGCGCGGGGCTTTTTTATGGCACACTTCTGTTATCCCCGCAATGAACAAGGACAGGTTGTGAACGGTGAACTGATTTGGGTGCTGTGTTTGCTGGCCATTGCCGTCGTACTCTTTGCCACTGGCAAGGTGCGTATGGACGCCGTCGCGCTGTTGGTGATCGTCGCCTTCAGCCTGAGCGGCACCCTGACCCTCAGCGAGGCCCTCTCTGGCTTTAGCGATCCCAACGTCATTCTTATTGCTGCCCTGTTTATCATCGGCGACGGCCTGGTGCGTACCGGGGTCGCGACCAGTATGGGGGCGTGGCTGGTGAACGTCGCTGGCAGCAGCGAAATCAAAATGCTGGTGCTGCTGATGCTCACCGTCGCCGGGCTGGGGGCGTTTATGAGCTCCACGGGGGTGGTCGCCATCTTTATTCCCGTTGTACTCAGCGTCTCAATGCGGATGCAGATCGCCCCGTCGCGCCTGATGATGCCTCTCAGCTTTGCCGGCCTGATCAGCGGCATGATGACCCTGGTGGCCACGCCGCCTAACCTGGTGGTCAACAGCGAGCTGCTGCGTGAGGGGCTGCCGGGCTTCGGCTTCTTCAGCGTCACCCCGCTGGGGCTGACTATTCTGCTGCTGGGCATCGTCTATATGCTGGTGATGCGCTTTGCTTTGAAGCGCGAAGGGCAGGCGGGGCCGCACGACGGCTGGAGGCGGCGCACCTTCCGCGATCTGATCAAAGAGTATCGTCTGGCGGGGCGCGCCCGGCGGCTGGCTATCCGGCCCGGCTCGCCGATGGTTGGCCAGCGTCTCGACGATCTCAAACTTCGGGAACGCTACGGGGCCAACGTCATTGGAGTCGAGCGCTGGCGTCGTTTTCGCCGGGTAATTGTTAACGTCAACGGCGTTTCGGAGTTTCGCGCCGGAGACGTATTGCTGATTGATATGTCCGCCGCCGACATCGATCTGCGGGAGTTTTGCAGCGAGCAACTGCTGGAGCCGATGATCCTGCGCGGCGAGTACTTTTCCGACCAGGCGCTGGACGTCGGGATGGCGGAGGTGTCACTGATCCCTGACTCAGAGCTGATCGGCAAAACCGTGCGCGAGATTGGCTTTCGCACCCGCTACGGTCTCAACATGGTAGGCATTAAGCGTGACGGGAGCGCGATTAGCGGGCCGGTGGGAGATGAACCCCTACAGCTGGGAGATATTTTTCTGGTAGTCGGCAACTGGAAGCTGATTAGCCAGCTGGCGCAGAAAGGGCGCGATTTTGTGGTGTTGAATATGCCCATCGAGGCCGGGGACGCCTCACCCGCTCACAGTCAGGCACCTCACGCCATCTTCTGCCTGCTGCTGATGGTTGCCCTGATGCTGACCGATGAGATCCCTAATCCCGTTGCAGCGATTATTGCCTGCCTACTGATGGGCAAGTTTCGCTGTATTGATGCCGCCAGCGCCTATAAGGCGATCCACTGGCCGAGCATTATTCTGATCGTCGGTATGATGCCCTTCGCCCTGGCGCTGCAAAAAACCGGCGGCGTCGAGCTGGTGGTGAGGGGGCTAATGGAGTTTGGCGGCGGTTACGGGCCATACATGATGCTGATCTGTCTGTTCATCATGTGCGCCACCATCGGGCTGTTTATCTCGAATACCGCTACGGCGGTGCTGATGGCCCCGATTGCGCTGGCGACGGCCAAATCAATGGGTGTCTCGCCGTATCCCTTTGCCATGATGGTGGCGATGGCGGCCTCGGCGGCCTTTATGACGCCGGTCTCCTCCCCGGTTAATACCCTCGTGCTGGGACCGGGGAACTATAGCTTCAGCGATTTTGTCAAGATTGGCGTACCGTTCACGCTGATTGTGATGGTGGTGTGCGTGGTGCTGATACCCATGCTGTTTCCATTTTGATGATTGCGCAGGCCGGGTAAGGCGCAGCCGCCGCCCGGCGTTACCGCTACAGCGGTGAATCCTGGCTTATCTCATCCAGCGACAGATGGAAACTCGGCACGAATACGGCCATAAAGTAGTCCATCTCCGGGCTACGGCGGGCGGCAAGGGTTTTCTCCAGGCGTGATTTCGCCAGGGAAAACTCATTGTTGCCGGCGGATAGCTCCTCCAGACACTTCAGGTAGGCGCAGAGCGCATCGGCCTGCTTCACCAGCGACTTCTCCTCCTCGCTATAGTGCTGCTCATCGATCAGCCCGGCAAAGATATCCCGCAACTCCTCCGGCACCATATCGACCAGCTTCTGCTGGGCGATCTTCTCAATAGCCTTATACTCCTGGGCAATCTGCGTATTGAAATACTTTACCGGCGTTGGCAGATCGCCTGTGAGCACCTCAGAGGCGTCGTGGTACATGGCCAGCAGGGCGATGCGTTCAGGATTAGCCTGGCCGCCGAACTTGCGGTTTTTGATCGCCGCCAGAGCATGGGCAACCATCGCCACCTGCAGACTATGCTCGGAAACATTTTCGGTGCGCACGTTGCGCATCAGCGGCCAGCGGTTGATTAGCTTCAGGCGGGAGAGATGGGCGAAGAAGTGGCTTTGACTCGTACTCATTATGGACCCTGTCAGTAACGGCGCTAAGGATCCATTGTGCGCAGAGAGCAGGGGAAGATGCAAATCTTCCCCCTGATAAGCCTACTGATGATAGCCGGAGAGGAAGCGGCTAAAGCGGTTGATAGACATCTCTAGATCGTCCAGTCGCGGCAGGGTCACAATACGCACGTGATCCGGCCACGGCCAGTTAAAGGCCGTTCCCTGCACCAGCAGCACCTTCTCCTGCAGCAGAAAATCCAGCACCATTTTCTGGTCGTCATGGATATTAAAGCGCTTGATATCAATTTTCGGGAACATATAGAGCGCGCCCTTCGGCTTGGTGCAGGTCACGCCAGGGATCTCGTTGATCAGCTCCCATGCACGGTTACGCTGCTCATAGAGCCGCCCGCCGGGCACAATGAATTCGCTAATGCTCTGGTAGCCTCCGAGCGCGGTCTGAATAGCATGCTGGGCAGGTACGTTGGCGCAAAGACGCATAGAGGCCAGCATCTCCAGCCCTTCAATATAGCCTTTCGCATGCTTCTTCGGTCCGTTAAGCACCATCCAGCCCTGGCGGAAACCGGCCACGCGATAGGTTTTTGAGAGGCCGTTAAAGGTGATCGTCAGCAGGTCAGGGGCCAGCGCGGCGATGGAGTGGTGCTCCGCCTCGTCGTAAAGGATCTTATCGTAGATCTCATCGGCGAAGATAATCAGGTTATGCTGGCGGGCAATTTCCACTATCTCCAGCAGCAACTCTTTGGAGTAGACCGCGCCGGTGGGGTTGTTCGGGTTAATGATCACGATCCCCCGGGTGCGCGGGGTGATTTTGGCACGGATATCATCAAGATCCGGGAACCAGTCAGACGATTCATCGCAAAGATAGTGTACTGCTTTGCCGCCGGAGAGCGACACCGCCGCCGTCCACAGTGGGTAGTCCGGGGCCGGAACCAGCATCTCATCACCGCTGTTCAGCAACGCCTGCATGGACTGCACAATCAGTTCGGAAACACCGTTACCAATATAGATATCCTCTACGGTGACGTCGCGCATGCCGCGTGCCTGATAGTGCTGCATAATGGCTTTACGGGCACTGTAGAGTCCTTTGGAGTCGCTGTAGCCCTGCGCCGTCGGAAGGTGACGGATAACGTCAACCAGGATCTCATCGGGGGCGTCGAAGCCGAAGGGGGCGGGGTTACCGATATTGAGCTTCAGTACCTTATTACCCTCTTCTTCGAGGCGCTTCGCCTCTTTCAGAACCGGGCCACGGATGTCATAACAGACATTGTCTAATTTGCTGGATTTTTCGATGGGGGACATGAATCGTTGACCTTTTAGCTGTTGGTGCTGCTCCCTGCCGTGGAAGTCAGCACGGAACAATGTACTCCCCCGGATGCCAGTTTAGAAGGGTACTCAGAAGAAGATTTTGCCTTCGCTCATCCCATGGTACCGGGTTTTTGCACTGCGAATAGGCAGGTAAAATTGCTAATAATTTCAGCAAAAATATCAATTTTGGCTTAATCTGTTGCTCGATCGCAAAGTTACCGCTGTTATCACTCTATTGCATGTCGTTAACAGGTTGGTTCTGTTATTACCTCAGAGCCAGCGTGAAGAGGTAGCAGAAGATATGTGGGGTTAACAGAGCAGGGTGTAAAGGCAACGTTAAGTACTATTTAGGACAGGTTCTATTATTAATTAATAATTATTTAATACGATAGCTTGCGATTACAGGCGATTGTTAATATTAATAGCAACAGCCTCTCTTGTATAACACCAGGGGGTTAAGGTCATCCGCATTGGTACTTATAACTGAGGCGGGTATGAGGTAAGATAGCCAGCAGAGACTACGGTTAAAAGCGATAATGCCACCCGCGTAATTCTCTGACTGAATATACAATTAATTGATATTAAGAATTTTTTCCCGCCAATCTTCCTGAGATGGCTCGGTAAATGATTTTCGATTGCGTTCAGGAATGCCGTAATAGCATGTGACCTTGTAAAATAATCTGCAGTGTAGTGCTGTATGTATATATAGAGGATCGCGGACGTAAGCGAATTATTAGCAACGATCGGTTTGTTACTGATTGTGCAGGCCGCCTCTCAACGGAGATTGCTTAAATCTTTGAACACAGCAAAAGCCGGGGCGCTCGTCAGGAGCACCCTGTAAGTGAAAACATATGATTAATGCAAATCGTCCGATACTCAATCTCGACCTCGATCTGCTGAGAACGTTCGTTGCCGTCGCCGATCTTAACACCTTTGCGGCGGCTGCCGTGGCGGTATGTCGAACGCAATCTGCAGTAAGCCAGCAGATGCAGCGTCTTGAGCAGCTGGTAGGTAAAGAACTTTTCGTTCGTCATGGTCGCAATAAACTACTAACTGAACACGGTATTCAGCTGCTGGGCTATGCCCGTAAAATCCTGCGCTTCAATGATGAAGCCTGTAGCTCATTGATGTTTAACAATCTGCAGGGCGTACTGACCGTCGGTGCCACGGACGACTCCGCAGATACTATTCTGCCGTTTCTGTTAAATCGTATCAGTTCGATTTACCCCAGGCTGGCGCTGGACGTGCGGGTCAAGCGTAACCTCTCGATGGCTGACATGCTGGCGGCTCAGGAGGTCGATCTCATGGTGACTACGCATCGACCGCACCAGTTTGAGCACCTGACGCTGCGTACTTCGCCGACTCACTGGTACTGCGCCGCAGAGTATGTCCTGCAGAAGGGCGAAACGCTGCCGTTGGTCTTCCTTGACGATCCCAACCCTTTCCGCGACGGCGTGCTTAATACCCTTGATGCCGCAGGTATCCCGTGGCGTATGGCCTACGTAGCGTCAACGCTTTCGGCGGTGAAGTCGGCGGTGAAAGCGGGCTTAGGTATCACCGCCAGGCCGGTTGAGATGATGAGTGCGGATCTGCGCGTGCTGGGACCGAGCGACGGCCTGCCGGTACTGGCAGAGACTGAATACCTTTTGTGCCACAACCCCCAAAGCCAGAATGAAGTGGCTCAGGTTGTTTTCCAGGCCATGGCTGATTACCAGGCACCCTGGCACTACGGCGCTGCAACCCCTCAGGGGGGAGACGGCTCTCTGATTGTCGAAGGGGACTTTGAGTAGCTGGCGCAGGCTACGTCACAAACTTGCCTGATGCAGGTAAGCTCCCATTAACAGAGCGGCCGCTGGTAGCATAAAATTTGCCAGCGGCACGTTTCAAACCCTCTTTCCGCACTAATTATCAAGAATCATTTTTTAACGCGTTGTACATCAGATGGTTAAACGCGCCCGCCATCATTTAACCCTGCTTTGTATGCTACTATGCATAGCGAAAGTTCATGTTAAAAAACAAGTCTTATTGTTGCCGTTTTTTTGTGTGAATTAACAAAAGCGTGTCGCAGATCAAGAAAATACTCCCATAGAGGGGGAGGAATCCTGTGGAAATCCTGTCAAAATAAGAGGGTACTTTTTGTATCAGCGCACAACGGACACGATTCAACAGCGCTAAACTCCCTATAAAAAATGGGTGTTGGTGGAAAAAAAGGCATTTTATGTTAATGAATTGCTACCGCTGTAAACTAATGTGAAGGAACTTTTGTTCTAAGTTGACAAAAGGTTATAGAAAGGAGTAAAAAACCCCATCATTTAGCTGTCTAAGCCGTTTCTAACAGTGAGTGTAAGGTTTTTTTTGTTCCTCCCTGAAACTGTGTGGCGTCCATCTGCCGAGAAGAGCAGAGGTAACGGTGCCACTTTTTGAGTTAAGCAATGCGTATGTCAACATCCACTGAAGTTATTGCTCATCACTGGGCATTCGCGATCTTTCTTATTGTTGCCATTGGCTTATGCTGCCTGATGCTGGTCGGCGGCTGGTTACTGGGCGGGCGCGCCCGCGCGCGGCACAAGAACACGCCTTTTGAATCGGGTATTGATTCCGTTGGCACCGCTCGTCTGCGCCTCTCTGCCAAGTTCTATCTGGTCGCCATGTTCTTCGTCATCTTTGATGTCGAAGCGCTTTACCTGTTTGCATGGTCAACCTCCATTCGTGAAAGCGGCTGGGTTGGCTTTGTTGAGGCTGCAATTTTTATTTTAGTGCTGCTGGCTGGTCTGGTTTATCTGGTGCGTATTGGCGCGCTGGACTGGACGCCCGCGCGTTCACGCCGCGAGCGCTTCAACCCTGAGTCAGGCAATATCACTAACCGTCAACGCTAACAGCGAGGCAATAAGATGGATTACACGCTCACCCGCATCGATCCCAACGGTGAGAACGACCGTTACCCCCTGCAAAAGCAGGAGATCGTAACTGACCCTCTCGAGCAAGAAGTTAACCGCAGCGTATTCATGGGCAAGCTCGAAGACGTTATGCACGGTATGGTTAACTGGGGTCGTAAAAACTCTATTTGGCCTTACAACTTCGGCCTCTCTTGCTGCTACGTTGAGATGGTGACCTCCTTCACGGCGGTGCACGACGTGGCACGCTTTGGCGCGGAAGTGCTGCGCGCCTCGCCACGCCAGGCCGATCTGATGGTGATCGCCGGTACGCCGTTTACCAAAATGGCCCCGGTTATTCAGCGCCTGTACGATCAGATGCTGGAGCCGAAGTGGGTTATCTCCATGGGGGCCTGCGCTAACTCCGGCGGCATGTATGATATCTACTCCGTGGTGCAGGGTGTTGATAAATTCCTGCCGGTTGATGTGTACATCCCGGGCTGCCCGCCGCGTCCAGAAGCCTATATGCAGGCGCTGATGCTGCTTCAGGAGTCAATTGGCAAAGAGCGTCGTCCGCTCTCATGGGTAGTGGGCGACCAGGGCGTCTATCGCGCCAACATGCAGTCAGAGCGCGAGCGCAAACGCGGCGAACGCATTGCTGTTACCAACCTGCGTACGCCGGACGAGATTTAATTTGCGCCTGCTGGCCGTGAAAAACGCCTTCGCATAATAAACTTATAGCGCGAAGCCACGCCCGGCAGTCACCACGGACCCTTTGCAATGGTGAACATTATGACCGACTTAACCGCGCAAGACGCGTTCTGGCAAACCCGGGATCACCTGGACGACCCAGTTATTG
Source organism: Pseudescherichia sp. (assembly GCA_039594205.1). GTDB lineage: Bacteria > Pseudomonadota > Gammaproteobacteria > Enterobacterales > Enterobacteriaceae > Pseudescherichia. Next base: position 7,432 of record JBCNNW010000041.1, on the reverse strand, counting down.
GCGAACTGCGCAACCGTTTTGGGCCGGATGCCTTTACCGTTCAGGCGACCCGCACCGGCGTCCCTGTTGTTTGGGTAAAGCGTGAACAGTTACTGGAAGTGGGCGATTTCTTAAAGAAACTGCCGAAGCCTTACGTCATGCTGTACGATCTGCACGGCATGGACGAACGTCTCCGCACGCACCGCGACGGGCTTCCCGCCGCGGATTTTTCCGTTTTCTACCACCTGCTCTCTATCGAGCGTAACCGCGACATCATGCTCAAGGTGGCGCTGTCAGAAAACGATCTTAACGTGCCGACCTTCACCAAACTCTTCCCCAATGCCAACTGGTACGAGCGTGAAACCTGGGAGATGTTTGGCATCAATATCGAAGGCCACCCGCACCTGACGCGCATCATGATGCCGCCGACCTGGACCGGTCACCCGCTGCGTAAAGACTACCCGGCGCGCGCCACCGAGTTCGATCCGTTTGAGCTGACTAAAGCAAAACAGGATCTGGAGATGGAGGCGCTGACCTTCAAGCCGGAAGACTGGGGCATGCAGCGCGGTACCGCCAATGAGGACTTTATGTTCCTCAACCTCGGCCCGAACCACCCGTCGGCGCACGGTGCGTTCCGCATTATCCTGCAGCTTGATGGCGAAGAGATCGTCGACTGCGTGCCGGATATTGGCTACCACCACCGTGGCGCAGAGAAGATGGGCGAGCGTCAGTCCTGGCACAGCTATATTCCCTACACCGATCGTATCGAGTACCTCGGCGGCTGCGTGAACGAGATGCCGTACGTGCTGGCGGTTGAGAAGCTGGCAGGCATCAAGGTGCCTGAGCGCGTTGACGTAATCCGCGTGATGCTCTCCGAGCTGTTCCGTATCAACAGCCACCTGCTCTACATCTCGACCTTTATCCAGGACGTCGGGGCGATGACGCCGGTCTTCTTCGCCTTCACCGATCGGCAGAAAATTTACGATCTGGTTGAGGCGATCACCGGCTTCCGTATGCACCCGGCCTGGTTCCGCATCGGCGGCGTGGCGCACGATCTGCCGCGCGGCTGGGACCGCCTGCTGCGTGAGTTCCTCGAGTGGATGCCAAAGCGTCTGGACTCCTACGAGAAAGCCGCGCTGCGCAACACTATTCTGATTGGCCGTTCGAAGGGCGTTGCCGCCTACGGCGCGAAAGAGGCGCTGGAGTGGGGCACCACCGGGGCTGGCCTGCGCGCCACCGGTATCGACTTCGACGTGCGTAAGGCGCGTCCTTACTCTGGCTACGAAAACTTTGACTTTGAGGTTCCGGTCGGCGGCGGCATCAGCGATGCCTACACCCGCGTGATGCTGAAAGTCGAAGAGCTGCGCCAGAGCCTGCGCATTCTTGAGCAGTGCCTCAACAACATGCCGGAAGGCCCGTTCAAGGCGGATCACCCGCTGACGACGCCGCCGCCGAAAGAGCGCACGCTTCAGCATATCGAAACCCTGATCACCCACTTCCTGCAGGTTTCCTGGGGTCCGGTCATGCCGGCCAACGAATCCTTCCAGATGATTGAGGCAACCAAGGGTATCAACAGCTACTACCTGACCAGCGATGGCAGCACCATGAGCTACCGCACCCGCGTGCGTACGCCGAGCTTCCCGCACCTGCAGCAGATCCCTTCGGCGATCCGCGGCAGCCTGGTGTCCGACCTGATTGTCTATCTGGGTAGTATCGATTTTGTTATGTCAGACGTGGACCGCTAATTATGCACGAAAATCAACAACCACAAACCGAGGCTTTTGAGCTGAGTGCGGCAGAGCGTGATGCTATTGAGCACGAGAAGCACCACTACGAAGACCCGCGTGCGGCGTCCATCGAAGCGCTGAAAATTGTTCAGAAGCAGCGTGGCTGGGTGCCGGACGGGGCGATCTACGCCATCGCCGAGGTGCTGGATATTCCGGCCAGTGACGTAGAGGGTGTCGCCACTTTCTATAGCCAGATCTTCCGCCAGCCGGTAGGGCGTCACGTTATCCGCTATTGCGACAGCGTGGTGTGCCACATCACCGGTTACCAGGGCATCCAGGCCGCGATTGAGAAAAAACTTGATATCAAGCCGGGACAGACCACCTTTGATGGCCGTTTCACCCTGCTGCCGACCTGCTGCCTGGGGAACTGCGACAAAGGCCCAACGATGATGATCGACGAAGATACCCATAGCTATCTGACGCCGGAAGCCATCCCCGACCTGCTGGAGCAGTATAAATAATGAAAAACATTATCCTGACTCCTGAAACTCATCCCCTGACCTGGCGTCTGCGTGCAGATAAGCAGCCGGTCTGGCTGGATGAGTACCAGAGCAAAAACGGCTACGCCGGGGCGCGTAAGGCGCTTACCGGTATGGCGCCGGATGAGATCGTTAATGCGGTTAAAGATTCAGGCCTGAAAGGGCGCGGCGGTGCGGGCTTCTCCACCGGTTTGAAGTGGAGCCTGATGCCGAAAGATGAATCCATGAACATCCGTTACCTGCTGTGTAACGCCGATGAGATGGAGCCGGGCACCTATAAAGACCGCCTGCTGATGGAGCAGCTGCCGCACCTGCTGGTAGAGGGGATGCTGATCTCCGCCTTCGCACTGAAAGCGTACCGGGGCTACATCTTCCTGCGCGGCGAGTACATTGAGGCCGCCGAGCGCCTGCGTCGCGCCATCGCCGAAGCAACCGAAGCGGGACTGCTGGGTAAAAATATTCTTGGCACCGGCTTTGACTTCGAGCTTTTTGTCCATACCGGGGCAGGGCGCTACATCTGCGGTGAAGAGACGGCGCTGATCAACTCTCTGGAAGGCCGCCGTGCGAACCCGCGCTCTAAGCCACCGTTCCCGGCAAGCTCCGGGGTGTGGGGCAAGCCGACCTGCGTGAATAACGTTGAAACCCTGTGCAACGTCCCGGCCATCCTCGCCAACGGCGTCGAGTGGTATCAGGGCATCTCGAAAAGCGAAGACAACGGCACCAAGCTGATGGGCTTCTCTGGCCGCGTGAAAAATCCCGGCGTCTGGGAGCTGCCGTTTGGCACCACCGCACGTGAAATCCTCGAAGAGTACGCGGGCGGCATGCGCGATGGCCTGAAGTTCAAGGCCTGGCAGCCGGGCGGCGCGGGTACGGACTTCCTCACTGACGCGCACCTTGACCTGCCGATGGAGTTTGCCAGCATTGGCAAAGCCGGCAGCCGTCTGGGTACCGCGCTGGCGATGGCGGTGGACCACGAGATCAACATGGTATCGCTGGTGCGTAACCTGGAAGAGTTTTTTGCCCGCGAATCCTGCGGCTGGTGTACGCCTTGTCGCGACGGCCTGCCCTGGAGCGTGAAGATCCTGCGCGCCCTCGAGCGCGGCGAAGGTCAGCCTGGCGATATCGAGACGCTTGAGCAGCTGTGTCGATTCCTCGGGCCAGGTAAAACCTTCTGTGCCCATGCGCCAGGCGCGGTAGAGCCTCTGCAGAGTGCAATAAAATATTTCCGCGAAGAATTCGAAGCAGGCATCAAGCAGCAGTTTAGCAATACCCATCTGATTAACGGTATTCAGCCTAACCTGCTCAAGACGCGCTGGTGAGTTTACGATTTTCTAATTTGGAAGCATGCTAATGGCTACGATTCATGTAGACGGCAAAGATTACGAGGTCAACGGGGCGGACAACCTGCTACAGGCGTGTCTCTCGTTAGGGCTCGATATTCCCTATTTTTGCTGGCATCCGGCGCTGGGCAGCGTTGGCGCTTGCCGCCAGTGTGCGGTGAAGCAGTACCAGAACGCGGAAGATACGCGCGGTCGCCTGGTGATGTCCTGTATGACACCGGCGACGGATAACACCTTTATCTCTATCGATGACGAAGAGGCAAAACAGTTCCGTGAGAGCGTTGTAGAGTGGCTGATGACCAACCACCCGCACGACTGTCCGGTCTGTGAAGAGGGGGGCAACTGCCACCTGCAGGATATGACCGTCATGACCGGTCATAGCTTCCGCCGCTATCGCTTTACCAAACGTACCCACCGTAACCAGGACCTGGGGCCATTCATCTCCCATGAGATGAACCGCTGCATCGCCTGCTACCGCTGCGTGCGCTACTACAAAGACTACGCCGACGGCACCGACCTCGGCGTCTACGGTGCTCATGACAACGTCTACTTCGGTCGCCCGGAAGATGGCGTGCTGGAGAGTGAGTTCTCCGGCAACCTGGTAGAGATCTGCCCGACCGGCGTCTTTACCGATAAAACGCACTCCGAGCGCTACAACCGTAAGTGGGATATGCAGTTTGCACCGAGCATCTGCCAGCAGTGCTCGCTGGGCTGTAACACCAGCCCGGGCGAACGCTATGGCGAACTGCGTCGTATCGAAAACCGCTACAACGGCACCGTGAACCACTACTTCCTCTGCGACCGCGGCCGCTTTGGCTACGGCTACGTGAACCTGAAGGATCGTCCGCGCCAGCCGGTTCAGCGTCGCGGCGACGATCTTATTGCCCTCAACGCCGAGCAGGCGATGCAGGGTGCGGCAGATATTCTGCGCCAGTCGAAGAAAGTGATCGGTATCGGCTCCCCGCGCGCCAGCGTTGAGAGCAACTTTGCCCTGCGTGAGCTGGTGGGTGCCGGGAACTTCTATACCGGCATTGCCAAAGGTGAGCAGGAGCGTCTTGAGCTGGCCCTGAAGGTGCTGCGCGAAGGGGGCATTCATACTCCGGCGCTGCGCGAAATCGAAAGCTACGATGCGGTGCTGATCCTCGGTGAAGATCTTACCCAGACCGGTGCGCGTGCCGCGCTGGCGGTACGTCAGGCGGTGAAAGGCAAAGCGCGCGAGATGGCGGCAGCCCAGAAAGTGGCCGACTGGCAGATTGCTGCAATTCAGAACATCGGCCAGCGTGCTAAGCATCCGCTGTTCGTGACCAACGTCGACAGCACGCGTCTCGACGATATCGCGGCATGGACCTACCGTGCTCCGGTCGAAGATCAGGCGCGCTTAGGCTTCGCCATCGCCCACGCGCTGGACGGCTCCGCTCCGGTGGTCGAGGGTATCGATCGCGATCTGCAGAACAAAATTGATGTGGTTGTCCAGGCGCTTGCCGGGGCGAAAAAACCGCTGATTATTTCCGGTACTAACGCCGGCAGCGCCGAGGTGATCCAGGCGGCAGCGAACGTGGCGAAGGCCCTCAAGGGCCGCGGCGCGGACGTGGGCGTCACCATGATTGCCCGAGCGGTGAACAGCGTCGGCCTGGGTCTGATTGGCGGCGGCTCTCTGGATGACGCGCTAAGCGAGCTGGGGACCGGCGCGGCGGATGCCGTGGTAGTGCTGGAGAACGATCTGCATCGCCACGCCTCTGCGGCGCGCGTTGACGCAGCCCTCTCTAAAGCGCCGCTGGTGCTGGTGATTGACCATCAGCGCACGGCGATCATGGAGAAAGCGCACCTCGTGCTGTCGGCGGCAAGCTTCGCCGAAAGCGATGGGACGGTGATCAACAACGAAGGCCGCGCTCAGCGTTTCTTCCAGGTTTACGATCCGGCCTACTACGATAGCAGCGCCGTGATGCTGGAGAGCTGGCGCTGGCTGCACTCCCTGCACAGCACCGTGCTAAACCGGGAAGTGGACTGGACCCAGCTCGATCACGTGATCGACGCCGCGATTGCCCAGCTGCCGCAGCTGACCGGTATCAAAGATGCCGCGCCGGATGCCAGCTTCCGCATTCGTGGTCAGAAGCTGGCCCGTGAACCGCACCGCTATAGCGGCCGGACGGCAATGCGCGCCAACATCAGCGTGCACGAGCCGCGTCAGCCGCAGGATAAAGACACCATGTTTGCCTTCTCAATGGAAGGGAACAACCAGCCGTCCGCTCCGCGCTCGCAAATTCCGTTTGCCTGGGCACCGGGCTGGAACTCCCCGCAGGCATGGAACAAGTTCCAGGCCGAAGTGGGTGGCAAACTGCGTCATGGCGATCCGGGCGTGCGCCTGATCGAAGCCTCTGCCAACGGTCTGGACTACTTTGACCGTGTCCCGACGGGCTTCCAGGCGGAAGAGGGGAAATGGCGTGTGGCGCCGTACTATCATCTCTTCGGCAGCGACGAGCTGTCCCAGCGCTCTCCGGTGTTCCAGACCCGGATGCCGCAGCCCTACATCAAGCTCAACCCGGCAGATGCCGCGAAGCTTGGCGTCAATGCGGGTGCGCAGGTCGCATTCAGCTATGAGGGCCAGACGGTCACTCTGCCGCTGGTGATTGCAGAGGGTTTGACAGCAGGGCAGGTGGGCTTGCCAATGGGTATGCCGGGCATCGCACCGGTGCTGGCAGGCGCGCGTCTTGAGAACTTGCAGGAGGCACAGCAATGAGTTGGTTAACACCGGAGCTGATTGATATCCTGATCGGCATTCTTAAGGCGTTGGCGATCCTGCTGGTGGTGGTCATCTGCGGGGCGTTTATGAGCTTTGCCGAGCGTCGTCTGCTCGGCCTGTTCCAGAACCGCTATGGACCGAACCGCGTAGGCTGGGGTGGCTCACTCCAGCTGGTGGCGGACATGATCAAGATGTTCTTTAAAGAGGACTGGATCCCGCGCTTCTCGGATCGCATGATCTATACCCTTGCACCGATGATCGCCTTTACCTCGCTGCTGCTGGCCTTTGCCATTGTGCCGGTCAGCCCGACGTGGGTCGTGGCGGATCTCAACATCGGCATTCTGTTCTTCCTGATGATGGCGGGGCTGACGGTCTACGCGGTGCTGTTTGCCGGCTGGTCGAGTAACAATAAATACTCGCTGCTGGGGGCGATGCGTGCCTCGGCCCAGACGCTAAGCTACGAGGTGTTCCTCGGGCTGTCGCTGATGGGCGTTGTGGCGCAGGCCGGTTCATTCAACATGACCGACATCGTGAACAACCAGGCGCACCTGTGGAACATCATTCCCCAGTTCTTTGGTTTCATCACCTTTGCGATTGCTGGCGTTGCGGTCTGTCACCGCCATCCGTTTGACCAGCCAGAGGCTGAGCAGGAGCTGGCGGACGGTTACCACATCGAATACTCCGGCATGAAGTTCGGTCTGTTCTTCGTGGGCGAATATGTCGCTATCGTTACCGTGTCCGCGCTGATCGTCACCCTGTTCTTCGGTGGCTGGCACGGCCCGTTCTTACCTCCGTTCGTCTGGTTTGCCCTGAAAACAGCATTCTTCATGATGATGTTCATTTTGATTCGCGCAGCATTGCCGCGTCCGCGTTATGACCAGGTGATGTCCTTCGGCTGGAAAGTGTGCCTGCCGCTTACGCTAATCAATCTGCTGGTAACGGCGGCTGTCATTCTGTGGCAGGCGCAATAAGGGATGAAAAGACCATGACCTTAAAAGAGTTAATCGTAGGTTTCGGCACCCAGGTACGCAGTATCTGGATGATCGGCCTGCACGCGTTTGCCAAACGCGAAACCCGGATGTATCCGGAAGAGCCGGTCTATCTGCC